>NZ_JBIROU010000001.1:526590-757944 GCF_044332325.1 Streptomyces sp. NPDC017095
GGTGGCCCCCCCCCCCGGCGCCCCCCCCCCCCCCCCGCCCCGCCCCCCCCCCGCGGGGCCGCCCCCCCCCCCCGCCCCCCGGGGGGGGGGTTGGGGGGGCCCCCCCCCCCCCCCACCCCCCCCCCGACGGTCACCGACGCCGGGGAGAAACGGCCGCCCGTCAGGTCAGTGGCGCGCGAGATGCGAGCGGACGGTGTAGCTCCCGGGGGCCGGGTGGTGACCGTGTAGTCCGATACATGGGCGCAGGTGTAGATGTCCTCGCCCGGCACTTTCGTGGCCACCGGCCCGGACGCGGTGGTCGTCTTCCTGGCGGTGAGGGCGTACTTCCGGCCCGCCACGTAGGTCAGATCGTCGATGCCGCAGGTGACACCGTCCTCGTCGTCGGCGCCCTTGTCGAAGCGGTGGCCAGGCGGGTGCCGACCCTGACGGTGTACGTGTAGGTGCTGAAGTTCCCGGGGACGGCGAAGTCGACGTTGATGCTACGGAAGCTCCCGCCGGTACTGGACCGTCACGCGTGGCCCTCGCCGTAGAAGCGCACGTAGTCGACCGACATCGTCGCGGGAGATGGTGTCGAGGCGTCGGGAGGGCCGGGCCAGTCGCCTCCGACGGCGACGTTGAGCAGGAGGTGCATGTCCTGTTCGAAGACCCAGTCACGTGGCTTGGGCAGTTGCGACGGGGTCAAGGTGAAGTACGGCTTCCCGTCGACGGACCAGGTGATGCGCCGCGGTCGCTTGTCGACGGCGTAGACGTGGAAGGCCCGCGACGCGTCGGCGGGGAGGGTGGTGGAGCCGCCGATCCCGTTCTCGTTGAAGTAGGACGGCCCGTGGGCGGTGCCGTACACCGTTCGCGGTTCTCCGCCGACCACCTCGCAGATGTCGATCTCTCCCTGTCCGGGCCACTCGACTCCGTTGTCGCCCAGCATCCAGATCGCCGGCAGCAGTCCCGTGCCGGTGGGCATCTTCGCGCGTATCTCCACGCGTCCGCGGGTGAGTGCGACCTTTCCCTCGGTGGTGAGCCGGGCCGACGTCCAGGTGCAGAACTGCCGCGTGTAGCACGGCAGGCGTGATGCCTCGGGGGCCGGCCGCGCCGAGATGAGGAGGTGACCCGCGCCGTCGAGGGCGGAGTTGGCCACCTCGTCCGTGTAGTACTGCAGTTCGTTGTTGCCCCAGCCCTCGGCGTCCCGGTTACCGATCTCCGTGTTCCAGGATTCCTCCGACGGGCGTGCGGCCGCCGCTCCGCCGAACTCGGCCCGCCAAAAGGGCCGTTCCCCGGGCGGGGAGGGGCTCGTGCCGCCAGGAGAGGCGCATCCGCCCAGCAGTCCGCCCAGTGCCAGCACGAGTGCCAGGCGGGTACGTCGGTTCATGGCGTTGCTCCTGGGAAAAGGGGCGGAAAACGGCGAGCACGGTCGTGTCCCTCCGCGCGAGGTGACCGGACCCGGACGAACCGCGACCTGTCCACAGGACACGAACCTTACAAAGCGTCGGCCACAACCCGACCCACTTCGAAGTGGACGCGGCGGTCCTGAAGTTGTCCGCCCCCGTCAGCCTCGCCGTGCCCCTACTGAGCGAACCCGGCACCTACCCGCCGATCGGCGCCCGCCTGGCCGCCTCCGGCTGGGGGGAACCACCTTCGACTCCGGCGATCCGAGCCCGGTCCTCAAGGTCGCCACGGTACAGATGACCCATTACTGGACGAACAGCGACGGGATCAGGCATCTTGATGTGCCGTACGGGACGCGTGGTGCCGTGCGCCGGTGACGATGAGTGAGACGTTCTGTCCACCGAAGCCGAAGGAGTTGCTGAGCACAGCCTCCTGGGGGACCTCTCGTCGCTCGGTGACGACATCGAGGTCGATGCCGGGACCGACGCCGGCCGTGGCGAGGTTGCGGGTCGGCGGGATGACGCCGTGCTCCACGCTGAGGACGGCGATGAGGGCTTCGATCGCGCCGGCCGCGCCGAAGAGATGACCGAGAGCCGCCTTGGGGGCTGTCACGGTGGCGCGGCCGAAGACCTCCCCGATCGCGTGTGCCTCGGCGACGTCACCGACCGGAGTTCCGGTGGCGTGTGCGTTGATGTGGCCGATCTGCCCGGGAGCCAAGCCGGCTTGCGCGAGGGCCTTCCGCATGGCCGAGATCTGACCGGAGCCGTCGGGAGCGGGCGCCGTGATGTGGTGAGCGTCGGCGGCGATACCGGCGCCGGCGAGCACCGCGTGGACGCGCGCGCCCCGGGCACCGGCGTGCTCGGCGCTTTCGAGCACCACGACGGCCGCGCCTTCGCTGAGGACGAATCCGCCGCGGTCCGCGGCGAACGGCCGGGACGCGGACGCGGGTTCGCCGGTGTGCCGTGACAGTGCCTGCGCCTGGGCGAATCCGGCGACGGTGATCGGGGTGATCGCGGCCTCGGTCCCGCCCGCGATGACCACGTCCGCCTCGCCGGCACGGATGAGCCTGGCCCCCAGGGCGATCGCCTCGGCACCGGAAGAGCACGCCGAGACGGGCGTGTGGACACCAGCCCGTGCGCCGTACTCGATACTGATCAGCGCCGCCGCCGCGTTCGGCATGAGCATCGGGACCGTACGCGGTGAGACGCGCCGCGTACCGGCCTTCTCCAGTACGTCGTCTTGCTCCAACAGCGTGCCCACACCACCGATGCCCGTGCCGATCGCCGATGCGAGCCGGTCCGGTTCCACCTGCGGGGCCCCGGCATCGGCCCAGGCTTCGGCCGCCGCGCCGAGGGCCGCCTGCTGCGAGCGGTCGAGCCTCCTGGCCTGCACCGGCGGCAGCAACTGGGCGGGGTCGATCGCCATCGTCCCCGCGACGGTGTCGGGAAGGCCGGCGTCCGCGTGGCCGCGCGGGACGCCGCGGATGCCGGACTCGCCGGCGAGCAGGGCGTTCCAGGTGGACACCACGTCTCCACCGAGTGGGGTGATCGCACCGAGCCCGGTCACGACGACTTCAGCGTGTTGCATGCGCTTCGACCTTTCTTGTATGCCATACAAACTGGCAGGGCTTGTTGTATCACATACAATCCAGGGGTGGAGAAGAAGCGAACCGAAGCCCGCGCGACGCCGACTCCGGCGCTCGACCGTGGTCGCGCGACGAGACGCCGGCTGATCGAGGTCACTGCCCGGCTCTGCAAGGAGCGGCCCGGCGCGGAAGTGAGTGTCGCGGAGATCGCGAACGCGGCAGGCGTCTTCCCCAATCAGGTCACCTACTACTTCGGCTCCAAGGATTCGCTGCTCGTACACGCCGCCTTCCTCGGCTTGCTGCACGACACCCGGCGGATCGAGCGCATCGGTCGCCAAGCCCCCGATGCGGCGGCCTTCCGGCGCAACATCGCCCGCGCCGTACTCGCCATCCCCTCGCTCCCCTCGGTCGCGCGAGCACTCGCCGCCGGGATCTCCAAACCCGAACTCGCCCCCGTGGTCGACCAGCACCTCCAGTTGCTGTTCCGGCAGTCCGAGCGCTTCGTGAGCCGGCTCATCGACACCCGCGGCTGGAGGGCCCGTCGGCCGCTCGACGTGGAGGCCAGGACATTCTGGAGCACCGCGCTCGGCGCGGTGCTGCTCGTCCGTGCCGGGGCACACGGCACCAACGGTGACCTCGACCTCGCCGGAGCGCTGACCATCGAGGACGCACCCGAACCCGGCTAGGCCGTTCCTTGCCGCCGCGCCGCGCCGCCGTCAAGGCGGGGCCAGGGCTCGGCGGGCCGGGGGGGCTTCCACGTGCGACGCCGGTGTGCCGTTGGTTCCGCTCCGGATCGGCGGGTACGTGCTGCGGCATGGGATCTTTGGGTTCGCCGGTGTTGCTGGCGTTGTTCGTGGCCAGTGCGGCCGTCATCTGGTTCGCGGGTGTCAAGCTGTCGGACACCACCGATGTGCTCGCCGAACGGCTTCATCTGGGCAGTGCGCTGGGCGGTCTGATCCTGCTGGCGGTCGCGACGAACCTGCCCGAGATCGCGATCACCGCGAGCGCGGCGATGGCGGGCCGGCTGGATGTCGCGGTCGGCAACATTCTGGGCGGTATCGCCATCCAGACGGTCGTGCTGGCGGTCCTGGACGCGGCCGGGGTCCGGCCGCGGGCTCCGCTGACCCGCCTGGCGGCCAGTCTGCAACTGGTCCTGGAGGGGGCCATGGTGGTGGTCGTCCTGGCGGTGGTGGTGATGGGCACGCAGCTCTCCCCCGGCCTGCACGCCGCCCGCCTGGCCCCCGCCTCGGTGGCGATCGCCATCCTGTGGGTGGTCGGTCTGATCCTGCTGGACCGGGCCGGCCGGGGTCTGCCGTGGCGGGAGGGCGGTGACGCCCCGGACGGCCAGCCCGAGCCGCGCGGCCACTCCAAGGGCAAGAAGGAGAAGGCCGCCAGCGACAAGGGCGTGAGCACCGCGCGCGCCGCGCTGGTGTTCGGCGTGGCCGCGCTGGCCACGCTCGTGGCCGGTGTCGTGATCGAGCGCAGCGGCGAGGAGTTCTTCGCCCGGCAGGGTCTGAGCGGGGTGCTGTTCGGCGCGACCGTGCTGGCGGCGGCCACCTCCCTGCCCGAGGTCAGCACCGGTCTGACCTCCACCAGGCTGGGCGACTACCAGCTCGCCATCAGCGACATCTTCGGCGGCAACGCCTTCCTGCCCGTGCTGTTCCTGCTCGCCACCGTCATCTCCGGCCGACCGGTCCTGCCGGCCGCGCACGACACCGACATCTACCTCACCGCGCTCGGGATCCTGCTGACCGTGGTCTACATGGCGGGGCTGATCTTCCGCCCGCGCCGCCAGTACGCGCGCATGGGCGTCGACAGCATCGCCGCGGTGGTCATCTACCTCGTCGGCATCGCCGGCCTGGCCACCATCGCCACCTGAGCGGAGCAGGTCCCCTCACCCCTGGCCGGTGGCGCCGTCAGCCGTGCTCCGGCTCCACCGGGAGCCACAGTTCGGCGTCGGCCTCGGTCCGGTCCGGCGACAGGCGGGTGCGCAGGATCTCGGGACCGGTGCGGGTGCGGTACGGGTTCGACGGGAACCACTCGGTGAACACCTCCCGCCACAGCTCCTGGATCGCCCGGGGCACCGGCCCGGAGGTGGTGAAGACCGCCCAGGTGCCGGCCGGGACGGCCAGCGTGGTCGTGCCCTCCGGTGGCGCCGCGGAGGTGATCACGCCGTGGTGGTAGTCGAGTTCGGTGCCCTCGGCGCGGCTGGGGTCCATGCCGTCGCAGACCGCGACGACGCCGTGCGGCTCCTGGTCCGACAGCTTCTCCAGGCGCTCCAGCGCCCGTGGGTCGGTCCCCCGGACGAAGTCCATGATCGCCTGGTTGGGTCCGGTGTGCACCAGCGGTACGCGGGTCCGGAACCCGACGACGGTGAAGGCCGCCCTGTCCACGACGCGGTACCGCATGCTGCTGCTCCCCTCGACGGTGAGGCGGAAGGACATCCGGGACTGGGAGCTGAGCGCGGCGCCGGTGCGGCGGGCCTCGCCCGGTGCGATGCCGTGCATGGCACGGAACGCCCGCGCGAACGCCTCGCCGGAGCCGTAGCCGTAGCGCACCGCGATGTCCAGCAGCGTCTCGCGGCCCGCGAGCACGTCGGCACCGGCGAGGGTGAGCCGGCGGCGCCGGATGTACTCCGACAGCGGGATGCCCGCGAGCGCGGAGAACATCCGGCGCAGGTGGTACTCCGAGGTGCCCGCGACGCGCGCCAGCTCGGCGACATCGAGGTCCTGGCCGAGCCGGCGCTCGATGTGCTCCATGGCCCGGTTCAGCCGCTCGGGCATGCCCGACCTCCTCCTTCTCTCTCCCCGCACGGCCACGGTGCTGACGGCGCTCTCTTCGCGCACGGCCGCCGTGCCGGCGGTATGACCCCCGCACGGCCAGCGTGCCGACGGCAGCCGTGTCGCATGTCTACCCGGCGCCGTGGCCGGGGGTGTCCCGGCCCAGGCCCCGGCGGATCGCGGTCTCCACGGGCGCGTACGCGCCGTCGGCCCGCTCCAGCGCGTACGGCGCGGCCGGCAGCAGCGGCGGCTGGGCCATGAAGCGCGGCCGCGCCCCGTGGTGCGGTTGCGCGGCGTGCACCAGGAACGGATGGCACAGGAAGACATCGCCCGGGGACCCGGTGGCGAGGGCGAGCGGCCGGTGACCGGACGCCGCCGTCAGTTCGGGGGCGAGGGTCAGCCCGCTCGCCCCGTCCTCCCCGTACTTCTCCAGCACCTTCGGCACGTCGAGGTGCGAACCGACCCGGATCCGGGTCGGGGCGTCCTCCTCGCCGACCTCGCTGAACAGGAACAGCATCAGCAGCGCCCGGCCCCGGGAGCGCAGATTGGTGAAGTACCAGCTCTCGCCCTCCGGCAGGTAACTGCCCTCGATGTGCCAGCCCGCGTCGTCCGGCTCCTCCGGGTGCGGGAAGCGCAGCGGGAACGTGCCCAGCGAGTAACGCGGTTCCCAGCGTCCCGCGCCGACCAGCAGGTCGTACGCGTGGTGCAGGAGCGGGGAGTTGGGTGCGGCGGCGAACGGTCCCTGGGCCATGCCCGCCACCCAGTGCACGGGCTGCGTCCAGGTCGACGGGTCGTCCGGGTCGCAGCCCGTCTCCCGCCACAGCAGCCGCGCGCAGTCCGCGGCCACGCGCGGCGCGACGGCGCCCTCCAGCTTCACGAAGCCGTCACGGAGGAAACGGGATACCAAGGTCGTGTCGTCCATGCCCCCATCGTGCGGCGGCACCGGCCGCGCTCACCCGACTTCCTCCGCACCGGCTTTGTCGGGTATCGCGCGTACGGCGTCCGCTGTCCCGCGAGAGGCTCGGTCGGGGCAGCTTCGGGGGATGTGGCCGGCTTCGGGTGCCGGTGGAGCGGGCCGGCCGCGGGGCCGGTCCGCTCAGCCGCCGCTCTTGCGCCGGAACGACCGCTGGCTCGAGGCCGGGCCGTGCGCCGCGCGCACCTTCGACGCGTCCGGGTTGGCGGCGACGTCGGCGGCGTCCGCCTGCGCACCGCGCTTGCGCGCCAGGGCTTCGCGGAACTTGCGCTTGAGGTCGTAGGTGCCGTCGTCGTCCGGCGTCACAGGGGACGTCTCGGGGGCGGTCGGCTCCGAACCTTCCGTGGTGGCGGGCTCTGCGGTCATGGGGACCTCCTGGGTTCGGGGTGGGCAGGCACAGCTTGTCATGCCGGGCGCGGTGGGGGCACCGGCGTTATCAACCCGCTCGGTTGCGGCGCACGAGGGCGGCCTTGCGGGCCTCGGCCAGCTTGCGGGCCTCGCCGGCCTTGCGGGACTTGCCGCCGGCGCCGCGGGAGGCGTCCTTGCTGGTGCCGAGGCCGCGGAACGGGGCGTTGGTGTTCTTGGGCCGGGGTACGGCGGGGCCGCTGTCGAGCGGGGTGCCGGAGGGGGCCTTGGCGCCGGTGATCCGGCTCAGTTCGGCCTCGCCCGAGCGCACCTTGGTGACGGTCGGCTCGATCCCGGCCTCGGTCAGCATCCGGCTGGTCTCGCGGCGCTGGCCCGTCAGCACGAGCGTGACCACGCTGCCGGACTCGCCGGCGCGGGCGGTGCGGCCGGCCCGGTGCACGTAGTCCTTGGGGTCGGTGGGCGGGTCGACGTTGACCACGAGGTCGAGGTCGTCGACGTGCAGGCCGCGGGCGGCGACGTTGGTCGCCACCAGGACGGTGATCTGGCCGTTCTTGAACTGGGCGAGGGTCCGGGTGCGCTGCGGCTGGGACTTGCCGCTGTGCAGGGCCCCGGCGTGCACTCCGCTGGCCCGCAGATGCCGGGTGAGCTGGTCGACGGCGTGCTTGGTGTCGAGGAACAGCAGGGCGCGGCCGTCGCGGGCGGCGATCTCCGTGGTGACGGCGTAGCGGTCGGGGCCGTGGACGACCAGGACGTGGTGCTCCATCGTCGTGACCGCGCCCGCGGACGGGTCGACCGAGTGGACGACGGGGTCGTGGAGGTAGCGGCGGACGAGCTGGTCGACGTCGCGGTCGAGCGTGGCCGAGAACAGCATGCGCTGGCCGTCGGGGCGCACCTGGTCGAGGATCTCGGAGACCTGCGGCAGGAAGCCCAGGTCGCACATCTGGTCGGCCTCGTCCAGCACGGTGATCCGTACGCGTCCCAGACGGCAGGCGTTGCGCTCGATCAGGTCGTGCAGGCGTCCGGGGGTGGCGACGACCACCTCGGCTCCCTCGCGCAGCTCGGCGACCTGCCGGCCGATGGACATGCCGCCGACGACCGTGGCCGTGCGCAGCCGCAACGCCTCGGCGTACGGTGCGAGCGCCTGCGTGACCTGCTGGGCCAGCTCCCGGGTGGGTACGAGGATCAGGGCGAGGGGCTGCTTCGGCTCGGCGCGCCGCCCGGCCGTACGCGTCAGCAGCGGCAGGCCGAAGGCGAGCGTCTTGCCCGATCCGGTGCGGCCGCGGCCCAGGACGTCGCGGCCCCTCAGGGCGTCGGGCAGTGTGGCGGCCTGGATCGGGAAGGGGTCGCGCACCCCGAGTCCGTCCAGGGTCCGCAGCACCTCCGCCGGCAGGTCCAGGCCGGCGAAGGAGGCGGCCGGTGCGGTCGTGGCGGGACCGCCGGGTGCGGTGCCGGAGTCGTCGGGGTGGTTCATGAAAAGCCTTCCGCAGGGGACGTATCGAGGAAGGCCCGGCAGGACCGGACGGTCCCCGCACGAGCGGAACCGAACGGACGGAATCGCCCACCGCGACGACCACGCAAACGCATGACGATAGCACAGGCACGTCACGCCGTTCCCGTGCGGTCGCTCAGCGTGGCAGCCGGGACAGCAGGTGTGCGAGGTCGTCTGGGAACTCGGGCATGTGGGGTTCGGCGCAGTACCGCACGGTGCAGGCCGCGGAGACCAGTTCCATCGCCGAGTACTCGCCGATCTACGAGCGTCGGTGCCCCCCCCCACGAAGTAGTGGGGGGGGCACCGAATTGTTGCCGTCACACGCCGACCCAGGTTCTTCTACGCCTCTCCGCCTGCAGCAGAAATCGGCAGGTTGAAGAACTGATATACGGCTACTCGCTGGGCTTCCACAGAAGCCACCTGCGATGGTTCAGCCGCAGCGAAGATGTCGACGGTCTCCTTCTCTTCGGCAGACCGGGAGAGGACTGCGGCGAAGCGGCCATCATCCATCTGCTGTTGCATTCCGGAGGGAAAGACGTCCGGTCGCGCCCCTTGGCAGCAGAGCAGGAGATCTTCCTTCTCCAAGTCGGTTCGAGCACTCAGGAGACACTTGAACAGATTCGACCCGGTGAAGGACTGCCAGTCCCGACCTGAGAACTTCATTCTCAGGCCCGCTCCTTCGCCATCCAGGATCTCGAACGAGACCGGAACGGCTGAGGATCCTCGCCCTACAGCCAGCAGTTCAAGCGATTCCATGCCTCACTCCCGATAGTTCGGATTCGGAGTCCACTCTCCTGTTGTTTCATGCCAACACCCACGTATGTGACACGAATCAATGGTGCGCGGAACAGCTATCTCCGCCTCGTCTGCGTGAACGTTTCCGGGGATCGTCTTGTTCACGTCGATCCCGCCAGACACACCTCTGGAGTCGATCACGTAAGTGTGGCCCTTCCGGCTCAACGCGTGAGACTTCGAGGTGGTCGTCGACACGAATCCAGAGTCGGGGGTATAGACCCCGGAGACACCCGCTACGTGCTCTTCCAGATTCATATTGTTTCCCTTGGGCGCGAATCCTCCACCGAAGATAACGCTGGGATCCCGGGTGTCGCTGCGATACACGTCCCCGCAGTTGTGGACGAGGACCGGCGTGGCCCCCGCGAGCACATAGTACGTGTGGGCTCTGTCGACCGTCAGGTTGTAGACCGCCGCCTGTTGGGTCCAGGCGCTGACCGCTTCGATCTTGACCTGGGTGCCCGAGCCGGTGCGGAGCCATTCGCCGGGGCGGAGTTCTCCGGCCTTCAGCCACTTCTTCAGGTCCGGGACCCAGAAGGGGTGGCCCTCGGTCGCCGTGAGGGTGTCCGTGGCGTGGCCGCGGGCGCCGTCCGTGTCGATCGTGACCCGGACGAGGTTCTTCGCGCCCCGGCCCTCGATGGTGTCGGTGACCTTCTCCTTGGACGTTCTCCCGGTCGTCGGGTCGGTGGCGAGGACCTCGTCGCCCTCCCGCACCTTCTCGATCGGTTTGCGGCTGCCGTCGGCCATCGCGACCTCGGTGCCGGGGACGAAGCTGTTGCCGCTGGCGAGGGAGGCCACGTCTCGGGCGGTCGAGACGCACTCCCCCACCGCCTCGGCCTCGTCGAGGACCTTCTTGCCCTTCTCGGCCGCCTTCGCGATCTGGTCCGCGTACTTCGCCGCCTTCGCGGTCATCCGGCCGGCCTTCGCCGCCCGGACCGCCGCCGCGCCGGCGCCGCCGAGGACGATGCCGCCCACGGTCGCCGCCGCCCAGGCGCAGGACTCCATGTCGCCCGTGGTGACGCAGTCCTTGATGTCGTTGAAGCCGGTGACGTCGCCGATGACGTTGCCGACCGTCTTGACGTCGTCCCAGACCTCGCCCCAGTCGACCGCGTCGGAGACGGTCTCCACGACGCTGCCGACCTGCTTGACGACCTCGTCGCGGATGGCGTCCGCGGCCTTGGCGGCGTCGGCGACCACCTGGACGGCCGCGCCGACGATGATCGCCGGCAGGTTCGGGTCGGCCGTGACGATCGCCTTGCCGACGGCGATCAGCGGCTTGGTGGCGGCGAGGATCGCCGGGACCGGGTTGTGCCGGGCCGCGTAGGAGGCCGCCTGTCTGGCCTTCTTCGTGAGGTAGACCTTGGCCTGGTAGGCCGCCCGGGCGGCCTGTCTGGCCTTCTCGCGGGCCCACTCGGTCACGCCCGTCTTCTGGCCGACCCATCTGACCGCGTTCACGGTGGCGTCGACGGCCGTCTTCAGGCCCGACTTGCGGTACACCCAGTTGGCGGCCTTGCCGACATAGCTCAGCGCCAGCTTGAACGCCGCTCCGGGGTTGTTCCACGCCCACTGCACCCCGTGCCAGACGGACTGGGCGGTCTTGGAGACCCAGTGCGCGCCCTGCCGGATCTTCTTGCCGGTCCAGCTCGCGCCCTGGCGGATCTTCTTGCCCGTCCAGCTCGCGGCCTTGCTGCACCAGCCGCAGCTCGGCCAGTGGCCGTCCGGGTCGGTGTAGTCCAGCGGGGCGCCGGCGCCGTAGGTGTAGCGGTTGGCCAGGATGGAGGCGCCGGAGCTGTAGAGGTAGGAGTCCCGGGAGTCGAAGGTGCCGGTCCCCGGGTCGTACCAGCGGGACTGCATGTCGACCTGGTCGGTGTCCGGGTCGGTCCAGCCGCCCTGGTAGCCGGCGTTGCCGGTCACACCGTCCGTGCCGAGCACCCGGCCGAAGGGGTCGAAGGCCGTGGACTCGGCCAGGGCCGGTGCCGCGCCGTCCGTGGCGGACATGCTGCCGACGACGTCGCCGTGCTTGTCCTCCAGCGTCAGCCGGGCGGTGCCGCCGCCCTCGGCGACCGCGAGCAGTTCGTCCGCCGCGCCGCGGCCGTAGGTGGAGGTCTGGTCCTTGACCGGGTCGGGTGCGAAGCCGGCGTAGGAGAAGTCCGCGCCGTTGCGGGACGCGACCCGGTCCAGCGCGTCGTAGGTGTACTCCGTGCCGGACTCGCCCGCCTTCACCAGCCGGTCGAAGGCGTCGAAGGTGAAGTCCTCCTTCAGTCCGGAGCTGGTGCGCGACGCGAGGGTGCCGCGCGCGGTGTAGGCGTAGGTGTAGTCGCCGTCGGACAGCAGCCGGTTGCGCTCGTCGAAGGTGGCGGTCTTGTCGCCGTTCCTGACCCGGTTGCCGCTGTCGTCCCAGGCGTACTCCGTGGTGGTGCCGTCGGCCGTCCAGGAGGTGAGGCGGCCGGCCTGGTCGTAGCCGTAGGTGTGGGCGCCGGCCTTGGCGGTGCCGGCCGTGGTCTTGGAGGTCAGCCGGTCGTCGTCGTCATAGCCGTAGTCGGTCGACGCCATGGTCCGGCCGGCGCTGTTCTTCAGGGTGTCGGTGTCGAGGCGGCCCAGGTCGTCGTAGGTGAAGCTGCGGGACTGGCCCGCGCCGTAGTCGACCTTCTTGACCGCGCCCGCGCCGTCGTAGGTGTAGCTCTGCCGGACACCGGTGAGCGGGTCGGTCGCCGAGGCCAGTTGCTGCTTGGCGTAGCCGAACACGGCGGTGCCGGCGGCGTCGGTGCGGCTGGTGAGCAGGCCGTCGTCGTCGTACTGGTACGTGGCGTCACCGAGCGGGCCGGTCGCCTTCAGCAGGGCGCCCCGGTCGTCGTACTCGTAGGTGTTGTCGCCCTTCGGGGAGGAGGCCCTGGTCAGGCGGCCCGCCGCGTCGTACTGGAACGCCTTCTCGGCGGTGGCCGCGGCGGCGCCCGTGCCGGTCTCGCGGACCAGTTCTCCCGCCTTGTCGTACGCGCGCTCGCGGACCACGCCGCCCGGGGCGGTGACCTTGACGGGTTCGCCGGCGGCGTCGTACGCGGTGGTCCAGGTGCGGGCCTGCGGTGCCGGGTCGCGGGCGGTCGCGGGCTCGATCACGGACTCGGCGAGGCCGAGCGAATTGAACGTGTAGAGCGTGGAGTTGCCGCGGCCGTCGGTGTAGCGGGTGCGGTTGCCGAGGGCGTCGTAGCCGAAGGACGTGGTGAGGGACTTGGTGTCGGAGACCGGTTCGCTCTGGCCGGTCAGCCGGTTGAGGGCGTCGTAGGTGTACGTCGTCGTGCGGTTCAGCGGGTTGGTCGAGGCGACCAGGTTGCCCGCCTTGTCATAGGTGTAGCCGACCTTGCGGAGCTGGTTGTTCGCCGGGTCCAGGTCCTGGTCCTGGACGAGCCGGCCGAGCTGGTCGTAGATCTTCGCGGAGGTGCGGCCCATGCCGTCCGTGCGGCGCACCTCGCGGCCCTCGGCGTCGTAGCCGAGCTGGGTGACGACGCCGCTGGGCTCCTGCAGCCGGGTCGGCTGGCCGAGGCTGTCGTAGGTGAACCGGCTTTCGGCGCCGCTCGGCGAGGTCTGCCGCACCACGTTGCCCGCGTCGTCGTACTCGCTGCGGGTGGTGAAGGCGCCGGGCCGGGGCTTGCGTTCGATCGCGGTGCTGGTGACCGGGCGGTCCAGGTCGTCGTAGGTCGTCTCGGCGCGGGCGCCGTTCGGGTCCGTGACCGACAGGATCTCCCCGGTACGGGTGTAGGTGTACGTCCACTGGCCCCGCTCGTCGCCCGTGCCGACGGGGACGTCCTTCACGGTGAGCCGGTTCTGGCGGTCGTACTGGTACCTGGTCACGCGGCCGAGCGGGTCGGTGCTCTCGGTGACGTTGCCGAGGGCGTCGTAGGTGTGGGTGACGGTCGGGGCGACGGTGTCGGTGGAGCCCGGCGCGGTGTAGGCGGGCGCGGTCTCGGTGACCGGGCGGCCCAGCCGGTCGTAGGCGGTGCGGTTGACGTTGCCGAGGGCGTCGGCGGACTCGGTGACCGCGCCGAAGGTGTCGTAGCCGGTGAAGGTGGTGGGCCGGGAGGTGGCGGGCGCGCTGCCGCCGGACTCGGTCAGGACGGGGGGCGCGGTGACGGAGACGGGCCGGCCGAGTTCGTCGTAGCCGTACTCGGTCGTGTGGCCCGCCGGGTCGGTCTGGGAGGTGGTGAGCCCGCGGTCGTCGTAGGTGTAGTCGGTGGTCCGCGAGTCGGTGCCGTTCTCGACCGTCTCGTGCAGGACGTTGCCCGCGTCGTCGTACTCGTAGCGGACGGAGTCGCCGCTGACGCTCACCGGCCAGGGGACGTTGGACGGGGCGCCGCTGGAGGCCGTCGTCAGCACGTTGCCGGCGAGGTCGTAGGTGTACGTCGTGCGGCGCGCGAGCCCGTCGGGGTCCGTGACCTCGGACTTCACCCGGCCGACCAGGTCGTAGGTGTAGGCGGTGACCAGTTGGCCGTTGGCGGTCGTCTCGGTCAGGACGTTGCCGGCGCCGTCGTAGGTGTCGGACTCCACGACGACGTCCCGCCGGGTGCCGTCGGGGTTGTGGAAGTCCTTGAGGGTGATCGACTTGACCAGGTCGTCGCCGTAGTACTGGTACACCAGCGAGCGGCCCATCGAGTCCGTGTGCCGCACCAGCCGGCCGCCCATGTCGTAGGCGTACGACTGGAGGACCGTGTAGGCGTCGTCGCCCCCGTCGTCGTCCCAGTCGCGCAGCCGGGTCTCGGCCATCATGTTGCGCGCGGTGTAGACGTAGTCGAAGTGGTTGCCGCCCGCGTCCACCATCGACGTCTTGTTGCCGAAGACGTCGTAGGTGTACGAGGTCTCGTTGCCCTCGGCGTCGGTGACCGATTCCGGGCGGCCGTGGTCGTCGAGGGCGAAGGTCATCACCCGGGTGGCGTCGCCGCCCAGCAGGTCGCTGATCTCGGTGCGCACCACGTTGCCGTCGGCGTCGTAGTCCGTGGTGGTCCGCTGCTGGTGCCTGCCGGAGGTGACGGAGTTGGTCACCGCCGGATCGGTCAGGGTGCGGACCCGGGAGAGCTTGTCGTAGGTGAACGTGGAGGTCGTGCCGGCTGGCTGGGCGTCCGTGACGACGGTCTCGGTGAGTTTGCGGCCCAGCGCGTCGTAGGTGTACTTGGTGACGCTGCCGGACGGTTCGGTCACCCAGGCCAGGTCGCCGTTCTTGTAGTACTGGTAGCGGGTGATCTTTCCGCGCGGGTCGGCGGTGGTGAGCGGCAGACCGGTGGGCGTGTTGCCGCCGCCGACGGCGGGCTCGGCGCCGGTCGTGTACGTGTTGCGGGCCGTGCCGCCGTCGGGCGCCGTCTGGGTGAGCAGCGCGCCGCTGGTGTTGTACGTGTACGCGGTGAGGTAGCGGTTGTCGGTGGGGCCCGTCGAACGGCCGTCGCGGGTCTCGGAGGGCTGGTCGGCGCGCAGATCGAAGTCGCCGGCCGGCGTCGGGTAGGTGGTGTACGAGGTCTGGCAGTCGCCGGCCGCCCGGCAGGTGGTCCGGCTGGTGACGTTGCCGCGGCCGTCGTAGCCGAGGGTGACCTTGTCGCCGTTCTCGCTGGTGATCCCGGTCTGGAAGCCGTTGTCGTCGTAGGTGAAGGAGCGGATGGCGACGCCGTCGACGGGGTAGCGGATGAAGTCGGGTCCGTCGCCGCTCCCGCCGGGCGGGGTGGTGCAGAAGGCCGGGTCGCCCGGGTCGGGCCGGGTGCAGACCTGACCGGGGTCGGACGGCGACGGGGACGGGGTCCCGGTGCCGGACTCGCGGGCGCCGAGCGCCATCGGCTCGCCGTAGCGCAGCAGCCGCGAGGACAGTCCGTCGTACTCGTAGAAGTACGGGGCGTCCATCGGGTCGCGCACCTCGACGGTGCGGCGCAGGTCCTTGTCGTTGCCGAAGACCGCGGGCGTGCCGACCTTCCAGGTGCCGCCGTTGCGGTCGGTGTACTCCTGGACGCGGTCGCGGCCGGTGTCGTACTGGACCTCGGAGGCGGTGCGGCCGCTCGGCAGCGTCGTCTTCGTCAGCACGTCGGCGGTGCGGCCGCCCTCGCGGTAGTGGGCAAAGACGGCCGCCGTGCCCAGCGGGTGGTGGTAGACGGCGACGTCGTCGATGGTGCCGGCGAAGGACCTGGCGGCGGTGGAGCCCCAGCCCGGCCAGGACGCGGGGGTGGTGGCCTGGGCGGCGCCGATCTGGTTGTAGGTGAGGGTGGTCTGCAGCGGCTGCTTGCCCGTGCTGGTCCCGGACAGCTTGCCGTCCAGGTAGAGGCTCTGGGCCGAGCCGGACAGCGACAGCACCGCGTGGTGCCACTGGCCGTCGTTGACGTTCTTGGTGATGTCGGTGAGGGGGCCGGCCGTGCCGGTCCAGAACTGGCCGCGCAGCTTTCCGTCGGTGCCGACGTACAGCATCGGGACGCCGGTGCCGGGCGTGGTGCCCCAGGCCTTGTCCTGGTAGCCGACGAGCGGACCGCCGACGCCGCCGGCGATCGTCTTGAACCACACCTCCACCGCTGCGTCGCGGCTCTTCTTCAGCGTGCCCGCGGGCAGGTCGACGCGTGAGGTGGTGCCGTTGAAGGAGGCGGCGGTGCCGGGGTCGCCGGTGAGCGCGCCGGCGGCCTTCAGGGTGACGTTCTGGTAGGTGCCGCGGTCCTTGCCGAGGTTGACCTCGTTGGCGCTGTTCGCCGCGGTGCCCTCCTCCTCGCCCAGGCGCCAGTAGGACTCGGGGCGGGAGTCGAGCACGGTGGTGGCGTAGTGGCTGCCGGTGCCGTAGGCGTACTGGGTGCAGCCGCTCAGCGGGTCGCAGACCTTGTCCAGCAGGTCGCCGGTGTAGCTGTAGTTCCAGGTCAGCGGGGCGCCGTCGACGGGGGTCGTCTGGACCCGGGTGATGTGCGCGCCGGTCCAGGTGAAGGTCAGCGAGCGGGAGGTGCGGTTGTTCGTCGCGGTCGTCAGCTTGCCGGCGGTGTAGGTGTAGGTGACGGTGTTGGAGTACGCGTCGGTGATCTTGGCGAGCAGGCCGCTGGTGCTGAAGTCGTACGTCGTGCCGGACTTGTCCTGGAGCCGGTAGGTGCCGGCCGTGGAGTCGAAGGTCAGCTTGGCGAAGCGGCCGGGCGGCGGGGCGAAGGTCCCGTCGGCGTTCTTGCCGAAGCGGACGTCCTGGCCGTCGGGGTAGCGGATGACGACGTTGCCGCTGCCGTCGTCGTCCGGGGTGAGCCGCATGTCGAAGCGGGTCGTCCAGCCGGCGCCGAAGGCGAGGTCGCGCCGCGGGTCGAGGCTGTTGTAGGTGCGGATGAGCGTCAGGTCGGGGCCGACGCCGGCGAGGGAGGCGTCGGTGGCGCTGGCGGTGAAGTTGCCGACGTTCGGGTCGAACTCCTTGCCCTGCGCCCCGGAGAGCCGCGAGGTGATCTCGGGCTGCGGGACGGTGGCGACCAGGGCCACCTGCTGGGTCGGGACCTCGTTGGAGGCGTCCTTGACGAAGCCGCGCCACAGGTAGGTCTTGCCCCACTTCAGCCGGCCGGCGGGCACCGGGTAGGCCGAGCCGGTCTGGTAGGCGGAGGTCGTGCAGGCGGCGGGCTTGCCGTCCTTGTCCGCCTCGCAGATCTCGAACTTGTACTGGAGCGCGGACCCTGGCGGCGCGTCGATGTCAACGCCGGCCGCCCACAGCTGCGGGGTGAGCGTCTGGGCCTGGTAGCCGTTGGGCGGGAACTGCTCCTTGACCACCGGCGCGATGTCGAAGACCTGGAGGGTCAGCCGGCCCGGTGGC
The DNA here is from genome assembly GCF_044332325.1 of Streptomyces sp. NPDC017095. Lineage (NCBI taxonomy): Bacteria > Bacillati > Actinomycetota > Actinomycetes > Kitasatosporales > Streptomycetaceae > Streptomyces > Streptomyces sp. NPDC017095. The sequence continues at coordinate 543,736 of NZ_JBIROU010000001.1, forward strand.
ACCTGCTCGTCCGTGAAGACCTTGCCGCCCTGGCGCACCATCGTGAAGTCGAGCAGGTAGACGCCCGGCGGGAGCGCCTTGATGGTGGCGTCGACCGTCGCCCTGGCGCCGTGGGCCACGTTGCCGGTGAGGCTGCCCGCGCGCTGCTGCGTGACCAGCTTGCCCTTCTTGTCGTAGGCGCGGTAGGCGAGGTAGTAGGTGGCGGGCGTCCAGGTCTCGGCGCCCTTGTTGGTGACGGCGACCTTGACCTGGCCGGCCTGGTTCTGGAGCACCGGCGGGTCGGGGACGGGCTTGGGGAAGCTGTACGAGGCGTTGTACGGGGAGTGCGTGACGTACAGCTTGGGCGGGTTGGCGGTGCCGGGGCCGGTGAACTTCTTGAAGGCGAGCGGGTCGGTGGCCGAGGCCCGCAGGGACAGGCCGTTGTTGGCCTGGGTGCCGTCGACCCAGCGCTGCACCAGGTCGCGGCCGCCCTTGCCGAGGTCGAACAGCTCTCCGGCGGTGGGGCAGGCGGACTTGGACTGGCCGAGGCCGATGTAGCCGTAGGCGAAGGACTTCGACGCGAGGGCGCCGCCGACCGCGGGGCCGGGATAGGCGGTGCCGGTGCCGGCGGTCCAGGACTCGGTCACCGGGTGGACGGAGACCGAGCGCGGCTTGCAGGAGGGCGCCTCGAAGTTCACGGCCTGGAGCTGCACGCCGAAGATCTGGTGGTACCGCAGCTCCTCGTCGAGTCCGGGGAAGCCGAGGTAGGCGGCGGTGGGGCCGTCCGGGCCCTTGCCGGCCTGGAGTTCCTTGGGGTCGGTGACGGAGCCGCCGCTGCGGACCGTCATGGCGGTGGACGCGGACGTGGTGTCGACGGAGGGGTCGACGCGGACGGGGAAGGCGCGGGCCGGGTCGGCGAGCCACTCCCGGTCGGCGGTCACCTTCAGCGCCTGGCCGCCGTCCGGCTGCCGGACGAGCGTGTACGACACGGCGTGCGACACGGACCGGGCGGCGTCCTCCATGACGCCGGCCGGGATGACGGCGCGGGTGCGGCCCTTGCCGTCCGCCAGCAGAATCGATTCTCCATCCGCCTTGGCGGTGAGGCCCTCAAGATGCAGCGGGAAGACGAAGGTGTTCGGCGCGGCGGCGGACTTCAGGACGAGGGTCTCCTTGGCCCCGCCGGCCCGCGAGTCCAGCCAGAGGTCGGTCCCGGGCAGCACCCGCGGGTAGCTGACGCGGACGCCGTCCGCGCTGCCCGGCACCGGTGCGGCGCCGCTCAGCCCGTACCCGAAGGACTCGCCGGACGGCAGCGTGACCGAGGCGAGGACGCCGTCGTCGGCCCGGCCGGCGAAGCGGACGGCCACCGAGTCGGCGGTGTTGGCCCAGCCGCCGCCGCGCTCGACGAGGGAGCTGTCGATGCCGCGCCACTTCCCGTCGCGCTCGCGGTAGTTGAGCGGGCTGGTGGAGAACTCGGTGGTGCGGGTGCCGTCGTCGTTGGCGTAGGTCCGGCTGTGGGCGTCCCGCCGGGAGACGATCTCCCTGCTCGTCGCGCGGTCGAAGCCCTCGGCCTTCGCGGGCGGCGCGGTGCTCACCCGGACCTTGTTCTCGCGCACCGCGGGCCGGACGGCGGACGGGGTCTTCAGCGGGTACTTGGCCCGCAGGGAGCGCGGCGCGTCGTCGTTGCGCCTGCCGTCCACGGCGTGACCGAGCCCCTCGGCGCTGCCCCAGCGCTGGGCGGGGCCCCTCGCCGCGGCCGGGTCCGCCGGGAAGAACAGGATGCCGCCGTCGGCGACGGCGAGCGCCCCCATGGCGATGACCGCCGCCACGGCGAGCGCGACGGCCCTGCCCCACCGAGTGCGCGGCATCCTGGCCGGCAGGAATTTGCGCACGCGTATCCGATACACCGGCACAGTCCCCCCACGGGAAATTCAAAGAAGTGAGGGGAGCCTGACTGTTCGCCGGCCGCTTTGTCGACCCGTCACCCGGACCATTCATCTGGGCGTGATCTTTCCGTGATCACCGCCGCGCGGACGAATACGGCCATCTCAGAAGGCACTTGCACAAGGCGCCGGAAACTCCCGGACTCCCGTGGGGAATCCCCGCGTTCATGGAATCGCAAGATCCAAAATAACGACGTTCATCTTTTCGCCACCGCACCGTTCACCGAAGGCTGCCTAATGTCCGTCGCCATGACTCCCGACTCAGCGCTCCGAAGAGCGCGCCTGACGGCCCTCGCCACCGTGGTCGCCGCGACCATGCCTCTCCTGGTGGCCGTGCCCGGCACCGCGCACGCCGCCGAATCCGCGTCCTGCACCGCCACCGGCCCCACCTACGGGCTCGACTCCGCGGGCAAGCTGCTCCGCTACGACATGCCGACCCCGCTCTCGGGCGGCAACCTGAGCGACCCGAAGCAGATCGACACGGGCTGGACCGGCTACGGCCGGATGCTGGCCGGTCCGTCGGCGCAGTTCTACGGCATCAAGGCCGACGGGCTCTACCTCAGCCACCGGGTCAGCTCCACCGGGACCTGGGACGTCCACCACAAGAAGATCAGCGACAGCTTCGGCTGGCTGACCAAGGCCGAGGACCGCAATCAGGTCACCGTCGACCGCGGTGGCTGGATCTGGGTGCTCGACAACGCCGGTGCGCTGCGCGCGTACAAGTACGACACCGAGGACGGCACCTGGGTCCCCGGCAGCGGCAAGATCCTCGACCAGGGCTGGGACCGCTACAACCTGATCGTCGCCGCGGACACCGGGGTGCTCTACGGGCGCTCGGCCACCGACGGCAAGCTCTACCGCTCCCGCTACGACTTCTCCAGCCAGCGCTGGATCGAGCGCCATGTCGTGGAGAGCCTCGCGGACTGGAACCAGTACACCAAGGGCATCACGTCGATCGGCGGGGACACCCTGCTCGGCGTCAACGCCGCCGGTCAGGCCCACTACTACCGGTTCGACGAGAACATCCGCGACTTCCCGGTCTACAAGACGACCGTCGGCGCGGCCGGCTGGGCCGACTACTCCAACGTCTCGGGTGCCCCGGACGCCTGCCGGATCCTCAACAGCCACACGCCCGCGGCGACGCCGGTGCCGCTGGAGTGGTACACCCCGAACACCGTCATGCAGGCGCCCGACGGCAAGCTGGAGTTCGCCTACACCGACAACGTGGGCCACCTGGTGCACGGCCGCACCGACCCTGCCGACATCAACGGCGCCCAGTGGACGGTGATTTCCGGCCAGGAGGCCTTCGCCGGCACGCCCTCGCTCGCCGCCCACACCGACGGCCGGGTCGTGGTCACCGCCCACAACACCTCCGGCCGGGTCTGGCAGCGCAACCAGAGCGCCAAGGGCGCCGCGGACTGGAGCGACTGGACCGACCTGGGCGGTGCCATGGCCCAGCACCCCGTCACCGGCAAGACGCCCGGCGGGCTGCTGGCCGAGTTCGCCCTCGACGCGGGCGGCACGCCCTGGTACCGCATCCAGCAGCGCGCCAACGTCGACTTCATGGGCTGGATGCGGCTCTCCGGCACCGGCCTGACCGGTCCCCTCAGCGCCGTCACCGTACGCGACGGCGTCCAGCTCTTCGCCAAGAACGGCTCCGGCTCGCTGAGCACCGCCACGTTCAAGGAGGACGGCACCCTCTCCGCGTGGACCTCCCTCGGCGGCCCGGCGATCACGGGCAGCCCGTCCGTCGTCGTCTACCCCGGCTACCGCATCCGCGTCTTCGCCACCGACACCGGCGGCAACGTGGTCACCGCCGGCCAGGCCGCCGAGGGCGGCGCCTACGGGGCCTGGGACACCGTCGCCGGCATCACCGCGCAGGGCTCCCCCAGTGCCGTGATCTCCCCGCTGACCGGCCTCACCGAGGTCGTCGTCCGCGGCACCGACAACCTCGTCCACAGCACCGGTGAGACCGTCCAGGGCAGCGCCCAGTGGCGCACCTGGAAGCAGGAGACGTACGAGGGCGACGCCGCGGCCACCGAGCCGACCGCCTTCACCTACACCAACCCCACCGGCCCCACCTGGGCGTTCACCTTCCGCACCGCCGACAACCAGACCCGCCTGTACCAGGTGCAGCGGACCACCTCGCTCGGCGCGATGCGCGCCGCCGCCGACGCGCCGGCCTTCAAGAGCGGCGAGCTGCCCGCGCCGCCGGCCAAGTGATCACACCGTAGAGGCTCCGTGACGGCCCGACGCCGTCGCCTGTCGTACCGCCGCCCGCTCCGCCCCACGTCCTCGCGTCCCGCCGGCCCGGGGACGGGACGGGCCGGGCGGCGGTGTGCCTCCGGTCAGGTCCGCACCGCACCAGAAAGGTCCGCCCCGCCGTGTCCCGGGTCCGCGTACGCGCCCTCGTCGCCCTGTCCCTGCTCCTGCTGATCGGAGCCCTCGCCCCGCCCGCCGCCGCCGGCGGCACCCAGCCGTCGGCCGACGGCCTGATCGGGTCCGAACAGATCCTCTTCCGCTCCGGGACCGCCGGATACGGCTGTTTCCGCATACCCACGATCGTCCGTACGAAGGCGGGCACGCTGCTCGTCTTCGCGGAGGCCCGGCGCTCGCCCTCCTGTGCCGACCGGGGCGCCATCGACCTCGTGGTCCGCCGCTCCACCAACGGCGGCCGTACCTGGGGGCCCGTCCGGGTGGCGCTGAGCGGCAGCGACACCGACCCGGAGGCGCCGTACACGCGCGGTAACCCCGCTCCCGTCGCCGACCTGCGCACCGGCGACGTCCAGCTGCTCTCCACCTCCGAGCCGGCCGAGCCGGGCGGCACCCGGCTGCCCTGGGTCCAGCGCAGCACGGACGACGGGCTGACCTTCGGCGCGCCCAAGCCGCTGCCGCGCCTGACCGACGCGCGGGACGGCTGGTTCGGCACCGGACCCTCGCACGGCATCCAGCTCAAGCACGGCGACAAGGCGGGCCGGCTGGTGGTCGGGGCGTACGAGTCCCTCCCGCGCTCCGGCACCCCGCAGTTCGTCGGTGTGCTCTACAGCGACGACGGCGGCGAGAAGTGGTCCGCGAGCACCACGGCCGACTCCACCGCGCCCGGCATCGCACCGGGCGAGCCCACCGTCGCCGAACTCGACAACGGCCAGGTCTACATAGGCGCCCGCAACAACACCGGCACGCCGTCCGGGCACCGTACGCACGCCGTCAGCTCCGACGCCGGTACGACCGTGCCGGCGCAGCAGGTCGTGCCCTCGCTGACCACGCCCGAGGCCCAGGCGTCGGTCCTGGCGCTGGAGCAGACCTACCGGGCCACACCGGGTGACACCCTCGTACTGTCGGCGCCCTCGCACCCCACGGACCGGCAGAACATGCGTCTGCGCTACTCCACGGACCGCGGCACCACCTGGCACGACGCGGCGCAGATCAACGCCAGACGGGCCGGCTACTCGGACCTGGCCGAGCTGACCGACGGCGAGATCGGCCTCGTCTACGAGGGCGGCGACACCTTCTCCGCGGCCAGCGTCTACTTCAACCGCTTCATCCCGGCGGCGGCCGGCGTGCCGGGCACCTTCACCGGCGCGGTCCACCCGCAGGAGTCCCGGGCCGCGGGCCGCACCACCCCCGATGCCACCGCGGACGCCAACGACGCCTATCTCGCGGGCGGTTCGGGCCTCGGCGCCGGCCGCTGGCAGCAGGGGCTGGCGCTGGACGGCGCCGGTGAGTACGCGGACGTGCCGTACGCGCCGGGAATCGACCCGGGCGACGGCGACTTCACCTACTCGGTGTTCTTCGCCTACAGGGCGCAGCCCGGCGAGACCCAGCAACGGGTACTGCTGTGGGCCTACGGGTACGGCGCGGCGAAACCGCAGGTGTGGGTGCGCGCCCAGCCCGGCCAGAACCGGCTGTACGCCTGGGTGCAGGGCACCGCGGGCACCGCCTCCGTCGCGCTGACCGCTCCCGGTCCGTCGCCCGCCTTCGGTGACGGCGCCTGGCACCATCTGACGCTGGTGCGCGACGGCGGACGGATCACGCTCACGGTGGACGGCGCGGCCTCGGCGCAGGCCACCGGGGTGGCCGGGTCGGTCGGCGCCGGCCGCGCCGAGGGCGTCGACGGCATCCGGCTCGGCGCCAAGCCCGACTCGACGGCCGGTGATCCCTTCGCCGGGGGCCTGGACGAGTTCCGGGTGTACCGCGCCGCGCTGACGGACCCCCAGCTCGCCGAGTTGCGCACGGCGAACTCGGCGTCCTCCGCGGAGGGTTCGCTCGGGGTGCGGCTGCCGTTCGAGGTGGTCGACACGGCCGACGTGCCGGCGCTGACCTCGGTCGCGATCGAGGACGACGTCTCCGGGCACTGCGCCGACGGCACCCTGCTCGGCGGGCTGCCCGGCGAGGTGACCGGCCGGGTCGGCAAAGGCGCGATCTCGGTCTCGGCGTCCCGGCCCGGCGTCGAGGTCCCCTATCTGCCGGCCCTCGACGTCGGCTCGGGCGACTTCACCTACACCCTGTGGTTCCGGCACAGCCTGACCGAGTCCGACGCGAACGCGGCGCTGCTGTGGGCCTACGGCTCCGTCTCCGGCGAGCCCTCGCTGTGGGTGCGTGCCCAGCCGTCCCAGGGGCGGCTGCTGGCCTGGGCCGAGACGCCCGCGGGCGCGACCCAGGTGGCGCTGACCGATCCCGGCCCGTCGGCCGCCTTCGGCGACGGCTCCTGGCACCTGCTCGCGGTCAGCCGCAGCGGTGGCACGCTGCGGCTGAGCGTGGACGGCACCGCGGCGGCCGAGGCGACCGGGCTGTCCGGTGCTCTCACCTCGACGGCGACGCCGGAGGGGCTGCGGGTCGGCTCCAAGCCGGGCGACCTCGTGCCGTTCACCGGTTCCCTGGACGAAGTCCGGCTCTACAAGCGGGCGTTCACCACGGACGAGCTGACGAGGATCGCGCGCTCCGCCGTCGGTTCCACGGGCGGCTACCCGGCCGACCGGCCCGCCGTGTCGTGGTCCATGGAGAACGGCCACACCGAGGCCCACCCGGTGATGCGGCCGGCCGCGGGCCCGGCGACCCCGGACGCCTCCGTGCACTGCGACCACGCCTTCGTCCGGGGCGGGGCGCGGCCCGTGGCCTCGGCGGGCGGCGGCAGGTTCGGCGCCGGGCTGGCCCTGGACGGCACGGACGACTCCGTCGAGCTGCCGTACGGCACGGACGAGGCGCTGGGCTCCCGGGACTTCACCGTGGCGACCTGGATGCGCTACACGGCCGGACAGACTGGCGGCAACCAGGTCCTGTTCTGGGCGTACGGCACCGGCGGCGCCGAGCGGCAGGTGTGGCTGCGGGCCCAGCCGGGCCAGGACCGGCTAGCCGCCCTGCTCCAGACGGACACGGCCACCACCACCGTCTACGCACCCGACCCGAGCGCCGCGTTCGCCTTCGGCGACGGCGCCTGGCACCACGTGGTGCTCCAGCGGGCGGGCGGCAGGCTGACCCTGTCCGTGGACGGTGGCACACCCGGCGAGGCCGCGGCTCCGGCCGGCTCGGTGACGTACGACGACGGCTTCGCCGTGCTCGGTCTCCATCTGGGGGCCAGCCCGGACGGCTACGACCGGTTCAAGGGGTCGCTGGACGAGTTCCGCCTCGTGCGGCGCGCGCTGACGGCACAGGAGCTGACCGCGCTGCGCACGTCCAACGCGGACACCGGAACGGCCACCACCGTCCGGCTCCCGTTCGAGACGCTGTCGCCCCAGCCGTACGCCCGGATGTGAACCGGCCGGGCCGCGCCGGACGTTCCCGGCCGGCGGGGCGCGGGTTCCCCCGGGCGCCGGCCGGCCGGGGACGCCGTCAGCCGTCCGCGTCCGGGGCCAGCAGGCCGTCGAGTGTGGCCGCGAGCGGCCCGGGGTCGGTGGCGAAGTACATGTGGCCGCCGGGCAGGTGACGCAGTCCGCTGCCCGGCGCGCCGGCCTTCGACCACAGCGCGGCCTCGTCGGAGGACACCAGCTCGTCCTCGGTGCCGAGCAGCGCGGTGACCGGTGCCGGGAGCACCGCGGTGGCGGCGGGTGCGTACCTCTCGGTGATGCCGAGGTCCGCGCGCAGGGACGGCAGCAGCAACTGCCGCAGCTCCGGGTCGTGCAGCGCCGGATGGTCGTAGCCGACCAGTGCGCGCACGCGCGAGACCAGCGCGTCGTCGTCCAGCTCCGCGACGCCGATGCGCGGCCGGGGCAGCCACGGAGCCGCCGCGCCGCTGACGACGAGGCGCTCGATCCGTACACCCTCGGCTGTCAGCCGCTGGGCGACCTCGTAGGCGACGAGGGCGCCGAAGCTGTGGCCGAACAGGGCGGTGGGACCGCCGGCGGCCGTCTCCAGGGCGAGCGGCAGGCACGCCTCGACGAGGTCGGCCATCGACTCGCAGGGCGGTTCGGCGAACCGTTCCTCGCGGCCGGGCAACTGCACCGGGACCACGCGGGTGTGGCGGAACGGGTGGCGTTGCGGCCAGGTGCGGAACAGGCCCGCGCCCGCGCCGGCGTAGGGGAAGCAGAGCAGGTTGCCGAGCGTCATACCGCGCCTTCCTGACGTTGACGCACCAACCGCGCCATGGCGGTCAGCGACGCGTGGAGATAGAGGTCGCGCAGCGGGATGTCGGGGAAGCCCGCCGCGCGCAGCTCCTCCCGCAGCCGTGGGACGAGGACCGACGTGCCGCCCGCCTCGAAGAAGTTGTCGTCCGGGCCGGTGACGGGTACGCCGAGGAGCCGCTCCCAGATTCCGGCCAGCGCCGTGGCGACCGGGTCGTCCATGGTGCGGGGCGGTGCGGCCGTGGCGCGGGCCGTGGTGCGCGGGGGCGGGAGGCGGTCGGTGTCGATCTTGTTGTTGGGGGTGAGCGGTATCTCGTCGATGGCGGTGAGGGTCGCGGGCAGCAGGTGGCCGGGCAGCCGCCGGGCCAGCCGCCGTCTGATCTCCGCGATGCCGTCCGGCTGTCCGGTCACCACATAGGCGTCGATGCGCGCGTCCGCGCCGTGCGCCGTCCCGCGGGCCACGACGGCCGCCGCCCGGACCTCCGGGTCCTCGGTGAGCACGCTGCGGATCTCGCCCAGCTCGACCCGGTGTCCGCGGATCTTGACCTGGTCGTCCAGTCTGCCGAGATGTTCCAGTTCGCCGTCGGCGCGCAGCCGCCCGCTGTCACCGGTGCGGTAGAGCAGCCGGCCGGGGGTGCCGGTGACCCGGTCGGGGACGAAGCGCTCGCGGGTCAGCTCGGGGCGGTTCAGATAGCCCAGGGCCAGGCCGCGCCCGCCGACGTAGATCTCCCCCGGTGTCCCGGGCGCCGTCGGGTCGCCCTGTTCGTCCAGGACGTACACGTCCCATCCGTCCAGCGGGCGGCCCACCGAGCGGGTGCCGTCCCGGGCGTCCGCGGGGGTGAGCGTGCGCCGGGTGCAGTGCACGGTCGTCTCGGTGATGCCGTACATGTTCTCCACCCGGCACTCCGGATACCGGGCGAACCACCCGGACAGGGTCCGGGTGTCGAGCGGTTCACCGCCGAAGACGAGGAGCCGTACCGCCAGGTCCTCGGTGCCGAACGCCGGGGAGGTGACGAGCTGGGAGAACGCGGACGGGGTCTGGTTGAGTACGGTGACCTGTTCGGCGGCCAGCAGGGCGTGGAAGGCGCGCGGGTCACGGCTGGCCCAGTGGGGGACGACGACGAGCCGGCCGCCGGTCAGCAGGCAGCCCCACATCTCCCACACCGAGAAGTCGAAGGCGAAGGAGTGGAACAGCGTCCATACGTCGTCGGGGCCGAACCCGAACGTGTCGGCGGTCGCCGCGAGCAGCGCCACGACGTTGCGGTGCGGGACGAGGACGCCCTTGGGCCGGCCGGTCGACCCGGAGGTGTGGATGACGTAGGCCACCGCGCCGGGGTCCGCCGGGGGCAGGTCCGGGGACGGCGGGTCCGGGGCCGAGGCCACCGGCAGGCAGACGAGCCCGGGCAGCGGATCGTCACTGACGGCGGCGCCCAGTCCGGCGTCCCCGGCGATGAACTCCAGGCGCTCCGCGGGGTAGCCGGGGTCCAGCGGCACGTACGCGGCCCCGGCCTTCAGCACGCCGAGCAGCGCGACGACGAGGCCGATGCCGCGCTCCACGCGCACGCCGACGCGGTCCCCTGGGCGGACGCCCCGCTGCGTCAGGGCACCCGCCAGCGCGGTGGAGCGGTCGTCCAGGTCCGCGTAGCTGAGCGTGCGGTCGCCGCAGGTCACCGCGGGGCGGTGCGGGCCGCTGCGCACCTGGCGGGCGAACAGTGCGTGGAGGGCGGCGTCCGGGGGGAAGCGCGGTTCCTCCCCGGCGGCGCGGGAGAGCGCGCCGCTCAGCGGGCGAAGGGACATGGGACCCTCCCTGGGTTCGGTGGGGCGGGCGGGCGTCACGGCACCGGGGGCGCGGGATAGCTGAGGACCGCCGCGTCCCGCTCGACCAGGACCCGCCGGGGCACGGTGCGGTAGTAGGTGTCCCGCTTCAGCCGGCGCAGGAAGTTCTCGCTGTGCTGGGCGTTGCTGGCCGTGCGGGAGGCCAGGACCAGCTCGCGGTTGCGTTCGCGCCGCCGGTCCTCGTAGGTGCGCAGTCCCCGGGCCGGGTCCTCGGCGGTGGCCAGGCTCTGCGCCAGGACGACGGCGTCCTCCATCGCCATGGCGGCGCCCTGCCCCAGGCTGGTCAGCATGGGATGGGCGGCGTCGCCGAGCAGCGTCACCCGCCCGGTGCCCCAGCGCTCCAGGAACGGCCGGTCCTGCGCCGGTACGGTGATGATGTCGGCGTCGGGGGTGAGCGCGATCACCTCCCGCACCTCCTCGGCCCAGCCGGCGTAGAAGCGCGCCACGTCGTCCTTGCCGCCCTTCCACGCGGCGGAGTCCGTGAGCGTCATGGCCTTGGTGCCCCACCAGTAGGCCCGGCCGCCGCCGATGTCGATGAGGCCGAAGCGCTGGCCGTCGCCCCAGTAGTGGCCCACGTACCCGGTGACGAACCGCGGGTGGTGGAAGTCGACGATGCCCAGCCAGCACAGGTAGCCGCCGTCGCGGACGTCGTCGAGTCCGGCGAGCTGCCCCCGCACGGCGGAGCGGAAACCGTCCGCGCCGATGAGCACGTCGCCCTCGGCGGTCCTGCCGTCCTCGAACCGTACGCCCACACCGTCGTCGTGCTGTTCGAACGCGACGGCGCCGGCCCCCATCTCGATGGGGCAGTCGGCGGCCGACAGCAGAGCCTGGTGCAGCCCGGCCCGGCTGACGCAGTAGCTCGGTGCCCCGGCCTTGCGGCACGCCTCCTCGAACGGCAGCGTCCGGATGAGGGTGCCGCGGCCGCTCCTGATCTGGAACCGCCGGATGCGCTGGCCGTACTTGTCGAGATGGAGGTCGATGCCGAGGGTGTCGAGCGCGGTGACCGCGTTGCTCATGACCGACAGCGCGGAGCCCGCGGCGCGGAACTCGGCCGCCCTCTCGTACACCTCCGCCTCGATGCCGACGCGGCGCAGGGCGATCGCCGTGGTCAGTCCGCCGATGCCCCCTCCGACGATCACGGCCTTGCGCGCGCGCCTCCTGCCCCGCGCGCCCGGGGTGGCCCTGTTGGTGCCGGTGTGTTCCGTCATGAGCGGTCCTTCGCCGTGGCGTCGGTGAGCCTCGTCAGCTCCGAGGCGACCACCTGTACGTAGGGTTCTTCGATGATCCGCAGATGGTCACCGGGGATGTCGACGACGGTGAGCCTGCCGCGGGTGCAGCCGTCCCAGCCGTTGTGCGCGTCCTCGTGCAGCGTGCGCGCGACCGTGTGCATCTCCCGCAGGACCGCGGGCAGCGGCTGGGTGGCCCGCAGCAGGGTGAAGTCCACGTCGAAGGTGTGGCCGGCGTAGTCGATGGCGGCCTGCCAGTTGGCCTCGTAGACCTTGAACAGCCTGCGGACCACGGAGGCCGAGCTGTCCGGCGGGAGGACGCCCATCTCGACGGCCCGCTGCGCGATGAACGCGAACTTCTGCTCCAGGTCCGGCAGGTGGCGCGGGACGAGGGCCTCCGGGGAGTCGCTGCCCAGCTTGAGGAAGAGCAACTCCCAGAAGAACCAGCCGAGCAGGGCGTCGTCGGTCAGGCCGGTGCGTTCGCCGGGCTCCAGCGCGACGGTGTCGAGCAGGAACACGTCCGCCGTCTCCTCGCCCGCCCGGCGGAGCCGTTCGGCCATCTCCAGGGCGACGAACCCGCCGAACGACCAGCCGCCCAGCGTGTAGGGGCCGTGCGGCTGCACCCGCCGGATCGCCGCCAGGTAGTTCTCGGCGAGCGCGGCGACGGAGGTGAGCGGTTCGGTGCCGGCCTCGGTGCCGGCCGCCTGGAGTCCGTAGAACGGCTGGTCGGGCGGCAGGTGTTTGGCGAGCTGCACGAAGCACAGCACGTTGCCGCCGGCGGGGTGCACGAAGAACATCGGCGGGCGCGTGCCCTCGGTCCGGAAGGGGACCAGCGGGTCGAAGGTGGCGACCGCGCGGTCCGAACGCAGCAGCCCGGCCAGGTCGGCGACGGTGGGCGCGGCGATCAGGCCCGACATCGGGATCTCGACGCCGAACCGCTGTTTGACCAGCATGACCAGGCGCATCACGGTGAGCGAGGTGGCGCCGAGGTCGAACAGGTCGTCGTCCACGGAGACGGTGGGGAGCTGCAGCAGTTCGGCGACGGTGGTGACGAGCACCCGCTCGTACGCGTCGCGCGGGGGCGTCACCGCGGTCCGCGTGCCGTGCCGGGCCAGGGGCAGCCGGCGCAGTGCCGCGTCGTCCCGCTTGCCGCTCGGGGTCAGCGGCAGCGCGTCCAGCCAGGTGAAATGGGTGGGGACCAGGTGCTCGGGCAGCGTCCGCCGCAGGCTCTTGCGGATCTCCTCGACATCGGTCCGGCCGGCGTCGCCGACGAGGAACGCGGCCAGGAAGGCGTCGTCGTCCTGCCGTGTGCGCGCCACCACCGCGGCATCCCGCAGGCCGGTGCCCCGCGCGGCGCGCAGGACGGCCACCTCGACCTCGGCGGGTTCCACGCGGAACCCGCGGACCTTGACCTGGGCGTCCGCCCGCCCCAGGTAGGCGATCGCGCCGTCCGGCAGCCGGACGCCGAAGTCGCCGGTGCGATACAGCGTCCGGCCGGGGTCGCCGGGGTGCGGCCGGAAGCGTTCCGCGGTCAGTCCGGGCTGGCCGAAGTAGCCGTCGGCCAGGCAGGTTCCGCCGAGATACAGCTCGCCCTTGATCCCGTCCGGGACCGGGCGCAGCCGCTCGTCCAGCAGGTGCAGCTCGGCCCCGTCGACCGGGTGCCCGATGGGCGGCAGGGCCGGGGCGGCGCCGAAGTCGCCGGTGAGGGGGAAACGGGAGACCACGTGGGACTCCGTGGGGCCGTACTGGTTCTCCAGCAGGGCGTCGGGCAGGGCCGCGCAGAGCCGGCGGATCTCGTCGGTCAGCCGCAGTTGCTCGCCCGAGGAGACGAGGACCCGCAGCCGGCGGGGCACCAGCCCGAGGGTCCCCGACGCCTCCGCGAGCTGCTGGAGGGCCACGTACGGCAGGAAGACCCGCTCCACGCGCGCGCTGTCGATCAGCCGCAGCAGCGCGGCGGGGTCCTTGCGCTGGTCCTCCCGGACGAGGACCAGCGTTCCGCCGGAACACAGGGTCGAGAAGATCTCCTGGAAGGAGACGTCGAAGCTCAGCGGGGCGAACTGGAGCGTGGCTGCGCCCGGGGCCGCGCTGGGCGCGGCGTTCTGCCAGGCCACCAGTCCGGCCAGGGACCGGTGGGGCATCGCGACGGCCTTCGGCACCCCGGTGGACCCGGAGGTGAACAGCAGGTACGCCGTGTCCTCGGGTGCGATGGCGGGCGCGGGGCGGGGTCCGTCCCCGGGAGGCTCGCTCAGCACGGTGTCGAGGGGCAGGAGGTCCTCCTGCGCCTCGACGAGGTGGGCGTGGTGCGGGCCGGCCACCACCCTCGTGGGGCGGGCGTGCCGCAGCATGGTCCGCAGGCGTTCGACCGGGTAGCCGGTGTCGAGGGGCACGCTCGCGGCGCCCGCCCTGGCGATGCCGAGCACCAGGGCCACCAGCTCCGGCGAGCGGTCGACGGCGATGGCCACCCGGTCGCCGGGCCGGGTGCCGGACGCCCACAGGTGGGCCGCCACCCGCTCGGCGGCGCTGTCGAGTTCCCGGTAGGTCCACCGCACGTCGCCGAACCCGAGCGCCTGCGCGTCAGGGGTGCGCGCCGCCTGGTCCGCGAAGAGCCGCACCACATCGGGGTGCGCGGGCGGCTGGGGCGCGGCTTCGGGGAGGCCGGGGCTGAGGAAGCCGAAGTCCGCCTGTTCCCCGGGGCGTTCGGTCATGCGGGTGACGACGGCGCGGTAGAGGCGGGCGAACAGTTCGGCCTGGTCGCGGGTGAGCGCGCGCCCGTCGTAGTCGACGCGCAGGGCGATGCTCTCTTCCAGCGGATCGACGATCGCGTTGACCAGGAGCTTGAAGTTCGTCTCCTCCCACGTCCGGAAGGCCGGCATGCGCACCCCGGGAGTGCGCAGGATCGAGCCGAGGACGTGGAAGTGCACGTAGTTGAAGCAGGATTCGACGGAGAAGCCGGAGGGCTGGCCGGCCTGGACGGCGCTGAGCGGGTACCGGCGGTGCGGGTGGCTGCGCTGCTCCTGCGCGTACAGGGCGCCGGCCACCTCCAGCCAGGTCATGCCCGTGGTGTCCACCCGGACGGGCATGCTGTTGAGGAACAGTCCGACCATCCGCTCGGCGCCGGGCAGGTCGGGGCGTCCGTGCGTGACCAGGCCGGTGACGTAGTCCTGGGCGCCGAACTGCGCTTGCAGGGCCAGGCAGTAGGCGGCGAACAGCAGCGACTTCACCGGGACCTGCCGCTCGGTGGCGAGCGCGCGGACCGCCGCCGCGTCCTGCCGGGACAGCGGCACGTGCAGCGAGTCCGCCCGCGCGGGCGTGTCCCGTGGGGCGAAGGGGCGCAGGCCGTCGAGCTGGGGCAGGGCGGCGCCGTCCAGCAGGGTGCGCCAGTAGGCGCCGGCCTCCTCGGACGCGAGGGCGCGCAGCTCGTCCCGGACGTAGTTGGCCGGCGACGGGAGCAGGGCCTCCTGGACGGCGCTCACGCCGAGGCCGATGCCGTGCGCGTAGTCGCGGAGCAGCTCGCTCAGCAGCGTGGCCACACTGCCGCCGTCCAGGATGGCGTGGTGGAAGCTGAAGACGATCTCCAGGCTGTCCGGGCACACGTGGACGTGGAAGAGGTACAGCGGTGCTTCCTCGAAGACGTACCGGTGGGTGCGCCGCTGGTCGACGTGTGCGCGGACCGTGGCCTCGATCTCGTCCGCCGGCGCGGCGCGCAGATCGGTGACGGCCAGGCCGCCGGGCGCCTCGGGGTGCACGATCTGCAGGGGCTGGGAGTAGCCGGCGAGGCCGAACGAGGAGCGCAGCACGGGATGGCGCCGCACCAGCCGGTCGAACGCCTGCCGGAAGGCGTCCTCTTTCCAGGGCAGGTCCAAGGTGTACTGGAAGACGTCGTGGTAGGCGGCGGAGTTCTCCTGCTCGCGGCTGTGGTAGAGCAGTCCGAGCTGGACGCGGCTGACCGGGAAGGCGTCCACCGCGGCGGTCAGGCGGGCCCGGTCGACGGCCGAGACCAGCTCGAACGGCGCGACCGCGGTGGTGGTGGCCTTGTCGTCCCGTGCCACCGCCCGCGAGGCGAGCCGGGCGACGGTCGGTGCCTGCATCAGATCGGTGAGGCTGAACTCGATGCCGCGCTGGAGGCACACGGCGCGCAGCCGGAGCATGGTGAGCGAGTCCCCGCCGAGGACGAAGTAGTTGTCGTGGACGCCCACGGACGGCTTGCCCAGGACCTCCGCCCAGACGGCCGCCAGGGCCCGTTCCATGGCGGTGCGCGGGGCGACGTGGCGCGCGGGTTCCTCCGGTGCCGCCGGCTCCGCCACCGGGGGCCGCGGCGTCACCGCGGCGGCCGGTGCGCCGGCCGCGCGGTCGAGGGCCGCGACCGGGCTGTCCGGTGCGTCCAGGCCCTGCCGGAGCAGTGCGAGCACCTGCTCGCCGATGGTCTCGGCCGGCAGCGACCGGTCGAACACGTCGCGGTCGTACTCGAGGTCGACGTACAGGGCGGGAGATCCCTCGGGTGCCTGGACCACGACCGACAGCGCGTCCTGGTCGCGCAGCATGGCCGCCATCGAGCCCTGCCGGCTGATGCCGGGGGCGGTCGGCGGTTCGGGGAAGTTCAGGTAGGACAGGGTGACGTCGAAGAGCCGGCGGGCGTCCGGCCCGGCGGCCGTGCTGTCCGGCAGGACGTCGCCGAGACAGACCCGGCCGTGGTCTTGCAGGGTGCGCACCGACTCGCGGACCTCGGACGCCAGTTCACGCAGGGGCCGGGTGCCGTCGGCGCGCACCGGGAGCGGCAGCAGGCTGGTGAACATCCCGGGTGTGGCGCGTTCCGCGGCGGTCCGGCGGTTCAGCAACGGGACGCCCAGCACCACCTCCGCGGTCCCGTGCAGTCCGGTCAGCCAGCTCGCGAAGGCGGCGGTCAGATAGGGGAAGGGCGAGCCGCCCTGCGCGCGGAGCCGGGTCACGAGACCGGCGTCGACGACGAAGGAGGTGCGCCCCACGCCCTGTCGCGCGCCCTCGCCGCGCCGGGCGAACAGCGCGGGCCGGACGCCGGAGAGGAGCCGGCGGACGGCCGCCGTGTCGCGCGCGTGCTCCGCGGAGGCCCGGTAGCGCAGGTCGTCGGCCACGAAGTCCGCGTAGGGGGCGGGTCCGGGCAGGGCGTCGGGCCGGCCGGCGTAGTCGGTGAGCACCTGGGCGGTGAACTGCCGCAGGCCCCAGCCGTCCATGATCAGGTGGTGTGCCCTGAGGTAGAGATGGACCTCGTGGTCGCTCTCCCGCAGCAGCGCGGTCTGGTAGAGCCTGCCCCTCCTGGTGGTGAACCGGGTGCGGGCGGCCTCGGCCAGCCAGGACGCGCGGGCGGCCGGCGGGTCGGGGGTGTGCCGGAGGTCCACCACGTCGACTTCGGCGCTCGCGGCTCCGGTCCACTGGCAGGGGCGGCCGTCGGTCTCGTCGAAGCGTAAGCGGAAGGTGTCGTTACGCTCCAGGGCGCGGCGGACGCTCGCCGCCAGCCTGCCGATGTCGACCGGCCCGGTGAGGCGTTCGTGCAGGGTGCAGGTGAGCTGCGGGGCCGCGGGCGCCAGGGATTCGGAGACCCAGATGTCCTTCTGGTAGGAGGTCAGTGCGAAGGTGGGCATGGCAGTCATGGCTCTCTTCGTCTTCCTTTACGTGTTCTCCGGGCAGGACGAACAAAAGCCGGTCCGCGGCGGGTGTCCGCGCGGGACGGGGCGCCGGCTTCGGTGCAGAGGTCGAAGGGCGGGTACGGCACGGTGGAGCCGGCGCTGCCCGGCGGGAAGGGGGACGCTGCCGGCGGCTCCCGAGCGGAACCCGGCGAGCGGGCACCGCTCGACGGTCCGGCCGGCTGACAGCCGCCGGGTCGCCCGGGGCGTGCGGCTGCCGTTGCCCTGTGCCTTGCCCGCCGTCGCGGGGTCTCGTGAGTCTGGCGGCCCGGGAGCTACGTGAGTCACCCGGCGGGGCGTCTGGGCTTCCATCGTCCCCACGAGCCGGCTGAGGTGTCAACGAGGCGTATGACCGCGGCAGGTTCCGGCGCCGGGCGGGAGGTCCCTTCCGTGGCTGGTCATCGCGCGGTTGGCGGGAGCGGGCCCGCCCATGGTCCCGGCCGGTGGCGACGCGCGATTTGGTCAGGTCCGGCGCGGCCCGGGCGCCGGGGCACCGGGCGGGAGCACGGCCCGGCCGCGCGGCGGCCGTCGCTGCCACTGTGTGAGACGTGCGGGCCGCAGCGGCACGATGACGCGAACTCCCCCTTCGCCGCGCCCCCGACGCGGCGATCCGGCCAGGGAGGGCGGGCCGCTCCGGACCGGCGGACCCCTCCCCCGCCGGGTCGCGGCTGCCGTGCGGACACCACCGCCACCACCTGGGATTCGGCGCCGGCCGGGTGTGGCGCCGCGGATCGCCGGGACGGCGGACCACGGCCGGGAGGAGGCGATTTCGGGTCACTCATTGCGCCACCCTGGTGCGGCGCACGGGGGCGTCTCCGGGCACGGCCGCGCCTCGGCACTCCGCCGGCCCGCGCATTGGTCTACCGGCTGCCGGCACCGGAGTACGCGGGCGTCCGGCCGCCCCGGGACGGCATTGGTTGCCGCGAAGCGGGGCAAAGGCGACGCACCTCAGGGCAAGTCCGTCGGTCCGCCGGGCCGTTGACACGGGAGGGCGCCCTGGGGAAGCTGTTGCGGTCTGTACGCGTCCGCGAGGGACGCGGGCGAAGGCGCCACGGAGTCGTCGCACCGATGGCCGTCGGCGGCACCGCCGAGCGGCGCCCGGATCGCCATCGGAGCCCGGTCGTCGGTCCGGGTGCGGGTCGCAGGGGCGAGGACCGCACCGCCGGCGGGGAGATCAGCGCAGCCGGCTCTCTGCCGCGCCTGTCGGGGAGCCGTTCCCACCTGCACGTCGACCATGGACCAGCCGAGCCGAGCGGGGACATCCGTGCGCAGTCCGCCTGCTGGAAACAGAAGCACCGACGCGGGACCCGGCCCGGCCGCCGTCGAGGCGCCGCGTGCCACCCGGCTCCCGGACCGGCCGGACGCTCTGCCGCGCCTCGCCTCCGCCGGGCGGGCCCGCGCGGTCGCGGCCGAACGCGCCGGCGGCCCGGCTCGTCCGCCCGCTGTCGTCCGCGCACGCCGGCCACGGCCACCGGCCGCCGGCCCCGGCCGTCGCGGTCTTCCGCCTCCGCACCGAGAGGGCGCCGACGCCGGCTGGCCGCCGCGCCGTGCCCGCCGGCGGTCCCCCTCGCGCGGCGCCGGGCCGCCGTGAGGTCAGAGCACGGTCACCGGATGGCGTACCACCGCGCCGAACAGATAGCCCTCCGTGTTGGGCACCGCCGTGTCCGGCTGGGTGCGGCCGGCCGTGTCGGTGGCGCGGGCCAGCAGCTGGGCGGGCCCGGGGGCGGCGGGCGTCCAGGGAAGGGACCAGCGCGTCCAGGTGCCCGCGCGCGGCCGGTCGTGCAGCCGGGCCGGCCGCCAGGTCGTCCCTCCGTCGGTGCTGACCTCGACCCGCGCGACGCCTCCCGCGCCGGACCAGGACCGGCCGCGCAGCACCTGCCGCCGTCCCGCCGGGAACGTGGCGCCGCTCGCCAGCTCGAAGGCGCTCTTGACGGTCTGCCTGGTGAGCGGCGCGGTGCCCTCCTTCGGGTAGGCGGAGCCGAACAGCCGGTAGAAGGTGGTGTTCCAGGGCGAGAAGAGCGGGTGCGCGGACACCTCGATGTCGCCGACCCACTTGACGGACGAGATCCCCACCCAGGAGGGCACCAGCACCCGCACCGGATACCCGTGGTCGTACGGCAGCGGCTCGCCGTTCATCTCGTAGGCGAGCAGGACGTCCTCCAGCGCCTTGCCCAGCGGCAGCGGACGGCGCACCCGGCCCAGGTTCTCGCCGCCGCTGACGTACTCGGCGTCCAGGCCGCGCGGCTGGACGTCCACGGCGTGGGAGGACAGCCCGGCCCTGCGCAGCACGTCGGCCAGGCGCACCCCGCGCCAGCGGGCCACGCCCACGGCGCCGAGCGTCCACGGGGTGCCGTTGACCGTCTCGCCCTGCTGGGTCGTGTAGTAACTGCGGCCGTTCCCGGCGCACTCGACGAACGCGGTGCGGGTGACGGCGGGCAGGGCGCGCAGATCGTCGTAACCGAACTCGACCGGCCTGTCCTCGCCGGGGGCGCCGCGCAGTCCGTCACCCCACAGGCGCAGCCGCCAGGCGGCGGCGTCCAGGACGGGGGTCGCCGTGTGGTTGCGGACGAAGAACAGCTCGTTGGGGGTGTGGTGCCCGGTGCCGCTCAGGGCCTCCCAGCGGGTCTCGGCGTTGGTGCCGCGCGGGATGAACCACTCGGGCGGCAACGGCTTGAGGATCGACGGGCCGGCGGCGTGGGCCGGGGCCGCCGCGGGCAGCGCGGTGCCGCCCGCGGTCGCGGCGAGCAGGGTGAGCAGCCGGCGGCGCGTGACTCCTTCCGCTCTGGCCTGGCCGGCGAGCCACTGGCGCAGTCTGCGGCGGTCGTAGGCCGTTTCGTGAGGGGTGACGGAGCCGACAGCACGCATGGCAGGTCCTCGTCATAAAGGAGGGAAAGGGAAGGAGGCGGTCACGGCACTCGTGTGACGGGGTCGTCGAAGGAAGGGGCCGGGGGAAAGCCGGTCAGCCGGGCGGCCGACACGGCGCCGCGGCCACCCGGACCAGGTCCCCAGGGCGGCACCGCGTCAGGGGCTCCGGCGCACACATGGCGGGATGCAAGCATGCGACCGGCGCGGGTGTCAACGGATCGGTGACGTACGGAGGTTCGCAAGGTGAGCGCGGCGCGCGGCCCGGAGCCGTCCGCGCGTCCGGGTGAAGGGAAGCGGGCTCCGTCAGGGGCTGCTGCGGTCCGGGGGCCGTCCGCGCGTCCGGGTAAGGGAAAGGTCACGCCGTGCTGGTGCGGCGCCGCGTCCATGTGGTTATCTGGCTCCATGACCGTGCTCGTGACCCGCCGCCACGTCGACTACGTGCGTGTCACCGCCACGGGTTGTCCCGCCGCGAACTGATGTCGCGCCGCCGGCTTCCGGCCGGTCTCCTCTCCACCGCACCACGCTGAACGCCGCCCTGTTCCGGGCCCGGCTCGCAGCCCTGCGGCACCTTCGCCCCTCCGCGTGCCTCACCGCACGCGTCTTCGCTTTGCGCACAAGGGAGTTACCCCATGAGCCAGCCCGTCGACTCCGTCACCGCCGGCCACACCCCCGAGGACGGGCCCGCCGGCCCCGACACCTCCGCCTGGTCCTTCGAGACCCGGCAGATCCACGCGGGCGCCACACCGGACCCGACGACCGGCGCCCGGGCGACGCCCATCTACCAGACGACGTCGTTCGTGTTCCGGGACACGCAGCACGCCGCCGACCTGTTCGCGCTGGCCGAGCCCGGCAACATCTACACCCGTATCCACAACCCGACCCAGGACGTCTTCGAGCAGCGGATCGCGGACCTGGAGGGCGGGGTCGCGGCCGTGGCGCTCTCCTCCGGGCAGGCGGCCGAGACCCTGGCCATCCTGACCCTGGCCGGTGCCGGCGACCACATCGTCTCCAGTACGTCGCTGTACGGCGGCACGTACAACCTGCTCCGGCACACCCTGCCGAAGCTGGGCATCGAGGTGTCGTTCGTGGACGACCCGGACGACGTCGAGGCGTGGCGGGCGGCGGTCCGGCCGAACACCAAGGCGTTCTTCGCGGAGACGCTGGGCAACCCGCGCGGAAACGTCCTCGACGTGCGGGCGGTCGCCGACGTTGCGCACGCGGCCGGGGTGCCGCTGATCGTGGACAACACCGTCCCGACGCCCTATCTGCTGCGGCCCATCGAGCACGGCGCGGACGTCGTCGTCCACTCGGCGACCAAGTTCCTGGGCGGCCACGGCACCGCCATCGCGGGCGTGGTCGTGGACGGCGGCACCTTCGACTTCGGGGCGCACGCCGAGCGGTTCCCCGACTTCACCGAGCCCGACCCCAGCTACCACGGGCTGCGGTACTGGCCCGCGCTCGGCCCGGGCGCCTTCGCCGTCAAGCTGCGGGTGCAGCTGCTCCGCGACCTCGGTCCGTCGCTCTCCCCGCACTCCGCCTTCCTGCTCCTGCAAGGCGTGGAGACGCTCAGCCTGCGCCTCGAACGGCACTCCTCGAACGCCCAGGCCCTCGCCGAGTGGCTGGAGCAGCGCGACGAGGTCGCCGTCGTGCACTACCCGGGGCTGAAGTCCAGCAGGTGGTACGAGGCGGGGCGCAAGTACCTCCCCCGGGGCGCCGGTGCCGTGGTCTCCTTCGAACTGCGGGACGGGGTCGAGGCCGGCAAGCGGTTCGTGGACGCGGTCGAGCTGTTCAGCCATCTCGCCAACATCGGTGACGTGCGCAGCCTCATCATCCACCCGGCGTCCACCACCCACAGCCAGCTCGACGAGACGCGGCTGGCGGCCACCGGCGCCGCCCCCGGCCTGGTGCGCCTGTCGGTCGGGATCGAGAACCTCGCCGATCTGAAGGCCGACCTGGAAGCGGGCTTCCGCGCGGCGAAGGGCGCGTCCTGACCGCCGTACCGACCGCGCCCACGGTCCCCCTCCCGCCGGCCTCCGGGGCCTGGCGGGAGGGGGACCCGCCCGGGCGCCGCCAGTGGTACGTGCGCGACGGGCCGCTCGCCCTGGAGGCGGGCGGCGAACTCCCGGGCGTACGCCTGGCGTTCGAGACCTGGGGCCGGCTCGCCCCGGACCGGTCCAACGCGGTGCTCGTGCTGCACGCCCTGACCGGTGACAGCCACGCCGCCGGTGCCGCCGGGCCCGGCCACCCCGCCCCGGGCTGGTGGGACGGGCTGATCGGCGCCGGGCGCGCGCTCGACACCGACCGCTGGTTCGTGGTGGCGCCGAACGTGCTCGGCGGCTGCCAGGGCAGCACCGGGCCGTCGTCCCGGGCGCCGGGCGGCCGCCGCTGGGGCGGCCGCTTCCCCTTCCTGACCCCGCGCGACCAGGTGGCCGCCGAGGCCGGCCTGGCCGACGCGCTGGGCATCGACCGCTGGGCGCTGGTCGCCGGCGGGTCGATGGGCGGCATGCGGGCGCTGGAGTGGGCCGTGTCGTATCCGGAGCGGACACGGGCGCTCCTGGTGCTCGCCACGGCCGCCGCGGCGAGCGCGGAGCAGATCGCCTGGGCGGACCTCCAGTTGCACGCCATCCGCGGCGACCCGCACTGGCGCGGCGGCGACTACCACGACGCCGGCCCCGGGCTCGGCCCGCACGCGGGACTCGGCCTGGCCCGCCGCCTCGCCCATGTCACCTATCGCAGCGAACCGGAGTTGCAGGCGCGTTTCGGGCGGGCGCCGCAGGGCGCGGAGGAGCCCTGGCAGGGCGGCCGGTACCAGGTCGCGTCCTACCTCGACCACCACGCCGCCAAGCTGGTGCGCCGCTTCGACGCGGGCAGCTACGTCACCCTGACCGAGGCCATGAACAGTCACGACGTCGGCCGGGGCCGGGGCGGTACCCGGGCCGCCCTGAGCCGGGTGACGGCCAGGACACTCGTCGCCGGCGTGGACTCCGACCGCCTCTATCCGCTGCGCCAGCAGGCCGAGCTGGCGGCCGGCATCCCCGCGGCGGACCGGCTGCGGGTGATCGCGTCCCCGTGCGGTCACGACGGCTTCCTCGTCGAACAGGAGCAGGTCGCCGCGCTCGTGCGGGAACTTCTCGGGTAGCCGCGGGATCGCCGCGCTCGTGCGGGAACTGCTCGGCTAGCCGCGCCGGCCCGCCGTCGGATCAGCGGACGATCTTGAAGCCGAACATGTCGGTGCCCAGGGCCGCCCAGGTGTCGATCCACATGCGCAGCATCATCTCGGTGGCGCGGGCGGTCCGGATGCCGCCGAGGTCGAGGACGTCCTTCCAGCCCAGCGACTCCAGCAGCCCGGTCACCACGGCCTTGGCCGCTGCGTCGTCACCGCTGACGAAGACCGTGTGGTCGCCGTCCCCGATCGCCGCGGGCGCCGCCATGGCCTGAGCCACCAGGGTGTTGAAGGTCTTGACCACCCGGGCCGCGGGCAGCGCGCGCTGAAGCTGCTCGCCGAGGCTGTCGGTGTTGACCGGGTCGAGGACGGCGTCCGGGTCGGACCAGTCGAGCGGGCTGGACACGTCCATGAGGACGCGGCCGGCCAGGGCCGGGGCGAGCGGGGTGAGCGCCGCGACGCAGGAGGGGCCGTCGATCGCGTTCACCACCAGATCGGCGCCCGGCACCGCGTCCGCGAACGCGCGCAGTTCCAGGGCCGGATGACGCTCGGCCAGCCGGGCGTACGCCTGGTTGGTGTCCAGGGTGGCGCGGGGCGAGCGGGTTCCCACGACCACGTCGTGTCCCAGGTCGAGGAAGGCGGGAGCGAGGACGTGGCACACGGCACCCGTCCCCAGCAGGGCAATTCTCATCGGCTCGCTTTCTTCCGGAGGATCTGCGCCGGCCGGCTGGACAAACCGTACCCGACCCGCGCCAGTGCCCTGGAACCGAACTTACTGCCGCCGAACACGGACTTGAGCAGCGTGCGGGGTGCGGCCGCCGGGTCAAGGAGCGGACCACCGAGCCGTTGTTACGGGTGAGTTGCTGTAGCAGTCGTTCCAATTGGAGCAGCCGCTACGGTAAGGTGGGCACCACGGACCGGCGAAGGCGGCGCGACAGGGGGCATCTTCATGACCAGGCCGCAGAATGCGCGGAAAAAACGCGCGAACGGCGTGGAGTCGCGGCAGCGGATCCTGGACGCGGCGGTGGAGATCGCGGGCGAGCGTGGGTACGAGGGGACGTCGATCGCGGCCGTCAGCGCCAAGTGCGGGCTGCCGGCCAGCTCGATCTACTGGCACTTCAAGGACAAGGACGACCTGATCGCCGCGGTCATCGAGCGCAGCTTCGAGACCTGGCTCGCGGCCGTCGAGCTGCCGGACGAGTCGGCGGGCACACCCATGGACCGGGTCGTCGCCATGGCGGCGAACGTGGCGAAGTCACTGGTGGACGCACCCGACTTCCTGCGCCTCGGCCTGATGCTCGCCCTGGAGCGGCGGCCCGTCGAGCCCCGGGGCCGCACCGTGTTCCTCGAAGTCAGGGACATCGCGCGGCAGAAGATCGGCGAGGTGGTCCGGTTCCTGCTGCCGGACCTGGCCGATGACGCGGTGCACCTGCTCACCGCCTACGCCGTCGCCGGGGCCGACGGCCTGTTCGTCCAGCGGGAGATCAACGGCGACGACGTGGATCTGGTCGCCCTGTTCGAACTGCACGCACGGCTGGTGTACGCGGAGGCGGAACGGCTGGCGGCGAGGAGCGAGTGATGATGCTGACCGATCGAGAACGCACCGAGGCGGCACGGATGTTACGCGAGGCGGAGCGGCACGCGGCCCCGGTGGAGCCGCTGTCGGCCGTCCTGCCCGGCCTGGACCTGACCGACGCCTACGCCGTGCAGCGCGACACCATCGCCCTGCGGCTGGCCGAGGGCGCCACCGTCGTCGGGCACAAGGTCGGCCTGACGTCCGCCGTGATACGACGGCTCCTCGGCGTCGAGCCCGACTTCGGCCATCTGCTGCACGACATGGTCCACCGCGACGGTGCCACGGTCCGTGCCGGGCGGTACTGCGCGCCCCGCGTCGCACCGGAGATCTGCTTCCGGCTCGCCCGGCCGCTGCGCGGCCCCGGTGTCGGCGTCGCCGACGTCCTGGCCGCGACCGAGGCGGTGGCCCCGGCACTGGAGATCGTCGACAGCCGGATCCGCGACTGGCGGATCACCCTGGTCGACACCGTCGCCGACAACGCCGGCACCGGCGGACTGGTGTGCGGTCCGTGGACACCGCTGGAGCGGGCTCCCGACCTCGCCGCCGTCACGGCCGACCTCCTCGTGGACGGCGAGCGGGTCGCCTCCGGCAGCGGCGCGGACGTCCTCGGCCACCCGGCCGCCGCGGTCGCCTGGCTGGCCGACGCCCTCGCCGGTCACGGCACCGCCCTGGAAGCCGGTCAGCTGGTCCTGTCCGGCGCCATGACCACCGCGCCCCGCGTCGGCGCCGGACAGACCGTCGAGGCACGCCTGAGCCGCCTCGGTCCGGTGTCGGTGACGTTCGGCTGAGCGCCACCCGGCCACCGCCGCCGTCTCATCACCCCGCATCCATCCCCGAGAGAGAGCCAGCAGGTCAGCGCATGCCCACCGCACTACGCCGCATCGACGTCCACCAGCACGTCGTACCGCCCTTCTACCGCGGTCTTCTCGCACAGACGGGCATCGCCGAGGCGGGTGGCCGCGCCCTGCCCGACTGGAGCCCCGAGGCAGCGCTGGAGGCGATGGACCAGTTGGGCACGGACGCGGCGATCGTCTCCGTCTCGACGCCCGCCACCGGCTTCCTCACCGACCCGGCCGAGGCCGCCGGTCTGGCGAGGCGGCTCAACGACTTCTCCGCCGGCCTGGCCGCCGACCACCCCGGCCGCTTCGGCTGGTTCGCCACCCTGCCCATGCCGGACACCGCCGCCGCCGCGCGGGAGGCCGGGCGGGCCCTGACCTCGCTGGGCGCCGACGGGGTCGTCCTGCTCGCCAACACCCAGGGCGTCTATCTCGGCGCGCCCGGCCAGGACGCGCTGTGGCGGTGTCTGGACGAGCGGGGCGCCGTCGTGCTGGTCCATCCGTCCGAACTGCCGGCGCCCGCCGTGAAGGACGTCCCGCCGTTCGCGGCCGACTTCCTGCTCGACACCACCCGCGCCGCCTATCTGCTGGTGCGCAGCGGCATCGTGCGCGCGTACCCGAACATCCGGTTCATCCTGAGCCACGCCGGCGGTTTCGTCCCGTACGCCTCCCACCGCTTGGCCGTCACCATCGCGCACGACACCGGGCGCAGCGTCCTGGACGTGCTGGACGACTTCCGGGCCTTCTACTTCGACACCGCGCTCTCCTCCAGCCCGGCGGCCCTGCCCACCCTGCTGGCCTTCGCCCGGCCCGGGCACGTCCTGTTCGGCAGCGACTGGCCGTTCGCGCCCGCCGGCGCCGGAAAGTACTTCGCCACCGGCCTGGACACCCAGCTGGACCCGGGCACGCTGACCGCGGTCAACCGCACCAACGCCGAAGCGCTCTTCCCCCGGCTGGCCGCCGCGCGCCCCGCGGCCCCGGGCCGTCCGCTCGGCTCGCGCCTGCGGCACTCGGCCCAACGGGCCGCCGCGCGGCTGCTGTTCAGCCTCATGCAGCCCGGCGCCGACTGACGGGCTATACCGGCCGGTCCGCGGGGAGGCCCGGGGGCCGACCGGTCAGCGCCGCAGACCGTGGTAACGGCCGGGATCGACCACCGTGGTCAGGCCGTTGAGCAGCAGGCGGGTGCCACCGCGCAGATGGGCGATGTCGTCGCCGCCGTCCCCGGTGGGCACGAGCCAGGTGTACTGCTCGGTCCAGGTCAGCCGGCAGCCGGCTCCCTCGTCGGTCAGTTCGACGGTGACCAGGGAGATCCAGCGGCGGACGCCGCCGACCTCCGCGGAGTAGGCGAGGACGATCCGGGTGTCCGGGACGATGTCCAGGAAGCGGGAGCGGTAGGCGAGCCGCTCCTCGGTGTCCTCGGAGACGAAGACGTTGCGGGCGCTCTCGCCGCCGCCGACCCGGAAGTCCAGTGCGTGTTCGGCGGTGGCGGACGCGCCGGGCAGCCGGAACCAGCGGCTGCGCAGGTCCGGGTCGGCGAAGCCGCCGAAGACCTCCGCCCGGGTCACCGTGAAGTCGACGGAGACGCTGAACGAGCCGTGCCGTACGGGGGAATCCGGGCCGGCGGGCGGGGAGCCGTCCGGCCCGGCCTGGGTCAGGTCACTGGCGTCCATGCGCCGAACGTAACACGCGCCCGGCCGCGTGCCGGGCGGTCCCGGTCAGCGGTCCCGGGCCGCCGCCCGGCCGGTCAGCAGATCCCGCAGGTCACGGGCGTTGCGGCGGCTCACGGCGAGCACCCGGTCGCCGACGCGGACGGTCAGATTGCCGCCCTCCACCCGGAGTTCCTCGATCCGGCCGAGGGCGACCAGCCGGCTGCGGTGGATCCGCACGAAGCCGTGCGGGCGCCACTGCTCCTCCAGGGTGGACAGCGGGATGCGCACCAGATGGCTGCCCCCGCCGGTGTGCAGCCGCGCGTAGTCGCCCTGTGCCTCGACATGGGTGATGTCGGCCAGCGGCACGAACCGGGTCACCCCGCCCAGTTCCACGGGCACCTGGTCGCCGGCGGCGGGCGCGGCGGGCCCGGGCGGCGCGAGCGCCGCCGGGCGGGGACCCTGGCCGGCCCGGACCAGTTCGGCGACGCGCCGTACGGCCTCGGCGAAGCGTTCCTCGCGCAGCGGCTTGAGCAGGTAGTCGACCGCCTTGAGGTCGAAGGCGCGCACGGCGAAGTCCTCGTAGGCGGTGACGAAGACGATCAGCGGGGGCGCGGCGAGCCCGCCCAGCAGCCGGGCCAGTTCGAGACCGGAGAGACCGGGCATGCCGATGTCGAGGAAGACGACGTCGAAACCGTCCGCGCTCTCCGGGCCGCCGTCCGCCCCGCTCAGCCGGCGCAGCGCCTCGGCGGACTCCACGGCGGGCACGGCGGTGCCGACCCGCGGGTCCTGGTCCAGCAGGTACAGCAGTTCGTCGAGCGCGGGCCGCTCGTCGTCCACGGCCAGGACGCGCAAGGGCTGGTCGGTCACCCGCATGTCCGGCGGCTCCTTCCGTCCTCGGCCGCTCCCCCATGGTGGTCCCGGCCGGCCGCCGCCGTCGAGATCGCGGACGGCGGTGTGTCCCGGCCGTGATGTTCGGCCGTCTCCGCCGCCCTCCGGGCCGCGGCCGCTACTTGAGGCCGCTGAGCATGACACCGCGGACGTAGTGCTTCTGGAGCAGCAGGAAGAGGACCAGGACCGGCAGGACGCTCAGCACCAGGCCGGCCATGACGACGGGCATCGTACGGGCCGGGTCGACATGGTCCTGGAGGAGCTGGATGCCGACCGGCAGCGTCATCACGTCCGGGTTGGCGGTGGAGACGAGCAGCGCCCAGATGTACTCGTTCCAGGCGTCGACGAAGGTCAGCAGTCCCAGGGTCACCAGCACGGGCCTGGTCTGCGGGACCACGATCCGCCACCACAGCGTGAACTCGCCGGCCCCGTCGACGCGCGCGGCCTCCAGCACCTCGTCCGGGACGGAGAGCAGGAACTGGCGGGTCAGGAAGATGCCGAAGCCGTTGACGAGGAACGGCACGGTGAGCGCCACCACGCCGGTGGTCAGGCCCGCGCCGCCGCGCCCGAGCAGGTCGTTGCCGCCGGCCAGCGGCCAGTGCACCAGGATCAGGAAGTGCGGGACGAGGAAGAGGAACGGCGGGAACATCATCGTGGACAGGACGAACCGGAAGAGGAAGTGCCGCCCGGGAAAGCGGAGTTTGGCCAGCGCGTAGCCGGCCAGCGACGAGGTCAGCAGCACCGACGCGGTGATCACGGCGGTGGCGACGGCACTGTTGCGGAAGAGCACCGGCAGGTTCAGCTGGGCCATGGCGGCGCGGTAGTTGGACAGGTCGAACGCCTGCGGCAGGAACCGGTACGGCAGGGTGCCCGCCTCACCCGCGCCCTTGAAGGACGTCATCACCATGTCGGCGAACGGCACCACGGTGAGCACGGCGCCGGTGACGACGACCGCGTACGACAGCCAGGGGAAGCGGCGGCGGTTCACCCGTCCTCCCCGGTGCGCCGGAAAAACCACAACTGGGCCAGCGTGACCAGCAGGACCACGGCGAACAGCACGAACGCGGCGGCGCTCGCCGTGCCCCAGTCGCCGTAGGCGAAGGCCTGCCGGTACATCTCCAGCGCGGCCACGTTCGTCGCGTCGCCCGGCCCGCCCTGGGTCATCACGGTGATCAGCGCGAACGACTGCAGGCCGGTGAGGAACTGGGTGACGCACACGAACAGCAGGGACGGCCGCAGCAGCGGCAGCGTGATCCGCCGGAAGACGGTGGCGGGTCCGGCGCCGTCCAGCGCGGCGGCCTCGTGGTAGGAGGCGGGGATCGACTTCAGGCCGGCGGTCAGGACGAGGACCGCCGAACCGAGCGAGGCCCAGGCCTGGACGACCACGACCGAGGGCAGCGCGGTGTCCGGGTCCTGGAGGAACGCCACCGAGGCGAGCCCGAGGGCGTTGAGGACGCCGTTGGCGAGGCCGCCCGGCTCGTACATGTACTTCCAGACGTTGCCGACGGCGACGACGGTGGTGACGATCGGCAGGAAGTACAGCGTGCGCCACAGCCC
This sequence comes from Streptomyces sp. NPDC017095, assembly GCF_044332325.1. Lineage (NCBI taxonomy): Bacteria > Bacillati > Actinomycetota > Actinomycetes > Kitasatosporales > Streptomycetaceae > Streptomyces > Streptomyces sp. NPDC017095. Next base: position 573,465 of record NZ_JBIROU010000001.1, read on the forward strand.
CTGGAACCGCAGCCTGTCGATGCAGGCGGCGACGAGCACGGAGCCGGTGAGGGCGAGGGCCACGGTGCCCAGCGCGTACAGCAGCGTGTTGGTGAGGACCGGGGTCAGGAAGGCGGATCCGGCGGCGAAGAGCCGGCCGAAGTTGTCCAGTCCGGCCGGTTCGATGCCGCCGAGGTCGAACCCGGTCCAGTGGGACGTCGACAGCAGCAGCGCGAAGCCGAGCGGCAGGACCAGGAAGACGGCGAAGAACAGCAGCGCCGGGGCCAGGAAGAGGTACGCGACGGCCGTCTGGCGGCGCCGGGCCCGGCCGCGGCGGCGGACGGCGGGCGCGGCGGGCCGCGGGCCGGGCGCCCGGCCGGTCGTCTCCGGCGCCAGGACGTTCACCATGGGCGTGCCACCTCCCGGTCGGCCTGGCGGCGGGTCGTGCGCAGCGCCTCGTCGACCGACCGCCGGCCGGTCCACAGCGCCTCGATGTTCTTGCGCAGCAGGGACTTGGCCTGCTGCGCGCCCGGCACGTTCGGTTCCGGCACCGCGTACGCCAGCGCGTCCAGGAACGGGCGCAGGTTCGGGTCGCCGCCGGTGCCGAGGAGGGCGCGCATGTCGTCGGCGCGGCCGGTCAGGGAGCCGACGGAGACCTGGAGGGCGCTCATCCGGGTCGCCGTGGCACCCCGGCGCGCGGTCACCCTGCCGGTGTTGAGCCAGCGCAGGAACTCCCAGGCCTCACGCGGGTGCGGGCTGGCCGTGTTGACGCCGAGCATGAAGCCGGTGGCGAGGGTGGCGGGCCGGCGGCCCGGCTCGGGCACGGGGACGGGTGCGATGCCGACGTCCCGGTAGCCGGCGCCCATCAGCTCCCGCAGGCTCGCGGTCCACCAGCCGGCGCCGATCACCATGGCGACCCGGCCGGCCGGGAACGCCCGGTAGACGTTGACGGCGGGGGCGCTGGCGCCGCGGGCGACGAGGCGGTGCTCCAGGGTGAGCACGGCGCGGCCGGCCGGCGAGTCGATGGCGGTGCTCCGGCCGTCCGCGGCGACGAACCGGCCGCCGGCGGCGTGCAGCAGGGCGAGCGTCTGGCCGACGGTGGTGGCGTCGTCGTAGGCGGACAGGCCGAAGCCCTGGACCAGCGGGTTGCCGTACCGGTCGCGCCGGGTGGCGCGGTAGGCGGTCTCCTCCAGCTCCCGCCAGGTGCGCGGCGGGCCGTCGGCGCCGGCCTCGCGCAGCAGCCGCTTGCTGTAGTAGAGGGCGTACGTCTGTGCCTCCGTGGGATAGCCGTAGACCGTGCCGTCCACCGAGGCGGCGCCGACCGCGGCCGGGCCGTAGCCGCGCCGGATCTCCTCGGCGTGCTCGGGCGGCGCGGGCCTGAGGACGCCGGCCCGGACGAGCTGGCCGTTCCACAGGCAGTACGGGTGGAGGATGTCGGCGCCCTGGCCGGCGGCCTGCCGGACCATGAGCGTGGTCAGCAGGTCGCCGAACTCGACGGCCGTCGTCCGTACCTTGACCCGGTCGTGGGTGGCGTTCCACTCGTCGACGGGGCCCTGGAGGGCCTGTCGGAGCGTGCCGCTCGCGTAGTGGGAGAGCAGGGTGAGGACGATCGGGTCGCCGGGGCGTCCGGTGCCCCGGTGCGGTCCGGCGCAGCCGGCGGCGAGCAGCGCCGCGGGCAGCGCGAGCGCGAGGTGCCGGCGGCTCGGCCGGCCGGTGCGGGGGGCCGGCGTCACGGGGCGGTCTCCCGGCGCAAGATGCGGAACACCCGGGTGGTGCGGAAGCCGGCCGCGCGGTACAGACGGCCCGCCGGGGACCGTTCGCCGGTCCACAGGAACCAGGCGCAGTGCGCGCCGTGCGCCCGCATCCGCTCCAGGGTGAGGTGGAGCAGGACCGTGCCGAGCCCGGTGCCGCGCATCTCCTCCAGCACGCCGAACGGGCCGAACCGCTCGTCCACCGCCTCGTAGGCGCCGTGCATCGCCCAGCCGGCCAGGCGGCCGGAGGGGTGCCGGGCGAGGACGATCCGGTCGAGCGGGGTGCCGGCGGCCGGACAGGCGCGGATGGCGCGCGCCCAGTCCGGGTCGAAGTGGCGTCCGGCGAAGGCGGCCAGTTCCGCCAGTTCGTCGTCGGCCGGGGTGGTGAACCGGTAGCCGCGCGCGGTGAGTTCCGCGTGGCGGTGGGCGACCTCGTCCGGGAGGCGGTAGCCGACCAGGCCGCGGTCCATCGCCGCCGCCTCGTACCGCGTCCGGAAGCCCAGCGCCTCCAGCAGCCGCGCGGCGTGCGGGTAGGTCTCGGCGTCCAGGCCGGGCAGGACGTAGTGCGGGGTGTACGAGGAGAAGTCGACGCGGGTGCGGCCGTGGCCGTGCAGCCAGTCGAGGGCCTCGGTCAGCAGCCGGCGGCCCAGGCCGTGCCCGCGGGCGGCGGGGTCGACGAAGAAGAACGGGATCCAGCCCTGGTCCGGTTCCAGGTCGGTGCCGGCCAGCGGGACGAGCCGGCGCACCGCGTAGGCCGCGCCGAGGACCCGGTCGCCGGCCACGGCGACCCGCAGCCCGTCCGGGTCGAAGTTGGGGTCGAGCAGCACCAGGGTGCGGAAGCGGCCGGAGCTGAGCGGGTCGGCGGGGGCGCTGCGCCGCCACGCCTCCACCAGCCGTGGTCCGTCGCCCGTGCGGAAGCCGCGGATAGCGGTCCGGGAGCGGGTCGTGGGTCCGGTCGCCGGCGGAAGGTGCCCTGCCCCGGGCCGGTCGTGCTGGCTCATCCTCTGCCCCCGTCTGCCGGTGACCTCTCGAAACGGTGGCTGGAAATCTACTGGTCCGTCCGGGAATGTCGAGCCGGACGCGCCCGGACCTCAGTCCGGCAGCACCAGCCGGGCCGTCTCGCCCGGGGCGACGGGCACCGTCCGGCCGCGCAGCCGGACGTCGATGGGTGACTGGCCGGAGTCCGGTACGGCGATCTCCAGCAGGCCGCTGCGCAGCCGCAGCCGGACGCCCCAGTGGCCGTGGTAGCGGATCGAGAAGCCGTAGGAGGACAGCTCGGGCAGCGGGACCGGGTCCAGGCACAGGCCGCCGCCGCGGGTCTCCAGGCCGGTCAGTCCGCGCTGGACGAGGTCGAGGGTGCCGGCCATCGCGCCGAGGTGGATGCCCTCGCCGGTGGTGCCGCCCTGGAGGTCGGCGATGTCGCCGCGCAGCGCCTCCTGGACGAAGCCCCAGGCGGCGGCGCGGCGGGCGCGGGTCAGGATCCAGCCGTGGACGAGTCCGCTGAGGGTGGAGCCGTGGCTGGTGCGGTGCACGTAGTGGTCGACGGTCGCGGACCAGGTGCGCTCGTCCAGCGGGTGGCCCAGCCGCTGGAACAGGGTGCGCAGTTCGACGGGCGAGAAGAGGTAGCCGAGCATCAGGACGTCGGCCTGCTTGGACGCCTTGTAGCGGTTGACGGTGTCGCCCTCGGCCTCCAGGATGCGGTCCAGGCGCCGGATGTCGTCGTACCGCTTGCGGTAGGCGTCCCAGTCGAGTTCGGCGAGGTCGCCGTAGCCGTCGAACTGGCTGATCACCCCGTCGTGGAAGGGGATGTGCAGGCCGCGGGAGACCTCCTCCCAGCGGGCGGGTTCGTCCTCGGCGAGACCGGAGTACTCGGTGAACTCGCGCCGGCGCGGCTCGGGCAGGGCGGCCAGCAGTTCCAGAGCGCGGGTGAGCACCCAGGCGGCGGTGACGTTGGTGTACGCGTTGTCGTCCAGGCCCGGCCTCAGGGCGCCCGGATAGGCGTCGTGGTATTCGTCGGGGCCGACCACGCCGCGGATCCGGTACCGGCGCAGGCGGTCGTCCCAGGTCGCCGAGTCGGCCCAGAAGCGGGCGATCTGGAGGAGCATCTCGGCGCCCTCGCCGTGCCGGAAGTCGGTGTCGCCGGTCGCCTCGCAGTACTGCCAGACGTTGTACGCCACCGCCGAGCCGACGTGGTGCTGGAGCCGGGAGTGGTCCGGCAGCCAGCGGCCGGAGCGCGGGTTGAGGTGCAGTTGCTGGGTCTCCTCGTGACCGTCGCTGCCGCTCTGCCAGGGGTAGAGCGCGCCGCGCCGGCCGAGGGCGGCGGCGGCGTGGCAGGCGGCGTCCAGCCGGCGGTGGCGGTAGCGGAGCAGGGCCCGGGAGACCTCGGGCAGGTGCAGGTCGAGGTAGGGCAGGACGAAGAGTTCGTCCCAGAAGACATGGCCGCGGTAGGCCTCGCCGTGCAGTCCGCGGGCGGGCACGCCGGCGTCCAGGTCGGCGGTGTGCGGCGAGAGGGTCTGGAGCACGTGGAACAGGTGCAGGCGCAGGATGCTGCCGGCCTCGCCGGGCACGTCGAGCGCGGTGCGCCGCCACAGCTGCTGCCAGGCCGTGCGGTGGCCGTCGAGCAGTTCCTCGAAGGCGGGCGCGGCGCGGGCCCGCTCGACGGCCGCGCACAGCGGGTCGCTGATCGCCGGGTCGCGGGAGGTGTGCAGGGCGACGGTCTTGTCCACGGTGACGGTCCGGCCGGGCGGCAGCCGCAGCCGCAGCCGCTGTACGGCGCGCGGTGGTTCGCCGGCCTGGGTGACGGGTGCCTCGGCGGTCAGCCGGGCGGCCAGGCCGAAGCCGATGTCGGAGGTCCGGGTGCGGCAGCGCAGCCAGACGGTGCCGGGCCCGGCGGTGCCGACGCCGACGCGGGTGAGGTGGCGGCCGTCCAGCTGCCGGTAGCGGGCGACCCCGGAGTTGGTGACGCCGCCGTCGAGCGCGGCCTCCACCTCCAGGTCCAGGGCGCGGCCGTCGGCGGTGAACTCGGTGCGCAGCGCGGCCAGGTGCGGGTCGGCGAGGTGGACCAGCCGCAGTTGCCGGACGAGCAGGCCGGCGTCGGTGCCGAGCGGGTAGCGGGTGCGGCGCTCCAGCAGGCCGGGGTCGAGGTGGAGGACCTGGTGGTGCTCGGTGACGGTGGTGGTGTCCGGGGTGAGCCAGGTGCCGCCGGCCGGCCGGAAGCGCAGGGGCAGCCAGTTGGGCAGGTTGACCATGTCCTCGTTCTCGACCCGGCGTCCGGCGACCTCGGAGGTGAGCCGGTTGTAGCAGCCGGCCGCGTAGGTGCCGGGGTAGTGGACGGCGTCGGCGGTGCACTCGGGCAGCGCGCCGCGGGTGGCGAAGTAGCCGTTGCCGAGGGTGCACAGGGATTCGCGCAGGCGTTCCTCGGCGGGCCGGTAGCCGTCGTACTCCCAGGCGGGTCCGGTCACGTCATGCCTCGGACAGCAGGCCGGCGAGGATCCGGTCGGGGGTGAGGGGCAGTTCGCGGAAGCGGATGCCGGTGGCGTGGTGGACGGCGTTGCCGAGTGCGGCGGCGGTGCCGACGATGCCGATCTCGCCGATGCCCTTGCTGCCCATGGGGTTGAGGTGGGGGTCGTCCTCCTCGATCCAGTCGGCCTCGATGTCGGGGACGTCGGCGTGCACGGGCACGTGGTAGGAGGCGAGGTCGGACTCCGGGAAGTCGCCGAACGCCGGGTCCACGGTGCTGTGTTCGGTCAGGGCCATGCCGAGGCCCATGACGATGGCGCCGGTGAACTGGGAGCGCGCGGTGCGGGCGTTGAGGATGCGGCCGGCGGCGAACACGCCGAGCAGCCGGCGCACCCGGATCTCGCCGGTGACGGTGTCGACGGCGACCTCGGCGAAGTGGGCGCCGAACGCGTGCCGGGCGTAGGGGCTGTCGGCGTCGGCCTCGCCGGTGGTGTCCGCGCGGGCCTCGATCCCGCCGGCGGGCAGCGGTCCGGGGTGGGCGGCCAGCCGGGCCGCCAGGTCGGCGCAGGCCGCGTGGACGGCCCAGCCCCAGGAGGCGGTGCCCATGGAGCCGCCGGCCAGCGGGGCCGGGGGCAGGCCGGTGTGGCCGACCTCGGTGCGCACCCGGTCCAGGGGCACGCCGAGGGCGTCGGCGGCGACCTGGGCGAGGACGGTACGGGCGCCGGTGCCGATGTCGGTGGCGTTGATCTTGATGGTGAAGGTGCCGTCGGGCAGGGCGCGGGCGGCGGCCGTGGACGGGGACGCCTGGCTGGGGTAGGTCGCGGCGGCGACGCCGGTGCCGAGCAGCCACGGGCCGTCGCGGCGGACGCCGGGGCGCGGGTCGCGGCCGGCCCAGCCGAAGCGGCGGGCGCCCTCGCGCAGGCACTCCACGACGTGCCGGCTGCTGAAGGGTTTGCCGCTGCCGGGCTCGCGCTCGGGTTCGTTGCGCACGCGCAGGTCGATTGGGTCGGTGCCGAGCGCGTGGGCGAGTTCGTCCACGGCGGACTCCAGGGCGTACATGCCGGGTGCCTCGCCGGGCGCGCGCATCCAGGACGGGCTGGGCACGTCGAGCGGGACCACCCGGTGGGTGCTGAGCAGGGCGGGCGTGGCGTACATGACGCGGGAGACCGCCCCGGCCTGTTCCACGAACTCCCGTACCCGCGAGGTGTGCGCGGTGACCTCGTGCAGCAGGGCGGTGAGCCGGCCGTCCGGGCCGGCGCCGAGCCGCATCCGCTGCACGGTGGGCGCGCGGTGGCCGACCGTGGCGGGCAGGTGGCGGCGGGGACAGGTCACGGTGACGGGACGGCCGGTGTGCCGGGCGGCCAGCGCGGCGAGGACGACGTCGGGGCGCGGGGTGCCCTTGGAGCCGAAGCCGCCGCCGACGTGCTCGGCGACGACGGTGACGTCCTCCTCGGGCAGCCGGAACAGTCCGGCGAGCACGGACCGCACGGCGGTGCCGCCCTGGCTGGAGGTGTACACGGTGAGCCGGTCACCGTCCCAGTGGGCGGTGCTGGCGTGCGGCTCCATGGGGTGGTTGTGCAGCGGCGGTGTCCGGTAGGTGACGTCGACGCGGACCTCGGCGGCGGCGAAGGCGGCCTCGGGGTCGCCGTGCTCCAGCCGGCCCGGCCCGCTGGTCACCTCCTCGGGCGTGTAAGCGTCCGGGTGATCCTCGGCGAGACGGGTGTCGTGGGGTGCGCCGGCGTACTCGACCCGGACGGCCCGGGCGGCGGCGCGGGCGGTCTCCAGGGTCTCGGCGACGGCGAGGGCCACGTACCAGCCGCGGTGCGGCACGTGGGGGCCGCGCAGTACGCCGAGCGTGCCGTCCTCGGGTTCGCCGAGCCCGGCCGCGGCGCCGGGGGTGAGGACGGCGAGGACGCCGGGCAGGGCGAGGGCGGCGGAGGTGTCGACGCCGGTGACCCGGCCGTGGGCGATCGCTGCGGGCACGGGCCAGGCGTGGGCGCGGCCGGGCAGGTGGTGCTCGGCGGCGTAGCGGGCGGTGCCGGTGACCTTCTGGCGTCCTTCGCGGCGCTCGGCGGGAGCGCCCAGGGCAGTGCCCGTCGTGCCGGTCATAAGGGTCCTCCTGTGTCGGCTCAGGCCGCCGCCGGGGCCGGGGCGAGACGGCTCAGGACGTCCAGGGCGAGGTTGCGGGCGAGGGAGACCTTGAAGGCGTTGTCGCGCAGCGGCTCGGCGTGGGCGAGTTCCAGCGCGACGGCTCCTTCGAAGGCGGCGGGCGTGGCGGGGGCGCCCAGCAGGGCCAGCTCGGTGTGCCGGGCCCGCCAGGGCCGGTGGGCGAGCCCGCCGAAGGCCACGCGCGCCTGCTCGACCACGCCGTCCACGACCCGCAGGGCGATGGCGACGGAGGCGAGGGCGAAGGCGTACGACGCCCGGTCGCGGGCCTTGCGGTAGGCGGACGGGACACCGGCGGTGGCGGCCGGCAGCAGCACGCCGGTGATCAGTTCGCCGGGGCGGATCCAGGTGTCGCGTTCGGGGTGCTCGCCGGGCAGCCGGTAGAAGTCGGCGACCGGCAGGCGCCGGGTGCCCTCGGTGCCGTACAGCTCGACCTCGGCGTCCAGGGCGGCGAGGGCGACGGCCATGTCGGAAGGGTGGGTGGCGATGCAGTGGGCGGAGTGGCCGAGGACGGCGTGGTCGCGGTGGACGCCGTCCCGGGCGCCGCAGCCGCTGCCCGGCTCCCGTTTGTTGCAGGGTTTGTCCAGGTCCTGGAAGTAGGGGCAGCGGGTGCGCTGGAGCAGGTTGCCGCCGGTGGTGGCGGCGTTGCGCAGCTGGCCGGAGGCGCCGGCGAGGAGGGCCTGGGACAGGGCCGGCCAGCGCACGCGGACGCGCGGGTCGGCGGCGAGGTCGCTGTTGCGGACGGTGGCGCCGATCCGCAGGGAGCCGTCGGGCAGCTCGGTGACGGCGTCCAGCGGCAGCCGGCCGACGTCGACCAGGACGGTGGGCCGCTCCACGCCGAGTTTCAGCAGGTCGACGAGGTTGGTGCCGCCGGCCAGATAGCGGGCGCCGGGGTGGGCGGCGTACGCCTCGACGGCCTCCTGGACGCTTTTGGGCCGCAGGTATCCGAAGCCGTTCACTCGATCACGTCCTCGATCGCCTCGACGATGCGCGGGTAGGCGCCGCAGCGGCACAGGTTGCCGCTCATCCGCTCGCGGATCTCGGCCCGGTCCAGCGGGACGGGCCGGCCGGCGGGGGCGGCCGGGCCGGTGACGTGGGAGGGGTGGCCTGCGGCGGCCTCGGCGAGCATGCCGAGGGCGGAGCAGAGCTGGCCGGGCGTGCAGTAGCCGCACTGGAAGGCGTCGCGGTCCAGGAAGGCCCGTTGCAGCGGGTGCGGTTCCTCGCCGTCGCCGCCCAGGCCCTCGACGGTGGTGACCTCGCTGCCGTCCAGGGCGACCGCGAGCAGCAGACAGCTGTTGAGGCGGCGGCCGTCGACCAGCACGGTGCAGGCACCGCACTGGCCGTGGTCGCAGCCCTTCTTGGAGCCGGTGAGGTCCAGGTCCTCACGCAGCAGGTCCAGCAGGACGCGCCGGTGGTCGACGCGCAGGGTGTGGGGTTTGCCGTTGACCCGGAGGGTGACCTCCGAGTCGTGGCCGGGCTGGGATGCGCTGGTCATGGCCGGGATGACCTTCCGGAAGGACGGACTGCCGTCCCCACCGCGTATCCAGCTCACCCCCGGCTCACACCTGTGCGCGGCCATCCGGTGCACCGCCGGGCACCCCGGTCAGCGGTGGCCGGCCGCCGGCACCTGCGGGTCCGCCTCCGCCGGTGCCGGGGACGCCTCGGCCGGCCGGGTGAACCGGCTGCGGTGCAGCTCGGCGTACCGGCCCCGGGCGGCCAGCAGTTCGTCGTGGGTGCCGCGTTCCACGATCCGGCCGGACTCCACGACCAGGATCTGGTCGGCGGCGCGGACGGTGGACAGCCGGTGGGCGATGACCAGGGCGGTACGGCCCTCCAGCGCCTCGGTGAGCGCCTCCTGGACGGCCGCCTCGGAGGTGTTGTCCAGGTGGGCGGTGGCCTCGTCCAGGATGACCACCCGCTGCCGGGCCAGCAGCAGCCGGGCGATGGTCATGCGCTGGCGTTCGCCGCCGGACAGCCGGTAGCCGCGCTCGCCGACGACCGTGTCCAGGCCGTCGGGCAGGGACCGTACGACGTCGGCGAGGCGGGCCCGGCCGAGGGCGTCCCACAGCGCGTCGTCGTCCGCGTCGGGGCGGGCCAGCAGCAGGTTGGCGCGGACGGTGTCGTGGAAGAGGTGGCCGTCCTGGGTGACCATGCCGAGAGTGGCCCGCACGGAGGAGGCGGTCAGGTCGCGGACGTCGACGCCGCCGATCCGGACCGCGCCCGCGTCCACGTCGTACAGGCGGGGCAGGAGCTGGGCGATGGTGGACTTGCCGGCGCCGGAGGAGCCGACGAGGGCGATGGTCTGGCCGGGTTCGGCGCGGAAGGAGACGCCGTGCAGCACCTCGGTGCCGCCGCGGGTGTCGAGCGCGGCGACCTCCTCCAGGGAGGCGAGGGAGACCTGGTCGGCGGACGGGTAGGCGAAGCGGACGCTGTCGAACTCGACGGCGACCGGTCCCTCGGGCACCTCGCGGGCGTCCGGCTTCTCCTGGACGAGCGGCTCGAGGTCGAGCACCTCGAAGACCCGCTCGAAGCTGACGAGCGCGCTCATCACCTCCACCCGGGCGCCGGCGAGCGCGGTCAGCGGGGCGTACAGCCGGGTCAGCAGCAGGGCGAGGGAGACGACCGCGCCGGGCTCCAGGGTGCCGCGCAGCGCGAACCAGCCGCCGAGGCCGTAGACGAGGGCCAGGGCGAGGGCGGAGACGAGGGTGAGGGAGGTGATGAAGACGGACTGGGCGGTGGCGGTGCGCACGCCGATGTCGCGGACCCGGGCGGCGCGGGCCGCGAACTGGGCCGACTCCTCCTCGGGGCGTCCGAACAGTTTGACCAGGGTGGCGCCGGGCGCGGAGAACCGCTCGGTCATCCGGGTGCCCATGGCCGCGTTCAGCTCCGCCGCCTCGCGCTGCATACGGGCCATCCGGCTGCCCATGCGGCGGGCGGGCAGCACGAACACCGGGAGCAGGACCAGCGCGAGCAGGGTGATCTGCCAGGACAGGGTGAGCATGACGGCGAGGGTGAGCAGCAGCGTGACCAGGTTGCTGACGACGCCGGACAGGGTGTTGGCGAAGGCCCGCTGGGCGCCGATCACGTCGTTGTTGAGACGGCTGACCAGCGCGCCCGTACGGGTACGTGTGAAGAACGCGACCGGCATGCGCTGCACATGATCGAACACAGCCGTTCTGAGGTCGAGGATGAGTCCCTCCCCGAGCGTCGCCGAGAGCCGCCGGCCGAGGATGCCGAGGGCCGCCTCGGCGAGCGCCACCAGCGCGATGAGCAGGGCCAGCCGGACCACGGTGCCGGAGGGGCGCCCCGCCACGATCGCGTCGACGACGCGTCCGGCGAGGACGGGGGTCGCGACCGCGAGCAGCGCGGTCACCACCCCGATCAGGACGAACCGGACGATGCCGGCGCGGTGCGGGCGGGCGAAGGCGGCGATGCGGCGCAGCGTGGCGCGGGCGAACGGACGGCGCTCGGACTGCGCCGTCATCACGCTGTGCAGCTGGGTCCAGGCCGTGGTTTCCATGCTCATGCTGTCGAACCTAGGACCTCAAGCATCGTTGAGGTCAAGGTCCGCGGCATTTCACCCGCGCCGCGGACGGCCGGACGGCTCCGGAGGCACTGGTGCGGCGGGCGGTCGTCTGCGGGACAGTGGGGTCGTCGAGTCGCCGTACGGGAGGGAGCACCCATCGTGCCGGTCCGCGTGGAACGCGAGGAGTACGTCACCACGGTCGTCCTGTCCCGGCCGGCCGCCCGCAACGCGGTGGACGGTCCGACGGCCGTCGAACTGGCCGCCGCCTTCCGGGAGTTCGAGGCCGATGACGGTGCCCGGGTGGCGGTGCTGTGGGGCGAGGGCGGCACGTTCTGCGCGGGCGCGGACCTGAAGGCGATCGGCACGGAGCGCGGCAACCGGGTGGCGGCGGACGGGGACGGGCCGATGGGTCCGACGCGGATGCGGCTGTCCAAGCCGGTGATCGCCGCGGTGGCCGGGCACGCGGTCGCGGGCGGTCTGGAACTGGCCCTGTGGTGCGATCTGCGCGTCGCGGAGGAGGACGCGGTGTTCGGTGTGTTCTGCCGCCGCTGGGGCGTGCCCCTGATCGACGGCGGCACGGTACGGCTGCCCCGGCTGATCGGCACCGGCCGGGCGCTGGACCTGATCCTCACCGGCCGCCCGGTCCCGGCCCGCGAGGCCCTGGACATGGGGCTGGTCAGCCGGGTGGTGCCCACCGGGCGGGCGCGCGCCGAGGCCGAGGCCCTGGCGGCGGCCGTCGCCCGGTTCCCGCAGGCGTGCCTGCGCGCCGACCGGGCGTCCGTCCTGGACCAGGAGGGGCTGGACGAGGAGTCGGCGCTGCGCCGCGAACTGCGCTACGGCGGGGGCGTGCTGGCCCAGGGCGCCGAGGGCGCCGCGCGGTTCGCGGCCGGGGCCGGGCGGCACGGCTCGTTCACCGGTTTCTGACCCGCGCCCGGCCGGTGGTCACTCGGTGGCGGCACGGCTCGTTCACCGGTCCCTGAGCCGCGCCCGGCCGGTGGTCACTCGGTGGCGACCCGGATCTCGCCGCCGCCGGGGTCGACGCGGCCGTGCCAGCGGGTGCCGAGGGTCAGGGTGCGTCCGGGCAGGGCGGTGGCGGGGCCGAGCCGCTCCCGGTGCAGCAGGCGGCCGTCCTGGCGGACGTACAGGACCGGGCGGGGCAACGGGGTGCCGGTGCGCAGCACGTGGCGGTCGGGCCGGGCGGCGGCCTGGACGCGGTTCGGGGCGATCCAGCGCAGCGGCGCCGCCACGGTGACGGGCACGCCGGGGTCCGGCCAGGGCGCGCCGGCCAGGAAGTCCAGCACGGCGCGGCCGGCCCGGGCGCCCTCGCGGGCCGCGGTGCCGGCCTCCTCCACGGCGTGCAGCAGGTTGCCGGCGGCGAAGACGCCGGGCCGCGAGGTGTGCGCGGAGCCGCCGACGGCGGGGCCGCGGGTGCCGGGGTCGAGGAGGATGCCGCCGCGCCGGGCGAGTTCGTGCTCGGGGAGGAAGTCACCGGTGAACACCACGGTGTCGCAGGGCAGTACGGCCGTGCGGCCGTCCCGGTGGCGGACGCGGACGCCGGACAGCCGTCCGCGGCCGAGGAGTTCGGTGACCGTGGTGCCGGTGAGCAGCGGGATGCCATGGCCCAGCCGGGCCCTCTGGACCCGCGCGCGGCCGGCCTGGGCGCGCGGGTGCTCGGTGACCAGGGCGACGACCTCGGCGCCGGCCGCGCGGACGGTGGCGGCCGCCGCGTAGGAGACGCCCTCGGCGCCGGCCACGACCGCGCGGGTGCCGATGTGCTGCCCGAACAGGTGGACGGCCTGCTGGAGTTCGCCGGTGGTGTAGACGCCGGCGGGGCGGGTGCCGGGCACCAGGCGGGCGGTGCGCGGGCGTTCGCGGGCGCCGGTGGCCAGGACGACCGCCCGGGCCTCGATCGTCTCCGGCCCGCCGGGGCCGACGGCGGTGAGCACGGGTGCGTCCGCCGCCCAGTCCAGGGCCGTCACCCCGGTGCGGAGCGTGGCGCCGGCCCGCTCGGCGGCCCGGGTGAGCAGCCGGGCGTAGCCGGGGCCGGTGAGCGGCCGGGTCCAGGTGCCGAAGCCGCCGTGGGCGCAGTGCCGGGGCACGCCGCCGGGCTGCGTCTCGCGCTCCAGCACCTCCACGCGCCCGGCCCCGGCGGCGGCCAGCCGCGCGGCGGCGGCGAGGCCGGCGGGGCCGGCGCCGACCACGAGGACGTCGACCCGGCGCGGCACGGCCCGCTCCCCCGTCACGACCGGCCCCGCTCGAACAGCTCCCGTACCGCGGCTCCGCAGTAGAAGCCCTGGCAGCGGCCGGCCCGGGCGCGGGTGCGGCGGCGCAGGCCCTCCAGGCTGCGCGGCGGGACCGTGCCGGCGAGGGCGTCGCGGATCTCGCCGCGGGAGACGCGCTCGCAGTGGCAGACGAGGGTGCCGTAGGCGGGGTCGGCGGCGATCAGGTCGGCCCGCTGGTAGGGGCGGGGGAAGGCCTCGCCGAGGTTGGGCATGGTCACCGGTTCGGGTTCGCGCACCGGGCCGGGGTCGAGGCCGGCGTCGGCGAGCAGGGCGGTGACGTGGGCGGCGATGGCCATGGAGGCGGTCAGTCCGGTGGAGCGGATGCCGCCGACGGTGACGTAGGCCTGCGCGGGGTGGGCGGTGATGCGGTAGTCCTCCCGGCCGGTGGCCGCGCGCAGCCCGGCGTAGACGGCGGTGACCTCCTCCTCCACCAGGGCGGGCAGGATGCGCCGGCCCTGGTCGCGCAGCCCGGCCAGCGCCTCGGCGGTGGACTCGGTGGCGCGTTTGTCGCGCAGGTCCTCGGCGGTGGGGCCGAGCAGGACGTTGCCGTAGACGGTGGGCGCGACCAGGACGCCCTTGCCGAGGGCGGTCGGCACGGGCAGCAGGATGTGCCGGACCAGCGAGCGGGCCGGCTTGTCGTAGACCAGGAGCTGGCCGCGGCGCGGGGTGACGGTGAAGTCCTCGTGGCCGAGCGCGCGGTCCAGGGTGTCGGCGTGCAGTCCGGCCGCGTTGACCAGGTGGCGGGCGCGCAGGGTGCCCCGGCTGGTGGTCAGCAGGTGTCCGTCCGCCCGGGTCGCCTTCTCCACGGCCGCGTTCAGATGCAGGTCGGTGCCGGCCCGGACCGCCTGGGTGGCGTAGGCCAGGGTGGTGGTCCAGGGGCAGATGACGCTCTCGCCGGGCACGTGCAGGGCGCCGAGCGCGCCGGGGCCGAGCTGCGGCTCGCGGGCGTACAGCTCCGCGCGGCCCAGCAGGGCGGTGTCGTGGCAGCCGTTGTGCCCGGCCTTGGCGGCCAGGCGGGGCAGCGCGGCGAGCTGTTCCTCGTCCCAGGCGACGAGCAGGGCGCCGACGCGTTCGACGGGGATGCCGCTTGCGGCGGCGTAGGCGCCGAGCCGGGCGTGTCCCTCGCGGACCAGCAGGGCTTCCAGGGTGCCCGGCGAGGCGTCGAAACCGGTGTGCAGGATCGCGGTGTTGGCCTTGGAGGTGCCCTGGCCGACGTCGTCCTGGGCCTCGACCAGGGCGACGCGCAGCCGGGGGTGGCGGGCGAGTTCGCGGGCGATGGCGCAGCCGACGACGCCGGCGCCGACGATCGCCACGTCGTACACCGTGCGCGGCAGCGGCCCGGCCGCGGTGACGGTCACGGGCGGAGGAGGGCCGCGACGGCGGCGCGGAAGCCGGCCCGGCGTTCGGCGGCCTGGCCGGCCGGCATGCGCGGCTCGTACACGGCGGCGGGTTTCCAGTCGGGCAGGACGTCCTCGACGCTCAGTCCGGGCTCCGCGCCGAGCCGGGCGAGCGCGGCGGCGCCGAGCGCGGTGGCGTCGGGCAGCGCGGACACCTCCACCGGGCGTTGCAGCAGGTCGGCCTGGGTCTGCAAAAGGAGCGCGGAGCGGGTGAGGCCGCCGTCGACGCGGAGCGTGTCCAGCGGTGCGCCCAGGTCGGCTGCGGCGGCCTCGGCGAGTTCGGCGACCTGGGCGGCGATGCCCTCGCACAGGGCGCGCACCAGGTGTCCGGCCGTGGTGTCCAGGCCCAGGCCGGTCAGCGAGCCGCGCAGGTCACCGCGCCACCAGGGCGCGGCCAGTCCGGCGAGGGCGGGGACGAAGGTGACGCCGCCGCTGTCCGGGACGGCGCCGCCCACGGGGTCGAGGTCGGCGGCGGAGGAGAGGACCCCGAGGCCGGTGAGCCAGTGGACGGCGGAGGCGGCCGTGTAGACCTGGCCGTCCAGGCAGTAGCCGGTGTGCCCGCCGAGCCGCCAGGCCACGCAGCTGACCAGGCCGGAATCGCCGCGCCGGGGCGTGTCGCCGGTGTGCGCGAGCAGGAACGCGCCGGTGCCGTAAGTGCACTTGACGGCGCCGGGCCCGGTGATCCGCTGGGCGAGGAGGGCGGCCTGCTGGTCCACGATCAGCCCGGTGAGCGGGATTTCGGGCCCGAACGCCGTGGTGGTGCCCACCGGCTGGGCGTTGTCCGTGATCTCCGGCAGGCGTTCGCCGGCCAGGCCGTACAGCTCGAGGGCGCGCGGGGACCACGCGGCGCGGTCCAGGTCGAGGAGCTGGGTGCGGCCCGCGGTGGCGGCGTCGGTGGCGTAGACGCCGGTGAGGCGGTGGACCAGCCAGGCGTCGGAGGTGGTGACGACGCCCTCGCGGGTGAGGTGGCGGCGGATCCAGGCCATCTTGGGCGCCGCGAAGTACGGATCGAGGGGCAGGCCGGTGAGGTGCCGCAGCTCCTCGGCGTGGCCGGCGAGGTCCGCGCAGACGGTGGCGGCCCGCCGGTCCTGCCAGACCAGGGCGTCGGTGAGCGGGCGGCCGGTGGCCGGGTCCCAGGCGAGGACGGTCTCGCCCTGGTTGGCGAGGCCGAGCGCGACGACGTCCTCGCCGGCCTCGGCGAGCGCGCGCCGGCCGGCGTCGACCACCGAGTCGTACAGCTCGGCCGGGTCCACCTCGACCAGGCCGCCGGGCAGATGGCGGGGGCGGACCGGGGCGAAGCCGGTGCCGAGGACGCCGCGCCCGGGGCAGACGACGAGCGCCTTGGTGCCCGAAGTGCCCTGGTCGACGGCGAGCACCGGCCCCGTCATCGCGCGTCCCGCGCCTCGGACCTGAAGATCACCGCGCCAGCCTGCCGCCGTACCGGGCCCGGCGTCAAGGCGCCCCTGGAAGCGCGCGCGTCAACTGGCGTGGCGGGATGGTTCACTTGGCAACGATGGTACGCCGCAACGTCCGCCTCTATAGTGACCGCCGACCACCCGAGATCGCTCCGACACCGCCCAGGGGAGGGCTGTTGCCACATCACCCCGCCACCTCGCCCGTGCCCCGGCGGCGGGGGGCCGGCGGCTGATGGCCAGAGACGGCACCCGCCTCTCCTACGACCCCGCCGGTCCCGACCACGCGCTGCGCGCCGCCCTCCAGGACCTGCGCACCGGCCGCTGGATGGCCATGCGCACCCTGCTCGCGGAAACCGGGCAGTGGTGGCAGTGGACCCAGCGCACCCAGATCCTGGCGACGGCCGCGGCCGGCACCGACGTGGTGCGGGCCTGGCTCACCGAGGAACCGGACAGCGTGCACGCGGCGGTGATGCAGGCCCGGGTCGGTGTGGAGCGGGCGCTGCGGGCCCGGCGCGAGCGGCACCGCCGTACCCACGAGCTGTGGATCGAGGCGTGGGACACCGCCCAGTCGGCCACCACGGTCGCCCCGCGCGACCCGGTGCCCTGGGTGTGCCTGCTGGCGCTGGCCCAGCTCGATCCGGAGCAGCGCTGGGAGGAGCACCGGACCGCCCCGCCGGAACCGATGCTGCCGCCGGGCCCGTGGGGACTGCTGGCCGAGGCCGGCCGGCGCGACCCGTTCAACCGCGAGGCGCACCACCGGATGCTCCAGTTCCTGTACGCGCGCGGCGGTTCGGGACGGCTCGCGGAGGCCGCCGGGTTCGCGCAGTGGGCCGCCGGCCAGGCCCCGTCCGGCTCGGCGCTGCACGTGCTGCCGCTGTACGTCCGGGTCGAGCGCTACCGCCGGGACAGCGGGCAGGACGCGGCGCTCGACCTGCACTGGGTGGCGGAGGAGGCGGCCCGGGAGGCGCGGCGGGCGCTGCACTCCTGGTTCGAGCCGGCGCCGCCCGCCGAGCGCGCGCTGCCGGACCTGAACCACCTGGCGCACGCGCTGTGGGGGTCGCTCCAGTTCCCGGAGGCGGCCCGGGTGTTCGACGCGATCGGCCCGTACTTCACGCCGCCGCCCTGGATGTACCGCACCCGGGACCGGGACCGCGCGGTGGAGGTCTTCGCGCAGGCCCGGGACCGCTGCCGGGCCGCCGCGGACCGCCCACGCCCCTGACCGCCGGCCGGCACCCGGCCGGCCCCCGCCGCACCACCCCGCACACCCCGCCGCACCACCCCGCCGCGTCACCCCGCACCACACCCCGCAACGCTCCTCCGCACCACCTCTCGACGCTCCTCCGCACCACCTCTGAACGTCCCGTTCGACCACCGCTGAACGTCCCGTTCGGCCACTGTTGATCTCCGGAGGTCCCCGCGTGTCCCCCATCCCCGACCCCTCGTCCGCCCCGTCGTCCCCCGGGCTGCCCCAGCAGGACGAGGAGCAGCGCCTGCGCGAACTCGGCTACAAACCGGTGCTGGCCCGCCGCATGGGCGGCTTCGGCAACTTCGCGATCAGCTTCTCCGTGATCTCGATCCTGTCCGGCTGCATGACCCTGTACGGCTTCGGCCTGAACACCGGCGGCCCGGCCGTGATGCTGTGGGGCTGGGCGGGCGTCGGCCTGTTCGTGCTGTGCGTCGGCCTCGCGCTCGCCGAGGTCACCAGCGCCTATCCGACCTCGGGCGCCCTGTACTACATGGCCGACCGGCTGGGCGGCCGGCGCTGGGGCTGGTACACCGGCTGGCTGAACCTGCTCGGCCTGCTCGGCGCGATCGCCGGCATCGACTACGGCGCCGCCCTGTTCGCCGGCGCGTTCGCCAACCTCCAGTGGGGCTTCACGCCCACACCCGGCAAGACCATGCTCATCTTCTGCGCCATCCTGCTGCTGCACGCGGTGCTGAACCTGTTCGGCGTGCGCCTGGTCAGCCTGCTGAACTCGGTCAGCGTGTGGTGGCACCTGGCGGGCGTCGCGCTGATCGTCGGCGCGCTGGCGATCGTCCCCGACCACCACCAGTCGCCGTCCTTCGTGTTCACGGAGTTCGTCAACGAGACCGGCTGGGACAACCCGCTGTACGTGGCGGCGGTCGGCCTGCTGCTCGCCCAGTACACCTTCTCCGGCTACGACGCCTCCGCCCACCTGTCGGAGGAGACCTCCCACGCCTCGGTGGCCGCCTCCCGCGGTATCGTCCGCGCCATCTGGGTGTCCTGGCTCGCGGGCTTCGTGCTGCTGGCCGGTCTCACCTTCGCCATCCAGGACTACGACGGCACGCGCACCACGGCCACCGGTGTGCCGCCCGCCCAGATCATGCTCGACGGCCTCGGCACCGACGGCGCGAGCGCGCTGCTCCTGGTCGTCATCGTCGCCCAGCTGTTCTGCGGGAACGCCGAGGTCGCCGCGGCCAGCCGGATGGTGTTCGCGTTCAGCCGGGACGGGGCGCTGCCCGGTTCCCACCTGTGGCGCAAGGTGAGCGGGCGCACCCAGACCCCGGTCGCCGCCGTCTGGCTGTCCGTGGGCGTGGCCTGCGTCCTGGCGCTGCCGTCGCTGTACTCGGCGACGGCGTACAACGCGGTCACCGCCATCAACGTCATCGGCATCACGCCGGCCTACGCCATCCCCGTCTACCTGCGGCTGCGCGCCGGCGACCGGTTCCGGCCGGGGCCGTGGCAGCTCGGCCGGTGGAGCAAGCCGGTCGGCTGGATCGCGGTCGTGTGGGTGGCGTGCGTGACCGTCCTGTTCTGCCTGCCGCAGTCCTCGCCGGTCACGGCCGAGACGATGAACTACGCCTCCGTCGCCCTCGCCGTGGTCCTGGTCCTCGCCAGCGTCTGGTGGTACGTCGCCCGCCGGTCGTACGGCACGCCCGCCTCCGCGGCCTACGGCAGCGACCGTGACCAGGAGGAATTCGCGGAGGGCATCGTCTGAGCCGGCCGTCCGGCGAGCGCCGCCTCCGGTTCGGACAGGCGTGCCGGATACGGCAGGATGAACGAGCGCGCCGGTTCCCGGAGTTCCTCCGGCCGGCGCGGTCGCACATCCCGGACAGAGCAGGTGACAACGTGACGAGACTGCACAACCGGCCTCCCGCAGCGGCCGAGCGCCCCGGAGGTGACCGGTGAACCGCACGCTGACCCTGGACGACCTCGTCCTCGCCGGTATCGCCCTGGCGGCCGGTCTGGTGCTCGCCTTCATGTCGCGCACCCTGCTGCGCTGGCTCGCCAAGCACGCCAAGCGGACCCGCTGGAGCGGTGACGACGTCATCGTGGACGCGCTGCGCTCGGTCGTGCCGTGGGCGGCGATCGCGGGCGGCGCGGCGGCGGCCGCGGCCGTGCTGCCGCTGACCAGGATCGTCCAGCACCACATCGACCAGGTCCTCCAGGTCTGGGTGATCGCCGTGGTGACGTCCTCGGCGGCCCGGGTGATCGCCGGGCTGGTCCGCTCGGTCACCCAGTCCCGCTCGGGCGTGGCGGGCTCGGCGACGATCTTCGTCAACATCACCCGCGTCCTGGTGCTGGCGATCGGCTTCCTGGTGATCCTCCAGACGCTGGGCGTCTCCATAGCGCCGCTGCTCACCGCGCTGGGCGTGGGCGGTCTGGCCGTCGCCCTGGCCCTCCAGGACACGCTCGCCAACCTCTTCGCGGGCATCCACATCCTCGCCTCCAAGACCGTCCAGCCGGGCGACTACATCCGGCTGAGCAGCGGCGAGGAGGGCTACGTCGTCGACATCAACTGGCGTCAGACGACCGTCCGGCAGCTCTCCAACAACCTGGTGGTCATCCCGAACGGCCAGCTCGCCAAGGCCAACATGACGAACTACACCCGGCCGGAGCAGGAACTGACCGTGCTGGTGCAGGCCGGCGTGAGCTACGACTCCGACCTGGAGCACGTGGAGCGGGTGACCGCGGAGGTGGTCGCGGAGGTGATGACGGACGTCACCGGCGCCGTCCCCGAGCACGAGCCCGCCATCCGCTTCCACACCTTCGGCGACTCCCGGATCGGCTTCACGGTGATCCTCGGCGTGGGCGAGTTCAGCGACCAGTACCGGATCAAGCACGAGTTCATCAAGCGCCTGCACCGCCGCTACCGCGAGGAGGGTATCCACATCCCCTCCCCGGCCCGCACGGTGACCCTCCAGCAGGGCACGGCGGCCATCCCGCACCAGCGCACCGGGCAGACACCGGCGGACACGTTCCCCGGGAAACCGGGCACGGAGTAGTCCGGCGGGGCGCGGGGCCGGGGGCGGCACTGGTACCCCCCAGGGAGCCCCCTCGTCTTATCCTCGGAGGGTATGACCAGCCCGTCCCCTGATCCCCGCTCACTCGACCAGCGGCTCGACGCGCTCGCGCGGGAGCCGTTCCGGGCCCGGTTCCGGCTGCGCGGGCGGGAGCGGGCGACCGCCGCGCTGAAGGGGCCCGCGACGCTGCGGTGGCACGCGTACGACCTGACCGCCCGGCGGCTGGCGCCGGCCGAGCCGCACAAGGACGGCCGGCAGACGCCGTACCGCGGCCACCCGGTGTTCGTGGCCCAGCACGCGACCGCGACCTGCTGCCGCGGCTGCCTGGAGCGCCGGCACGGCATCCCGAAGGGACGGGAGCTGACCCGCGCCGAACACCTGTACGTGGTGGAGGTGATCTGCCGCTGGATCGCCCGCGAGATGACCGGCGGCGCGTTTTCCGGCCAGGACCCCTGTCGAGCCGGACCCGATCACGAGATATCTTGATGTCGAGCAATGTTGCAGACGTGGAGCGGAGCACCCGGTGACTGACTCGACCATCATCTACACCTACACAGACGAGGCCCCGGCCCTGGCGACGCATTCGTTCCTGCCGGTGATCCAGGCGTACGCCTCGCAGGCCGGTGTGCCCGTGGAGACGCGTGACATCTCGCTGGCCGGGCGCATCATCGCCGTCTTCCCGGAGTACCTGGACGAGGACCAGCGCATCCCGGACGCGCTGACCGAGCTGGGCGAGCTGGCCAAGACCCCCGAGGCCAACATCATCAAGCTGCCGAACATCTCGGCGTCCCTGCCGCAGCTGAAGGCCGCCGTCGCCGAGCTGCAGGGCAAGGGCTACGCGCTGCCGGACTACCCGGACGACCCGAAGACCGACGAGGAGCGCGAGATCCGCGCCCGCTACGACAAGGTCAAGGGCTCCGCCGTCAACCCGGTGCTGCGCGAGGGCAACTCCGACCGCCGCGCCCCGGCCTCGGTGAAGAACTACGCCAAGACCCACCCGCACCGCATGGGCGCCTGGTCCTCCGAGTCCAAGACCAACGTGGCCACCATGGGCGAGAACGACTTCCGCTCCACCGAGAAGTCCGTGGTCGTCCCCGAGGCCGGCGCGCTGAGGATCGAGCTGGCCGGCGAGGACGGCACCACCACCGTCCTGAAGGACTCCGTGCCGGTCCGGGCGGGCGAGGTCGTCGACGCCTCCGTCCTGCGCGTCGCCGAGCTGAACACCTTCCTCGCCGCGCAGGTCGCCCGCGCCAAGGAGGAGGGCGTCCTGTTCTCCGTGCACCTGAAGGCCACGATGATGAAGGTCTCCGACCCGATCATCTTCGGTCACGTGGTGCGCGCCTTCTTCCCGAAGACGTTCGCGAAGTACGGCGAGACCCTCAAGGCCGCCGGCCTCACCCCGAACGACGGCCTCGGCGGCATCCTCAAGGGCCTCGACAGCCTGCCCGAGGGCGCCGGGATCAAGGCGTCCTTCGACGCCGAGATCGCCGAGGGCCCGGCCCTCGCCATGGTCGACTCCGACAAGGGCATCACCAACCTGCACGTCCCCTCGGACGTCATCATCGACGCCTCCATGCCGGCGATGATCCGCACCTCGGGCCACATGTGGGGCGCCGACGGCCAGGAGCACGACGCCCTCGCCGTCATCCCGGACTCCTCCTACGCCGGCGTCTACCAGGCCGTCATCGACGACTGCCGGGCCAACGGCGCCTACGACCCGTCCACCATGGGCTCGGTGCCGAACGTCGGCCTGATGGCGCAGAAGGCCGAGGAGTACGGCTCCCACGACAAGACCTTCGAGATTTCGGCCGCGGGCACGGTCCGCCTGGTCGACCAGGCCGGCAACGTGCTGATCGAGCAGCCGGTCGCGCGGGGCGACATCTTCCGCGCCTGCCAGACCAAGGACGACCCGATCCGCGACTGGGTCAAGCTGGCCGTCACCCGCGCCCGCGCCACCGGCGACCCGGCCGTGTTCTGGCTGGACGAGGACCGCGCCCACGACGCCAACCTGATCGCCAAGGTCAAGCAGTACCTGCCGGAGCACGACACCGAGGGCCTGGACATCCGGATCCTGTCCCCCGTGGAGGCCACCAAGCTGTCGGTGGAGCGCATCCGCCGCGGCGAGAACACCATCTCGGTCACCGGCAACGTCCTGCGTGACTACCTGACCGACCTCTTCCCCATCCTGGAGCTGGGCACCAGCGCCAAGATGCTGTCGGTCGTCCCGCTGATGGCGGGCGGCGGCCTCTTCGAGACGGGCGCCGGCGGCTCCGCGCCGAAGCACGTCCAGCAGCTGGTCAAGGAGGACTACCTGCGCTGGGACTCCCTCGGTGAGTTCTTCGCGCTGGTGCCGTCCTTCGAGCAGTACGCGGCGGCCACCGGCAACAGCCGCGCCAAGGTCCTCGCCGACACCCTGGACCGCGCCACGGCGACCTTCCTCAACGAGGACAAGTCCCCGACCCGGCGCGTCGGCGGCATCGACAACCGCGGCAGCCACTTCTACCTGTCCCTGTACTGGGCGCAGGAGCTGGCGCGGCAGACCGACGACGCCGACCTCGCGAAGGCGTTCGCGGCGTTCGCCGAGACGCTCGCCGCGAACGAGCAGAAGATCGTGGAGGAGCTGAACTCCGTCCAGGGCAAGCCGGCCGACATCGGCGGCTACTACCAGGTCGACAAGGCCAAGGCGGACGCGGTCATGCGCCCGTCGGCCACCTGGAACGAGGCCCTGGCGTCCCTGAGCTGACGCCCGCCGCCACCTCGTCCCCGCCCCGTCCGGTCCTCTCCGGGCGGGGCGGAGCCGTTGTCAGTGGGGTGTGGCACCTTGATCACGTACGCCGTGACCGACCACCTCCCTGGAGCAGCCCGTGACCCGGACCGACCCCTCCTTCGCCCTCCTGTCCGGCGCCGCCGGTTCGCCGGTGCTGCTGCACGTGCCGCACTCCGCGCGCGCGATACCGGACGACGTGCGCACCGGGATCGTGCTGGACGACGCGGAGCTGGAGCGGGAGCTGGACCACATCACGGACGCGCACACCGCCGAGATCGCCGAGCGGGCCGCCGCGCTGGCCGGCGTCCGGCCCTGGCGGTTCGTGAACCGGCTGTCGCGGCTGGTGGTGGACCCGGAGCGGTTCCCGGACGAGCGGGAGGAGATGGCGGCCGTCGGCATGGGCGCGGTGTACACCCGCACCACGCACCGGGGCGCACTGCGGCCCGCGGACACCGACCCGGAGCCGCTGCTCGCCCGCTACTTCCGGCCCTACGCCGCGGCCATGACCGAGGCGGTGGCCGGCCGGCTGGCCGCGGCCGGGCGCGCGGTGATCATCGACGTCCACTCGTACCCGGCCGAGCCGCTCCCGTACGAGCTGCACGGCACCGGGCCGCGCCCGCCGGTGTGCCTGGGCACGGACGCCTTCCACACTCCGCCCTGGCTGGCCGAGGCCGCGCGCGAGGCGTTCGCCGGCTGCGGCGGGACCGGCCTGGACAGCCCGTTCGCCGGGACGTACGTACCACTCGACTTCTACGGCACGGACACCCGGGTCGGCGCGCTGATGGTGGAGATCCGCCGGGACACGTACATGACCGAACCGGGCGGCCCGGCCGGCCCCGGCCTGAACACCCTCGCCACGGCCCTGGCGACACTGATCGACGCAATACGCTAACCGGCCGCCCCCGCGCCGGACCCGTCACAGCCGGCCGAGTCCCGTGCCGGGCCCGCGGAGTGCGCGGGCCCGGCCGGGTTTGTCAGGCTCTCAGCCACTCCGTCACGATGACGTCCGCGCCGGTGCGCAGGCGCAGGGCGAACGGGCCGGTCGGCGGGGTGTCGCTGGTGAAGCGACCGAGGGTGTCGGTGCTGACCGGGCGGGCGGGCGGCGGGCCGCCCAGCACCTCGATCCGCGCGGACTGCGGCGGCAGCAGCTGGCCGATCAGCCCGTCCCCGGTGACCTCCACGTCCACGGTCAGCTCGCCCGCGCGGAACGTCAGCATGCGCGGCGGGGCCATGGCCCCGCGCACCGGCAGCGCGTCCACCAGCGAGTCGAAGGTCAGCTCGGCGAGGTGCGCGTCCAGGCCGTGCCACGCGAAGGCGTCCAGGGCCGACTGGAGCAGCTCGGCCGGCACCGGGTCCAGGACGGCGGCGGCCTGCCGCAGCTCCTCCTCCAGCAGCGCGTCCGCGAACGCGTCCTCGCCCGGGAGCGGACCCGGGCCCGGCCCGCCGGGCGTCAGGTGATCGTCGTCGTTCACACCGCACCTCCCGCGTCCATCCGGGCCCGCAGCCGGCGCAGACAGCGCTGGCGCAGCGGGCCGATGCTGCCGACCGCGATGCCGAGCGCGGCCGAGATCTCCCCGTAGCTGGGCGGCGGCGAGGTCATCAGCACGCGCAGCAGCTGCCGGCAGCGCTCGCCGAGCGCGTCCAGTTCCTGCCATAGCCGGCGGATGCGCTCGGCGCGGTCCGCCGCCTCCTCCGAGTCGATCAGCGATTCCTCGGGCGTCCGTTCCTCGCTGGCCCGGTCCAGCACCCGCGGGTCGTCGGTCAGGGTCAGCCGGGCCAGGCCCTTGAGCACCTTCAGGCACTCGTGGCGGGCCGTGCTGGCCAGCCAGGAACCGGCCTTGTCGGGTTCGCGGATGCGGCCGAGGTGCTGGGCGAAGCGGAACCACACGGTCTGGAAGACCTCGTGTCCGTCGGCGTCCGACAGCCGGTGCGCGCGCACCACCGACCACACCAGCGGGCTCAGCCCCTCCACCAACGCCTTCCAGGCCGCGGCGTCCCCGTCGACGGCGGACTGGACCAACGCGCCGACCTCTGTTCGGTCCACGGCTCCACCCCTTGTGTACGGCACGTCATCGTACGCCGTGGAGGGCAGCGTTCCGGACCTCATGCGGGCAGCGCCGGGGTCGCGAGCGGGACGGGGCGCCAGGTGGGCGGGCGGAGCGCCCGGACGTGTGCCCCGCGCACCTCGGCCCGGTCCGTGGCGGCCGCCAGCAGCCGGGCGGCGGCCGCGCGCGGGTCGCGGTCCCGGTCCGCCGTCATCCGCGCGGCGACGAGCCCCGCGGCCACCGGCGCGGCGAACGAGGTGCCGCTCCACTGCGCGAGGCCCTCGAACATCACCTGGTCCGGTTTGCCGCCGGTGCTCTCCCGGCCCTCGCTCAGCACGCCGGTGTGGCGCGGGTACTGGCAGGTGCAGGGGTAGTCGGCGCCGAACCGGCAGGTGTCGTAGGTGGAGTGCTGGTAGACGTACGGCACGGGCGTGGCGAAGCCGGTGAGGGCGCTGGTGAGGCGCTCGCCGGGGGCGTGCGCGCGCACCCAGGGGCCGTGGTTGGTGAAGCAGGCACCGCCCGCGCCGTCCGAGCGGAGTGCGCCGACCGACAGCACGGTGTCGGCGTACTCGGGCAGCCCGGCGTAGGCGGCGGGCCAGAACGGGGTGTCGCTGCCGTTGTTGCCGGCGGCGGCCACCAGCAGGGTGGGCCGGCCGCGCAGTTCCCGCATGAACGCGTCCAGTCCGATCAGGCCGTCGGTGTCCTCGCTCGGGGTGCCGGCGGAGAGGCTGATGATGTCCGGCCAGCCGTCCCGGTCGACCGCTTCGAAGAGCAGGGCGCCGAACTCGGACTCCAGGACGGCACCGGCGTCGTTCAGCGCGCCCCGGACGGTGATGTCGGTGTTGGGCGCGACGGCCGCGAGGAGCCCGGCGATGAACGTGCCGTGGCCGACGTACTGGTGGAGCACGCCGTCGGCGTCGGTCTCGGTGAGCTGGGCGTCGCCGGTGGTGTGGGCGAACAGCGGGTAGCGGCGGTGGTCGTGCACCAGGCCCGTGTCGATCACGAGGACGCCGACCGCGGTCGCCGGGTCGTGCCGGGCCGCGGCGGCGCCCGGGTTGGCGGGCTCGGAGCGCGGGACGGGCACCGGCTCGTCGCCGGGGCAGGCGTTGACCGCGATGTGCACCACGTGGTTGCGTCCGGCCAGCCGGCGGCCCCGGCGGGCCTCGGCCTGCCGCACGGCGCGCAGGGCGTGCGGTACGGCGTCCTCGCCCTCCGCCGGGTCGCCGACCCGGATGCGGGTGACGCCGCCGCGGCCGGCCTGCGGGCCGACGCGGCGCACGTGGTCCGGGACGAGGCCCCGGGTCTCGGTGAAGTGGGTGCGCACGGCGTCCTCGACGAACCGGGCCTCCTCCCCGTCCCGGACGAGGACGACCCCCTTCTCGTAGAGGAATCCGGCCGAGTCGTCCGGTCCCATGGTCAGCGGGACGTCCGGCAAGGAGCGCTGGATGTGGTGGAACTGCTCGTGGAAGCGCTGTGGTGCCACCTGATGTCCTCCCCCGTAAGACGGTGTTCCACAGTGAGAGTCGCGGGACCGCCGTCTGATACAGCAGGCCACTACCATGCGAGACGTGACAGCGGGAAGCGAGCCGGTTCTCGAACTGCTGCCCATGGTGTTCGCCGATCCGGGCGAGGCCCGGGCGCGGGCGGAACACGTCCTGCGCGCCGCCCCGCCGCCGCTGCACGCGAGCGTGGCCCATCAGGTGCTCGGCATCTGGCAGCGGGACTTCGGCGATCTGCGGATCGCGCTGCGGCATCTGCGGCGGGCCCGGGACCTGGCCGCGCGCGCCGAGTCGGCCGACCGGGAGGCCGACGTGCTGGCGACGCTGGGGGTCGCCCTGGTGCACGCGGGGCGCACCCGGCAGGGGCTCGCCTCGTTCGAGCGGGGCGTGGCCCGGGGCAGCGGGCACACCCGGGCCCGGGTGCTGTACCGGCGGGCCTACGTGTGGTGGGTGCTCGGCCGGCACCCGGAGGCGCTGGAGGACGTACGGCGGGCGCTGCCCGTGCTGCGGCAGGCCGCCGACGACATCTGGACCGCGCGGGCGCTGACGCTGCGGGCCACCGTGCACCTGGCGCTCGGCGCGGTGGACCGGGCGGCCGCGGACTTCACGGCGGCGGAACGGCTGTGGGAGACCACCGGCCAGGAGCACGACAAGGCGGACGCGGTGGAGAGCCGGGGCCTGGCCGCCTTCCGGTCCGGGGACATCCCGGCGGCGCTGCGGCTGCTGGACGAGGCCGAGGAGCGCTACGCCAAGCTGGGCACGCCGGCCTACAACCTGTCGATCCGGCGCTGCGAGGTGCTGCGGGCGGCCGGGCTGGCCCCGGAGGCGCTGGCCGAGGCGGACGCGGCGATCGCGGAACTGGACCGGATCGGCGGGCAGTCCACCCGCAAGGCCGAGCTGCTGCTCGCCGCGTCCTGGGCGGCCCGCTCGGCGGGGGACGCGCACACCGCCATAGCCCGCGCCGCCGTCGCCGTACGGCTGTTCGCTGCGCAGCGCCGGACGTGGTGGGAGACGCACGCCCGGCTGGTGCTGATCGAGGCCCGGGTGGCGGCCGGGCGCCGCTCGGGCCGGATGGTCGCGGACGCGGCGGCGGTGGCCGACCGGCTGGCCGCGTTCGGTTCGCCGGCCGCGCCGGAGGCCTCGCTGCTCGCGGGCCGGATCGCGCTGGCTCTGGGCTGGACGGCGGACGCGGAACGGCACTTGGCGGTGGCCGCGCGCAGCCGGCACGGCGGTCCGCCGCCGGCCCGGGTGACCGGCTGGGCGGCGCAGGCGCTGCGGGCGCGGGCGGCCGGGTCGCGGCGGGGCGTGCTGGAGGCGTGCCGGCGGGGTCTGGCCGTGCTGGACGACCACCGGATGACGCTGGGCGCCTCGGAGCTGCGCGCCCACGCCACCGCGCAGGGCGCCGAACTGGCCGCGCTGGCGCAGGAGGTGAGTCTCGCCCAGGGCGGTCCGCGGCGGCTGCTGGTGTGGAGCGAGCGGTGGCGGGCGACCGTGCTGTCCGCGCCGCCGGCCCGGCCGCCCGGCGATCCGGCGCTGCTCGGCTGCCTGACCGCCTACCGGGAGATCGCGGCCCGCGCGGAGGAGGCCCGGATGGAGGGCCGCCCGGTGCCGGCGCTGGAGCGGGAGCAGCGGCGCCTGGAGCGGGACATCCGCTCCCGGACCCGGCACACGGGCGGCGCGGCCGGCGGCGCCGGGCACCGCTTTGACGTGGACCGGCTGCTGGACCGGCTCGGTGCGGGGCGGCTGGTGGAGCTGGTCGTGGTCGACGGCCGGGTGCACGTCCTGCTGTGCGGGCAGGGCAGGGTACGGCGGTTTCCCGGCGGTTCGCTGGCGGAGGCGGCGGCCGAGGCCGAGCATGTGCAGGCCGGGCTGCGGCGGCTGGCGCATCCGGGGGCGGAGGGGCGGCTGCCGCTGGTGGAGGCGGCCGGCCGGCGGCTCCAGGAGATCCTGCTGGCCGGCGCGGTGCCGCATCTCGGTACGGGCCCGGTGGTGATCGTGCCGCCGGGCGCGCTGCACCGGGTGCCGTGGGCGCTGCTGCCCGCGCTGCGCGAGCGGGTGCTCAGCGTGTCACCGTCGGCGGGCAGTTGGCTGCGCGCCCGGGAGACGGCGCCGCCGCCGCGGGGCCGGCCGGTGCTGGTGCGCGGTCCCGGTCTGGCGACGGGCGGCGCGGAGGTGCCGGAACTGGCCGAACGGTACGGCACGGCGACGGTCCTGGAGGGCGACGACGCGCAGGTGCCCCGGGTGCTGAGGGAACTCGACGGCGCGGGTCTGGCGCACCTGGCCGCGCACGGCACGTTCCGCGCCGACAGCCCGCTGTTCTCCGCGCTGCGGATGGCCGACGGGCCGCTGATCGTGCACGACTTCGAGTGCCTGGCGCGCAGTCCGTACCGGATCATCCTGTCCAGTTGCGAGACCGCCCGTCTGGCCTCGGTCGGCGCGGACGAACTCCTCGGCCTGGTCACGGCGTTGCTGCCGCTGGGCACGGCCGGTGTGGTGGCGTGCAGCGCGCCGGTCAACGACGCGGCGGTGGTGCCGCTGATGCTGGCCCTGCACCAGGGTCTCGACGCGGGCCTGTCGCTGGCCGAGGCCCTCCGCGACGCCCGCGCGGCCTTGCCGGGCGACGCGGTCCACCAGGCGACGGGCTGGGCCTTCGCGGCGTTCGGCGCGGCGTGAGAAACCCGCCTCCCGCACCGCCGCCCTGACAGCGGTCCCCCGCGCCTCCCAAGCCGTCTCCCGCCCCGACCCGGCACCGGCTCCGCGCCTCCCGGGCCGCCTCCCTCCCCGCCCCGGCACCGGCTCCGCGTCTCCCGGCCGTTCACGCCGGTTCCGGTACCTCCACCAGCCAGGGCAGCGCGCCCCGGTCGCCCGTGCCGAGCCGGGTGTAGGCACCGTAGAGGTGATTGCCCACCGTCCGCACGGACAGGGTGAGCCGTTCGGCGATCTCGCGGTTGCTGAGCCCGGCCGCGGCCAGGGTGACGATCTGCCGTTGCCGTGCGGTGAGTTCGCCCAGCACCAGCCCGGCCAGCGCGGGCGTGCTCGCGCCCGGGCAGCGGCGGGCCAGCGCCACCGCCCGGGTACGGGAGCGGCGCGCGGCCCGTGGATCGCGGTGCGCCCGCACGGCCTGCGCGTACGCCTCCGCCGCGTAGAGCAGGAACCCGCGCTCCGCGAGCGCCTCCGCGGCCCGGTCCAGCGCCGTCCCGTCACCGCGCGCGAGGGCCTCGGCGTGCCGTGCGAACACGCTGCCGGCCGGCAGTCGTCCGGCCGCCCGCGCGGGCGTGCCGAGGCGTACGGCGTCGTAGCCCGCCCGCGTCGGGTCCGGGTCGGCGACCTCGCCCGCCGGCCCCTCGCCCAGGGCGAGTTCGCGCCGGCACCCGGGGTCCGCCGGGAACCGGCGCAACCCCTCCCGGGCCCAGGCCGCCGCCTCGCGCAGGTCGCCGCCCAGGCGCGCGAACCGGGCGCGGACCTCGGCGTACCCGGCCGGCAGCGGGCCGTCCTGCGCCACCAGCCAGTCCCCCACCGGCGTCGGCACCGGCCGCACGTCGAACCGCGCCATCCGCCCTTCCAGCGCCTGCCGTTCGGCGGTGAGCGCCGGGCCGCCGGCGCAGGGCGGGCGGCCCAGCCGCCGGGCCCGCAGCCGGCCGGCCATGGCGCGCAGCGCGGCTCCGTGCAGCGGATGGGCGAGGGTGACCGCGCCCCGCTCGTCCACGTCGATCAGGCCGTCCGCCTCCAGGCGTTCGAGGGCGCCCAGGTCCAGTTCGTCCGCCGGCAGCGGCAGCGGCTCGGCGAACGCGAGGCGGTCCAGGGCGTCGCGCTCGCCGGGACCGGACCGCTCCAGGGCGGGCGCGAGCCGGTCCCGGACCGCCGGGGTGACCGGCAGCGCGCCCCGCCAGGCCCGCTCGCCGGTGCCCGGGACGGGCGTCAGCCGGCCGGCCGCGGCGAGCGCGGTGACCAGGTCGCGCAGCAGCCGCAGATCGCCCCGGCACGCCTGGTGCAGCCGGCGCACGGTGAGCGGTTCCAGTCCGGCGCCGGCCAGGAGCCGCGCGGTGTCCTCGCGGGGCAGCGGGCCGAGGGCCAGCCGGGGCAGCATCGACCCCGTCCACAGCCGGGACACCGCGCCGGGCGCGGGCCCGCCGTCCGCCGCGGCGACGATCAGACGGGTACGGCCGTGCACCGCGAGCTGGTGCACCAGGGCGGCGGAGGTCTCGTCCAGCAGGTGGGCGTCGTCCACGACGAGGACGCGCACACCGGTCAGCGCCCGGACCGCGCGGTGCGGCGGGAGGGTGTCCGGGAGCAGGTGCGCGAACGCGGCGAGGGGCAGACCCCGGGCCTCGGGCGTGCCGGTCACCCGGGCGTGATCCGCGCCCGCCACCGCCTCGGTGATCAGCCGGGTCTTGCCGTGGCCCGCCGGGCCGGTCACCACGATGCCGGGCCGGCCGGCGGCCAGCGCGCCGCGCACCGCCTCCAGTTCGGCCGCCCGGCCGGTGAACGGCCAGGGCGGCTCAAAGGCCCCGGTGTCCGCGTAGGTCCTGGTCGTCGCGTCCTGTGCATCAGTCCTCACACCATCTGGAGTCCGCCTACCCAGTTCTGATACAGGGCGGGTTGAGTAGGCCCCGACTCAGGCGCCCGGCCGGGGGCGGGCGGCATCCTTGCGGCATGACCCGACGCCTCTGCTCGCTTCCACGGCAGCCGGCCCCGATGTTCGCACCGGGGCTGACCGCCGAGCGGCTGGGCGCGCTGCTCGCCGGGCGGCGGATGTGGGTCAACGGCACGGTGCTGCACTACTGCTTCCTGGACGCCCGTACCGACGCCTCGGTCATCCCGGTGCCCGGTACCGGGGAGCTGCGCCGGGTGCCGTGGGCGGGCGGCGAGGAGCAGCGGGAGGTGGTGCGGGACTGCTTCCGCGAGTGGCGGGACCTGGGCGTCGGCGTCGGTTTCGCCGAGGTCGCGGACCGGCACGAGGCGGAGCTGCGGATCGGGTTCCAGGCGGGGGGCGGGTCCTGGTCGGCGGTGGGCCGGGACGCGCTGTCGGCCGGCCGGGCCGAGCGCACCCTGAATCTGGGCTGGGACGTGACCGCGCCGGGGGAGCGCGGGACCGTCCTGCACCAGATCGGGCACGCGCTCGGCATGGTGCACGAGCACCAGAGTCCGTTCGCGGGCCTGCACTGGGACGACGAGGCCGTGTACGCCGAGCTGGCCGGGCCGCCGAACTTCTGGAGCCGGTCGACGACGTACGCGAACGTGCTGGACCGGCTGGACGCCTGCGAGGCGGGGGCCTCGGTGTGGGATCCGCAGTCGGTCATGACGCTGCCGTTCGGGCCGGGGCTGGTGCTGGAGCCGGAGCAGTACCGCGGGGGGCTGCGTCCGCCCGGCTCACCGTCGCCGGCCGACAAGGAGTTCGTGCTGCGCTGGTACCCGCCCACGGGTGCGGCGGCGCCCGCGGCGCTGGTGCCGTTCCGGTCGGCGCCGCTCGGTCTGGGGCCGGGCGGGCAGGCGGACTTCACCGTGGCGCCGCCGCAGACCCGCGAGTACACCGTGGGGACCTTCGGTGAGGCCGACGCCGTGCTGGTGGTCTTCGAGGAGCGCGACGGGGAACCGCGCTTCCTCGCGGGGCACGACGACGGCGGCACCCCGGACAACGCCGCCGTCCGGGTCCGGCTCGTCAAGGGCCGCCGCTACACCGTCCGGGTCCGCCTGTACTCCGGCTGGGGGGCGGGAGAGACGGCGGTCATGTGCTGGTGACGGCACACGGGCGGCGGACGGGGCCGCGGCCCCGTACCGGGGGGAAGGGCGTGGATGTCGCCAACGGGGGCGGTGACATCCACGCCCGCACCGGTGTTCCCGCGGGCGGGCACCGGGGAGCCGGGCGCGAGCGCGGGCGTACGCCGGGTGAGCGCCGAAGGTGCGGGCGCGAACGCGGTGTGTCCGTGTGCGACGCGCGTGTGTCCGTCCTGCGAACGGTGCCCGGGGTACGGCGACCGGGGCGTGGCGGCCGTGTGAGCATGACCGCATGCTTCCCGGAGAGACCCGCGCCGCCCGGCGCGCGCTGACGGTCTGCCTGGCCGCCGGAGTGACCACCCTGCTGGACCAGTCGGTGCTCAACATCGCCGTCCCGGCCCTGCGGGACTCGCTGTCGGCGGGCGCCACCGACGTGCAGTGGATCGTGGCCGGATACTCGCTCTCCTTCGGTCTGGTCCTGGTGCCCGGCGGCGGGCTCGGTGACGCGCGCGGCCGCAAGGGGCTGTTCCTGCTGGGCCTTTCGGTGTTCGTGCTGTGCGGGCTGCTCGCCGCGACCGGGACCGCGCCGGGCACGGTGGCGGCGGCGCGGCTGGCGCAGGGCGCGGGGGCCGGGCTCGTCAACTCGCAGGTGATCGGCACCCTCCAGGACGTCTTCCAGGGTCTGGACCGGGCCCGGGCACTGGGTCTGTACGCGGTCACCGGGGGCGTCGCGGCGGCCCTGGGCCCGGCGCTGGGCGGTGCGCTGGTCGCGGTGTGCGGACCGGACACCGGCTGGCGGCTGTGCCTGCTGCTGAGCACGCCCTGCGGCCTGCTCACCCTGTGGCTGGCGGCCCGCTGGCTGCCGCCGGGCCGGCGGTCGGCGGCGGGCCGGGGGCTCGATCCGTGGGGCATCTGCTGCGTGGCCGCGCTGACGCTCGCGCTGATGCTGCCGTTCATCCGCCCGCCCGGCGACGCCGCCACGGCGGCCCGGTGGGCGGTGGCCGCCGCCGGTGCGGCCGGTGCGCTGGTGCTGGGGCAGCGGCGGCGGCTGCGGACGGGCCGGACGCCGCTGGTGCATCCGGCGCTGTGGCGGTCGGCGCCGTACGCGCTGGGCACGGCGGTGGCGATGGCCCAGTTCGGCGCCTCGCTCGGCGCCGGTCTGGTGCTCACCCTGTTCCTGCAGTCGGGGCTCGGGCTGTCCGCGCTCGCCACGGCCGCGGTGACGCTGCCGTCGGCCGTCGCGATGGGCGTGGTGTCGGCGGTGGCGTGGCGGGTCGTACGGCGGCTGGGCGAGCGGGCGGTGCCGGCGGGTCTGGCCGTCGGCGTCCTCGCCCTGCTGGGCGGCGCGTTCGCCGCGGCCGTCGTCCCGGTCGCCGCGCTGCCGTGCGCGCTGGCCGGGGTGCAGTTGGTCTCCGGTGCGGCGTCGGGTCTGACCGTCTCCCCGAACCAGGCCCGGGTGCTGCGGTACGCGCCCGCCGAGGCGGCCGGGGTGGCGGGCGGCATCCTGCAGATGGCGCAGCGGGTGGCCGCGGCGGTGTGCCTGAGCGCCGTGTCCGGGATCTATCTGCGGGGCGCGGCCGCACCGGCGGGTCCGCCGCGTGCCGCGTACGCGCAGGCGTCGCTGGTGTGCGCGGCCCTCCTCGCCGTCGCGCTGGTGCTGTCCCTGGTCCGGGGCCGCCCGGCCGAAGAGTCCGGCCGGTCGCGTCCGCTGCCCGCGCGGGCGGCGGACGCGACCGCGGAAGCTCTGGACGAGCCGGCGTGAGCCGGGCGGCCGCGGAACCGGTTCAGGCGGCGGTGCGCAGCGGTTCCACGCCGATGACCTTGCGGTAGACGCGGGCGCCGTCGCCGTAGTCGTCCACGGCGTAGTGCCAGGTGGCCTGGTTGTCCCAGAGGACGAAGTCGCCGGGCCGCCAGCCGAAGCGGATCGTGTAGTCCGGCGAGGCGGCGTGCCGCAGGAGGTGGTCGAGCAGGGCGCGGCCCTCCTGCGCGGTGACGCCGGTGAGCCGGAGGGCGGAGGAGCTGAGGAAGAGTCCCTTGCGCCCGGTGAGCGGGTGGGCGAGGACGACGGGATGTTCGACGGTCGTCTCGCCGACGGGGCTGTTGCCGCGGCCCTGCGCGTAGTTGCGCGGATCGCCGTCGTAGACCGCGCCGACGCCGGCCAGCAGCGTCTTGAAGGGCTCGGACAGATCGTCGTAGGCGGCCTGGAGGTCCGCCCAGAGGGTGTGCCCGCCGAGTTCGGGCACCTCGTCGTAGGTCAGGGACTCGATGGCGAAGGCCGGGGTGCGCCACAGGCCGCCGATGTGCCAGCTGCTGGCCTTGCCGGTGTGCCGCACGTTGTACGGGTAGACCAGCGGGTTGTCCGGGTGCCGCTGGGCGGTGGGGTGGTCGAACGGTTCGGCGAACAGCCGTACCGCCTCGACGTGCTGGTCGGGTGTCAGGTGCTGGTCCCGGAAGACCAGCACCTTGTGGTCGCGGAAGGCCCGGCGCAGCGCGTCGGCGGTGGTGCCGTCGACGGGGCCGGTCAGGTCGACGCCGGTCACCTCCGCGCCGATGCGCGGGCCGGCCCGGTGGAGGGCGAGGTGGGTGTCGGGATGGGTGACGATGGTCATGCCCGTCTCCTTGGGAACGCCGTGCGGACGAGGGCGCCTTGGAGGCACGTGCGCGGGAGTGGTCGCTCGGAACCGCGCACGGGCCCGGGGGCGGTGGAGAGAGGTCAGGCGTGCCGACACGGCGCGGCGCCGGTGTGCGCCGGGGCCGCGTGCGGTGTGCGGGACAACGCCGGGGAGGTCACCCCTCCACGGTAGTCCGCCGGTCCGGCCCCGGGCCAGGCTCCACCATTGCACTCGCGTGAACATCCGCCCGGGGCCGGGGCCGTCATCTGCGCTGCCACTCCTGTGCCAGCAGTTCGTACGAGCGGACGCGGGCCTTGTGGTCGTGGGTGAGGGTGGTGACGAGGAGTTCGTCGGCGCCCGTGGCCTCGCGGAGCTGTTCCAGGTGGTCGGCGACCCGGCCGGGTGAACCGACGAACCGGGTGTCGAGGCGGTCCTGGACCAGCGCCTGGTCCTCGTCCGTCCACGGCAGCGCGCGGGCCTCGGCCGGCGTCGGGTACGGGAGGGCGCCCTCCCCGGTGCGGATGCTGCGCACCCACGGGCCGTAGCCGGCGGCGAGTTCCCGGGCGGTGTCGTCGTCCTCGGCCACCACCACGTCGGCGGAGACGCTGACGTACGGCTCGGCCAGGTCGGCGGACGGGGTGAAGTGGGCCCGGTAGCCGTCCACGGCGTCCAGGACCGTGCCGGGGCTGACGTGGTAGTTGGCGGCGAACCGCAGGCCGCGCGCCCCGGCGGTCTCGGCGCTCACCCCGCCGCTGCTGCCCAGGATCCACACCTGGACCTCGGCGCCCTCTCCCGGCACGACGTGCGCCTCCACGCCGTCCGGGGAGCGGTAGGTGCCGGCGAGCAGGGCGAGGATGTCGTCGATCAGTTCGCCGTACTCCTGCGGCTGGGCGTGCGGCTGCCGCAGCAGCTTGGTCACCAGGGCGACGCGGGGCGAGCCGCGCAGGTGCTCGAAGCTGAAGGGCGGCGGGATGAGCAGCCCGCCTGGGGCCCGGCCGTCCACCACCGGGGTGGCCGACGGGAGCGGGGTCCGGGGCCCCGGCGGGCCGGCCAGGGAGCGGCCGAGGCCGAGGTCCAGCCGGCCGGGGTGCAGGGCGTCGATCAGGCCGAACTCCTCGACCGTGGACAGCGCCGTGCGGTGGCCGAGCTGGACCGCGCCCGAGCCCAGCCGGATCGTGCTGGTCGCGGCGGCGGTCAGGGCCAGGACGACCGCCGGGGAGGTGCCGGCGACGCCCGGGTTGAGGTGGTGCTCGGCGAACCAGTAGCGGGCGTAGCCGAACCGCTCGGCATGCCGGGCGAGGTCGAGGGAGTTGCGCAGCGCCTCGGCCGCGTCCGAACCGGAGGTGATGGGCACCAGGTCGAGCACGCCGAGCGGGGTGTTCGAGGACCTGGCGGACGGCGAGGCGCCTGAGGAATCCGAGGGCATGAACGCCTCCTCAGCGGTCGGCGGGCACGGAACCGGCTCCGGAGGCGGCGGTTCCGGACACGGGACGGTTTTCGGGCACGGGGCGGTCCGCGGGGGCCGGGTCCATCGCGGGTGCGGACGCGGGTTCGGGGTTGACCGGGCCCCAGGGGAACGGCGGGTCCGGGATGTTCCGGCGCAGCACCGGGGCGACCTCCGACTGGAACAGCTCCAGCGAGTCGTGGTGCCGGCCGGGCGGCAGTCCGTTCGCGTCCGCGCTCACGTGCAGCACGGTGTGTCCGAGCCGCTCGTGGTAGCGGTGCACCTTGTCGACGACCTGCTCGGGGCTGCCGATCAGGGCCGAGCTGCGCGCCACGAAGTCCTCCAGCGACTCGAAGACCACGGGCAGGCCCGTCGTGCGCTGGAAGGCCAGGTTCCGTTCGAAGACCGGGCGGTACGCCCGCAGCGCCTCCTGCGAGGTGCGGGCCACGTACAGCCCGGCGGAGCCGGCGCCCACCGCGATGTCCGCCGGGTCGTGGCCGTAGTGCTCCCAGCGTTCCCGGTAGTGCCGGGCCAGCTCGGCGTACGGCTCCACCGGGTGGGTGACGTTCGCCGAGAACAGCGGGTCGCCGTAGCGCGCGGCGAGGTCCACGGACTCCTTGCTGGTGGCGCTGCCGTGCCAGACCCGCACCGGCCGCTGGTAGGGCCGGGGCCAGACCTCGGCGTCCGTCAGCGGCGGCCGGAACCGGGTGTCGGCGCTCACCTTCTGCTGCCGCCACAGCTGCCGGAACACCTCGTAGCTCTCCGCGTTGCGGTCCCACTGGTCCTCGGGGGTGACCTGGAACAGCTCGCGCTGCGCGGTGCCGTTGCCCTTGCCGATGATCAGGTCGAGCCGGCCGTCGGAGAGGTGGTCCAGGGTGGCGTAGTCCTCGTACGCCCGGACCGGGTCGAGCAGGCTGAGGGTGGTGACGGCGGTGAAGAGCCGGATGCGGCGGGTGAGCGCGGCGATGTGGCCGAGCACCACGGTCGGCGCGGAGGAGAGGAAGGGCCGTTCGTGCCGCTCCCCCACGCCGAATCCGTCGAAGCCCAGCTCCTCCGCCAGCACCGCGTTGTCCAGGACCTCGCGGAACCGCTCGTGGGTCGGCGCGTACCGGCCGGTGACCGGGTCCGGCCGGTGCGCGATCAGGGTGATGGCGAGGAACCTCACGACGCGGCCCGTTCGGCCGGGGCTCCGGCGCCGGTGCCGGGGTGGGCGAGGCCCAGGTGATCGCGCAGGGTCGTGCCCTCGTACTCGGTGCGGAAGACGCCCTGTTCCTGGAGCAGCGGGACGACCGTGTCGGCGAAGCCGTCGAGTCCGCCCGGCGTGATGTGCGGGACCAGGATGAAGCCGTCGGAGGCGTCGGTCTGGACGAACTCGTTGATGGTCCGGGCGACGGTGGCCGGGGAGCCGATGAAGGACTGCCGGTTGCCGGTGTTGATGACCAGGTCGCGGATGGACCAGTTGTTGGCCTCGGCGAGCTGCCGCCACTCGCGGGCGATGGCGACCGGGTCGCGGTACATCCGCACCTGGGCGCGGCCCCGGGAGATGTGCTCGTCGCCGACCACCGGGTCGACGTCGGGCAGCGGGCCCTCCGGGTCGTACGCCGACAGGTCCCGGTTCCACACGAATTCCAGGTGCTTGATGGCGGTGGCGCCGCTGACCTGCTGCCGGCGCACCTCGTGGGCGAGTTCCTCGGCCTCCTCGTCGGTGTCGCCGAGCACGAAGGACGCCGCGGGCAGGATGAGGAGCTGGTCGGGGCGGCGGCCGTAGGCGGCGAGGCGGGACTTGACGTCCGTGTAGAAGGCCCGGCCCTCCTCCAGGGTGGAGTGGCGGCTGAAGATGGCGTCCGCGCTGGAGGCGGCGAACTCGCGGCCCTCCTCGGAGTCGCCGGCCTGGAAGATGACGGGGCGGCCCTGCGGGGAGCGCGGGACGTCGAACCGGCCGTGGATGTCGAAGTGCTGCCCCTGGTGCACGAAGGCGCCGGCCTTGGCGTCCCGCAGGAAGGCGCCGGTGCCCTGGTCGGCGAGGATCTCGTCCTCACCCCAGGAGTCGAACAGTTCGTGCGCGGTGGTGAGGAACTCCTTGGCGCGGGAGTAGCGCTCCTCCTGCGGCAGAAAGCCGCCGCGCCGGAAGTTCTCGCCGGTGAAGGCGTCCCAGGAGGTGACGACGTTCCACGCGGACCGGCCGTCGGAGAGGTGGTCGAGGCTGGCGAACTGACGGGCCACCTCGTACGGCTCGTTGAACGTGGAGTTGATGGTGCCGGTCAGGCCGAGCCGGTCGGTGACGGCGGCCAGCGCGGCGAGCACGGTGAAGGTGTCGGGGCGGCCGACCACGTCCAGGTCGTAGATCCGGCCGCCCTGTTCGCGCAGCCGCAGGCCCTCGGCGAGGAACAGGAAGTCGAACTTGGCGCGTTCGGCGGTCCGCGCGAAGTGCGCGAAGGAGCTGAACTCGATGTGGCTGCCGGCGGCCGGGTCGCTCCACACGGTGGTGTTGTTGACACCCGGGAAGTGGGCGGCCAGATGGATCTGCTTCAGCGGCTTGCTCATGACGGTGCGGTCCTCCCGGCTCAGACGGCGGCTGTGGCGTAACGGTTGGCGGGGCGGGCGAGGCCGAGGTGGCCGCGCAGGGTCGTCGCCTCGTAGGCGGTGCGGAAGCGGTTCCGGCGCTGGAGTTCGGGCACCAGGTCCCGGGTGATCCGGGGCAGGTCGTGGCCGGCGACCGCGGGGCGCAGCCGGAATCCGGTCAGTCCGCCGGCCGCCAGGTCCTCCAGCAGGTCGGCGAGCTGGGCGGCGGTGCCGGTGAAGATCCGGGCGTCGCTGGTGTACGGCTCGCCGGCGAGCGTGTCCAGGCGGTCCAGGCGGGCCCGTGCGGCGGTCTCGCTGTCGTCGAGGAGGACGACGAGGTCCCCGAAGAGGTGCAGGGGCTCGTCGGCGCGGCCCGCCGCCTCCTGCTCGGCGCGGACCACGGAGACGATCGCGCGGGCCTGCTCGGCGTCGTGCGGGGTGAGGTAGCCGACGTCGGCCCGGCTGGCCACCAGCCGGTACGGGAGGGTCTGGTGGGCGAGGGAGGTGACCAGCGGCTGGCCCTGCGGCGGGCGCGGAGTGATGGAGGGGCCCTTGACGCTGAAGTAGCGGCCTTCGAAGTCGATGTAGTGGAGCTTGTCCCGGTCGATGAAGCGGCCGGTGGCGGCGTCCCGGATCTCGGCGTCGTCCTCCCAGCTGTCCCAGAGCCTGCGCACGACCTCGACGTAGTCGGTGGCCTCCTCGAACAGTTCGGTGAGCAGGTCCTGCGCGGACGGGCCGTCGAAGGACTCGACCCGCGGGATGGTGCGGCGGCCGAAGTGCGCGGCCTCGTCGGGGCGGGCGCTGACCCGGACGCGCAGGCCCGCGCGTCCGTTGCTGACGTAGTCCAGGGTGGCGATCGCCTTGGAGATGTGGAACGGCTCGGTGTGCGTGGTCACCACGGTCGGGACGAGACCTATGTGCCGGGTGACCGGGGCGACGCGGGAGGCGATGAGGACCGCGTCGAGCCGGCCGCGGACCTGGTCGGTGCGCTCGTCGGGGTCGAGGAGGAGGGAGGACTGCTGGCCGAGGCTGTCCTCCAGGGTGACGAAGTCGAGCAGGCCGCGTTCGGCCTCGGTGATCAGGTCGGTCCAGTAGCCGGCGGTGAACAGGTCACGGGGGCGGGCGACCGGTTCGCGCCAGGACGCGGGGTGCCAGCCGGTGCCGTCCAGGGCGACGGCGAGGTGCAGGGGTGCGGAGGAGGTCGGGGACACGTCGGTGCCTTCCTTGATGTCCGTACGAGTCGGAGCGTCCGGGTGGGTCGGAGCGGCGCGCGGGCGGCCGGGGCCGGGGCGTGCGGCACCGGCGGGGGCGGCACACGGCACCGGCCGGGGCGGGCGCGCGGGAGCAGGGGAAGCCGGGCCTCGGGCCGGGCGGACGTCAGTGGCGACAGAGCGCGGCGGACACGCGCTGGAGATCGATGTGCGGCCGGGAGTGCAGCCGGACGGAGCGGTACGGCCGCGCGGCGCGCGGCGGGCGGGCCTGCCCCGGCAGTCGGGTCACGGCCGTCACCTCCCTCCGTCGGACGCGGCGGGCCGGGCGGGCGCCCGCCGGTCGGATCTCGTCTTGACGTTCAACGCGCGGCCGGCGCCGGATGTTCCCGGGGTGCGCGGCCGGCCGGTCAGGAGTTGTCCAGCGGCAGCCCGGGCGGGTTGACCTCGGCCTTGCCGACGGCCTCGTCGGACAGGTTGTAGGCGGCGAGCCACTTGGCGTACTGGCCGTGGTCGATCAGGTAGTTGAGGGCGTCGGCGAGCGGCTTGGCCAGGCCGCTGCCCTTCTTGGCGGTGGCGGCGATCAGACCCTGGACGGTCTCGCCCGCGCCGGAGAAGGTGCCCGCGCTGCGGGTGGCGTCGGGTGAACTCGCGGTCAGCCGGGCGCGGTAGGCGACGGCGGGGTTGGGGCCGAAGAAGGCGTCGACCTTCCCGCTGCGCAGCGCCAGGTTGATGCTGTTCTGGTCCGGGTAGTACTTGACGGTGAGCGTCTTGCCCGCCTTGGCCAGTCTGGCCTTCCACTCCAGCAGGATCTTCTCCTGGTTGGTGCCGGCGCCCACGGTGACGGTCTTGCCGGCCAGCTTGCGGTAGTCGCCGTCGAAGTTCCAGGTGCTCTTCTTCAGCACCTCGAAGGCCAGGTTGTCCTTGCGGTAGGAGGCGAACTCGTACTTCTTCTTGCGCTCCTCGGTGACGGTGACGTTGGTGAAGGCCGCGTCGACCTTGCCGCTGTCGATGCCGACGAACAGGTTCTCCCAGGTGGAGTTGCGTACCTCGGGCTCCAGTCCGAGCACCGCGGCGACCAGCCGGCCGAGGTCGGGTTCGGCGCCGGTGAGGGTCTTCTGGTCGCTGCCCACGAAGCCCAGCGGGGCCGACCCGGAGGGCAGCGCGCCGACGCCGATGACCAGCTTGCCGCTCTTGCGGACGGAGGCGGGCAGCTCGGCGCTGATGGACTTCACTTCGGAGACCTTCAGCGCGGTCTCCTTCGCGGCTCCGTTGGACAGCCGTCCCACGGTCACCGTGCCGGCGGCACCGGTGGTGGTGGCGGCGTCGCTGTCTCCTCCGCAGGCGGCGAGTCCGCCGGCGAGCAGGGCGGTCGCGGTCGTCGCGGTGAGGCCGCGGATCAGGCTGCGTCGGGAGAACTGGCTGGGCATGGCTGTCCTTGTCGTCGTGAGGTGCGGGAGGCCCGCGGGTGGTCGGTCGGAGGAAGGAGCCGGGAAGGCCGCCGGGGCGGTCAGGCGGTCAGGCGGTCGGGCGGTCAGGCGGTCAGGCGGTCAGGCGGTCAGGCGGTCGGGCGGTCAGAGGACCTTGGCGAGGAAGTCGCGGGTGCGTTCGTGCCGGGGGTTGTCCAGCACCTCGGCGGGCGGGCCCTGTTCCACGATCCGGCCGGCGTCGATGAAGACGACGCGGTCGGCGACCTCGCGGGCGAAGCCGATCTCGTGGGTGACGATGACGAGGGTGGTGCCGCCGCTCGCGAGGTCCTTGATGACGGCCAGCACCTCGCCGACGAGTTCGGGGTCGAGCGCCGAGGTCGGTTCGTCGAAGAGGATGATCCCGGGCCGCAGCGCGAGGGCGCGGGCGATGGCGACCCGCTGCTGCTGTCCGCCGGACAACTGCCGTGGATAGGCGTCGCACTTGTCGCCGAGGCCGACGCGGACGAGCAGTTCGCGGGCGAGTTCCCGGGCCGCCGGCCGGCTCAGTCCGCCGGTGGCGACGGGCGCGGCGGCGATGTTGTCCAGGACGGTCAGGTGCGGGAAGAGGTTGAAGTTCTGGAAGACGAAGCCGATACGGCCGCGCTGGGCGAGGATGGCGCGCTCGCCGAGTTCCTTCAGCCGGTTCCCGTGCCGCTTCACGCCGATCAGTTCGCCGCCCACGCTGACGTGCCCGATCTCGGGCTTCTCCAGGTGGTTGATCACCCGGAGCAGGGTCGACTTGCCGGAACCGGAGGGCCCGAGGATCACCGTGACCTCGCCGGGGCGGACGGTCAGGTCGATGCCGTCGAGGACGCGGTGGGCGCCGTACCACTTGTGGACGTCGTGCACTTCGAGCGCGGCGGGCGCGGCGGGCACGGTCTTCGCCGGGGTGTGTGCGGTGGTCATACGGCGGCCTCCCTGCGCAGCCGGGCCCGCAGGTCCGTCAGCCGGGCGCGGACCTTCTGCAGCGGGGTCGGCGGCAGGGTGCGGGTGGCGCCCCGGGCGTAGTACCGCTCGA
This sequence comes from Streptomyces sp. NPDC017095, assembly GCF_044332325.1. Classification (NCBI taxonomy): domain Bacteria; kingdom Bacillati; phylum Actinomycetota; class Actinomycetes; order Kitasatosporales; family Streptomycetaceae; genus Streptomyces; species Streptomyces sp. NPDC017095. The sequence continues at coordinate 616,045 of NZ_JBIROU010000001.1, forward strand.
CGTAGAACTGGACGACGGACACGGCGCTGGTCAGGATCAGGTACCAGACGGTGGCGACCAGCAGCAGCGGCACCACGTCTCCGGGGTAGGTGCTGCCCATCGACTGCACCGTGCCGAACAGGTCGAGCAGGGACACGTAGAACACCAGGGACGTGCCCTTGATCAGGCCGATCAGCTGGTTGACGTAGTTCGGGGTGATGGACCTGAGGGCCTGCGGGAGGACGATTCTGCGGAACCGGTAGCCGCGGGGCAGGCCGAGCGCGGCGGCCGCCTCGTGCTGTCCCTGGTCGACGGAGAGGACGCCGGCGCGGACCACCTCGGCCGCGTACGCCGCCTCGTTGAGGCTGAGGCCGACCACGGCGATCGTCAGGTCGGTGGCCAGCCGCGACTCGTCGAAGGTGACGAAGGCCGGGCCGAACGGCACGCCGAGGCTCAAGGTCTTGTACAGGGCGCTGAAGTTGTACAGGAAGATCAGCACCACGATCAGCGGCACGGAGCGGAACAGCCAGGTGTACGTCCAGCTGACCGCGCGCAGCACCGGGCTTCCGGAGAGCCGGGCGAGGGCGAGCAGGACGCCTCCGAGGAGCCCGAGGACGGCGCTGAGCGCGGCGGCTTCGAGGGTGACGAGGAGTCCGTCGAGGACGGTCGGGCGCAGGAACCAGTAGCGGAAGCGGTCCCACTGGTAGAAGGGGTTCGTGACCAGACCGTGCAGGATCTGCGCGACGAGCACGAGCACGGCGGCGGTGACGATCCACCGGCCGGGCCGGCGCAGCGGCTGAACTCGCTGCGCCTTCAGTGCTCTTGACGGTATGTCGGCGGGTATCGGCGCCTCGGCGAGGGAGACGGCGCCTGGAGGTTCACTCATGAGGGGCTCCGGAGTCGGACACCCCGGGCCGCGGCCGGGCGGGCGTGGGCCACGACGGCACGGGGGCACGAGGCGGCGCACGGGGCTGGCGCGGAACCGGGGGCTGGGCGGACGACGGCACACCGGGCGGCGGGTGCGCGGCGGGGACGCGAGGGTGGGGAGGAGTCCTCAGCCCTGGCGGCGGGCAGAGCCCGGTGCGGTACACAGTGCGCTGTTCACGCGGAGCAGATCGACGGCACGGTCGGCGACGAGCAGGCCGGCGTACGACGGCACGCAGCCCTGAGGGCGGCTTACGGCCGTCCTGGGAGCTGCGTCCATGGCGTCACCTGTCACTGTTCCGGCCCGGCGGGGCCTCGCGCTTACCGAAAACGTCATCCGGTCCGGTCGTCACCTGGGGCACCCCACCGCGGTGCGAGGGTTGCCGGTCAGCGAGCCAGGGCTTGGCGCTGACGCTCATGACCGTTCTGAGGCGTAAGTAAGGCAGTTGACCGTTCGAATGTCAACGCCCGTCCGCCTTGTGGACGGTGGCCGACCGCTGTCACCTGCGGCGGGCCTGCGAAGGCTGTCCGGCGTGGCTCGCCCAGTCCAGGATCTGGACGGCGGCCCCGGCGGCCTCCAGGCCCTGGCAGTGGCCGTGGTGGCGGCGGGCGATGCCGTCGAGGTCGAGATGGCGGCCGAAGGCCGGGTGGGCGGTGAGCCGGCGGGCGTAGGCCCACAGCGCGCGGTGGCCGGCGACGCGGTGCACGGCGGAGGCGTCGAGGTGGCAGCGGTGGACGGTGTCGAGCCGCAGCAGGGCGACCCACAGCTCGATGTCGGCGGCGGTGAGCCGGTCGCCGGCCAGGTACTCCTCCCCGTGCAGCCGCCGCTCCAGCCGGCCCAGGGTGTCCAGCAGCACGTCGAGCGCGGCGGCCCGCTCCTCCGGGTGGGCGCCGGCCCGGCCGGCGCGCTGCGCGGCCTCCTCGACGCCCTCGGCGCACATCCGCTCGACCGCGTCGAGCACGGACTCCAGGCCGGCCGGGTACAGGCGGGCGTCGTCGTCCGGCCGGAACCGGTCCAGGTCGCGCAGGATGTCGGGGGTGTGGGTGCTGACGATGCGCCCGGACCAGTCGTCGCTGAGGACCGGGCCGAGCGCCGGGCCGGTGTAGTGGTGGGCGCTGGCCTCGTACAGCGGGCGCAGCGCCGCGTGGCCGCCGCCGGGACAGTCCGGGACGGCGGGCAGGAAGGTGACCGGACAGCTGGTGTCCAGGCCGAGGAGGGTGTGGCCGACGGCGAGGCGCAGCCCGTCGGGGCAGGCGGTCGACAGGTGGAGCCGGTAGCGGTGCGGCACGGCGTAGTGGCCGCTGCGCGCGTCGACGCCGATGCGGCCCCGGAAGAGCGGGGCGGGACGGTGGGCGGGCTGGACGGCGGCGAGCGGAGTGATGGACATGCGTCTCCCCGGGTGAATGGGTGTGCGGACGAGTGCTCCGGCGCGGGCGCGTGCGGCGGCGGTGTGCGGGGCGGACCGGGTCCGGCGGGGCGGGGCCCGGTTCAGCGGTGGCGGCCGATGGCGCTGCAGACGCGCTGGAGATCGATGTGGCGGCGGGAGGTGAGCAGGAGCGCGCGGGGCGGGGTCCGGTCCGTGCGGCCGGTGCCCGTCGCGAGGCGCGTCATGATTCCCTACCTGTTCACTAGGATTCCCTTCCTGGAGTGTCGATCGGGCCGCCTGCGGCGTCAAGGGGGCGTCCGCGCTTGGGAATCCGGGGTCTCTAGGAGTGAGAAACATGTGACATGGCACTGCCGGCCTGTCCTAGACTCGGCCCGTACTCGGCGCCCTCGCTGGCCGCCCGGTTCGGGGTCTCGGCGACGCCGGTGCGGGAGGCGATGCTCGACCTGGCCAAGGAAGGGCTGGTCGACACCGTGCCCGACAAGGGCTTCCAGGTCACCGTCGTCTCCGACCGGCAGCTGGACCAGTACACGCACGTCCGGGCGCTGATCGAGATGCCGACCGCGGCGGGCCTGGCCCGCACCGCCGACCGGGTCTCGCTGGAGGCGCTGCGTCCGGCGGCCCGGGAGAGCGCCGGGGGCTGACCTCCGCCGGCCCGGACAGCGCCGTACATCTCGCTGCGGAAAGCGCCTCTGACCTCAGTTTTTTCATGGCCTCGGGGGCGTCGCGGGACAAGGAACGGCGATTTTGCGCCAGATAGGGGCATCCCCGACCATGGCTGCGTCCCGGCACCCAGGGGCAGCTGTTCGATGAGAGGCGCACCACCCATGCACGTCCCCGGAACCGCACCGCAGCCGGCTCCGGCCCCCACGGAGTCCCCCGCCGCCACCGCGGCGGAGCCCCGGTCCGGCAGCAAGCACGCCCGCAGCTTCGGTCTCCCCGTCGCCACCGCGCTGGTCATGGGCAACATCATCGGCGGCGGTATCTTCCTGCTCCCGGCCTCCATCGCACCGTACGGCACCGTCAGCCTGGTCGCCTTCGGCGTGCTGACCGTCGGCGCCATCGCGCTCGCCCTGGTCTTCGGCCGGCTCGCCGCCCGCGACCCGCGCACCGGCGGCCCGTACGTCTACGCCCGGGAGGCGTTCGGCGACTTCGCGGGCTTCCTCGCGGCCTGGTCGTACTGGATCACCACCTGGGTGTCGAACGCCGCGCTCGCCGTCGCCGCCGTCGGCTACCTCGACGTGCTGATCCCGGTGAACGGCCACCGCTGGAGCGCGTGCCTGGCCGCGCTGACCCTCCAGTGGCTGCCCGCCCTCGCCAACTTCGCAGGCACCCGCTACGTCGGCGCCGTCCAGCTCGTCTCCACGGTGCTGAAGTTCGTGCCGCTGCTGCTCGTCGCGGTCGGCGGGCTGTTCTTCTTCGACCCCTCCCGGCTCGGCCCGTTCAACTCCAGCGGGCACGGCGCGGTCGGCGCGGTGTCCGCCTCCGCCGCCCTGCTGCTCTTCTCCTACCTCGGTGTGGAGTCCGCCGCCGTCAGCGCGGGCGAGGTGCGGGACGCCCGCCGCAACGTGGGCCGCGCCACCGTCATCGGCACCGCGGGCGCCGCGCTGGTGTACCTGCTGGGCACGGTGTCGGTGTTCGGCACGGTCCCGCACGAGCGGCTGCTCACCTCCACCGCGCCGTTCTCGGACGCCGTGAACGCGATGTTCGGGGGCGGCTGGGGCGGTACGGCGGTGGCGCTCGCCGCGCTCGTGTCGATGACCGGCTGCCTCAACGGCTGGACCCTGCTCAGCGCCCAGACCCCGTACGCGGCGGCCCGCGACGGCCTGTTCCCGAGCGCCTTCGCGCGCCGCCGGCGGGGCGTTCCCACCGTCGGTGTCGGCGTGACGGCCGTGCTCGCCTCGCTGCTCACCGTCTACAACTACTTCTCGGGCTCGGGCAGGGTCTTCGAGGTCCTGGTCCTGGTCACCACGTTCACCGCGACCGTCCCGTATCTGCTGGCCACCGCCGCGCAGATCTTCCACCTGGTGTCCGGCCGGCCCGGGGCGGTGGACCGGGGGCGGCTGGTGCGGGACTCCGTGGTCACCGCGGTGGCCGCCGCCTTCTCCGTCTGGCTGATGGCGGGCGCCGGCTACGCGGCGGTGTACCAGGGCGTGCTGTTCCTGTTCGTCGGGATCATCGTCTACGCGGTGATGGCGGCCCGGCGGCAGCGGCAGCGGCCGTCAGCGAGCGGGGCGGTCTGACCGGCCGGCGTCCGGCCGGTCCGGCGTGCCGGGTCCCGGGGGCCCGTCGCGCACTCCGGGCCGGTACTTGGGGACGCGCAGGGTGATCTTCATGCCGGCTCCCACGCCGGTCTCGATCACCAGGCCGTGGTCGTCGCCGTAGACCTGGCGCAGCCGCTCGTCCACGTTGCGCAGCCCGATGCCGGCCGCCGCGTCCTCGCCGCCGCCGAGGATGCGGCGCAGCCGGTCCGGTTCCATGCCGACGCCGTCGTCCTCCACGACGATCCGTGCCGTCGCGCCCTCGTCCCGCGCGGTGAGGGTGATCCGGCCGCGCTCGCCGCCGTCCCCGAGGCCGTGCTTGACCGCGTTCTCCACCAGCGGCTGCAGGCACAGGAAGGGCACCGCCACGGGCAGCACCTCCGGGGCGATCCGCAAGGTCACCTCCAGGCGCGGCCCGAACCGGGCGCGGACCAGTTCCAGGAACTGCTCGATGGAGCGCAGCTCCTCGGCCAGGGTGGTGAACTCGCCGTGCCGGCGGAACGAGTAGCGGGCGAAGTCGGCGAACTCCAGCAGCAGGTCGCGGGCCCGCTCGGGGTCGGTGCGGACGAAGGACGCGATCGCCGCGAGCGAGTTGTAGAGGAAGTGCGGGGAGATCTGGGCCCGCAGCGCCCGGATCTCCGCCTCGATCAGTCCGGTGCGGGTGCGGTCGAGGTCGGCGAGTTCGAGCTGTACGGAGATCCAGCGGGCCACCTCCTCGGTGGCCCGGGCCCCGGACGCCGGCTCGCCGGCGCCGAGCACGACGAGGGCGCCGGGCACCCGCCGGTCCACGGTGAGCGGCGCGACGGCGCCCCAGCGCACCGGGCAGTCCGGGTCCGGGCAGTCCACGGTGAACGTGTGCGGGCGGCCGGTGTCCAGCACCGCGCGGACCCGGTCCAGGGCCGTGTCCGCGTGATGCCGGCCCGGCCCCTCCCAGGCCAGCAGCCGGTCGTCGACGGTGAGCCCGAGCGCGGCCGTGCCGAACAGCGGCCGCAGCCGGCGCACCGCCTTGCGGGCCGCGTCCGCCGTGAGTCCGGCGCGCAGCGGGGGCGCGGCCACGGAGGCGGTGTGCAGGGTGCGGAAGGTGGCGCGGGCCGCGGGGGTGCCGAGGTCCGTGCCGTCCCGGGCGGACCGGCGGGCCAGCAGCCGCCCGGTGACGAGGCCGGCGGCGAACAGCAGGGGCGCTCCGGCGGCGGCGACGGCGAGGCCGTTCACCGGCGGGCGGTACGGGTCACGGGCGGGCGGGTCGTCATGGGGTCCTCACTCCTCGGCGGGCGGTGGGCGCGTCCGGTCCGGCCGGGCGTTCGGGCAGGTGGAGCCGGGCCATGGCCGCCTCGGTGCCGGCCGGGATGCGGTCCCGGGTGGCGAGGGAGACCAGGATCATGGTGAGGAAGCCGAGCGGTACCGACCACACGGCCGGCCAGGCGAGCAGCGCGTGCGGCCAGCCGCCGGCCGGCCGCCCGGCGATGGTCAGCGCGACCGCGGTCAGGGCGCTGCCGCCGCCGGTGAGCAGGCCCGCGACCGCGCCGGGTGCGGTCAGTCCGCGCCACCAGATGCCGAGCACCAGCAGCGGGCAGAAGGACGACGCGGCCACGGCGAAGGCGAGCCCCACGGCGTGGGCGACGGGCAGCTTCCCGGCGGCCACGCTCACCGTGCCGGGCACGGCGACCGCGAGCAGCGTGGCGAGCCGGAAGCGGCCGACCCCGAGCGAGGGCAGCACGTCCTGGCTGAGCACACCGGCGACGGACAGGGTGAGCCCGGAGGCGGTGGACAGGAAGGCGGCGCAGGCCCCGGCGGCGATCAGCGCGCCGAGGAGGTCGCCGCCGGTGCCGCCGACGAGCCGCTGCGGCAGCACGAGCACGGCGGCGTCGGTGGTGCCGGTGAGCAGCAGGTCGGGGGCGTAGAGCCGGCCGAGGAGGCCGTAGAGGGGCGGCAGCAGGTAGAAGCCGCCGACGAGGGCCAGCACGATCACGGTGGTGCGCCGGGCGGCGCGGCCGTCGGGGTTGGTGTAGAAGCGGACGAGGACGTGCGGCAGTCCCATCGTGCCGAGGAAGGTGGCGCAGATCAGCCCGTACGTCGAGTAGAGCGGGTGTTCGTCCCGGCCGCCGGACAGCGGCGCCGCCCAGCTGGAGGCGGTGCGCCGGCCGTCGTCGGCGCGCTCGGGCACCGGGGCGCCGAGCGGGAAGCGCAGGGTCGTCCCGGCGCGGATCTCGTGCACACCGGGATCCAGGTCCAGCCGGCCGCCGGTGTAGTCCTTGCCGTCGACGGCACCGGTCGCGGTGGCCCGCAGCGGTGTGTCGATCCGGACGCGTACGGTGCTCTCGACGGTGACCTGGGTGGACCGGCGGAAGGCCGGCGGCTCGTCCACCGCGCCGGCGGGTCCCGGGTCGCCGTGCCAGGCGACGGCCAGGAAGACCGCGGGCACCAGGAGCGCGATCAGTTTCAGGCAGTACTGGAACGCCTGGACGTAGGTGATGCCGCGCATGCCGCCGGCGGCCACGGCCAGGGCGACGACGACGGCGACGAGCACCCCGCCGAGCCAGTGCGGCGCGCCGGTGACCAGGCCGAGGGTCAGGCCCGCGCCCTGGAGCTGCGGCAGCAGGTACAGCCAGCCGACTCCGACGACGAGCACCCCGGCGACGCGCCGGGCGGCCCCGGACTCCAGCCGCGCGTCGGCGAAGTCGGGCAGCGTGTAGGCACCGGAGCGGCGCAGCGGGGCGGCGACGAACGCGAGCAGGACGAGGTAGCCGGCCGCGTAGCCGACGGGGAACCAGAGCATCTCCACGCCCTGGGCGGCGACGAGTCCGGCGATGCCGAGGAAGGAGGCCGCCGAGAGGTACTCGCCGCCGATGGCCATGGCGTTGAGGTACGGCGGCACGCTGCGGGAGGCGACGTAGAAGTCGGAGGTGGTGCGGGAGACGCGCAGTCCCGCGGAGCCGATCAGCAGCGTGGCGAGGACCGCCGCCGACACGGCCACGACACCGTACGTCTGGTTCACCCGGCGGCCCCCGGGGCGCGGGCGGGCCCGCGCGGCCGGGCACCGGTCACCTGCCGGCCCTCCCGGCGGGGTCCCCGGTGTCCCGCACGGAGTCTCGTTCGTTGCGTTCGGCGCGGACGACGTACCACCGGCCGATCAGGACGAGCACGGGATAGACCGCGACACCGAGGACGGCCCAGACGACCGCCGCGCTGCCCGGCCGGGTCGCCGGGTCCGGCAGGGCCGCGAAGGCGAGGGGCAGCGGTCCGAGCAGGGCGAGGAGCAGCGCGAACGTTCCAAGCCCCAGCCAGAGTTGACGGCGCATCAGGGAACGCAGGGCCGGGGAGCCGACGGCGGGGTCGGCCGGGTGCGTCCGGGCGGGGCGGGCGGGTCCGTGGGCCGGGCGGGGCGCCCGGGGAACTCCCGTGACCACTTCACGCCGAGGAGTCCCCGGTGCACTCATGCCGCGTCCTCCGACCCGCGAAGATCAGACGTCGCAGTGGAGTGTACGCACCGGGCGACGAAAGGGACAGGTTCCCGGACGGCCCGCCCCGCACTCCGCACGGCACCGTACGGTAAGTCCGGCACGGGGGTCGCGCGTTCCGCGCGGTGGCCGGTGTCCCCCGGCTCAGTCGCCGCCGGTGCGGAACCGGCGGCGGTACTCGGTCGGGGTCGTGTCGAGCCGGCGGCGGAAGGCCCGGACGAGGGTGTCGACGGTGCCGAACCCGCAGGCGGTGGCGATGCGTTCGAGGGTGGCGTCGGTGGTCTCCAGCTCGTGCCGGGCCCGTTCGACACGGACGGATTCGATGTAGACGTGCGGGGTGGTGCCCAGCTCGGTCTTGAAGATCCGGGTGAGCTGCCGGTCGCTGACGTGGGCGTGTGCGGCGAGGTGTGCGACGGTGAGCGGTTCGGCGATGTGGCGCAGGATGTGGTGGCGCAGGTCCTCGATGCGCCGGGTCGCGGAGACCTGCTCCAGCGGGACGCTGAACTGGCTCTGGCCGCTGGGCCGTTTCAGGTACATCACCAGTTGCCGGGCGACGCGCAGCGCGACGGCCTCGCCGAGGTCGTCGGCGATGAGCGCGAGTGACAGGTCGAGACAGGCGCTGATCCCCGCGCCGGTCCAGACGTTCCCCTCGCGGATGAAGATCGGGTCGGAGTCGACCTCCACGGCGGGATGGTCGGCGGCGAGCTGCTGAGCGGTCGACCAGTGCGTGGTGGCCCGCTTGCCGTCCAGGAGCCCGGAGGCGGCGAGGATGTGCGCTCCGACGCAGACGGAGGTGATCCTGCGGGTGCGGGGCGCGAGTTGGCGTACCCGCTCCACCACGGCCGGGTCGACGAGCGCCTGCACCCGGTGCTGGCCGTCGACCTCGACCGCGCCCGGCACGACGAGCGTGTCGATGCTCCTCCTCGTCAGCTCCGCGAAGGTGACGTCGGGCAGGACCCTGACCCCGGCGGCGGTGGTGATGGGGTCCATGGTCTCGGCGGCGAGGGCCACGTCGTAGCCCGCCGCCTCCTCGGTCTCGCGCCGGGCGAGGGAGAACACCTCCGGCGGCCCGGTGACGTCGAGCAGGTCGACGCCTTCGAACAGGACGATGACGATGAGTCGTTCGCCGGTGTGCACGGGTCCCCCTGACCGTACGACGGTGATGTCGGTATCTGCATGCTAGACGACATTGCCGACGCGTCCGCCGGGCCATAGCGTCATGAGTGCAGGTCATCGCACCGGCGCAGTCCCCTCCCAACTCCCTTTCCTCAGGTGGTACTCCATGCCCAGAACGACACTCCGACAGCTCAACGGCTTCGACGACGCGCCCGCGAAGCTGGCCGACTCGACCCTGGTCATGATCGACTACCAGAACACCTACACGACCGGTGTCATGGAGCTGGACGGCTGGCAGCCCGCGCTGGACGCCGCCGCCCGGCTGCTGGAGCGCGCCCGTCGGGAGGGTGCCAAGGTCATCCACGTCGTCAACGACGGCGGTGAGGGCACGCCGTACGACATCCGCGCCGAGATCGGCCAGATCCACCCGAGCGTCGCGCCGGCCGACGGCGAGCCCGTGGTCGTCAAGCAGGCGCCGAACGCCTTCCACGGCACCGACCTCGGCGACCTCGTCGACGAGGCGGGGCGCGGCGATCTGGTCATCGCCGGGTTCATGACCCACATGTGCGTGGCGTTCACCGCCCAGGGCGCCTTCCTGCGCGGCAACCGGCCCACCGTGGTGGCCGACGCCAGCGCCACCCGTTCGCTGCCGGTCGCCGGCACGGAACTGGACGCCCGCCAGGTGCACCTCGGCGCCCTCGCCACCATCGCCGACCTGTACGGGGTCGTCGCTGCGTCCCAGGAGGACCTCGCCTGATGAAGCCGTTGCGTTCAGCCGTCGCGCTGTGCACCGCCGCCCTGCTCGCGGCCACCGTCGCCGCGTGCGGCGGAACGTCCGAGGCCGCCGCCGCCAAGGACGCGCCGTCGGCACCCGCCGCCCGGACGAACGTCGCCAAGGACACGAAGACGCTGAGGCAGCTCAACGGCCTCGACGAGACACCGGCCACGCTGTCCGACGCGACGCTGATCATGGTGGACTACCAGAACACCTACACCGGCGGTGTGATGGAACTCGACGGGTGGAAACCCGCGCTGCACAACGCCGAAGCGCTGCTGAAGCGGGCGCGCGCGGCGGGCACCCCGGTCATCCACATCGTCGACAAGGGCTACGACCTGAAGTCGAAGGCGGGACAGATCATTCCGGCGCTCAAGCCCGCCAAGGGCGAGCCGGTCGTGGTGAAGAGCGTCCCCAACGCCTTCCACGGCACCGATCTGGCCGAGAAGGTCGAGAAGACCGGCAAGAAGAACGTCATCGTCGCCGGGTTCATGACCAACATGTGTGTCCTGTTCACCGCGCAGGGCGCCTTCCTCGACGGATACCGGCCGACCGTGGTCGCCGACGCCTCGGCCACCCGGCCGCTGCCGCTGAAGGGCGACCCGGAGGGCATTCCCGCGCGGCAGCTCCACGAAGCCGCTCTCGCCACGGTCCAGGACCTCTACGGCGTCGTGGTGCCGTCGCAGAAGTCGCTGACCTGACCGGCTCGCGCCGGACCTCCCCCGGTCCGGCGCGAGCGGGCCGGTCCGCCGGCGACCTGAACGCCGGCGGTCCGGCCCACCACCCCACCCTCGTACCGGACTTACCCCACACGTCCCCCCACGCGTTCCCCTTGTGGTCTTCCCCCCACGCTTTCCCCACTTGATCTTCCCCCCACGCCTGACCCCCCACCCCGAGGCCCCCCCACATTCCTCCCCCCACCCCGCAGAGGACCGATCCATCACAACGGAAAGACGGGGCATGGCAACACGTAGAGGATTTCTGGGTACCGTTTCGGCAGCAGGGGCGGCCACCTTCCTCACCCAGACGCAGACAGCCACCAGCGCGTCGGCCGCACCGGCAGCGACCGACGAGAAGGCGGCACGGAACGCGATACGCAATGTGAACGCCGGGATGCGCGCCAACTACGCGTCCCTCAAGGCCGAGCTGATCAAGCAGCTCTCGCCCGTGATCGTCGTCCAGAACAACGCCGTCGGCGGACGCTTCACACTGATCAACAAGGGCGTGCAGGTCGAGACGGTCGACCCGGTTCCGGAGTACTTCGAACTGGCCAAGTCCATCGCGCACATCCCGCTGGGCATCTACTCGGTGATCGCCGCCTACCTCAGCGACCAGGTGCCGAACATCCCCAACGCCGGCCGCATCGACCCGCACGACCTGGACATGGTCGCCTTCAAGACACCGGGCGACAAGGGCTGGGTCACTCCGCTGAACAGCTTCCGCACGACGCTGAGTTCGGCGCTCACGATGCTGCCGACCGCGAACCTCCCCACCGACCTCGACGCCTCCTGCACCAAGATCCTGTCGGAGGCCGTCAAGTTCATCGACACCATCGTCAAGGCGGGCTCCTTCGACATGGTGGCGTTCAACCGGTTCGCCGCGACCGTCTACCCGTCCATCCGCGTCAACATGACGTTCGCCGCGACCGCGCAGATCACCGGCATCGAGGCGCTGATGAAGCGGTGGCGCACGCTGATCGGCGAGGAGGCGTGGAGCAACCTGTACGTCACGGTGCTGTCGATCTGGACGACGGCCGAGCTGAACCAGGCGTCCATCATCATCCGCCGCACCATGAACCAGGCGAAGGTGAACACCCACCTGATCGACCTGCCCACCGTGGAGACTCCGTCGGACCCGATCGCCGTGGCCCTGGACAACCTGGCCCGGATCGTCCAGGACAACGTCGCCGCGGAGATGGTCTTCAACACCGACCTCAAGGTCGCCGACGCCCTCAAGGGCAAGGAGGACCTGCTGTCGGACGAGATCCTCCAGCAGATCGGCGGTACGGCGGCCACCGCCAACACCGCGGCCTTCACCACCGCCGCGGCAGCGGCAACCTGCCCGATCACGGGCCACACCGCAAGCGTCTGATCCCACGACGCCGCCCCCTGTCCCCCGACTCCTGGAGGACGGGGGGCGCTGTGGGTCGGGGCGCCGGGGGGGGCGTCCGCCGGGGTGTGGCCGAAAGTTCACGCCGCTCACGCTGTGTGGTCAAGGTCACCTCCGTACGGGTTTCCGCCTCCCACGATGTCAGGTCATACCGTCCTGTCCCATGACCCAGCCAAGAACTCGTGAGACGGCCCGAAGGCTCCTGTTCGTGGGGTTCGTGATCGGTGCGTTCGCCCTGGGCACCAGCGAGAACGTGGTCGCGGGCATCCTGCCCGAGATCGCCCGCGGACTGCGGGTGAGCGAGGGATCCGCAGGCTTGCTCGTGACCGCGTACGCCGGAACGGTGACCGTGGCCGGCCCGATCGTGACCCTTTTCTTCGACCGGGTGGGGCCCAGGAAACTGGTGACCGGATCGATCGCGCTGTACGCCGCGGGCTCCGTACTGGCCGCCGCGGCCGGTTCCTTCCCCGCGGTGGTCGCGGGGCGGGTGATCACCGGCCTGGTGCACACCACGATCATGGTGGTGTTCATGACGGCGGCCATGCGCGTGGCCGAGCCCGGCAAGGAGGCGTCGGCCGCCGCCAACATCACCCTCGGCCTCTCCGTGGCCACCGTGCTCGGTGTTCCGATCGGTGTCCTCCTCGGCCAGCACCTGGCCTGGCAGGCGGCGTTCGGGCTGGTCGCCGTGCTGGCCGCGGTCAGCCTGCTGGTGGTCCTCGCCGTCTTCCCGGCCGACGAGCCGGCCGGCGCGCCCGCGCCGCGGGCCGGCCTGCGCGGGCTGGGCCGCCCCGAACTGCTCCTCGGCATCTGCGTCACCGCGCTGACCGGCATGGCGGCCCTCACGGTGGTGACGTACGTGGCCCCGTTCCTGACCCAGGGCTCCGGGGTCGGTTCCGGTGCGATCGTGTGGATCATGCTCGCGTACGGCGCCGGCTGCGTCGTCGGCAACACCCTGGGCGGGCGGATCGCCGACGGCCGGGTGCTCCAGGCGATGGCCGGCACCGTCACCGCCACCCTCGCCGTGCTCGCCGTGCTCCTGCTGGTGTCCGGCAGCGCGGTACCGACCGTGATCGTCACCGTCCTGGTCGGCCTCGCCTACTTCGCCACGTTCCCGGCTCTGAACACCTGGGTGGCCTCCAACGCCGAGGGGCTGTCGCCCAACCTGGCCCTGGCCCTCAACAGCTCCGCCTTCAACATCGGGATCGCGCTGGCTGGCTGGACCGGCTCGGCCTGGCTGAACTCCGGCCGGCCGGCCGGGAACCTGCCGCTCATCGCCCTGCCGCCCGCCGCCCTGGCCGCCGCCCTCGCCTGGGTCCTGGTGCGCCGCCGGCGCTCGGCTCCCGGCTCCGGGACCGCGCGCCCGGCGGACGAACCCCACGCGGGCACTCCCACGACCGCCTGACATCGCATCCCCGCGACCGATTCCGGCGAACCGATCGATGCAGACCCCTTGCCTTCCATGACCGCCTCCGCCCCGCAGTACAAACATGCGCTGACCCGCCGTCCGCAGGGCCGATGGACCGTGGACGCCGTCAGGCAGGTGTCGTACGAAGGCCTCGTCCACCACCACCTGCCGGCCCCCTCCGACCCGCACCTCGCCGACGCTCTCCGCCGGGGGGACGGCCCGTCAGGACGGCGAGGTACCTGCGGGTGAGTTCGAGGGACTGGATCTCCTTGCTGATGCGGACGTACTCACGCGTCAGCACGGTGTCGAGTTCCTCGCACACCCGGGACACGTCCACGCCCTCGTGGACGCACTCCAGCAGGAAGCGGATGTCCTTCGTGCTCATCCCCCCGTCGATCAGGAACTTGACCAGCCGCACCCGGGCGACGTCCGCGCTCGTGTAGAAGCGGTGACCGCGCGCCGTGCGTCCCGGGGTGAGCAGACCACGGCTCTCGTAGTAGCGCAGCAGTCGTTCGCTCACCCCCGTCGTCTCGGCCATCTCCCCCATACGCAGCGTCTCCTCGTCCACCGCGGGTTCGGGGGACATCCGGTACGGGGAGGCCGGCGGTCCCGGCACCTCCACCGGGCCGGGTGCACCCGGCTCCGTCAGTCGATCGAGTGTGCCCACCGATGTGTTCATCAGGCGCTCCGTTCGGCCGGCTGCGGCCGGCATAAAAGCCTCGGCATAGCGGTTCTCTCCTCCAGGTCGCTCCACTGGCATGCCGCGGTCACCGACCTGACGCGACGGGCGGGGCGGTGCCACGCAACGCGCGAACACCCGTCGGCTCATCCGTATTCCGGGAGCGCGAGGTCATGAACACGGATGTCCGTCCCGCACCACCGCGTCGGGACGGCCCGTCTCCCCCGGCCGTGCGTGGCGGAGACACAGCTCCGCGAGAAGGCGTCGAGGGCCGGGGCAGTCGCGTCCCGTCGGTGAGCGGGAAGGTCCCGTGGAACCGGCGGCTCACGGGCGGGTCCGTCCGGTGGACTCCAGTACCGCGGTCAGGAAGCGGCGCACCGTCTCCAGCTCGCCCGCGTCAAAGCCTTCCGCGGCCGCCATCACCTCGCCGATCACCGGCCCGAAGAAGGTCCACCCGAGTTCCGTGGCCTTCTCTTCCACGTGCAGCAGGACGCGTCGCCGGTCTGCCGTGTCCCTGCTGCGCCGGACCAGTCCCAGCCGCTCCAGCCGGTCCACCAGGGCGGTGGTTCCCGCGGAGTTCAGCCGGAGCTGCTCGCCGAGCCACCCGGGCGTGGCCCGCGTCCCGGCCCGTGCCGCGTCCAGAAGGTGGATCAGCGCGCGTACGTCGGTGGGATGCAGTCCGTGGCGCGCGGCGAACTCGGCACCGAGCAGGTCGAACTCCACGGTGACCGCGCGCAGCAAGTGGACCAGTCGCATCGCCGGTTCCCGTTCGTCCATGCGCACTCCTCGGCCTCGGCGTAATATCTCGCTCAGCGAGATTATCGCCTGGCGAGAGGAATCCCGTGTCCCCGTCCGCCTTCGACCTTGCCTACGACCAGCTCCGCGCCCGCTGGCCCGAGTCCACCGAGGAGCGCGATGTCGGCACGCCGTACGGCCGCACCCGGGTCCATGTGTACGGCCCGGCGGACGGCAGCCCGCTGGTGCTGCTGCCCGGCGGCTCGGCCACCGGCCTGTCCTGGTTCGCCAACGCGCCGGCCCTCGGAGAGCGGTACCGGGTGCATGCCGTGGATCTGCTGGGCGACGCCGGCCGCACCGAACGCCGGGGCGCACCGCTGAGGAACGCCGATGATCTGACGGCGTGGCTGGACGCGCTGCTGGACGGCCTCGGGCTCGCCCGCACCCACCTGTGCGGTCACTCGTACGGCGCCTGGCTGGCCGTCAGGTACGCCCTGCACGCACCGCGCCGGGTGGACCGTCTCGCCCTGGTCGACCCCACCCAGGTCTTCGCCGGGTTCCGCCTCGGCTATCTGCTGCGCGCGCTGCCCGCCCTGATCCGTCCGAGCGAGGCCCGCGCCCGCGCCTTCCTGGCCTGGGAGACGGCGGGCACCCACCCGGACGAGACCTGGCAGCGCCTCTACGCGCTGGCCACCACCGTTCCCGGCCGCAAGCTGGTCACCGGCGCCCGGCCTCGGCCGGCCGGCCTCCCCATGCCGGTCCTGGTCCTGCTCGCGGAACACAGCCGCGCCCACTCCACCGCCAAGGTCGCGGACCGGGCCCGCCGGGCGCTTGCGCGGGGCGAGGTGGCCGTACTCCCCGGAGCCACCCACCACTCCCTGCCGCTCACCTCGCCGAAGCAACTGGACGACCGGCTGACGGCTTTCCTGGGCTGAGCCTCCGTCGACCTGAAACCGCGGGTGGAAGGCCGGATGTGGCCGGACGGCCTCCTGCCATCCGGTGCATGCCGGAGTCCGAGTCGGGGCGATGGTCCTTCTGATCGGCAGGCCGGCGCTCTACCTTCGCTCCTGTGATCAGGATCTCCGGGATGGCGAAGCGGCTCATGGTCGGCCGTGCCCTGCGCAGCAGCGAGTTGGGCGAGGCGTTGCTGCCCAGGCGTCTGGCCTTGCCGATCTTCGCCTCGGACCCCTTGTCGTCGGTTGCCTACGCGACGCAGGAGATCTTGCTGGTGCTCACGCTGGGCGGGCTGGCCTATGTGCGTGTCACGCCGTGGATCGCGGCGGCGGTCGTCGCGCTGATGACGGTGGTGGTGCTGTCGTACCAGCAGGTCGTGCGCGCCTACCCGAGCGGTGGCGGCTCGTACGAGGTCGTGTCGGCGAACCTGGGTGAGAACACCGGTCTGGTGGTGGGGGCCGCCCTGCTGGTCGACTACGTGATGACGGTGGCGGTGTCGGTGGCTTCGGGCGTGGACAACGTCATCTCCGCCGTTCCGCAGGTGCACGCACAGCGGGTGCCGATGGCGCTGGGTTTCGTGGTGGTGCTCGCGGTGGTGAATCTGCGGGGGGTGCGCGAGTCCGGGCGGGCTTTCGCGGCGCCGACGTACCTGTTCGTCGGCGGTGTGCTCATCATGATCGTCACCGGGCTCTTCCGGTATCTGGCCGGGGACGCGCCGGTCGCCGAGAGCGCCTCGTACGGCATCCGGCCGGAGGCGGGCGACTGGCGGCTGGCCGGTGTGGCGCTGGTGCTGCTGGTCCTGCGGGCGTTCTCCAACGGCTGCACCGCGTTGACCGGCGTGGAGGCCATTTCCAACGGGGTTCCCGCCTTCCGGAAGCCGAAGTCGCACAACGCGGCGACGACCCTGGCCGCGATGGGCCTCATCGCGGTCACCATGTTCGTCGGTGTCACCGCTCTCGCGCTCGTCTCCAAGGTCCATATCGCCGACGACACCTGCCGGCTCACCGGACTGGGCGAGGACTGCTCCTCGTACCAGCAGCGCACGGTCATCGCCCAGATCGCCGCCGCGGTCTTCGGCGGGGAGAGGAGTCCCGGCTTCTACTTCATCCAGGCCGCCACCGCGCTCGTCCTGGTCCTCGCCGCGAACACCGCGTTCAACGGTTTCCCGCTGCTCTCGTCGATCCTGGCGCAGCGCCGCTACCTGCCCCGCCAGTTGCACAGCCGCGGCGACAGACTCGCCTTCTCCAACGGCATCGTGGCGCTGGCCGTCACCGCCGGTCTGCTGCTGTGGGGGTTCGAGGCCAGCGTCACGGCCCTGATCCACCTCTACATCCTGGGCGTCTTCACCTCCTTCACGCTGTCGCAGACCGGCATGGTCCGGCACTGGAACCGGGCCATGTCCACCGGGAGCGACCCCGCGCTGCGGCGCCGCCGGCACCTCGCCAGGGCCGTCAACGCGGCCGGCGCGGTGACCACGGGTCTGGTCCTGGTGGTGGTCCTGCTCACGAAGTTCCTCGAAGGCGCCTGGCTGGCCGTGCTCGCCGCCGGGGTGCTGTGGCTGCTGATGCGCGCGATCCGCGGGCACTACGACCGCACCACCGCCGAGCTGACGAGCACCGACCCGCACGCCGACCTCACCTCCCCCTCCCGTGTCCTGGCGATCGTGCTGGTCTCCAACGTCCACAAACCGACCCTGCGGGCGCTGGCCTATGCCCGCGCTCTCCACCCCGACCGGCTGGAGGCGCTCACCGTCGCCGTCGACCACGACGAGGCACGGGCGCTGGAAGACGAGTGGCAGCGACTCGGCATCGATGTCCCCCTCAAGGTCCTGGACTCTCCCTACCGTGAGGTCACCAGGCCAGTCGTCGACTATGTGCGCTCCCTCAGCCGTGAAGGTCCCCGCGACATGGTCGGCGTCCACATCCCCGAGTACGTCGTCGGCCGCTGGTGGGAGAACCTGCTGCACAACCAGTCCGCGCTGCGGATCAAGGCACGCCTGCGCTTCATTCCCGGCGTCATGGTGATCAGCGTGCCCTGGCAGCTCCTCTCCTCCGCAGGGGCCGACCACCACGGTCCGCGTGCCCCGGGCTCCGTCCGCCGCGGCGAACCGTCACGCTGACCGGGAGCCATCCGGACGCCCCGCGCGGCTTGCGGGCACCGCGGACCGTCGTTTCACTGGTGACGAGAGGGAGCGTGGCCGGTGGACGAACCAGTGACTGTGGGCGTGGACGGCTCCCCCTCCAGCATGAGGGCGCTGGACTGGGCCGCCGACGAGGCCGCTCTGCACGGCCGGCCCCTTCGCATCGTGCACGCCTCCGTATGGGAACGCTTCGAAGACGCCACCCCTGCGGAGGACTCTCCCGAAGGCCGGGCTGAAGCCGCCGCACTGGAGGAGATCATCACCGACGCCGAAGCCCGGGTCCGCCGGCGCCGCCCCGAGGTGAGGGTCCATGCCGAAGTGCTGCCCGGGGAACCCGTCGACGTCCTGGTCCACGCGGGAGAAGGCGCCTTCGCGCTGGTCGTCGGCCATCGTGACCACGGTGCCCTCGCACGCCGCCTGTCCCTCGGTTCCGTCGGGCCTCGTGTGGCGGAACGCGCGTGGTGCCCCGTCATCCTCGTCGGCGGCCCCGCCCCAGAGCGGCCCACAGGAGACCGGCGGGTCGTCCTCGGTGTCGGGGAGGCAACCGACGCCGGCGCCGCCCATGTCGCCTTCGCCCTCCGCGAGGCACAGGCCCGTGGCGGCGACCTGGTCGCGGTGCACGCCCGGAGCCGGCAGGAAACACGGCAAGAACCACCGGATAACGGCTCGGCGGCAGCCGACGCGCTCCTCAGCGCGGCGGTCCCGGCGCGGGCAGTCCTCGAAAGCGGCGTCACCGTGCACAGACAGGTCGTCGACGGCCCCGCACCCCATGCCCTGTCCCACGCCGCGCAACACGCCGACCTCCTCGTCCTGGGAGTCCGGCACCGGCACGGCATGGTCCACCGCGAACTCAGACCCGCCCACCACGCCGCACTGCGCCACTCGCCCTGCCCCGTCGCCCTGGTAGGCGTCGTCCCCAGGTCCCCCACGAAGGCCGGAAACTAGCTCCGCGGCCCCGGGGTGCCTCGTCGTCGGACCGGCCGGGCGACTGCGCGGCTCCTGACGTACGGGGCAACGTCACCGCACGCCACACGACCCGGGACATCGACGCCGGCGTCCGCGCACTGGCCGCCGCGTTGCGGCAGAGCCCCTGACGACCCGGCACGCCCCGCAGAGCGGACGAGGCTCCGCGAGCCCTGCGGGGCGTCACAGGGAGGGTCAGGCCGCGGGCCGGTAGGCCAGCAGGCAGAGTCAGGCCGCCGGCCGGTAGGCCAGCAGGAACGTGCGCACAGCCGAGCCCGCGACGGCGCGCAGTTCCTCCTTGGCCACCGCCTGGGTGCCGAGGCGGGAGCGTCGCTCCATCGGGCCGGTGAGCAGTGCGAGGAACTGCTCCGCGGCCTCCGCGGGATCGCACGCGCGCAGCCGCCCGGCCAGCGACAGACGGGCGAGCCGGTCGGCCAGGGACTGCTGGAGGCGGCTCGCACCGCGGCCCCAGACGATCTCCAGCAGCTCGGGGAACCGGGCCACCTCCGCGTAGAGCAGCCGCCGCAACGCCCATGACCGGTCGTCACAGCACTGGAGCAGCAGGCGGTGTGCCACGTCCTCGAACACCGCCTGCACCTCCTCGTCGCCGGCCTCGGCTCCGTGTCCGTGTCCGTGTCCGTGTCCGTGTCCGTGTCCGTGTCCGTGTCCGTGTCCGTCGACGGTCAGCAGCTCGACCACGGCAAGGTTCTCGGCCATCACGGCGTCGGCGGCCGTTTCCAGCGCACTGCGGAACACGTTCTCCTTGTCGCCGAGGTGGTTGTACACGGTGTGCTTCGCCACCCCCGCCACCTCCGCGATCTCCTCCATGCACGCGCGGGCGTAGCCGCGGTGGGAGAACACCGTGAACGCGGCACGCAGGATCGCCTCCCGCTTGTCGATCCGTCCGCGGGACGCCGCCCGCGGCGCCGCCTTGCCCGTCTTCCCCGCTGCACTCGCTCCCGTCACCGGATCATCGTACCCATCCGTGCCAGAGACTGCACTAGCCAGTGCAATGAACTAGGCCAGCCATTGCAATCACAGTCCACCGGCCCCTACAGTGCAGCCGTCGGAGGGGGGCCCGTGACCGGACGGACGCCTCGATCCGCCCGGCCCGCCGCGACGACACGAGGAGAGACGACGTGAGGATCCTGGTCATCGCGGGAGGCACGGACGGCATCGGCAAGGCCCTGGCCGAACGGCAACTGGCCCGGGGCGACAAGGTCTTCGTCATCGGGCGGAACCCGGCCAAGGGCCGCGCCTTCCTGGAGCGGGCCGCGCGGCACGGCGCCGCGGACCGGGCGCGGTTCGTGACCGCGGACCTGAGCCTGCTGGCCCAGACCTCCGCGGCCGTCGACGAGATCACCCGCGAGACGCCGTCCGTGGACGCGCTGGTCCTCTGCGCCCGGCACTACCAGTACCGCCGCACCGTCACCGCGGAGGGCTACGAGGAGAACTTCGCCCTCTTCTACCTGAGCCGCTACCTCCTCGGCCACGGCCTGGTGGAGTCCTTGCGCAAGGCGGAACACCCAGTGGTGGTGAACATCGCGGGCCCCGGAGCCGGTCTCGGCGTGGTCCGCTGGGACGACCTTCAACTGCGGCACGGGTACCACGGGGGCGCCGCCCTCGGCCAGGGCGGAAAGCTCAACGACCTGCTGGGCGTGTCGTTCGCCGAGCGGTACGGCGTCGCCACCGGCGTCCGCTACGTCCTCATCCACCCCGGGGTCACCGCGACCGGCTTCTCCGGTGTGTACGACGCCGGGACACTCGCACACATCCGGTCGATGCAGCGGAACGCGAAACCCGTCTCCGCCGCACTGCCACCGATCGTCGCCGCCCTGGACGATCCCCCCGACGACCCGTTGAGCGCCTTCGTCGAAGGGCAGCGGCTCCGGGTCGACACCCAGGACTTCGACCGCGTGGCGGCCGGCCGCCTGGAAGCCCTCACCAAGCGACTTGTGCTACGGAGCTGACGTCCCGTCCGGGAAACCGGCGCGGACCTGAAGCGACGGGCCCTGGGCGCGGCGGCGATGTGACGTTCCGCCCGGGACGGTGTGCCGTAGGACGGCAGCACCGTGCCTCGGAGGCAGGGACGGCCTCCGAGGCACGGCGCTCATGACGGGCGGACCGTCGGCGAAGCGGTCACGGGACCAGCTTCAGCAGGCGGTTGGGCGAGCCCGAGCCGGCGCCGGTGACCTTGCCCGTCGTCGCTCCGTCCACCAGGGCCGTGGCGACCTGGGCCGGCGTGGCGGAGGGGTGGCCGGCCAGGTAGACCGCGGCGGCTCCGGCGACGTGCGGGGTCGCCATGGAGGTGCCGGAGATCGTGTTGGTCGCGCTGTCGCCGGTGTTCCAGCCGGCCGTGATGGAGGAGCCCGGGGCGAAGACGTCCACTACGGAACCGTAACTGGTTCCGGGTCCGCTACCCCAACGGTACGTGGACCGACTGGCAGGTGAGCTGCCTCGTCGAACCCGACGGCCGGTTCTGCCCGTGACCGCCGGGGGCACCAGCCCACGGGGGCAGGGCTTCACCGAGGAGAGGACACCTCGATGCGGCAACCCCTCCGGTTGCGACGGACACGGCGGCACGGTTTCCGGCGCGTCCGTCGGGTCAGGTGGCAACGACCATCGTCAACCGTTACACGGTGAACAGGCGTACGGAGACATCCGCGCCGGAGGTCTGGAGGGCGAGCTCGCATTCGCCGGTCGGTGTCACCTGGTCGTCCTGGAGCGGGAAGCCGGTGAACTCGATCCAGGCGACGCCGTCATCCCCCTCGTCCCACGTGATCGTGCCCTCCCCGAAGAAACCGCTGCTCCCGGAAGGGTCTGTCACGGTGGCCTTCAGCGAGTTGGCCTCACCTTTGGTGTTCTCGGCCTTGATATCGACGGTGAGCGCCACACCGGGACTGGCGAGCGCCGTATCCGTCACCGGTGCCAGGCTCCCGACGTTGAAGGAGCTGCCGAGACCCGTGGAATCGGTGCCGGTGACAGACTGCACGGTCACGTTGGATGTCAGCGGGCTGACCGAGACGGTGGACATGATGCGGCCTCCTCACGGCACGCTGGAACGCACTGGTCGGTCACGGCCCGGTACGAGAGGGGGCGGCGCCACCCGCGGGCGGCACGGGCCCGCTCCAGCCAGCCTCACCTTCCAGGGTGTCGCAGCCTGCGGAGGGCCGCAATTTGGCACCACGTGGAACGGGACCTCAGTGACCAAGGTAAAGGAAGCGCAGGTAACGCGCGTACGACAGCCGACGCTGCGTGAGCCTGGCAGCCTCGAGGGAGTCACTCAGCGTTCCATGGAGCGCGCTGTTCAGTCGGAGTTCGACCGCGCGCCGGCTGAACTCCTGTCGCTGCTGCCGGGCCCGGTCGCTCGCAAGGGTGTTCTCCTGGTTGAGTCGTTCCCGACCGTCCTCCCACTGCTTCCGCGCTTTCCCACGCAGGTCGTCGGTCTCGGCCTCCACAGCCTTTCGCTGGGCGGTGAGCTGGGTTCGGCGGTGGGTGACGCCCTGCTCGATCGACTGCCGCTCCGGCACGCTGAGCTGGGTCGGCTGCCGGGCTTCGGCGGAAGCGACCAGGCGTTTTCGCCAGACGTCGAGAGCGATGGCCTTGGCCTCGCCGATGCCGTGGACATCGACCACCCTGCCGTTGTCCAGCACGAGTACGGCACCGGTGCTGTTGTAGTTCCTGTTCTGTACGGACCGGTAGCCCTTGAAGTCGGCTGCCGTCCGGATGCCCGCTGCCGCGAGACGAACGGCAAGCGTCGGCCCGATGCCGTGCGGCGGGGACTGGGCGATCAGCCGGCGGCTGAGCTGGTCCCGCACGTACGCGGATTGCTTGTCGGCGAGCGCCTTGCCCAGGGCCCTGCGCAGTTCCTCCGCGAGGCCGTCGATCTTCTGGTCGATGTCGCGCTGCTTGCGGGCCTTGCGCTTCTCGGCCTCCTTCAACGCGGCGTGGTACTGAGCCGTGAGCTTGTCCTGGGCTCGTGGGTGGTCGGCGGTCCGCTTCGCCTCGGCTGCGTCCAACTTCGCCCGGTCCTTGCGCAGCTTCTCGGCTGCCTTGGACGGGTCCTCGATCTGGGCCAGCTCGTTCGTCAGCTCGGTCACGGCGGCCCGGGACTGCGCCCGCTCCACTCGTCGGCTCCGGGCGAACGCGGTGAACGCGAGGGCAGCGACGACGGGCACACCCGGCCCGATCAGCGGTGCCGAGAATCCTGCGACGACGATCAAGGCGGTCACGGCCAGCATCACAGGCCAGAGCACGGCCGTGATCACGTCCAGCGGCGTCCGGACGCGGAAGCTGTCCGGCGAGGTGCCGGAACGCCCGGCCGATGACGCCGGTGCCTGCTGGGGCACGTGTCCTGCCATCCAGCCGGGCAGTCCGCCCGCGGCAGGGGTGGCGGAAGAACCCATGCCGGAAGCCGTCGTTCGCGGGGCCCCCGTCGCGGTGGTGCGCTGCCCGGGAAGCGCCCCCGGGAGCGGAGGGAGCACGTCCAGCGGCTGAAAGGCCAGCGACCTCACCTGGTCGGCGAGTCCGTTCACCGTCCGGTCGGGGTGGGCCAACAGCGTCTGCAGTCCCGTGGACCCGTTCGGACTCTTGAAGTCGTCCTCGGTCAGCAGCAGGAACTCGCCCTTCGGCTCGTGCAGCCGGTTCCAGAGCGCGGGGTCGGCGGCTACCGCCTTGAGCGACAGGAAGATGACCCACGCGGAGAAGCGGTCCAGGTCCGCCCCGAAGTCGTCATTCCCCCGCAGGGGCGACTGATAGTTGCGGTGCCCCCGCTCGGTACCGGCCAGACCGTCCAGTGCGGGCACGTACATGCCGTCGTAGTCGACCAGGCGCAGGGTGTCGTCACTCGCGACGAGCAGGTTGCCGTGTTGGAGGTCGCCGTGGGCTATCTGGTTCTCCGCCAGGTCTCGTGTCAAAGCCTCGAACC
This sequence comes from Streptomyces sp. NPDC017095, assembly GCF_044332325.1. NCBI lineage: Bacteria > Bacillati > Actinomycetota > Actinomycetes > Kitasatosporales > Streptomycetaceae > Streptomyces > Streptomyces sp. NPDC017095. Next base: position 639,855 of record NZ_JBIROU010000001.1, read on the forward strand.
GGTCGGCCAGCCGGTCGACGGCGAACCGGTCGGCGTGGTGGTCGTCGAGCCACGAGGACAGGGTGACGGCCTCGCACCACTCCATCTTGAGCACCGGATAGTGCTCCTGGCCGACGCTGATCGCATCGGGAAGGTACTCGAAGCCGAGAGCCCATGGCTGGGAGAGCCCGGCCGGGTCGAGCCGGGCAAGCCGGGAGCTGATGGCCTGGTAACGGCGTTCCTGGTCCGGAACGTGACGCGTGAAGCATTTGACCGCGTACCGCTGACCCGACGTGGGAGAGGTCAGCGAGAACACGCTGGCGAAGGCTCCGGAGATGGCACGGGGTAGACCGAGCCTGGTCAGTTCCGGCTGCGCTCCTTTGAGTTCGGGGTGCCGGAAGCACAGGTGCGTGTGCTGCAGCGCCTCCGCGTACTCGCCGCCGCTGGGGAACTGTCTCTGCTGACCGGTGGCCGAGCCCACGTTCACCGCCCTTCGAAGTCGATCCGTACGACCGCCACGTCGTCGTTGCGCAGGTGTCCGCCGCCCCGCAGACCGTTCAGCCACGCGTTGAAGGCGTCCAGGTCGTCCGGTGCGGTGAACTCCAGCAGTTGGCGCAGCGCGCCGTACTGGTCCCGGGCCGACAGGAACCAAGCAGCCAGGGCGTCGGTCATGAGGAGCAGCCGGTCGCCGGGCCCGCACCTGCCTTCGGTGAACCGCGTGCGGCAGGCCAGCAGTGCCGCGTCGTGGTTGCGGCTGCCGAAGAGGTCAGGAGTGGTGCCGAACTCCTCGGCGGCCTCTACCGGGAACGCCTGTACCAGCCTGTCGTCGCGCAGGTGGAACAGGCAGCTGTCCCCCAGGGCGGCAGCCCGCCACCGCCACGCCGGTTCGGCTGCTTCGTCCTGGAGACAGGGGGCCGGATCGACGCGCACCGTGAGCAGCGTCGCGTAGGCGCCTTCGGCCAGCTTGGTGTGTTCGTACCACTTCAACGGCCGCCCTTCCGCGGTGCGCGCCTGCGTGTACCGCACCAGCCAGGGATCCCACTGAGCCACCACCGACGAAGCGAACTCCTCGAACGAGGAGCCGCCTGCCAGGAGTTCCGGTCGCTCCAGAGCGCTTTCGGCCGCCGCGCGGGACAGCAGCCGGGCCCAGTCCTTGGCCAGGGCACTCTCTGTCGCGCCGTCGCAGACGCCCGCGGTGACGGGTTCGAGCAGCATGTCGTCGTGCGAGCGACGGGGAAGCACGGCGACGGCGTCCTCGCATTCGTCCTCGCTGCTCCCCTGCTTCGGGGCTACGAGGTGCGTGACGTACACGCAGGAGAGCGGAGTCGTCACCGCAGTTCAGTGGCTCGGGTGCCGATGTCGAGGAACTGCACGACCGTGGTGATGTCGGCGTTGTAGACGAAGCCGCGGGTCGTCTCGCTGACTCGCTGCCCTTGGGAGGCGGCGTACGAGCGCATGTGACCGGGCAGCGCACTCGACATGGAGAAGAGGGTGCGGGCGTAGCTGTCGGGAAGGCCGTCGGCGGTGTCGGGGAAGGCCGTGGGCGTTCCCCCGGCGGCGGAGACATGCAGGTTGAACAGCAGTGCCGCGCCGTCGGCGGTGGCGTGCGAGGTGATGGCCGCGGCGGCCGCGGTGGGGTCGCCATCGGTCGACTCGCCGTCCGTCAGGTTGATGACGATGGGCGGGAAACCGGCAGGGTAGCGCTCCGTCCAGCCGGCGACGAGGTTCTCGGCGTACTGGAGGGCCCGGTTCATCGGGGTACCGCCATGGGCCACCGGGTCCATCCAGAGCGGGAAGTTGACCACGGTCTCCACCAGGCCGCCGGCGCCGTCGGGCACCTTCTTGGTCCGTTCGTCGACGCGGGCCGGACTGTCCGCCACCTCGCTGAGCGGGACGATGTCACGGCCGGCGAGGGAGCCCGCGAACGCCGAGCCCACCGTGGCGCCGTATCCGATGACCGCGACGTGGAAGTAGTCGCGTACCCCTTCCTCCTTCGCGCACTTGACCGAGAGTTCCGTGAGGAGGCGGTTGATGGCGTCGGCGACGACGTCCGCCTTCTGCTGAGGGATCTCACCGCCGATGGGGTCGCTCATGGAGGTCGACTGATCGACGAGGAAGATGATGCTCGTCGGGTTGCTGCGGCTGATCTCGGCCGTGTACGGCACGTGGCGCTCCTGATGGACTGCTGAGAGGTCGGTCATCCGGAGGAGCTCACACGGCATGCCGACTTCCGGCTGTCAGCGCGCACGCCGGGACGCCGAGATCCCCCCGCGCCCATCGTAGGGCGAGCGACTCGCCGCGGGTGCGGGAGTCGGCAAAATGTGTACCGGTCGTGGCTGGCCGTGGCGCTGGCCGACGCGAACGAGCCCGAGCAGGCCGCCGAAGAGGCACGCCGCGTCATCGGCACGTCCAGGGATCTCGCCTCGGAGCGCGCGGCGGAGCGGGCCCGGACGGTCCTGCAGCGGCTGAAGGAGTACGAGGACGCACCCGAGGCGCGCGAAGTACTGGCCAGCTACGGGCACTTGTCGCTCGCTTAGGGATGTGCCGAGTGTGCGGCGTGTAGGTGCGCTGAGCCGCTCCAGCAGCCGCGCCACGTGGCCGGACGCCCGTCGGATGAGCCGGGACACGATTGCTGCCGGGTCTTCCTGCGTACCGCCCGCATCCCCGTAGGTGCGCAGGAACTCGGCCGGGTCAGGAGGCGAAAGCCTTTTCCAGCCTGGGGATCAGGTCCCGGAGGTCCTGCTCCCAGCAGCCGGCGTTGTGGCCGCCGTTGCATTGAGTGCCCCAGGCGGAGCCGTCGCCGTAGTCGACGTAGTGGTAGGACATGCCCAGCGCGTCCATGCTGTCCTTGACGTGCTGGGCCGCGCCTTCGAGCCAGAACTCGGGTTCGACGGGTGAGCCGCCTCCGTTGCCCACGTAGACGGAGACCCCGACTCCGGCGAGTTTGTCCATGTGCGCTGCGGGGTCGACCTCGTTCCAGCGCCAGTCGGCATTGAATACCGGGTAGGGGGAGCCGAACAGCGCGTCACTGTCCACGCCGGGCTTGTAGGGGGAGTTGTCGGGGTCACAGGCTCCGGATGACGAGCCGCAGATCGCGCCCAGCGCATCGGTGACGGAGGCGACGACGGCCAGCCGCAGGTCCATGGACTTGGCCGACAGGTCGATGTCTCCCGAGAGGGATGCGGTCTGGCTGAACAGGTCGGGACGGACCTGCGCGTAGTGGAAGGCGCCGAACCCGCCCATGGACACACCGGCGATGGCCCTGGCCTTCTTGGTGGGAAGGGTCCGCAGGTTGGCGTCGATGAACGGGATCACCTGCTTGAGATGGAAGTTCTCCCAGTTCTGGGCGCCGAGTTGCGTCTTCTGGTTGAGCCAGTTGGCGTACCACCCCCGAGCCCCACCGTCCGGAATGACGGTGATCATCGAGTCCGACATCGTCAGCGCCGGGTAGTTCTGCCGGACCGGGTCGTCCGGTGAGCCGTGCAGGAAGTACAGCACGGGGTAGCGCCTGCCCGGGTCGTCGTAGTAGCCGCTCGGCAGGATGATTTTGATGTGGTGCTTGCCCGCCACCTCGGGCGTGGTCACGGTGATGGAGAAGTTGGCGGGGCCGCCTACGGCCGTGTCGACCTGGGTCAGGCCGAATCCGTTCGCCATCGGGGGCGGTGAGGTGGTGTCGGCGGCCTGTGCCGCAGCGGCCGGCATGACCGCCATGGCGAGTGCGGTGACGATCCCTGCCGCCATGAGTCGCCACCCGTTCGGTGTCCCTTTCACAGCCTGCCTCCTCTTCACAGCGTGCCTCCTCGTGAGCGCTCGTGCTGGTGGCGCACGTTGTATCGGGAAGCGGTGAAGTCCCGATGAAAGCGCAGGCCGTAGACCGGCACCGGCGTTCCGATGTGCTCGTGTCCGCTTGTCAGCTCCCAGGCCGGCCACCCGGCTGTCGCCGGGGAACAGCAACCGCCGCATGGTCTGTGGCGGGAATCCCGCGGTGCCCAGGGATTTCATCACCTTGTCAACGCCCCTCGCCAGGATGAACCTGCTGCGGCCGCCCGGGCCGTTCCCGGAGCCGTGGCGCAGCGAGCGCCCTGTGCTGGCCCGGCACCGACCGAGGCATGAGGAGACACGCAACGGCCGGCACGACGCTCGTGGACGCATTGCCGACTCGACACCGCGTGCACCGCGGTGAGCCGACCCTGGAGGGCCGACCATGTCCCATTCCGCACACGCCGACCACCTCTCGTTGACCCGCAGGTCGCTGCTGAGGGCCGGAGCGGGCGTCGCCCTGAGCGCCGGTGTCCTGGGCAGCTCGATCGCCGCCGCGCCCCGCGCCGCCGCGGCTCAGCGCGGGACAGCCCTGTGCGAACAGCCCGGCGACTCGGCGCGCTCGCAGGGGCTGGGGTCGGGGGATCTCGCCATCCCCTACTACCGGGAGCACGACAACACCTGGGGCTATGTCTTCGGTGACTCCTTCACCGAACCGGCACTGGGAGGGGAATACCTGGGTTCCCCGGTCATGCTGAACCAGGCCGCGTTCGATGCCTCCGGCGCGACCCCGATCTCCTTCAGCTGGGCGATGCCCACGGGAGGCGCGGCCCGGCAGCTGTTCGACTACCAGCACAACGCCGACAACGGATACGGCTTCGAGGTCAGCCGCATCCCGAACGACTGCATCGAGTTCGGCGGCCGTACGTACATCCAGTACACCTCCGTGGAGGTCTGGCAGCCGCCCGCGGGCTACGACGGCTCCCGGATGTCCGGTGTCGCCTACTCCGACGACCACGGCGTGACCTGGCACGACTACCCCTACCACTGGGCGGGTGACACCCAGGGGGTGAACCAGTCCATGTACGGGATGTGGTCGTTCGCGGGCATCGACCCCGACGGCTGGCTGTACATCTTCTCCAAACGCTGGAACGGCAGCCACCGCAACACCGGTGACGGCGGGGCGATCCAGCTCTTCCGTATCCGACCGGAGGAGTTCCGCGCCGGCAACTTCGGAGCACAGGAGAACTGGGCCTACCTCGACGGCCGCTGGCAGTGGACCCGTGCGGTCCAGCCTTCGGTCATCCTCTCCGGGAACAACATCGGTGAGTTCTCCGTGAAGCGCATCGGCAGCACGTACTGCATGAGCTACTTCGACGTCACCGACTACTCGATCTGCACCCGCACCGCCCCCCGGCCCGACGCCGTGTGGAGCGCACCGAAGCCGCAGATCGTCGGTGACACCGCCTGGCCGCCCAACCACTGGGGCAAGCCCCAACTCCCCTTCCTCTACGGCGGGTACATCCACCCGGGCAGCGCAGCGCCGAACTCCCTGACGCTGATCGTGTCGCAGTGGAACGGGCAGCCCCACCAGTCGCCCTACCGGGTGCTGCAGTACGACGGCATCAACCCGTAGACCACACCGCGTACTTCCCCTTCGGCACACACCCCCACTACAGGAGGAACATATGAGCGGAGCCCGCTTACGACGCGCGAGACCAGGCAGCATAGCCCTGCTCGCCCTCATCGCCCTGACCGTACTGAGCGGCAGTCCGGCGAGCGCCCAGGGCGCGAAGCCCCGGAAGGACATCCCTGGTCCCCTGAACCACTCCGCCCCCGCCACGCTGTACTGCGACGTCCCTCCGGAGCGTGACATCGCGGTCACCCGTAAGGTCTACGAGGTCGGCCAGCGCCTGAACGTCTCCCAGAAGGTCATGCTCGCCGGGTTCGAGACGGGCTGGGTCGAGTCCCGGATGAACAACTTGTCGTGCGGGGACCGGGATTCGCTCGGCGTCTTCCAGCAGCGCCCCTCGCAGGGCTGGGGTTCGCCCGAACAGGTCATGGACGTCGACTACGCGGCGGAGAAGTTCTTCGAGGTGGCCCTGCAGATGGATCCCGGCATGGAGGGGAGCACCGCCGGGCAGCTCGCCCAGGCCGTTCAGCGCTCCGCGTACCCTGACCGCTACGACCAGGCGGAGGGCATCGCCCGCGGGCTGGAGGACGAGGCGTTCCGGCCCTACGGCACCATCGGGGCGAAGTACGACGGCATGGGCGGCCCGGGAAGCGTCCTCGGCGGTCCGGTCCGGGCCGAGGAGGCAGCCTCGCTGGGCGGGCGCTTCCAGCTGTTCGAACACGGGATCATCCTGTGGCATCCGGATGTGGCGTACGCGGTGCACGGCGACATCCTGACCACGTTCTGGGCGACGGACGCGGAGCGGCGCTGGGGCTTTCCCACCATGGACGAGGCGGACGCCTCCCGGGCACCGGACGGGACACGGGGCCGCTACCAGTTCTTCGACCGGGGCCTGTTCCTGTGGTCGCCGTCCACCGGCACGCACGTCGTCCATGACGCGATCTACGACGCCTTCCACGCGGCGGGCCACGAAAGCGTGCTGGGCTATCCCACCACGGACGAGGTGGACGAGACCGGCGGCGGCAGAGCACAGCACTTCCAGAAGGCCACCATCCACTGGCACCCCGACAAGGGCACCTGGATCACCGACAACTGAGGTGACCCATCAGCGCACTCCTTCCCGATCCGGAGGCCACGCCGAGGAGGAAGGGAGCCTGGTTACCGACTGGTCCCCGAAACGGCCGAGGGCCGGTTCCGGATTGCTCCGAAAACGGCCCTGACCTGCGACTCTCACGAGTCGGGACGACAGGATTTGAACCTGCGACCCCTTGACCCCCAGTCAAGTGCGCTACCAAGCTGCGCCACGTCCCGTTGCGGTCATCACGCGGGGCGGCCCGCGTGATCACGCAGGTCAACCCTACCGCACCCGCGCGGGTGCCCGTGTCACCCCCGGTGTGGTGTGCGGCTCGGCCGGGCGGCGGCCGGAGCGGTGGGCCGGGACCAGGAGGGCGGCGCCGGCCGCGGCCAGGCAGAGCAGGGCGAGCAGGGTCCAGCCGTGGGTGTAGCCCGAGGCGTACGGCAGGCCCGAGGGCTGGAGCCGGCCGGTGACCAGGACACTGGTCAGGGCCGCGCCGATGGAGCCGCCGATGGTGCGGATGTTGGCGTTCATACCGGTGGCGGCACCGGTCTGCTCCACCGGCACGCTGCCCACGATGAGGTTGGCCATCGAGGCGAAGGCCAGTCCGATGCCGAGGCCGAAGAGACCCGCGACGACGGCTATCTGCCACTGCGCGTCATGCCACAGGGTGAGGAAGCCGCAGGCCAGCGCGCCGAGCGCGGCGCCCGTGGTGAGCAGCGCCTTGGCGCCGACGCGGGGTTCCAGGCGGCCGGACAGGATGCCGGAGAGGAACATGGCGAGCAGCATCGGCAGCATGAGCAGGCCGGACGCGGTCACGCCGGCGCCGAAGCCGTAGCCGGCCGTGGCCGGTGTCTGGACGAAGCCCGGCAGGAAGGACCAGATGGAGTACATGCCGGCGCCGAACAGCAGGGCGGCGGTGTTGGTGGTCCACACCGCGGGCAGCCGCAGCACCCGCAGGTCGATGAGCGGGTTGCGCGAGCGGGCCTCGGTGGTCAGCCACACCGCGAACAGGACGACGGCGGCGGCGAACAGGCCGAGCACCCGCGCCGAGCCCCAGCCCCACCGCCCGGCCTGGCTCAGCGGCAGCAGCAGGGCCACGAGCCAGCCCGACAGCAGCACGGCGCCGGCCCAACCAACCTGTCCCTCGGCCCGCTTGGGCGACTCGGGGATGCAGCGCAGGGCGAGCAGGGCCGTCGCGGCGACGATCGCCACCGGGATCCAGAACAGCCAGCGGTAGTCGAGCGCGGACACGATGGGTCCGGCGGCCACCATGCCGACCCCGCCGCCGGCCGCGATCACGGCGGAGATGTTGCTGATGCTGCCGCTGACCCGGGCCGGGGCGAACTCGTCCCGGATGATGCCGAAGGAGAGCGGGAACAGGGCGCCGCCGACGCCCTGGACGATCCGGGCGACGATCAGCACGCCGATGCTGGGGGCCAGCGCGGCGAGGAGGCAGCCGGCGAGGACGGTGAGCAGGACGGCGACGAGGGTCCGCTTCTTCCCGGCGATGTCGCCGACCCGGCCGAGGATCGGTGTGAAGACCGAGGCGGACAGCAGATAGGCGGTCATTACCCAGGTCACGGTGGACTGGGAGGTGTGCAGGGCGTGCTGGACGGTCGGCAGGGCCGGCGCGATCAGCGACTGGAGCATGGAGAAGACGCCGGCACCGGTCGCGAGGACGGCGAAGGTCAGGCGGGTGGACGCGCGGGGCATGAGGAAGCCTCTCCGGAATCGGGGTTCGGAGGGTCGGGAGGGAGGGGGCACGGTCGTACGGTCCGTGCGCCGGGTGCGGTGGCGGCGGCCCGGGCCGCGTCCGGCCAGGGCGGAGCCACCCCGCACTGGTAAAGTGGAGGTACCCCTCCACTGTAGCGGAGGATCACCTCCGGTTTCAATCGATTCCCCCTCCGGGAGGCAGCAGTGACGGCCACGCCGTTCCCCGTCGGCGAGATCGTGGCGGCCCGCCGGCCGCTGCGCAAGGACGCCGCCCGCAACTACGACGCCCTGCTCGACGCCGCCCGCGCGGCGTTCGCCGAGCACGGGGCGGCCGCCTCCCTGGAGGACATCGCCCGCCGCGCGGGCGTCGGCATCGGCACGCTGTACCGCAACTTCCCGACCCGCCGCGATCTGTTCGAGACCGTCTACGCCGACGAGGTCGACGCGCTGTGCCGGGCGGCCGTGGAACTCGCCGGACGGGAGCCGTGGGAGGCGCTGACCGCCTGGCTGCACCGGTTCGCCGGCTACATGGTCACCAAGCGCGCCGTACGCGAGGCCCTCGACGGCACGTCGGACATCTTCCAGACCTGCCGTGACTCCATGTACGCGGCCGGCAGCCCGCTGCTGGAGCGCGCGCAGCGGGCGGGTGTCGCCCGGACCGACATGGACTTCGACGATCTGGTGCGGATGGCCGCCGGCATCACGGCGACGGCCTTCGCGGACGACGCCCAGCGCGACCGCGTGCTCGCCATCGCCCTGGACGGGGTCCGCGCCACCCGCTGACACCGCCCGCTCGGGCGCCCGCCCCGCGCCCGTGTCGGCAACGGCTCGCGGTGCGGTCCCGTCGCCCGACGCAACCGCTCCCGTCACCTACTTGATCACCGCGTTCGCCACCACCACGACCAGTCCGAGCAGCGCGTCCCCCGCCCCCATGAGCACGGCGACCGGCCAGCGCCGCGCCGACCAGCGGGCGGTGAGGACGCCGAGCACGAACAGGATCGCGATGTTGAGGGCGAACGCCGCGTACTCGACGCCCTTCGCGGTCCACCAGCCCCAGCGCGCGCCCGCGAGCAGCAGGACCGTGGGCAGTACGGCCGCGACGAGCGGCCACTCGTCGCGCAGGGCGAGCAGGACGTCCCACCGGCGGTGCGGGGCGCGCTCGGCGATGTAGTGGGCGTAGCCGTGCGCGAGCGCGGAGGCGCCCGCCGTCACCAGCACCCACGCGGCGTCGTAGCCGCGGACGTCGGCGGAGGTGTGCCCGTACTGGGTGAGCGCGGCGACCATCGAGCTGGCGAGGACGGCGCCGTAGACGCCGCCGAACAGGACCATCTCGCGCATGCTGTGCCGCCGGGGCGGTGCCGGGCCGGCCGCGGTGGAGTCGGCCATGTCCCCACGATCACCCGGGCCCGGCGCCCGCGCCAGTCGGCGTGGCCCGACGAAGTGTCCGGTGACCAGGCCCGATGCCCCACACACTGTCCACGGCGGCCGGACCCGCGCGCCGCCTAGGGTCGGCCGCATGACGCACAGCTTCGCGCTCCACATCGCCGACGCCGTTCTCGAACCCGAGCCACTGGACCCGGCGCGGATCGTCTCCGGGACTCCGGAGGTCAGCGGGAAGGTGGTGGAGCGGTCGGCGGACGGGCGCCAGCTCCGCGGGATCTGGCAGATCACGCCGGGCGTGGTCACGGACACGGAGGCGGACGAGCTGTTCGTGGTGATCAGCGGGTCCGCGACGATCGAGGTCGCGGACGGGCCGACGCTACGGGTGGGGCCCGGCGACCTGGCGGTGCTGCGCGCGGGCGACCGTACGACGTGGACGGTGCACGAGACGCTGCGCAAGGCGTACGTGATCCGTCTGTGAGGAGGGGCCGGGTGCGCACCCGGGCGTACGCGCGGCTCCCGCACCACTGTCCGCACCTGCCGCCGCGGCCCCGGCTGGTCGCGGACGCCGTGCGCGGCGCGGCCGTGCCGGACGCGATGGCGCGCTCGGCGGACACGCGGAACCGGGTTACTCCGACGGCAGGTTGTAGGGGGTGACCACCTGGATCGCCGACGGCTGCGGCGGGCCCGCGGGCGGCAGCGCGCCGTGCCGGCGCATCACCGCGTGACAGGCCTCGCGCAGGTCGTGCCGCAGGTCGTGGTGGAGCACCGCGGACAGGCGGTGCTCGCGCAGCAGCCGGGTGTTGTCCTGGTCCAGGTCGTGCGCGACGAACACCGCGCACTCCCGGCCGAGGTCGGCGAAGGCCCGCAGGGTGGCCTGGTTGCCGCCGCCGATGGAGTACACGGCGCGGATCTCCGGGTCCCGTTCCAGGGCGGCGCGGACCAGGTCGTACTGGGTGGCGTCCAGGCCCTCTCCCCCGGCCGTCTCCACCAGCCCCCGCCGCGGCTGCCGGGCCCGCATGACGGCGCGGAACCCCGTCAGCCGTTCCTCCTCGTTGCGGAACGATCCGCTGCTGAGGCTGGTGAGGACGTTGCCGGGCCGGTCACCGAGCCACTGGCCCGTGAGATAGGCGGCGGTCGCGCCGGCCGCGCGGTTGTCGATGCCGGCGTAGGCGATCCGCCGGCTCGCGGGCAGGTCGGTGACGAGGGTGACGACGGGAACGCCGGCGTCCGTGAGCCGGGCGACGGCCGCGGTGACCTCGGGCACGTCGGGCGCCTTGAGGATCACGCCCTGTGAGCCGCGCCGGGCGATCCGGTCCAGGACGCGGACCAGGTCCCGGACGGGGCCGGTCTCCCGGAAGTGGAAGCGGGAGCGGACGACGGCCGGGTGCAGCGCGGGCAGTTCGGCCTCCAGCGCGGCGCGTACGGCGGCGGTGAACCGTCCGGGCGCGTGCGCCACGATGTCGACCATGAAGGTACGGCCGACCAGCCGGACCTGGGTGCGCTGCCGGTCGAGGTCGGCGATGGCCCGGCGCACCTCGCGCGCGGTGCTCTCGCGCACCCCTGACCTGCCGTTCAGCACCCGGTCCACGGTGGCCTCGCTGAGGCCCGCCTGCCGGGCGATCTCCCGGATCGGGAACGGGTGGCCCATGGCCCGGCTCCTTGAGGGGTTTTTGACGGCTCGCCGCTGATGGTGCGCGGGGTTTGTACGGACAAGAATGGCAGGGCCGGACCGGCCTCGCGGCTCCGCCCCAGAACTCGGCAACCCACCCTAGGAGCGCACCCTCATGCGTATCGGAATCCTCGGTCTCGGCCGGATCGGCGCCTTCCACGCCGAGACCCTCGCCGGGCTCGCCGTCGTCGAGTCGCTCGTCGTGGCCGATCCGGTCGCGGACGCGGCCAAGGCCGCGGCGGAGCGGTTCGGCGCCGAGGTCGCGGACTCGCCCGCGGCCCTGCTGGCGGCCGGTGTGGACGGGCTCGTCGTGGCCGCCGCCACCGACGCCCATCCGGCCCTGATCCGGGCCGGCGTGGAGGCCGGCGTCCCGGTCTTCTGCGAGAAGCCCGTCGCCCGGACGATGAGCGAGGGCGTCGGGGTCCGCGCGGTGGTGCGGGACGGCGGTGTGCCGGTCCAGATCGGCTACCACCGGCGCTTCGACGCGGGCTTCGCCGCCGCGCGGGCCGCCGTGCGGTCCGGGGAGCTGGGCCCGCTGCACACGGTGCGGTCCACCACCCTGGACCCGGCGCCGCCGCCGGCCGCGTACATCGCGGCGTCCGGCGGCATCTTCCGCGACTGTGCCGTGCACGACTTCGACGCCATCCGCTGGGTGACGGGCCGTGAGGTCGCCGAGGTGTACGCGGTGGGCGGCAACCGGGGTGCCGGTCCCCTCGGGGCGGCGGGGGACGCCGACACCACCGGGGCGGTGCTGACCCTGGACGACGGCACGATCGCGGTGGTGTCCAACTCCCGGCACAACGCGCGGGGTTACGACGTGCGCATGGAGTTGCACGGCTTCGCCGACTCGATCGCCGTCGGTCTGGACGACAGGCTGCCGCTGCGCTCGGTCGAGCCCGGCGCCGGTTTCCCGGCCGGCCCTCCGCACGGCTTCTTCATGGACCGGTTCGCCGACGCCTACCGCGCCGAACTCGCCGCGTTCACCGAGGTGGTGGCCGGCACCCGGCCGTCTCCGTGCACGGTCGAGGACGCCCTGGAGGCCGGCTGGACCGCCGAGGCGTGCGCCCTGTCCCTGCGCGAGCACCGGCCGGTGACACTCGCGGAGGTACGGACCGGCTGAACGGATAGGGGAGCGGGGCCGGGCACGCCCGGCCCCGCTCCCCTTCCGGTCAGCCGCAGTACCGGATCAGCCACTCGTCCGCGTGGTAGGTGTCCCGCGCCGGATCGGGCAGGGTGGCCGGCTTCGTCTCCACCGTGTCCTGGGGGCGTATCCGCTCGGGCAGCCTGCCGTAGCGCCGCTGACGCCCGGCGCCGGCCTCGTCGTCGGTCTCCCGGGACGTCTCGTCGGATTGCGTGCGGTGTGCCATGTCGTCCTCCCGTCCGCGCAGACGTTCCCCGCTGCCGGGGCTGTCCGGGTTCTCTGGTCGGACGCCCGCGTGCCCCGGTTGGTTCCCGGCCCCGCCCCGGCCGAATCCGTCGGGGAAGCGCAGGAACCGCCGGGCGCCCCGTCAGGCACCGCAGGACCGCAGGAACCGGCGCGCGCCCTGCCAGGCGCCCGCAGGATCGCAGGACCGCAGGATCCGGCGCGCACCCCGCCAGGCGCCGCAGGACCGCGGGAACCGTCGGGCGTCGCGTCAGGCGCCGCAGGACCGCAGGAACCGCCGGGTGCGGACCGCGATCGGCAGCGGCGCGTCCGGCTCGCACGGGTACATGTCCTGCTCCACGATGGCGAACAGGTCCACGCCCAGGCGCTGTGCCGCCTCCAGCACCGGGCCGAGCGCCGGGACCCCGGACGGCGGTTCGCACATCACCCCGCGCGCCACGGCGGGCCCGAACGGCAGCTCCTGCGCGACGACCTCGGCGAGGATGTCCGGGTCGACCTGCTTGAGGTGCAGGTAGCCGATGCGTTCGCCGTAGGTCTCGATCAGTTTGACGCTGTCGCCGCCGCAGTAGGCGTAGTGCCCGGTGTCCAGGCAGAGGCCGACCAGTCCGCCGTCGGTCGCGTCGAGGAAGCGGGCGACGTGGGCCTCGGTGTCCAGATGGGTGTCGGCGTGCGGGTGGACGACGATGTCCAGGCCGTAGGTCTCCCGGACCTCGCGGCCGAGCCGTTCCATGCCCCGCGCCAGGTGCGTCCACTGCTCGGCGGTCAGCTCCGGCGGCTCCAGGATCTCGGCGGTCTTGTCGTCCCGCCAGAAGGAGGGGATCACCACCAGGTGCCGTGCGCCCATCGCCTGGGTGAGCGCGGCGACCCGGCTGACCTGGGCCCAGGTCTCCTCCCAGACGGCCGGGCCGCGGTGCAGGCCGGTGAAGACCGTGCCCGCCGAGACCTTCAGGTTCCGCCGGGCCACCTCCTCGGTGAGCCGGGCCGGATCGGTGGGGAGGTAGCCGTAGGGGCCGAGTTCGATCCACGCGTAGCCCGCCTCGGCCACCTCGTCCAGGAAGCGCTGCCAGGGGACTTGCCGCGGGTCGTCGGGGAACCAGACGCCCCAGGAGTCGGGGGCGGAGCCGACCCGGATGCGGTCGAGGGCCTGGGGCATGGTCGGGGTTCCCTTCGGCAGTGGTGGCCTCGGGCGCGGTGGGGCCGCCCTCCTCGGACGGTTCCCCGGTGCCGGCGCGCGTACCCGGTTCAGTTGGCGCCCGCCACCCCTGCTTTGTCAAGACATCCTCTCACGGCCGGTCGGCCCGCAGGTGTCGGACGCGGACGGAGCAGGGGCGGCGCGGGTCAGTGCGCCGCGTCCAGCCGGGCCCGCTGCTCGTCGGTGAGTTCCAGCTCCACGGCGGCGAGGTTCTCGTCGAGCTGGGCCGCCGAGGAGGCGCCGGCGAGCGGTATCACGGGCAGGTCGCCGCCCAGCTGCCAGGCCAGCACGACCTGGTTGACGCCGGCCCCGGTCTCCCGGGCCACCTCGCGCAGCACCGCGAGCCGGGCGGGGGTGCCGGGGTGGTCGTAGTCCGCCGGCAGCGGCTTGTCGGCGCGGGTGTAGGCGCCGGCGAGGAGCGGCGAGTAGGCGACCAGGGTCAGCTCCGGCTCGGCGTGCAGGTAGTCGCGGAGCTGGGCGTCGGCGCCGCCGAGGCTGCCGTGCGGGAACAGCTCGCTCGGCACGTCCGTCCGGGGCCGCAGATGGCTGTGCTGGTACTGGAGCACCTCGTAGCCCGGCAGTCCGGCCGCCGCCGCGAGGGCACGGGCCCGTTCCACCCGCCACACGGCGTGGTTGCTGACGCCGAGCAGGCCCACGGTGCCCTCGGCGACCAGCGCGGCGAAGCCCTCGACGGTCTCCTGGAGCGGGACCGCGCGGTCCTCGATGTGCGCGTAGAGCAGGTCGATCCGGTCCACGCCGAGCCGGTCCCGGCTGCGCTCGGCCGACTCGCGGATCACCTTCGCGGACAGGCCCTCGGGGTTGTCGGTGAAGGAGGTGCCGGGGGCGAGGGGCCGGGCGCCGACCTTGGTGGCGATGACGATCTCGTCGCCGACGCCCCGGCTGCGCCGCCACCGGCCGAGCAGTTCCTCGCTCTGGCCGCCCTGGCTCCCGTCCTCCCAGAAGGCGTAGTTGTCGGAGGTGTCGACGAAGGTCCCGCCGGCCTCCGCGTAGCGGTCGAGGACGGCGAAGGAGGTCTTCTCGTCGGTGCGCGACCCGAACAGCATCGCGCCGAGCGCGAGGACGCTCACCTTCCGCCGGGTGGCCGGTTCCGTTCCGATGAAGCGGTATTTCATGCTGGTCCTTCCCGAGCACGGCTGGTAGCACGGGAGTGTTCCGCTTCAAGTGCACGCGAAGTCAAGGAAGTCCGGCAGGAACGAGTCCAGGAAGCCCGATCCGGTCCCACCGTCCCGGAGGTGTCCCGTGCTGCGCGCACTGCTCACGGCGGGCGCGGTCGTCGCCGCGCTGCTGGCCCCCGCCACCGGCCGCGCCGAGGATGCCGGGCCGGGCATCCCGCCGCTCACCGACCGGCACGGGCGGGTGCTCACACTGCGCGGCTGGAACATCGAGGACAAGGCGCACCGGGGCGAGCAGGCCCTGTCCGCGATCACCGAGCGCCATCTGCGCGACCTGCGGGTCCACGGCTTCGGGTTCGCCCGGCTGCTGGTCTTCTGGGACGACCTGGAGCCGAGTCCGGGGCGGTACAGCCGGGGCTATCTGCGCCGGATCGGGCGCGTCCTGGACTGGGCGGAGCGCTATGACGTGAAGGTCGTCCTCGACGCCCACCAGGACGTCTTCGGGCCGGCTTTCGGCCATCGCGGGATACCGCGGTGGGCGACCAGGACCGACGGGCTGCCGTTCACCGCGCACCCGGACGACTGGTTCGCCGAGTACTTCGAACCCGCCGTGCAGCGCGCCTTCACCCATCTCTACGAGGACCCGGACCTGCGCCGCGCCCAGGCGCGGATGTGGCACACCCTGGCCGCCCGCTTCGCCGCCCACCCGGCCGTGCTCGGCTACGACCTGCTCAACGAGCCGATGGGCGAGCAACGGCCCGGCGAGGATCTGGCGACGGCCGCGCGCCGGATCGAACGCGACCAGCTCACGCCGATGTACGACCGGCTGGCCGGCGCCGTCCGAGCCGCCGACCCGGACGCCTGGCTGTTCGTGGAGCCGACCCCGGTCGTCGGCGAGGGCGTGCCGACCGGCCTCGGCCGCGTCCACGATCCCCGGGTCGTGTACGCGCCGCACTTCTACGACACCGCCATGGAGGCGGGCGCCGACTACGACCCCGGGGCCGGCTGGATCGCGGCGTACGAGCGGGCCGTCACCGTCTACCCGCGGCGGTACCGGGTGCCGGTGGTGGTCGGCGAGTGGGGCCCGCCGGACAGCTCGCTGCCGCACATGAGCCTCTTCTACCGGGACGCGCTGGCCTCCCTGGGCCGCTACGCGTCCGGCTGGGCGGGCTATGTGTGGTGCTACGGCGGCGGGTACTGCGCGGTGGACGGCGCGGGCGCCTTCCGCCCCCACAAGGAGCTGACCGCCGAGCCGTACGCCGAGGCCGTGGCGGGCACGGTCCGGTCGGCCGGGTACGACTCCGGGGCGGGCGTGTACCGGCTGACGTACCGCGCCGCGTCGCACGGCTCCCGGGTGACCGGGCTGTCCCTGCCGCCGGGCCGCTGGCGGATCACGGCGGACGGCGCGGCGCGCGTGGTGGGCCGTACGCCCGGCCGGGCCCGGGTCCTGGCGGCTCCGGGCGCGTGGGTGACGGTCACCGTGAGGCGCGGCTGACCGGCGGCCCGTCCCCCGCGTGGAGGGACGGGCCGGATCGCATCGCCGCGGGTCAGACGGCGGGGCCGGCCGGCTCCTGTACGAGGTCCGCGTGGAACCGGCGGGTGTGGTCCACGTGGCGTTCGGGGCCGGTCAGGGTCACCGTCGCGGTCAGGCGGACGTCGGTGCTGGACGCCGCCAGACGCAGGTGCAGCTCGCCCGGTTCGACCACCCGGCGCCCGTCGCGCCCGGTGAAGGAGGCCAGGTCGGCCGGGACGGTGACCCGCAGCCGGCGGGCCTCCCCCGCGGCGAGCGGCACCCGGGCGTAGCCGATGAGCCGCTGCACCGGCTGGACGACGGAGGCGACCGGGTCGTGCAGGTAGAGCTGGACCACTTCGGTGCCGGCCCGCTCCCCGGTGTTGCGCACGGTGAAGGAGAGGGAGAAGGCGCCGCCGGTGTCCGTCTCCGGCCGGTCCACCGTCAGGCCGCTCCAGTCGAAGGACGTGTAGGAGAGGCCGTGGCCGAACGGGAAGGCCGCCGTGGGGTCGATGCTGGACACGTCGCTGGCCTGGGCGAGCCGCGCCCCGAGGTAGGTGGCGGGCTGGCCGCCGGTGTCCCGGGGCACGCTGACGGGCAGCCGGCCGGAGGGGTTGGTGCGGCCGCTGAGCACGCCGGCGATGGCGGTGGTGCCCTCCACTCCGGGGAAGAAGGACTGCACGAGCGCGGCGGCCTCGTCCGCGGCCCGGCCGAGGGCGTAGGGCCGGCCGGACAGCAGGACCGCCACCACGGGCGTACCGGTGTCGAGCAGCGCGTCGAGCAGTTGCTGCTGGGCGCCGGGCAGGGCCAGGGACTCGGCGTCGCAGCCCTCGCCGCTGGTGCCCCGGCCGAACAGTCCCGCGCGGTCGCCGAGGGCCACGACGACGACGTCGGCCCGGCGCGCGGTGCCGACGGCCTCGGCGATGCCGAACACGTCCCCGTCGTCGATGCCGGTGCCCTGGACGACGGTCAGCTCGGCGTCGGGGAACTCCCGTCCGAGGGCGTCCTCGAGGGTCGGCAGGTCGATGCCGGGCGGGGTCTGCGGGTGGTGCACGCCGACGTGCTGGGGGAAGGAGTAGCAGCCCAGTACGGCGGTGGGCGCGGTCGCGTTGGGGCCGACCAGGGCGATGCGGCGGGGCCGGCCGAGCGGCAGGGTGCCGTCGTTGCGCAGCAGGACGACCGCTTCCTCGGCGACGGTCCGGGCCAGTTCCCGGTTGCCGGCGCTGTCCAGGTCGACGGTGCCGCGCAGCGCGTCCGGGTCGTCCAGGTCCGCTCCGCGCAGGGCGGCCGGCACCGGGTCCCAGCCGGCGTCGAGCAGGCCGAGCCGGGCCTTCTGGGCGAGCACGCGGTGCAGGGCGCGGTCGATCAGCGCCTCCGGTACCCGGCCCGCGGCGACGGCCTCGGTCAGCGGCGCGCCGAACGTCTTGACGGTGGGCAGTTCCACGTCGACGCCCGCGCGCAGGGCCGTGGCCGCGGCCTGTGCCCAGTCGCCGGCGACGGCGTGCAGGGTCTTGAGGAAGGCGATGCCGAAGTAGTCGGCGACGACCGTGCCGTCGAACCCCCAGGTGTCCCGCAGCAGTCCGGTGAGCAGGTCCTCGTCGGCCGCCGAGGGCATCCCGTCGGTGTCGGTGTAGGCGTGCATGACGGAGTCGGCGCCGCCCTCGCGTACGGCCATCTCGAACGGCGGCAGCAGGACGTCCGCCCGTTCGCGCGGGCCCATGGCGACGGGCGCGAGGTTGCGGCCGGCGCGGGAGGCGGAGTAGCCGGCGAAGTGCTTCAGGGTGGCGACGACACCGGCGGACCGCAGTCCCTGGACGTAGGCGGTGCCGATGCTGCCGACGAGGTACGGGTCCTCGCCGATGGTCTCCTCCACCCGGCCCCAGCGGGCGTCGCGCACCACGTCCAGGACGGGCGCGAGGCCCTGGTGGACGCCGACGGACCGCATGTCGCGGCCGATGGCGGCGGCCATCCGGCGGATCAGGTCCGGGTCGAAGGTGGCGCCCCAGGACAGCGGGACGGGGTAGGCGGTGGCGCCCCAGGTGGCGAAGCCGGCCAGGCACTCCTCGTGCGCCAGCGCGGGGATGCCGAAGCGGTTGGCGGCGGTGATCCGGGTCTGGGTGCGCAGCAGGGAGAGCGCGCCGAGCGCGGGATCGACGGGCGCCGTGCCGAACGGGCGGGTCAGCTGGCCCAGACCGGCGGGGAGCAGGGCGTCGAGGTCGACGGCCTCCTCCATGTCGTGCTGGTGCGGCGCTACTTCGCCGCCCTCGTCGGACGCGCCGACCCACACGCCGTACAGCTGGGCGGTCTTCTCCTCCAGGGTCATCGCGTCGATCAGCGCGCGGACACGGGTGCCGATGTCCTGGGCCGGGTCGTTCCAGAGGGGGATCTCGGGGGTGGTCTCTACGGCCACGTTGGCGGTCACTTTCCTCCCATGCCCATCAGACCCTGGACCAGGGACCGTCGGGCGAACAGGTAGACGAGCAGGACGGGCACCATGGACAGCGTGACGGCTCCCAGCAGGCCGGGGATGTCGACGCCGTGTTCGGTCTGGAAGTTGTACAGACCGAGGGTGACCACCTTGGTCGAGTCGGACTGGGTCAGGACGAGCGGGAACAGGAAGCCGTTCCACGCCTGGAGCGCGGAGAACACCACGATCGTGGACAGGCCGCCGCGCGAGAGCGGCACGACGAGCTGGAAGAACATCCGCCGCGGGCTGGCGCCGTCCATGGTCATCGCCTCGAACAGCTCCGGGGCGATGTCCCGCATGGCGCCGCTGAGGATGAGTGCCGACATCGGCAGGCAGAACGCGGCGGTGGGCAGGATGACCCCGAGCAGGTTGTCGTACAGCCCCGCCTCGCTGATCAGGTAGAACATCGGCACGATGACGGCCTGGGCGGGGATGGCGAGGCCCAGCAGGAACAGCCGGAAGACCTGCGAGGTGACACGGCTGCGGTTGCGGACGATCGCGTAGGCGAGCGGCGGTACGAGCAGCAGCACCACCCCGACCACGCAGACGGTCACGATGATGGTGTTGAGGAAGTACTCGCCGAAGCCCGAGTCGAACGCCCCGGTGTAGTTGTCGAGGGTGAAGTCGCCGGGGAAGGAGACCGGGCCGTTCTTCGCGTAGTCCTGCCGGGTGCGCAGGGTGGCGGCGAGCAGCACGTACAGCGGCAGGCCCACGAGGACCAGCCAGACGATCGAGCCGGTGCCGGCGAGGTAGTTGGGGCGGCGCCTCATGACACGCCCTCCATGTCGCTGCGCATCTTGTCGTAGCCGGAGACGCGGACCACGACCAGCGAGACGATGGTGGCGGCGACGACCAGGCACAGGGCGATGGCCGAACCCGCTCCGAAGTCGAAGCCCTTGAACGCCTTCTGGTACATGTAATAAGCGCTGATCGTGGTGTCGGTGCCCGGTCCGCCCTGGGTGAGGATGAGCACGGTCTCGAAGGTGGTGAGCCCGCCGGCGATCATCAGGATCATCGAGGTGACGACCGAGTTGCGCAGCTGCGGCAGCGTGATGTGGAAGAACTGGCGGAAGCGGCCCGCGCCGTCGATCTCGGCCGCCTGGTACAGCACCGGCGGGATGGCCCGGGCGGCGCCCTGGTAGATGAGCGTGTGGAACGGCGTGAACTGCCAGGTGCTGACGAAGGCCAGCACCCCGATGGCCGAGGCCTGCTCACCGAACAGGTTGCCGTCGCCGAACAGCCAGGTCATCCGCGCGGGGATGCCGAAGTTCGGGTCGAGCAGCGCCCGCCAGAGCACCGATACGGCGGTGGAGGACAGCAGCAGCGGGACGAAGTAGATCGCCGAGAGGACGGCGCGGTTGCGCTGGTGTCCGGCGGCCCAGACGCCGAGCAGGATGCTGAGCGGGGTCTGCAGGGCCACGCCCAGGGCGGTGAGCAGCAGGGTGAGCCAGATGCTCTTGATCATCACGGGGTCGTCGAGGATGCGGTGCCAGTTGTCCATCCCGACGAACTGCGGTGATCCCAGGCCGTTCCAGCTCATGAAGGACAGCACCGCGACCATGATCAGCGGTGCGATGGCGAAGAGGGCGAAGAACACGGTGGCGGGCAGCGCCCAGAGGAATCCGGGGCGCGTGCCGTGGGCGGTGTACGAGTCCTCCGGCCGCCGCCGGGCCTTCTTGGTGGCCGCGGCGGCGGGCGGGGCGCTCGTGAGCTGTGTGGTCATGAGCGGTTCATTCGGTCGGGAGGGCCTGCATGGCCTTGATGAAGCCGTCCTCGTCGAACTGTCCGTTGAGGAACTGCTGGACGGCCTGGTGGATGGGCGTCATGGCCGACGGCGGGTAGGCCTGGTCCCAGGAGAGCTGGAACGACTTGGCCTTGGCCACGAGGCCGTACTGGAAGCGGGAGTACGCGGGGTTGGCCGACTTCTGAAGGAACTGCGGGGTGTTGGTGGTGGTGGGCAGGTTGCCGATGGACAGCTGCGCCTCGACGAACTGGTCGGAGTACATGAGCTTCAGGAACTTGGCGACCGCTTCGGGATGCTTGGTCTTCTTCAGCACCGAGTAGAAGTTGTTGGTGTTGCCGACGACGTTCGTCGGGGCGCCCTTGCCGCCGGGGACGGTCGGGAACGTGCTGTAGCCGAGGCCCTTGGCGGCGAAGTCCTTGGCGTCCTCCTGCTGCTGCGAGTAGTACCAGGAGCCCATCAGCTCGAAGCCGGCCTTGCCCTGGGCGACCAGCGCGGGCGAGGCGCCGTTGGTGTACTTCACCGAGTCGTAGTTCTTGCCGAACGCGCCGGCGTCGACCAGTTGCTTGATCATGCCGAGCGCCTTCTTGCTGTCCGGGCTCGCCCAGGCGTCCTTGTCGCCGCCGAGGGCCTTCTGGAACAGCTCCGGGCCGGCCACGCGGTCGTAGAGGTATTCGAACCACATCAGCGTCGGCCACTGGTCGCCGCCGCCGAGGGCGATCGGCGTGACGCCCGCGGACTTGAGCTTCCTGACGGCGTCCAGCAGCTCGTCCCAGGTCTGCGGCTGCTTCACGCCCGCCTTGGCGAGGACGTTCTTGTTGCTGAACAGCAGCACCGGCTGGGTGCCGCGCATCGGGACGCCGTACGGCTTGCCGTCGATGACGGCGCTGTTGTAGACGCTGGGCAGGAACTTGTCGTCGAGGTTCGGGTCCTTCTTGACGAAGTCGTCCAGCGGCAGCAGCAGACCGGCCTTGACGAACGGCTGGATGCTGCCGCCGCCCCAGTTGAAGAAGACGTCCGGCGCCTGCGGTGTATTGATGATCGTCTGGAGCTTCTGCTGGTAGTCGGCGCCGGGGATGGTGTCGAGGACGGCCTTGACGTCCGAGGTCTTGTTGAAGGTGTCGACGATCTGCCGCTCCACCTTGTTCCCGGCGTCCCCGTAGACGAGCACATGGATCTTGCCGTCGTCGCCGGAACCGCCGCTTCCGTTCCCGCACGCGGCGAGCGTCGCCGCGAGGGCGAGCGTCGCGCCGCAGGCGACCACTCTGGGCATCCGTGTACGCATGGTCATCCGCCTTCCGAAAGTTTCGGTATAAGAGCCGAAAGTCCTGCGGCTGGACAGTAGGAGGCGCGGGGAGAAATGGTCAACGGTCGTGCAGTTACGCAGCCAAACCGTTACCCGGCGTCGTGGCCTATGCTGCGTCCATGCGCGAAGAAGCCCAGGTCGGTCGTAGAGTCACCTTGGCAGCCGTGGCCAGAGAGGCCGGCGTCTCGCTTCCGACAGTTTCGAAGGTTCTCAACGGTCGTTCGGATGTCTCCACCGCGACCCGAGCCAAGGTCGAGCGTCTGCTGGAGGTGCACGGCTACCGCCGGCGGACCGTGGGACCGCCGCAGGCCCCGCTCATCGAGATCGTCTTCCACGAGCTGGAGAGCGTCTGGGCGATGGAGCTGATCCGCGGGGTGGAGAACGTCGCCAAGCAGAACGACGCGACCGTGGCGCTCACCGAGAGCGGGACCCGGCAGGCTCCCGGACCGGAGTGGATCGGGGGTGTGCTGCGCCGCCGGCCGCTCGGCGTGCTGCTGGTCTTCTCGACGGTACCGGAGGACGTGAAACGCCAACTGCGGTCCCGGGCCATCCCGTTCGCCATCGTGGACCCGGCGGGCGACCCCGATCCCGACGTCCCCTCCGTCGGTTCGGCCAACTGGGCCGGCGGGGTGGCCGCCACCCGCCACCTCACCGACCAGGGGCACTCGCGGGTCGCCATCATCACCGGCCCCGAGGACCTGATGTGCTCGCTGGCCCGGCTGGACGGCTACCGCTCGGCGATGGCGATGGCCGGCCACGAACCGGACCCGCGGCTGGTGCGGTTCGGCGACTTCCACGTCCAGGGCGGCTTCGAACACGCCATGGACCTGCTGCGCCGGCCGGACCGTCCGACGGCCATCTTCGCCGGCAGCGATCTGCAGGCGCTGGGCGTCCTGGAGGCGGCCCGGGTGCTGGGCCTGAGCGTGCCCGGCCAGTTGTCGGTGGTGGGCTACGACGACGTGCCTCCGGCCCGCTGGTCGAGCCCGCCGCTGACGACGGTGCAGCAGCCGCTCCAGCGCATGGCCGAAGAGGCGGCCCGGATGCTGCTGCGCCCCACCGACCCCAGGAAGGCGGCGCTGCGCATCGAACTGGCCACGCATCTGGTGGTACGTCAGAGCACCGCGCCCCCGGCGGCGGACTGAACGCCGCTCGGCGCCAGGGTGCCCGCGGGGCGCGGACGGGGCCGTACGCCGGGTCAGGCGTTCGCGCCAGCGGGTGGCCGGAAACAGGCCAGGACGGTCTTGCCGTGCGGGCAGTGCCGGGCCTCCCAGCTGTCGGCCAGGGCGTCCATCAGCAGCATGCCGCGCCCGCCGGGCTGGAGGACGCCGGGGTTGCGGGGTTCGGGCAGCACCGGTGAGGTGTCGTGCACCGCGATGTGCAGGCAGTCGGTGTCCCAGGACATCACCAGTTGCGCGTTGCTGTGCGCGTGCACGTGCGCGTTGGTGACCAGTTCGGAGACGACGAGCAGCACGTCGTCCGCCGTGTCCGGGGCGGAGCTGGTCCAGCCCAGCTCGTCCAGGTGGGCCCGCGCCCAGTCCCGTGCCGTCTTGACCTGACTGTTGAGCGGCAGCGAGCGTGCCCAGCCCACCGCGCGAAGCGAACGTCCGTCCACGGTCTTCCCTGTCTGTCCGACTTGGCCGTCTCCGTCCATGCGGCTACCCGCGGGACGGCGCGGTAGGCCGCGGCAGGGCCGCCGGAACCGGGCGCGCCCGCCATCGGCGGGGCACACCGGGGCGGGCGGACACCGTGCGGGCACGGCTCACCGGGACGGGCGCGGGCCCGGCGGATGGGCGGGTTCGGGGCGCGGACGGCCCGCGTTACCCGGCGGACGCCGGCCGGGCCCGGCCCGTCAGCTCCGCTTGCAGGGCCCGGTAGGCCGGCTTGGGACGGTAGTCCTCGTCGTACAGGTTGGCCGCGCCCTCGCCGGGGAAGGTGCCGGGAACCCAGGAGTACTTGTCGGTGAAGCCCCAGACGGTGAACGAGACGCAGTGCCGGGTGCGCAGGCAGGCGTCGAGGAGCAGACGGTAGCCCTCGGCCTGGGTGGCCAGTTTCTCCGCGTCGGCCGGCATCTCCATGCGGACGTCCGCCTCCGTCACGGCCGTGGCCAGGCCCAGCCGGTCGAAGCGGGCGAAGTTGGCCGCCATGCCGGTGGGCAGGCCGTACTGGATGCCGAGGTGCCCCTGGAAGCCGACGCCGTCGACGGGCACGCCCTCGGCACGCAGCCGGCGCACCAGATCGTAGACGGCGTCGCTCTTCGGTCCGGTCCACTCGGTGTTGTAGTCGTTGTAGAAGAGCAGGGCGTGCGGGTCGGCCTCGTGGGCCCAGCGGAAGGCGTCGGCGATGTAGCCGGGGCCCAGCTCGCGCAGCCAGATGCTGTCGCGCAGGGTGCCGTCGTCGTTGAACGCCTCGTTGACCACGTCCCACTGCCAGACACGGCCCTTGAAGTGCCGGACGGTGTCGGTGATGTGCCGGTGCAGGATCTCGCGGAGCTGGTCGGCGGTGAAGTTCCCGGAGGTGAGCCAGGACGGGAGCTGGTTGTGCCAGACCAGGACATGGCCGCGCACCTTCTGCCCGTGCCGGTGGGCGAAGTCCACCAGGCGGTCGGCGGCGGCGTAGTCGTACTCCCCCTGGCGGGGCTCGGTCACCTCCCACTTCATCACGTTCTCCGGGGTGACGGTGGAGAACTGCGCGCCGGTGAGCCGGCGGTAGTCGGCGTCGTCGGCGAGCGCGGACGTGTCGACGGCGGTGCCGATCCGGAGCCGGTCGTCGGCGGCGAGCTGCCGCAGCGGGCGGTCCGGTACGCCGGGGCCGCCCGACGCGCCCGCGGGGCCGGCGGTGGCGAGCGGCAGGACGGCGAGGCAGCCGGCGGTGGCGACAGCCGCGGCGAGGCGGGGCAGGGACACGAGGACTCCCGGTATCGAAACATTCGGACAGCCGAACGAGCGTTGCGTCACGCTAGACAGCCACCCGGGGCCCGTCAACCACGGAGGAGATCAAGAAGTCCCGCAACCTTGCTGGGACTCCGAAATTTTCGACCCTACTGCGGGTGGATGCCATCGAAGTTTCGAGGAAGTTTCGGAAACAGACGGATTGACCGCTGTTTCGGCTCCGCCGCATACTCTCCAGCAATCGAGCCCTCCCCCGGCGAGGGACGGCCCCGTCGAGCCGTATGGCGCGAGCATGACAAAGTGAACGGTGTTCGCCGTCATGCCCCGCGCCGCCGTCCCGCACCGGGCGTTCCGCCCACCCGCTTTCACCCTGGAGGAAGCATGGACATGGACCGCGCCCTTTCCCGCCCGATCAGCCGCAGGGGCTTCCTCGGCCGCGCCGGCGCCCTCGCGGCGGCCGGCACCGCGTCCGGGCTGCTGCTGCCGGGCCCCGCCCACGCCGCCACGACCATCACCACCAACCAGACCGGCACCAACAACGGCTTCTACTACTCCTTCTGGACCGACGGCGGCGGTTCGGTCTCGATGACCCTGAACTCCGGCGGCAACTACAGCACGTCGTGGACGAACTGCGGCAACTTCGTCGCCGGCAAGGGCTGGAGCAACGGCGCGCGCCGGACCGTGCAGTACTCGGGCAGCTTCGGCCCGTCCGGCAACGCCTACCTGGCCCTGTACGGCTGGACCTCGAACCCGCTGGTCGAGTACTACATCGTCGACAACTGGGGCACCTACCGGCCCACCGGCACGTACAAGGGCACCGTCACCAGCGACGGCGGCACCTACGACATCTACCAGACGACGCGGTACAACGCGCCGTCCGTGGAAGGCACCAGGACCTTCAACCAGTACTGGAGCGTCCGGCAGTCCAAGCGGACCGGCGGCGCCATCACCACCGGCAACCACTTCGACGCCTGGGCCCGCGTCGGCATGCCCCTCGGCAGCTTCAACTACTACATGATCCTCGCCACCGAGGGCTACCAGAGCAGCGGTTACTCCAACATCACGGTGAGCGGCTGACCTTCCGGTCCCGTCCCCGGTCCCGTCCGCTCCTCCCTCCCCTCCCCCCACCGCGGTCACGCCCGCTCCGAGAGGACCCCCGCATGCGCGCCGCATCCCGTTCCCTGTTCACCGCCCTGGCCGTCGCGGCCACGGCCGTGGCCGGCACCGTCACCTCCGCCGTCCACGCCACCCCGGCGCGGGCCGCCGCCTGTTCCGGGTACGTCGGGCTCACCTTCGACGACGGCCCGTCCAACGACCACACCCCGGCCCTGCTCAACGCCCTGCGGCTCAGCGGCCTGCGGGCCACCGTGTTCAACGAGGGCCAGTTCGCCGCCGCCTACCCGGCCCAGGTCCGGGCCGAGGCCAACGCCGGTATGTGGATCGGCAACCACAGCTACACCCACCCGCACCTGACCCAGCTCGGCCAGGCGCAGACCGACTCCGAGATCTCCCGCACCCAGCAGGCGATCGCGGCGGCCGGCGGCGGCACCCCGCAGCTGTTCCGGCCGCCGTACGGGGAGACCAACGCCACCGTCCAGGCGGTGGAGGCCAAGTACGGGCTGCGGCAGATCATCTGGGACGTCGACTCCCAGGACTGGAACGGCGCGAGCACCGACGCGATCGTGCAGGCCGTGTCCCGGCTGTCCAACGGCCAGATCATCCTGATGCACGAGTGGCCGGCCAACACCCTGGCCGCCATCCCGCGCATCGCGCAGACCCTGTCGGCCAAGGGCCTGTGCGCCGGCCGGATCTCGCCGCAGACCGGCCGCGCCGTGGCGCCCTGACGCGGTCGCCCGCCGAGGCGGCCACCGGTCCCGGAGAGGGGCGGTGACACGAGTCGACTACACGGGCCGGGGGCGGTGCCGGAGTTCTCCGGCACCGCCCCCGAGCCATGGATTCACCAGCCGGTACGACAACAACGGCAGGACCCGCCGTCGGCCGACACGGCGGGCCTCCCGTCGCTCAGTACGGCAGGCCCCCGTCGGCCCGTACGGCAGGCTCCCGGCGTCAGCCGGGGATGCTCACCGTCGCGCCGACCTTCTGCAGGATCGATTCGCCGGCGATGACGGGCGTGAAGCCCGCGCCGCCGCCCGCCGGTGCGGGCAGTGGGACGATCTCGGCGTCGGGATCGGTCTCGAAGAAGTAGACCAGCGACACGAGTTCCTCGTCCGGGGCGATGTCGCTGGGGGCGAGGACGCGGTGGCGCAGGGCCTGCCAGCGGCCGTCGGTCCACAGGGACATCAGGTCGCCGAGGTTGACGACCAGGGTGCCCGGCACGAACGGCGGCTCGAACCAGCCGTCCTCCTCGTTCCACACCTCTAGGCCGCCGACGCCCGGCTGCCGGTCGAGCAGGGACAGCGTGCCGAAGTCGGTGTGCGGTCCGACGCGCATCTGGCCCGGCTGCACCTCGCCGAGGGTGGTCAGGGAGGGGTACCAGTTGACGTTCTGCGTCCAGGTGGCCCGCGCGCACCGCGAGGTGAAGAAGTCCGCGGGCAGGTCGAGGACGCCGGCCAGCACCTCCATCACCTCGTGGGCGACGCGGGTCATGTGCCTGGTGTACTCCAGCACCGTCTCGCGCAGCGCGGGCTGTTCGTCCGGCCACTTGTTCTCGGGGTAGTACGTCGTGTCGAACGCCGCGTCGCCGGTGCGGTGGCTCGGGCCGACGTGGAACGCCTCGTGCAGGTCGGAGGTGTCGGGCTTGCCGTCGAGGGCGCCGACCTGGAGGGCGCCCAGTCCCCGCCACCCGTTGTCGTAGGGACGGCTGACCCGGTACCGCTCCTTGCTCTCGCGCGGCAGGCCGAAGAACTCGCGCCCCTCGGTGCGCATCCGGTCGGTCAGTTCCTCCGGCACCCCGTGCCCGCTCAGCAGGAACAGGCCGGTCTGCCGCAGGACCGCGTCCAGGCGCGCGGCGATGCCGGCGCGGTGCTCGGGGCCGGCGCCCTCCCACTCGGTCAGGTCCAGTACGGGGATGTCGTGCGCCACGGCGGGCCGCCTTTCGTCAGGGTGGAAATCGGTCGTCACTTCGTCACCGCGTTCGTCCCGTCGTCGGCGCGCTGCGTCGCGAACCGCTCGATGTCGCCCAGGCGTTGCCCGGGGCCCCAGGTCAGGGCGGGGATGTGCGCGTTGATCAGTTCGCCGTCCTCGCGCAGCACGGCGGAGGAGGGGTGGTACATGTGCAGCAGCGGATCGCGGTACTGGTCGAAGGCGGAGTGCGTGTCCATGCGGTAGGCGAAGTCGTTGTCCTCGCCGCCCCAGCCCTCGAAGCGCTCGTCCATGCCGCCGATCCGGTGGAAGGCGCTGGTGCGGACCCACACGCAGCAGCCGGGCGGCCGGCGGAGCACGAAGGCCCGCAGGTGGTCGCCGTCCACCTGCGCGGCGCCGCGCCACAGGCGTTCCTCGATCGCCCAGGAGGTGGCGGACTCGTCCAGGCACCACATGTCGCGGTAGCTGAGGTGCCCCATGGTGCCGCGCTCCCGGAACCGGGCGGTGTTGCGGGCGATGAAGTCGCGGTCGACCAGCACGTCCGCGTCCAGGATGCACACGGCCTCCGGCCGGCCGGGCGCGTTGACCACGCCGACGTTCACCGCCCAGGACTTGTTGAAGAGGCCGTCCTTGCGGGCGAAGAGGTAGTGGTCGGCGTACGGCGTGATGGCGTCCCGCCAGCGGGGCGTGTCGTCGCTCTCCACGACCACGACCCGGTACGACGAGGCCGGCACCGACTGGTCGCGCAGCGCGAGCAGGCAGGCCAGCAGGTTGCGCAGCCGGCGTCCGGGGCCGCGGTCGCGGAACGGCACGATGACGACCGTCTCGGCGTCCCCGCCGGAGGCGGCGGGCGCGCTCGGGGCGGCTTGGCGGCCCAGGGCGTGCAGCCGCTCGGGGGTGACGTCGTCGCCCTCGTGGGGGCGGTAGCGGGCTCCCAGGTGGTAGCCGAGGCGGGAGTTGGACTCCGCCTGCCAGGCCTGGGCGAACAGCTTGTCGAGCGCGGGGGCGGCGCGGTCGTCCGCCGGCGCGGTCAGCCGCCGGTGCAGGGCCGCGTGGGTGGCGGGGTCGGCCGGTCTGTCACGCAGCGCGCGGGCCGCCGCGAGCAGTGCGGGGTCGGGGACCTGGGCGACGGCTTCGGTCACCGCCTGGCGGTAGGGCAGTCCGCGTTCCCAGTAGAAGATGCTGGCTTCGCGTGCCTGCGGGTCGGCGTCGACCGCGAGGGTGGTGACGACGGCGTCGGCCAGGGTGTCCGGGTCGTGGGGCATCAGGGCGGCCACGGGAGTCCTTCCTGTGCGGCACAGAGCGGGGGTCGGTGGGGCGGTTGCCGGGGCGGGGGTCAGTGGACGGCGGCTTCCGCGCGGCCGAGCAGGAGCCGGGTGCCGTCGTGCACTCCGCGCACCCGGACGCCGGCGGTGGCCGGGTGGACGGTGAGCAGGGTGCTCGCCAGGCAGGTGTTCTCCGGGCGGGAGGCGTACCGGCCGAGGGCGCGCGGCTGTCCCGTCACCCGGTCCTCGGGCAGGCCGAGTTCGCGCGCGACGAGCCGGGCCCAGTCGGCGCGGGAGATCCGCTCGGGTCCGCCGAGGTGCAGCAGCGCGGGGGCCGGTGCCGACAGCACGGCGGCGGTGACCGCCGCGACGTCCTCGACGAGGACCGGAGTGGTCCACTGGTCGGTGGGGGCCGTGATCCGCTCTCCTGCGCGCAGCCGGTGCACGCAGGACGAGAAGTAGTTGAGCCACTTCGGGGCCGTGGCGGGCTCCCAGCCGTAGATCAGGCTGACCCGCAGCACCGTCGCCGCGGCCTGTTCGGCGAGGATCCGTTCGGCGGCCAGCTTGGCCCGGCCGTAGGCGTTGGCGGGGCGGGTCGGCGTGGTCTCGTCGGGGGCCTGGACGGTGCCGTCGAAGACGTTGTCGGTGGAGATCAGCACGATCCGCCTGCCGTCGGCGGCCTCGGCCACGACGCGTGCCGCGCCGGCGTGGCCGCGCAGGGTCTCCTCGGGGTGTTCCTCGCACCAGGTGACGTCGGACGGCCCGTGGACGAGGACGATCCGCTCGGCGCCCGTGGTGTCGAGGGCGTGCCGGACCGCCGCCGGGTCGGTGACGTCGAGGGCCGTCCACGGCGCCTCCCGACCGGTCTCCGCGGGCGGGGGTGTCCGCGAGGCCACCACGGCCTTCTCACCGGAGTCCAGCAGATGCGCGGCGACGGCCCGCCCGACGAATCCGCTGCCTATCACCAAGGTGCTCATACGCTCTCCTCCAGGACGGGGACGGGGTGCGGGAACCGGTCGAGCATGCGGCCCATGCCGATCAGGCAGTGGTCGTCGTCGGCGGCGCCGAGCGCGAGCATGGCGCGCGTCTCGTCGTCGTCGAGGCCGAAGCAGCCGTGCCGGACCAGTTCGTCGCCCAGCAGGGACACGAACCGGTCCCCGACGGCGACGGCGAAGCCGCCGATGAACAGGTAGCGGCGGACGCCGATGGCCGTGAACAGGCAGTCGACGGCCGAGGCGAGCGGGCGCAGCGAGCCGCGCAGGGTCTCGGTCGCGAAGGGGTCGCCGGCCCGGACGGCCCCGGCCAGCGCCTCGTTGGTGATGCCCTCCGGGCGGTCGCCGGCGGGAGCGGCGAGCGCGGAGCGGGCGAAGGCCCGCGGGTCGGCGGCGGCGGCCCGGCGGGCCGCCAGCAGGATGCCGCGGCCGGAGGCGACGGCGCCGAGGTGGCCCCGGCCGCCGCAGTCGCAGGGCGGCGCGTCCTCGCTCAGGTCGATCCGCCAGTGGCCGAGTTCGCCGCCGTGCCCCTGGTCGTCGACGAGGACCTCGCCGTGCCGGAAGACCTTGCTGCCGATGCCGGAGCTGATGGTGATGAGGCAGAACGGCTCCGGTTCCCGCTCGGCGTAGCGCCAGGCCGCGGCGGTGATGTCGTTGGCGACCAGCACCGGCAGGCCGAGCCGGGCCGAGAGCAGGTCGCCGACGTGCACGGGGTCGGCCCGTCCGCCCCACAGAGTGGGGGCCGCGCGGACGACGCCGTCCTTGGCCAGCGGGCCGGCGAAGGACAGTCCCACCGCGCTCGCGCCGTGGCCGGCGGGTGAGCGCAGGTACTCCTCCAGTTCGCGGGCGAGCTGGCGGAGCACCCGGTCCTGGAGGGTGCGGGCGGATCCCGGGCCGTGGCGGCCGATGCCGTCGGTGGTGACCCGGCGCACCGCCTCCACGCCGCCGTGCGCCGCGATCCGGCCGATGCGCAGGGTGGTGCCGCCCAGGTCGGCCACCACGGGCCGGCCCGGTCCCGGCGCGGTGGTCCCGGTGGCGGTCATGACGCCGTCCCGGCGGTCGAGGGCTCCCGGTCGCAGGGCTGTACGGTGCCGTCCTCCAGCGCGATGACCGACTCCAGCCGGGCCCCGTCGGGTATCCGGACGCCCGGCAGCAGCACGGAGTCCCGTACGGTCGCGCCGGTGCCGACGTGTACGCCGGGGTAGACCACGCAGTGGTCGAGGAGGCCGCGGTTGACGAGGTCGTCGCGGACGATGCTGGACCGGACGCCGTCGCCGTCGTCGAGGTACCGGGGCGGCAGGTCGGGGCGGATGGTGAGCGGCAGGTCCGCCAGCGGCATGGTGGGCGGCCGGCGCACCAGTCCCAGGTGGGACCGGTGGTAGCGGTCGACGGTGCCGATGTCCTCCCAGTGGCCCTCGACGGCGTAGCCGCGGACGCGCTCGCCGCCGGCCAGCATGGCCGGGATGACGTCCCGGCTGATGTCGTGCTGCCAGTCGGTGCCCTGGAGCCGGTCGAGGTAGCGGCGCAGCACCGCGGCGTCGAAGACGCAGAACGCGGCGAACACCAGGTCGCTGGTCGGCTCCGGGGGTTTCTCGACGAACCGGGTCAGGTTCCCCGAGGCGTCGAACTCGACCATGCCGAAGAGGTGGACGTAGCGCCGTTCGACGCGTTGGTACGACACCGTGAGCGCGGCTTGGGAGGCGCGGTGCCGGCGGATCATGTCGCCGTAGTCGAAGTGGTAGACGTGGTCGGCGTGCAGCACCAGGATCTCGGACGGGTCGCCCGCGAAGACGTGTTCGGCCTTGCTGATCAGGGCGTCGGCCGTGCCCCGTTCACGGGGGCCGGTGCGCTCGGGCACGGTGTCGGGCAGCGCGCCGGGCGAGCGGCGGTAGGCCTGGTCGTAGGGTCCGAAGTGCACGCGGAAGGCGGGGTCGCGGTTCCAGACGGTGTGCAGGTCGTCCATGAGCCGGCGCTGTTCGTACTGGGAGAGCAGCAGCACGTCGCGGAAGCCGGAGCGGCGGGCGTTGGCGAGGCTGAAGTCGATCAGCCGGGCGGTGCCGCCGAACGGCACCAGTGGTTTCAGCCGGCCGCGCCCCAGGGGGCCCATGCGCCGGCCCTCCCCGCCGGCCAGCAGGACGGCGCGTACTCCCTCCGTCCCGCCCGGGGCGGGCGGCGGCGTCGCGGTCGTCGGTTCGGGCCGTGCGTTCATGGCGTGGGGGCCTTCCTGTCGCGGGACGCTGGGGTGGGTGCCGTGCTCGCGCCGTCCGGGTGACCGGAATTCCCGGTGGTGGTGTGCCGGTCCAGACAGCGCCACCAGCTCAGCGCCACGCTGTCCGGGTCGAGGCAGGCCGGGGTGCGCATCGTGGTCTGCGCGTGCCGGAACGCGGCGATGGTGGCGTCGATGTCGTCGGACTCCACCGTGAACAGGGCGAGGTGGCTGCCGGGCCCGGCCTGCGGACCCAGGGGAAATGCACCACCGGCGTCGCCCGTCTCGCCCGGGAGCAGTTGGAGCCGCCGGGCGGAGGTGAAGCCCGGGACCCGGAGCACCTCGTCGAGATGGAAGTCGTCATACCAGCGGTGGTATTCGGCCTCCGCGCCGGGTCTCGGCCGGGTGTGCACCACCAATACGTGGGTTCCCATGTGTGCCCTTTCCGCGTGTCAGCTCCGGTCGTCGGCGGCCGGCGCGTCCGGCCGGCTGTTCTCCAGGTGCCGTCTGAACAGGGCGAGGGCCGCCAGGGTCGAGGCGTCCTTGACCCGGCCCTCGGCGACCATCCGCCACACCTCGTCCTCGGGGAACCAGCGGCTGACCAGGCCGGCCTCCTCGGGTTCGAGACGGGGCTCGCCCTGGGTGAGGTCCGTGGCGAGGACCACGTGGAAGCCCTGGTCGCTGTAGCCGTAGGCGGCGTACAGATGCCCGATCGGGGTCATCGTGGCGGCGGTCAGCCCGGTCTCCTCGGCCAGTTCGCCCCGGGCCAGTTCCAGGGGGTCGGCGTCCGGCCGGTCCTCCCAGGAGCCCTGCGGGAACTCCCAGTAGCGTCCCTCGACGGGGTAGCGGTACTGCTCGACCAGGTGGAACCCGTCGTCGGCGTAGGGGACGACGACCGCGAAGTCGGGCTTGTGCACCACGCCGTACAGGCCCGGGGTGCCGTCGGCCCTGACGGTGGTGTCCTCCCGCACGCTCATCCAGCGGTTCTCGTAGACCACCGTGGAGCCGGTGGCCGTCAGCTCCGGCTCGTCCCGCACCTCCAGCGCGCTCCACGCCGACCTGCCGTCGCGGCCGGTGACGAGCAGCGCCAGCACCGGGCCGGCGGCGGGGACCTCGCCGGTGAACACGTCTCCGGGCGGCTGCGCGGCGAGCGGGATCACGGCGGGGTCCGGGGCGGCCGGCACGACCTCGACCCGGCCGAGGCCGGTGCCCCGCCACCGCACCCGCACGGTGTCCCCGCTGCGGTGGGCGCGGCCCTGTCCGGCCGGCAGCGGCGCGTGGCCCGCGCCGGCGAGGACCGAGCGGACCACGGGGGTGGCGTCCGCCGGCCGGCGCCCCTCGGCGCAGGCGGCGAACACGGCGAGGAACCGGTCGGCGGCGGCCTTCCAGGTGAAACCGCGGCCCGTGGCAACGGCGTTGGCGCGCAGGGCCGCGATCCGGCCCGGGTCCTCGTGCCACAGGGTGAGCATGCGCAGCACGCCGTCGTGCACCGCCTGTGTCAGCGCCTCGTCGTCCACCCGGAAGGAGCGGGGCAGCGCCAGCCCGGTGGCGCCGGGCGCGTCCAGGTCCTCGGTGTGCCCGAAGTGGCGCATCCCCTGCTGGGCGGTGGCGACGGGCACGCAGCCCGCGGCCATGGCCTCGCCCATCGCCATCAGGAAGGTGTCCATCTCGAACTTGGACGGGAAGACGCAGAAGTCGCTGGAGGCCGCCCAGTCCATCAGTTCCGGGGTGCCCATCGGGCCCGTCCGCACGCGCACCAGGCCGGGGTGGTCGCGTTCCAGCGCGGTCAGGTCCTCGTCGTGCGGGGGCCGCGGGGACAGGCAGTGCAGCAGCACGTTGGCCCGGTGGCCCTCGTCCAGCAGGCGCCGCACTCCACGGAACAGTTCCTTCTGGCCCTTGTGCTGCACCGAGTAGCGGGCGTTGTGGTAGAGGGTGGGCAGCGCGGGGTCCAGGCCCAGGGCGTCCAGGGTCCGCTTGCGGCGCTCCTCGGACCGCGGCACGTCGAGCCACTCGTCGCCGATGGCACAGCCGCCGACGGTCATCAGATCGGTGCGCGCCCGGAGTTCCCGGCGTACGGCCAGCCGCTGGAACAACTGCTCGAAGGGGGTGCCGGCCTGGGTGAGCGCGTGCGCCAGCTGGCCGTCGGAAAGGAAGTCCAGCGCGGCGACCGAGCGGGACACCAGGCCCAGCACGGGCAGGTAGTCGTGGCCCGGGCGCTCCGGGGAGTCCGCGTAGAGCAGGGTGCGCGGGAGATAGGCGCGCATCGCCCGCTCCAGGTGGCCGTCGAGCGGCGGGTCCGCCAGACCGTCGGCCACCGAGGCGTCGGCCCTCTCGTGGCGCAGGACGGCGCGCACCTCGGGGCCGTACACCTTGGTGTTGACGGCGAGGTTGGTCTGCACGGTGGAGACCACGTGGAAGCCGTGGCCGGCGAGCAGCCCGGGCAGCAGGTAGTGGTGGACGGGTTCGTGCAGGTGCACGACCGCGCCCGCCGGGACGCGCTGCCGGACGTACCGGGCGGCGGCGACCTGGAAGACGAGGGTCTTCAGGGCGGTGAGGTCGTGGCCCCTGAGCCCGGCGGGCGGGTAGAAGGAGTCCGGGTGGGTGTCCAGCACGCCGCCGCTGAGCAGCACGATGTCGATGCCGTCGACGGTCATCCGGTGCGCGCGCACGGACACCGGCAGCCGTACCGTGTCGGGGTGGTCCGGCCATTCGGCCGGGTCCAGCCGCACCGGGATCTCGTCGTCCGTCCGCCAGTCCAGGTCGACGACCTCGTACTGTTCGCGCAGCAGGGGCAGCAGGCCGTGGGCGGGGGTGACCGCGCCGACCCGGTGTCCCTGGTCCCGGAACTGCCGGGCCAGGTTCCACAGGTAGACGGAGGTGCCCGCCTTGACCAGGTGGTCGTCGAAGCCGCTGAACTCGAAGTGACACTCGATGATGTGCACCGGACCCTCTGTTCGTTCGGGGATACGGGAAGTCGGTTTCGGAGGGAGGGGTCAGCCGCGTCCGGAGCCGGGCACCAGCCCGGTGTCCTGGGCGCGGCCGGGGGTCTCGGGGGTGCGGCCTGCCGGGCGCAGGGCGGACGCGCCGAGCGCCACGAGGAAGACCAGGAGGGCCGGCAGGCCGAGGGCGAGGGGCAGTCCGACGAAGGTGCTGACGCTGCCGATGACGATGGGGCCGATGAGGAAACCGACGTAGCCGAGGCTGACCACCAGGGACAGCGCGGCGCCCGCGCGGGCCGGGTCGCGCTGTCCGGCCGCGGAGTAGACCTGCGGGGCGATGCAGGACATGCCCGCGCCCAGGCAGGCGAATCCGGCGACTCCCGCCCAGGGCCGGTCCACGAGCAGGGCGGCCGTCATGCCGGCCGAGGCGAGCACCCCGCAGGCCCGTACGAGCGCCACCGGGCCGAAGCGCGCGGTGAGCCGGTCGCCGAGCAGCCGTCCGGCGGTCATCGCGATCGAGAACGCGGCGAACGCCGACGCGGCGAAGCCGGGTGAGCTGCCGAGGTCCTCGTGCAGGTAGACGGCGCTCCAGTCGGCGGCCGTGCCCTCCCCCACCAGGGCGCACATCGCCAGGCTGCCGAGGAACCACAGCTGCGGCGAGCGCATGACGCTGCGGCCCTCGGGCCGGGCGGGGCCGGTCTCGGCCGGGGCGGCGCCGGTGCCGGCCGGCAGGGCCCACAGGGCCGCCCAGAGCGCCATGAGGACGACGCAGCCGCCCACCGAGAGGAAGGTCACCCGGGGGCTCAGCTCCTGCCGGGCGAACAGTCCGCCGGCCGCCGAGCCCAGGAAGCCGCCGATGCTGTAGACCGCGTGGAAGGAGGACATGATCGGCCGGCCCCAGGCCCGCTGGACCTCGATGGCGTTGGCGTTCATCGCGATGTTCAACGTGCCGTGCACCAGCCCGAACAGGAACAGGGCCAGCATCAGCGCGGCGAGGTTCGGCATGTAGGCCGGCGGGATGAGGAGGAGTCCCTCCAGCAGTGCCATCGGCACCATGACGCGGGTGCTGCCGTACCGGTCGGCGAGCCGGCCGAGCACCATCATGCCGGCGATCGCCCCGAGGGCGAAGGAGAGCAGAGCCAGGCTCAGCAGGCCGTCGCCCAGGCCGAGATGGCTCTTCACGCTGGGGATCCGGCTGGTCCAGGCGCCCAGGGCGGCGCCGAACAGCAGGAAGAGGAGGGAGGTGGCGGTGCGTCCGCGCCGGAGCGCGGTGCGGTCGGTGGTGATGTCCATGCGGGCTGTCTCTCCGGATCGATGCCCTCGGCGGGGTGACCGCGGGCGGCGGCTGGGGTCCTGTCGCGTGCGCGCCGTGGGCCGTCAGGCGGCGGGGGCCGCCTCGGCGGGTGTGGCGGACGGGCGCAGCACGGAGGCCATGAAGACGAGTGACAGGGTCAGCACGGCCACCAGCGCGAAGGACACCGGCAGCGAGGTGGCGTCGGAGACGAAGCCCATGACGGCCGGCGCCAGCAGGTTGGAGGTGTAGGTGAGGGTGGCGACGCCGGCGATGGTACGGCTGGTGTCCGCGGACGCCGCTCCCGCCGCCGCGAAGGACAGCGGCAGGACGACCGCCACGCCGATGCCCACCAGGGCGAAGCCGCAGATGGCGGGCGCCGGGGTCCGGGCGAGGACGACGAGGAGCAGGCCGGCGCTGGCGACGGCCCCGCTGAGCCGTACCGCGTTCACCACGCCGATCCGCCGGACCAGGCGGTCGCCGAGCAGCCTGCTGGCGGCCAGGGCGCAGGCGAAGCCCGTGTAGCTGCCGGCGGCGACGCCGTCGGAGGCGTGGGCGACGGAACTCAGGTACAGGGCGCTCCAGTTGCCGCTGGCCCCTTCGGCGAAGACGGCGCAGAAGCCGACCGCGCCGATGGCCAGGGCCGACCGCGGGGGCAGTGCGAAGCGCGGCGGCTCCTCCTGGCCCGGCCGCGGCCGGATGTCGGGCACCCCCTGGATGGCGTACAGCCCGACGGAGGCGAGGACGACGGTCGCGGCGGCGAAGTGGATCCGGGCGTCCACGCCCGCCGCCGCGGCCAGCGACCCGGCGCCCGAGGCCACCAGTCCGCCGACGCCCCACATGCCGTGCATGCTCGCCATCACCGAGTGGCCCACCTCCTGTTCGAGTTCGACCCCGGCGGCGTTCATGACGACGTCCGCCATGCCGGACGCCGCCCCGAACACCAGCAGCCCGGTGAACAGCAGCGCCAGATCGGGGGCGAGCGCGGGCAGCAGCAGCGCGACGCACCAGGCGGTGAGCAGCGTGCGCAGTGCCGTCCGCCCGCCGAACCGGTGGACCAGCCTGCTGGA
This sequence comes from Streptomyces sp. NPDC017095, assembly GCF_044332325.1. Lineage (NCBI taxonomy): Bacteria > Bacillati > Actinomycetota > Actinomycetes > Kitasatosporales > Streptomycetaceae > Streptomyces > Streptomyces sp. NPDC017095. Next base: position 677,495 of record NZ_JBIROU010000001.1, read on the forward strand.
CAGGGGCATGGCGACCAGGGAGCCGAGGGCCGGGGCCAGCAGGGCGATGCCTAGCGAGCCGTCACTGATGTGCAGGTGGGAGACGATCCAGGGGATGCGGGTGGCGAAGCTGCCGGCGACGGCGCCATGCACGGCGAAGACGGTCGCGGTGCGCACGCGCGCTTTGCGTGCCCCGGGGCGTGGCCCTGCGGGCCGGTCGGTCGACGCTTTCATGGCGGGTTCTCCTCGGAGTGCGATGACGACAAGGCACGTGCGGCGGTCCGGCGCGGGCGGACGGGCGCCCATTTTTCAGGCAGGCTTCCTGAAAATAAAGGGCCGATGGTCGTTTTCCGGCCGCCCGTCACCGGCCGCCGCGGGCCTCACATGTGCTCGGGAGCGGGGGCGCGCACCTCGCCGCCGAGCCGCTTGGCCTCGGCCAGGACGTGGTCGCCCCAGCGGCTCCACAGCCCGCCCGCGAGCCGGGAGGTGATCACCACGAGGTCGAATCGCCGGTCCGCCCAGGGGGTGCGCATCCCGCACAGCTGCACGGACTCCACGACCGTGGCGGGAGCGCCGGCCATGGCCTGCCGCAGGGCCTCGGCGTCGAAGTCGCACAGGGTGAACCGCGCGTTCGCGTGCGCCCACTCCGCCGGGAGCTGCGCACCGCAGCCGAACACCGCGACCCGGAGCGGATCGCCGTCGCGCCCGGTCAGGTCCCGGGTGCTCTCGGCCAGTTCGCCGGCCGCGTCCCGTCCCTCGGCCGCCGCGGTCCAGGCCAGCAGGTCCTCCCACTCGACCTCCAGCGGGTCGACGAGGCCGCCGGCGGAGACCGCCCGGGCGGACGCCGCCCAGTACAGCTCGGTCTGCACTCCGGGGTGCTTGTCGAGGAACCGCTGGCAGTTGCGCAGGATACTGACGGTGGCCGCGTCGTACGCCCGTTCGTGCGGCAGCTCGATCCCCCACGCCGCACGGGAGACCACCATGGCGTTGCCGTTGCGGTGCAGCCGGTACCCCAGCTCGATGTCCTCGACGCCCCAGCCCGTGAAGTCCTCGTCGAAGCCGCCGACCGCCCAGAACTCGTCGGCGGGTACCGAGAAGTTGAGCGTCCACAGGAACACCCAGGGCATCGCCATGCGGCCCGGGTCGAAGCCGAAGCGCTCGTAGTCGGGCAGCCGCATGTCCTGGAAGGACGGCACGTCGATCAGCCGCCGCACCACCTCCTCGGGCGGCAGGGTGTCGACGATGCCGTCCATCTCCCGGCACGGGTTCGCCGGGTTGTAGCCGTAGGAGTAGCCGAGCACCGCCTGCCGGCGGCCGGCCGCGTGGACGTCCAGGTGGGCGCGCACCCAGTCCGGGCCCACGATCATGCCGGTGTCGAGGAACGCCAGCACCGGCGCGGTCGCCAGCCTGGCCCCGCCGTTGCGGGCGGCTGCCACCCGGAAGCCCAGGTCCTCCTGGAAGTGGTAGCGCACCCGGAGCCGGTCCGCGTAGGAGCGGACCAGGGCGGCGGTGCCGTCCGAGGAGCCGTCGTCGGCGACGACCACCTCGAAGTCGGAGGCCGGGAGGTCCTGCCGCACCAGGGACGCCAGCGTCCGGTCCAGCAGACCTTCGCGGTTGTACGTGGGGATGACCACGGACAGCCGGGGAACGGTCTCTTCCTGCATGACGATGTCTGCCCTTCTCTTGGCTGAAACCCGCCCCGGGAACGGGGGCGGCACGGCGGGGTCCGTCACCGGGCGGCCCGGACGAGGGTCGCCCCGCCGTCGACGTTGATGGCCTGCCCGGTCACGTGCCGGGCGTCGGGCGAGCAGAGGAACGCCACCGCGGCGGCGATGTCCGCGGCCGTCTGCTCCCGGCTGGTGTACGGCGGTGCCTCGTGCAGGACGACCCGGTCGGCCACCACGCGCTCGAACTCCGCCCGGTCCACCGCCGCCCACTGCCGGCTCCAGACGAACCCGGGCCGGACCAGGTTGACCCGGACGGCGCGCGGTCCGAGGAGGACGGCCAGGGAGGAACTCCAGTGCTCCAGCGCGGCCTTGGCGGCGCCGTAGGCGGGTGAGACCGCCCAGGGCATCGCCGCGGCGATGGAGCTGACGTTGCACACCGCCGCGCCCGGGACCAGCCGGCCGGCCAGGGCCCGCGTCAGCCGGTAGGCGGCCGAGACGTTGAGGTCGATGATGTCGTCCCAGACCTCCGGCGGCGGCCAGGCCACGTCGGTCACCGGCGCGACGGGCGGCCGCTGTTCGCCGCCGAGCACGTTCACCAGCACCGACAGCTCGGCGGGCAGGTCCGCGACGAGTTCGGCCAGCCCGGCGGTGTCCCGCAGGTCGCACCGGCGGAAGTCGGCGCCCCCGGGCAGCGGTGTGGCGGGTTCGGCGACGTCGACGGCGACGAGCCGGTCGACGACGCCCCGGGCGAGCAGTTCCCCGGCCACGGCGCGGCCGATGCCGCCGGATGCCGCGGTCACCAGGCCGACGGTGGGCGAATCTCCGCTCATGACGCCTCCTTGGAAGGTGTTCCCGGGTCGTGCGCGGGGCCGGCCGGGGCAGCCGGGCCGGTGTGTGAGGGGCCGGTGCGGACCGTCCGCGCCGGCCGTGGGGCGCCGCCCAGCAGGACGACGTGTCCCGCCTCGGTGCGGGGAGCGAGGTCGCCCACGGTGCCGACGACACGGTCCAGCGGCTCTTGGGGTCCGAGGGCGGTGCCGCTCACTCCGACGACGCGCATGCCGGCGGCGCGCGCGGCGAGGACGCCGGGGCGCGCGTCCTCCACGACGACGCAGTCCGCGGGCGGGACGCCGAGCGCGGCGGACGCGGCCAGATAGCCGTCCGGCGCGGGTTTGCCCCGCTCGACGTCGTCGGCGGTGATCAGGACGTCCGGCACCGGCAGTCCGGTGCCGCGCAGCCGGGACACGGCCAGGGCCCTGCTCCCGGAGGTCACCACCGCCCAGGGGGCACCGGACAGGGCGGCGAGCACGGTGTCCGCGCCGGCGCAGCGCGCCAGGCCGTCGATGTCCTCGGCCTGCCCGGCCTCCAGCCGGGCCGCCTCCGCCTCCGCGTCCAGGTCCGGGGCGAACGCGGCGATCACCTCGACGGAGCGCCGGCCGTGGCAGGCGGCGAGCACGCCGGCCGGGTCCAGGCCCCGGCCGCGGGCCCATGCGGTCCAGGACCGCTCCACCACGGCTTCCGACCGCACCAGGACGCCGTCCAGGTCGAACAGCACGGCGCGGCAGGTCAGTTCCGCCGCGTCCGGCAGGGCGCGCGGCCCTGTGCCGACCCGGGACGGTGCGCCGGTCACGGTGCGACCGTCCAGGCGTCGCACGGCCCGAAGCGGCGGTGCGGTGTCTCCTCCTCGTACGGCAGTCTCCCGGGGAGGCTGATCAGTTCGAGCTGCATGCCCCAGGGGCTGAGGAAGTAGAGCCAGCGGTCTCCCGCGATGGGCCCGCTGTCCACGGTCCGGGGTCCGTCGCCGAGGATCCGCACGCCGGGCTGGCGGCGCAGGTACGCGGTTGCCGCGTCGATGTCGCGTACGTAGAAGGCGAGATGGTGGCCGCCGACGTCGCTGTTCTTCGGCGGGACCGGGTTCTGGTCCGGTGCCGTGTACTGGAACAGTTCGAGGTTGGTGACCGGTCCGAGGCGGAGCATGGCGATGTCCGCGGTGGCGCGCGGATGCACGCCGAGCGCCTCGCGCATCCAGTCGTCGTCGGCGCGGATGGTGCCCTCGCGGTAGAGCAGGTCGGCGCCGAGGACGTCGACGAAGAAGCGCACGGCCTCGTCGAGGTCGGGCACGGTGTAGGCGATGTGGTCGACGTTGGTCGCGGTGGGGATGCCCCGGGCCGGCGCCGGGAGCGACGGCGCCCGGTGCGGCAGGCGCCGCGCCGTAGCGTCCGGTACGCAGGTCACCACGACGACCTCCGTGGCGGAACCGGCCACCAGGCGCCCGGACGCGCCGGCCGGGACGAGGACGGCGTGGCCGTCCCGGACCGGGCGGCCCGGGCCGTCGCCGTCGGTGTGGAAGGCGGCGTCGCCCCGCACCACGTACCAGAGGCTCTCGGTGCCGGCCTCCGGGTCGGCGTGCAGCACGGAGTCCTTCTCCAGGGTCATGTGGTCGACGGACTCGCACTCGCTGAAGAGCATGCCGCGGCGCGCGAGACAGCGCCAGCGCCGGCTGCGGCCGTCGCCGTCCACCAGGGTCGAGGCGGCGCCGCTGTCCGTGACGATCACCGGCCCGCGCCCTTCCCGAGCGGCGAGGGGACGACGAAACTGGCGCACACCGCCCGGAACGTCGTGGCGGCCGCGGTGAGCCGGAGGTCCTCGCCGCCGGACGCGGTCACGGACATCCCCTCCCGTACGGTGACGTCACCGGACCCGCTGGACGCCGTCGCGGTGCCCGACAGCACGAACACCGTGTGCTCGGCGCCCTGTCCGGGCAGGCGCTCCACCGCGCCGGGGGCCAGTTCGAGCAGCCGGATCCGGTGCAGCGGGCCCTGGAGGGTGGGCCGGGGATCGACGTCCCGCAGCTCTTCGAGGTCGACGACCACCGCTTCGCCGGCGTGCGGATCCGTCATGGGAGCGTCCTTCCAGGGCGTGTGGGTGAGGGCCGTCGTGCGGGGGGCGGGGACTTCGAGCGTCAGCCAGCTCAGCGGCTCGGCACCGGTGTTGCGCAGGCCGTGCGTCGCGCCGAGACCGGTCAGGATCACCTCGCCGGCCCGCACCGGGTGCGGCTCGCCGTTGAGCAGTGCCTCGCCCCGGCCGGTGAGCAGGACGTAGGCCTCCTCGGTGCGGCTGTGCAGATGCTCGCCGCTGAGTCCGCCGGGCGGGACGCAGGCCCACTCGACCGCCTCGTAGGGGCCGCGCAGCCCCCGCCCCGTCGCGAGCGAGCGCCACTGGGTCACTCCGGCCGCGCCGTGCACGCCGTGGACGTGCGACGGGGAGCCGAGGTCGGAGATCTGTAGGTCAGGCCGCATCGAGGCCCCCGGCGGCCAGCGTGGCGAGGGCCCGCTCGATCTCGGCCACCGTCACGTCGTTGACGAACCGGGCGGAGCCGATGCCCACCGGGAGCGGCAGCCGCTGCAACCCGTCCCGGTGCCGGACGGTGTCCTCCAGCGCCTCGGCGAGGCTGTCCACCTCGCACACCGGGTGGTGCTGCGGGAGGCGCAGCTGTCGCATGACACCGCCGACGCGCCGCTGGTCGCCCTCGGTCACCATGCCGCGGTGCCGGGCGATGGCGGTGGTGAGGGCCATGTCGACGGCGACGGCCTCGCCGTGCAGCAGCTCCGGCAGCGCCCGCATCTCGATGGTGGGGCTGAAGGTGTGCCCGTAGTCGACGAGGCGCTGCAGCTCGCTCTCCCAGAGGTTGGGCTGCAGTTCCTCGAGCATGCCGTGGATGGCCCGCTCCAGCACCTCCTGCACCACGTCGCCCTCGGCGCCCTGCGCCTGCATCCGGCTGGACACCAGTGCGGCGCCGTGCCGTTCCAGGAGGGAGAACAGGCGCATGTCCTTGACCAGTGCGATCTTGAGTATCTCGGCCAGGCCGTTGCTGATGTGCCGTTCGTCGAGCGTGGCCAGGAAGGTCTTGTCGAGCAGGGCCAGCGCGGGGGCGAAGTAGGTGCCGAGCCGGTTCTTGTAACTGCCGAAGTTGACACCGGTCTTGACTCCGACGCCGGCGTCCACGATGCCGATCAGCGTCGTGGGGACGCGGACGTACGGCGTGCTGCGCCGGTACATGCTCGCGGCGAAGCCCACGATGTCGAGCAGGACGCCCCCGCCGATGGCGATGATCGGGTCGTGCCGCCGGGAGATCCCGAACTCGTCGAGGGCCCGGACCACATGGGCGACGCTGTCCATCGTCTTGGTGCGTTCCTCGGCGGGCAGGACGCAGAAGGACGGCTCCAGGCCGTGCGCGTCCAGATAGGCGCGCAGCCGGTCCCCGTAGAAGCGCTCCACGTGGTCGTCGAGGACGATGAACCGGCGGTTGCCGGTGCGTTCGGTGACGCCGGCCAGGGCCAGGTCGGGGTGGGCGGGGTCGAGGAGTCCGTCGACCATGCGCACTTCGTAGCGGACCGGCTTCGTGGCCTGGACCAGCCATTCGGTCCGGTTGCCGTCATTGCGGATCAGAGCGGAGACCACGGTGTCTTCGGTGTCCGACCGGGTGTGGGCGGTTGACTGCACAAGGCTTTCCATGTCGTCGCTTCCTCATCGGTTACGGATGGAAAGGAAATGGTGCACGTGATACGGGTCCGGCCTCCGCAGGTTTTTCCGCACCGCTCACGAATGCGTGGCGGCCGGGGTTTCCTGTAAGAGACCGGTATAGAGCGAGCAGTAGTCCATGAATTCCCGGTAGATAAGGAATTCCTTCGTGCAGCGGCGGTGGGCGGCGGTTCCGTACCGCTCCCGGAGATCGCTTTCCGCCAGCAGACGGAGCAGCGCGCGACCGAATGCGGGAAGGTCATGGGGATCTCGCACCAGGGTGCCTTCGTATCCGTCGCGGATCTGGTCGGTGATTCCCCCGACCGCGCTGGCGACGATGGCTTTCCCCTTCCACATGGCCTCGGTGACGGTGAGTCCGAACCCCTCCCGCAGGCTTTTCTGTACGACGACGTCGGCGCGCCGTTGCAGCGCGTTGACGGAGTCGGCGTTGGCGTCGGCGTCCAGCAGCGAGAGGCTGACCAGGTGCACGCGCGACCGGACCGGACCGTCCAGCGCTTCCCAGGCGCCGCGCAGCTCGTGCAGGATCCGCGCGCCCTCGGGGTCGTCGGGGATGTCGTCCGGGTCCGGTCCGGCGAGCACCAGGTGCACGTCGTCCCGGACCGGCGCGACGTGCCCGGCGAAGCCGCGCAGCACCCCGGCCATGTCCTTGAGCGGGTCCCAGCGGGACACCTGGAGGACCAGGGGGGCGTCCTCGGGGAGGGGCCGGTCCTGCACGATGCGGGCGGTGCCCGCGGCCGCGGGCCGGCCGGGCCCGGCCTGGAGGCCGATCGCGCGCAGCCGGTCGTGCACCGCCGCCGGCGTCATCGGGCGGTTCTTGCGGGCGGCGGGGTCGATCGACGGCCGCAGCACGACGACCTTTCCCTGCTGTCGTAGCAGGCCGGGCGGGGCGTACCGCTCGGCCGAGAAGACGCACCGGGCCGGCGCCCGCAGATAGGGCTCCAGGAAGGTCCAGGTGTCGCGGACCACCGCGGAGTGCGCGCCGGTGCCGATGTGGCAGCGCCAGGCGACGTCCAGGCCGGCGGCGACGAGGTGCGGGGCCAGGCCCAGGGTCTGCGGGTCGTGCAGGACGCAGAGGTCGCCGGGCGCCACCCGCTCCAGCACCTCGCGCGCCTGGCGGGAGGTGGTGGTCTCGTAGGTCTCGCGCTCGGCGGCGCCGAGCGGGCCCACCGGATCCGGGCTGCCGTGCAGACGGTGGTGGAGCCGCTTGGTCACCGCGAAGAATTCGGCGTCACCGGCGAGCACCAGCCAGCGGGCCCGCAGTCCGGATTCGTTGTGCAGGCCTATGGCCTTCTCCAGTAAATCAGCGACACCACCACCGCGGGCGGTGCTGTTGAGATGCCAGACGGTGCGCTGCGCCAAGGCCTGCGCCACCCGTGCGGGCAGGGAAACTCCACGGGGCGCGCCGCTGACGGAGCCGGGTGACACCTCACTGACCAACGACCCCACGTCCGCCACCTTCCTCGTATTCCGACAACGCGCGACGGATGGCTATGACAAACCTTGCCTGCTACGACCATGCAGTTCTTTAAGGGATCGATCCATGAAGATCCTAGAGAGCGCTCACTTGATCGGTCAAGCAATTAATACCAGCCAGTGAGGCAACCCGCTCACTCTTTTGGATCAAGCCGCCACCTGCGGTGTTCAGGATGTGGACAGGTTCTTCGGGACACTTAGCAAAGGAATCGGCCACCGTCGCACAGGCCGTCATGATCAACTTTTCATTCCGGAAATGTGCTGTTCTCCCGTGGAACGCGTTATTAACCTTCCGTGCACCGGAACCGGGGCCCGTCACGACATTTCGACCCCGATTCCCAAGAAAAAGTCAAGTTCAGGTTTCGGATTACCCTGAACCGGCCCTCGCCCGCCCCATGCCGGGTCAAAGCCGCCGGCGGGACCCACGGTGCGCGCGGCCGGCCGGCACCGGCGCCCGCGTCCGGACCGCCTCCCAGGGGGGCGTGCCCGACCCGACCCGCGCCGTGTCCGACCCTCGCGTGCGCATGCGTGACACCCCGCCGGCGCACGCCTTTCCGGCCGCGTTTCCCGGGCGCTCACGCATCCCGACGGATGCGCCGGTTCCGCTGGTGACGGCGAGACACCGATGGTTAGACTGTCGCGCGCTGCTCGCGATGGCGGTCGGCGAGGTGGGTGGGCGGGTGGGGGTACCGTGATCGAGCTGCGGAAACACACGATCCCGGGTGGTCCTGCCCGAGAGCCGGAACGGGTGTTCGCTTTTTCCGGCCCGCGATGCTTACGGCACACCCGCATCCTCCTCGAAAGATCCTCATAAAGCGGCCCATGCACCAGCGATGGGCCCTTTTTCTTTGCCCGGGCGCCCGCGTCCGGGGCCGCGAAGTGGGCGTGCGGCGAGAAGCGGGGGCTTCGTTGTCAAGACAAGAGAAGTGCGGAGTGTGATGCCATGAACCGAGTCCGCGGAGACTCGCGCCGGTCGGCCCGGCGGCTTGCGGAGCCGCTGGCCCGCACCGGGTTATCCGTCCTCTTACTGGCAGGCGGCGCCATGGGAGCGACGGCGGGACCGGCCGCCGCCGCGGCCGCCGACGGCACGCTGACGGTCGAGGTCCTGCGCGACTTCTTCGGCACCGGCGTGATCAACACGACGATGGACGTGCCGCAGCAGGGCATCAAGGTGGAGGTCTCCGACCCCGCCGGGCACGAGGTCACCGGCGTCACGGATGCCACCGGAAAGGTCGTGGTGCCGGGGTCGGCCGCGCTGAGCGGCGGCCACTACCGCGTCGACGTCAGCGTCCCGGCACCGTACAGCCGCTATCTGCGGGCGGCGCCCGCGTCGACGGCGGAGAACCACTTCGACAGCTTCACGTCGTTCGTGGACGTGTCGGACGGACAGAACGCCTCGGTGGTGACCGGGGTGTGGGACCCGGCCGACTACGCGCTGCCGGATTCCCGGTATTTCGTACCGGTCCAGAACGGCGCCAACTCGACCGACAACCGGGCCCTGGTGGCGTTCGGCACGGACACCCGGGGCACCTGTCCCACCGATGTGGCGTGCCCGGCCACGCTGGCCACCCAGGACCAGGTGGGCACGACGTTCGGGCTGGCGTACGACACGTACCGGACCCGGCTGTTCCAGAGCGCGTTCGCCCGCCGGTACGCCCCGTACGGACCGAAGGGCGGCGGCGCCATCTACACGGTGCCGCTCGGCGGTTCGGGTGCGCCGGAGCTGTTCGCGCAGGTACGGGACGCCACGGTGACGGCGCACGACACCGCCAACCTGATCAAGGACGCCGGGTTCACCGACGCACCGGGCAAGGAGAGCATCGGCGGTCTGGCCCTGTCGGAGGACGGCTCCACGCTGTACGCGGTGAACCTGCTGACCCGCAGCCTGGTGACCTTCGACGCGACCGGGGCCACCGCCTCGCGGCCCGAGTCGACGGTGCGGATCCCGGACCCGGGGTGCGCGAGCCCCGGTGACTGGCGGCCGTTCGGTCTCCAGGTTCACGACAACACGCTGTACGTCGCGGGCGTGTGCAGCGCGGAGAGCACGCAGCAGCGCGCGGACCTGAAGGCCGTCGTCGCCACCTACGACGGCAAGCGGTTCACCACGGTGCTGAGCCACCCGCTCACGGACGTGCGCGGCAGCGTCTTCGGTACCGGTGACAAGGCCACCCACTGGAACCCGTGGAACACCGGTCTGGACACGTGGGACGACCGGAAGGCGGGCAGCGTCTACATCGACCCGCAGCCGGAGCTGGCCTCCCTCGCCTTCGGCCGCGACGGCTCGATGATCCTGGGCTTCCGCGACCGCTTCATGGACGCGCTCAGCTGGGGCGGTCTGGACCCCCGCCCGGGCAACGACACGGCGGAGAACGGCATGTCCGGTGGTGACATCACCATGGTCTGCGCCACCGCCACCGGCGAATACCAGTGGGAAGGCACCGGGAGCTGCCCCAACCACGCCACTCCCGGCAACAACGGGGGCCAGCCGGCCGACGTCGTCGAGTACTTCCCGGGCGACTTCTACGCCAACGCGCACCAGGAGACCTCGCTGGGGTCCGTGGCCTACATCCCGCAGCAGCAGTGGGTCGTCAGCACGGAGTTCGACCCGGTCGTCAACGTCGCGACCTCGGGCACCGGTTACCACCACATCACGACCGGCATGGGCCCGGGCAACAACCCGACGGGCAACGGTTTCCAGTTCGTCAGCCGGGAACAAGGCGGCTTCGGCAAGGCCGGCGGGCTCGGTGACATCGCCTACGCGGCGGCGAACGCGCCGATCCAGATCGGCAACGTCGTCTGGTTCGACGGCGACCACAACGGCATCCAGGACCCCGGGCACGTGCTGCTGCCGGACGCGACCGTCAACCTGCTGGACGCGGACGGCAAGCAGGTCGCCACGACCAGGACCGATGCCGCCGGCGAGTACTACTTCGGTGGTGTCGGCGCCGCGTACGAGCTGACGCCGGGCGCGAAGTACACGGTGCAGTTCGACGTGTGCACCGCGGACACCAGCCAGGTGCCCGGACAACCCCCGGCGAGCGAGCTGCGGTTCACGCTCCCGCGGGCCGGCGCCAGCCGTGCGCACGACTCCAATGTGACTCCGCCGACCACCGGACGGCTGTGCAACGGCTTCGCGCCGGTCACCGCCCCCGACAAGCCGGGCGGCGTCGACCACACGATCGACGCCGGGGTGTACATCCCGGAGGCGACCCCGACCCCGACACCCACCCCGACTCCTACCGCCACCCCCACCCCGACCCCGACCCCGACTTCCACCCCGAGCGGGCCGCCGGCCTCCACGCCGCCGTCCTCCGCGCCGCAGTCCCCCATGCCGCCCGCCAACCCGGGTCCCGGCGACGGGGGTTCGGGATCGATGGCGGACACCGGCATGTCCGGGCTGCCGAAGCTGATCGGCCTCGTCGGTCTGCTGACGGGCGCGGGTCTGGTCATCGCGTTCGCGACCCGGAAGCGTCGTACCCGGACGAACTGAACGGAGCACACCACGGTGACCGCCCCCACCGCGTCCGCATGACGCGGTGGGGGCGGTCACGCCGAGGCCGGCCCGCCGAGGCCGGCCTTGACGTCGTCCGTCACCGAACTGCCCGGCCGGCGCGAGCGCGCGGCGGCCGGGCAGTGTGACCGAGAGGGTGAAGAAGAAGAGTGCCAGCGTCGAACCGCGTGCGCAGCGGGAGAATCCGGCCGGCTCCACCGGGCCGTGCGGCCGGCCGGCGCCGATGGCCGCGGCCCCGCTGGGCGGCGGCCGTCCTCGGCACCGTGGCCGTGGCGGTGGCCGCGGTGGCCGCGGTCCTCCTGGCCGGCGGCGGCTCCGAGTCCGGCGGTCCGCGCGCGCTGACCTCGGACGAGGCGAACCGGCTGGCGATCACACGGTTCCGCAACTACGAGGCGCGGGGCCGCGCGATGACGATCACCGTGCCGGGCGCGGCCGGCGGGCTGGTCGTCACCGGGTCCGTCGACTACCGGGGCAAGATCGGTTACGGCGTGGTGCACGGCAGCGGCCGCGACACCTCCAGCGACGGACTGATCGAGTGGACGGCCACCTCGGTGTTCGTCCACCCGATGGCGGACGCCCCGGCGCACGCGCCCGCGTCGCCGCCCCGCTCGGGCTGGTACGGCCGTCCGCTGCGGTCGTCCGGCAGCGCGCTGGACAGTTCGCTGGCCATCGCTCTCAAGCTGGGCAGCGACCGGCCGGACAACGCCGAGCTGCTGCCGCAGAACGGCGCCTCCTGGTGGGGCCGGGACCGGGTGGGCGGGCGCCGGGTGGACGTCATGACCGGGCCGTCCTCCCGCGACCGCTCCGGTACGGCGGACACCGTGCGCTACTGGCTCGGCCCGGACGGCACCATGTACCGGGTCCGCGTCAGCGTGCGGTCCGAGGCGCAGCCGGTGGTCATCGCGTTCGACACCCAGAGGTACGTACCGGTGCGGCCGGTACCGGGACTCACCCCGACCCGGTAGCCGCCGGGCCGGACGTCCGCACCCGCGCGCCCGCGGCGAGCAGGGACGGCGGCGGCAGCGGGACGTCCGCCGTGTCGGGCAGCGCCGGGACGGCCGGGACCGCGGTGGCGCCCGTGGTCGCGGCGTGCGGGAACTGCGGTTGCGGCGCGGGCACCGCGACCTCGGTGAACGGGATGCCACCGGGTGCCGCGGGTGTCCCCCACCGGCCGGCCGGCGAGGGCGTCCCGGCCGGGACCGGGCAGGACGCGGCTGTCGTGAGCCGGGCGGGCACCGTGGCGCGCAGGGCGTTGCCGCGCAGGCAGTTGCCCCGGCCCCGCGTGGCGGTGGGGAACGTCCAGCCCACGTCGACGCCGTTGCCGGTGAACGTGTTGTCCACGATCTGATTGCCGACCGGAGGTATGTCGGCGGTCGCCGTGATCACCAGCCCGGCGCCCGCGTTGCCGGCGACGCGGTTGCGCAGGAACCGGTTGTCGCTGCCGCCGTCGACGCCGATCCCGGTGCCCCACCCGCCGTCGGCCTGCTCCGGGGTGGCCCGCTGCTGGTTGGCGGCGATCAGGTTGCCCGCGATGACGGCGCCCCGCTGCGGGAGCAGTTTCTCCTGGTGGTCGGAGTTGGTGGTGAGTCCGACCCGGTTGCCGACGAGGCGGTTGCCGACCACGTACATGTCCCCGCCGGCGTTGGTGCCCTCGTAACCGACCGCGTTGAGTTCGGCGATGTTGTCCCGCACCACGATGCGGCAGGGCTTGCACTGTCCGACGTAGATGCCCGAGTCGGCGCCGCCCGAGGCGTACGAGTGCTCGATGACGCCGTTCTGCGCGGAGAACGCGTAGATGCCGTACAGGCCGTTGCGGGTGGCGGTCACATGCGAGACCAGGAACGACTTCAGGAAGGTGACGGGCTCGTCGCCGGTGTCGTAGCCCCCGGACTGCCCCGGCAGCCCGGCGGCCGCCTTCGCCGAGCCGGTGACCAGGACCCCGTTCTGGGTGTTGTTCCGCACGGTCAGGTTCTCCACGGCCACGCCGGGCGCGGTGACCACCACGCCGTTCGGCTGCCGCAACCGCCCGTCGACGACGACCTTGTCCCGGGACTCGCCGCGCAGGGTGACCCGGGGCGTGGAGACCTTGACCGACTCGTGGTACACGCCCGGCGCGACCAGCACCAGGTCGCCGGGGCGGGCGAGGGACACCGCGGCCGAGATCGTCGGGGCGTCGGCCGGCACATGGATCGTCACATGCGCCCCGGAGGGCCGCCGGCCGTCGGCCGGCCCGTCGTCGCCGGGCCCGCAGCCCGTCAGTACACAGGTCAGTGCGGACACTGACGCGGCCAGCACGCGAAGGCGGAGACGAGGCATGACCTCATCCTGGCATGAAGTCGCCGCGGCGCGGGGCCGGTCAACTCGCCCCGGCCGGAACGGATATGGCATTCTTCCCTCCGTGAGCCGAGCCGACGCCCATCCGTCACGCCGCGCGTTCATCGGGGCCACCGGAGCCGCCGCGGCCACCGGGCTCACCGCCGGGTGCGAAGCGCCCCCGGCCCAGTCGGACCGGCCCCCTTCCGCCGCGTCACCCGCGCCGGTGTCGCCGACCGGTCGTCATCAGGCGGGCGTCACGCTCCCGCAGCCGGCCCAGCCGAACCTCCTGGCGGTGGTGGCCGACCTCGCCGACGCCGCGGCCGCCGGACCGCTGCTGGCCGAACTCGGCGAGGCCGTCCGCACGCTCACCGCGGGAACCGATCCGCGCCTGCTGGGCCTGGCGCCGGGCGATCTCACCGTGACGATCGGGGTGGGACCACGGCTGGTGCGCGGGGTCGATCCCGCCCTGCCCGGCGCGGCGGACCTTCCCCGCTTCTCCCGCGAGCGGATCGCCCCGCAGGAGCGCGGCGGGGACCTGTTGCTACAGATCTGCGCCGGTGACCCCTTGCTGTTACCGGTCGTCGCCGCCGCGCTCCTGCGGCAGGCGGGCCACCGGCTGCGGGAACGCTGGCGGCAGTCCGGACGCCGCGGTCCGGACGTGTCCGTGGGCAAGGGCGTCTCCGCGCCGCGGAACCTGCTCGGTTTCATCGACGGCATCGTGGGCCCGCACACCACGGCCGAACGCCGACGCCATCTGTGGCTGGCCGGGCCGGCTCCGGTCGCCGGCGGCACGATCGCCGTGCTACGGCGCATGGAAGTGGACCTGTCGCGGTTCGCCGCGCTCCCCGTCGCCGGCCAGGAGGCGGTCTTCGGCCGACGGAGGGCCACCGGCGTGCCCCTCTCCGGCGGGACCGCGGCCGGGAACCCGGACCTCGGCGCCAAGACACCGGACGGCCGCTACCTCGTCCCGGCCGACGCCCACGTCCGCCGCGCCAACCCGAACGTGGTCGGCGCCGGCCTCATGCTCCGCCGTTCCTACAGCACCGACGAGCCCGCCCCCGGCCTGCTCTTCATCAGCTTCCAGAACGACCTGCGCGCCTTCACCAAGACCCTGGCCCGCATGGACGCCTCCGACGCGCTGCTGTCCTTCACGACCACCACCGCCAGCGCGACGTTCCTCATCCTCCCCGGCTTCGACGAACAACACCCGCTCGGCGCCGGGACGTTCCGCTGACAGCTCCGGTGCCCGGCGTGCCGTGGGAGCCGTCGCGTCACTGCTCGCCGAGGGCAGCCTGCCGGGCGAGGAACTCCTCGAACGCCGCCTTCTGCCTGGGGTCCATGAAGCCCTGACGGACCCCGCGGGCCTTCTCCTGGAGCCAGTGCGCCTCGTCGGGGTCGAGCAGTTCGGCGACCACCACGCCGTCCCGGGCGACCGCCGTGCGTCCTCCCGTGCGACGGCGGAAGAGCGTGAAGGGGCCGAATTCCGCCGGGTGCGCCAGTTCCGGCTTCCGCGCCACGGCTCCGTCCTCCTCCTCCGCGCCGCTCCCGGGGTAGGCGGAGGGGGCCCAGTGCTCCCAGCGCGCCAGGGTGGCCGCGGGCACCAGCACGGCCCGCTCCGCCTCCTCGCTCCCCTCCCACAGGAACGTGACGGCGACGGGCTCACCGACCGCCTCGGCCAGCCCGAGCACCCGCTCCATCTCATCGTTGACCGGGTAATCCACCGCGACTTCGATCCGTATCCCCATGGCGCCCGAGGCTACCGGCCACCTCTGACAGAGCGGACCGGAACGGCACGCGCGGGGCGGGCGGGACCGTGGTGGCTACTGTCCGACGGTGAGTGCCCACCGCACGCCGAACCAAGACAGTCACCCTTCCCCTTCCCCGGCATGTGACGATGACCGAAAGGGGACCGGCCTGCATTCCGCCGCGGATCTCCAGTACCCGGTTCCCCCGGGCATTTCGCGAGCTGCGCTTTCACCTTTCCTCCCGCCAGGGCCGGAGCCTTGGTCACACCATCTTGGCCGCCGCTGCACCCGGAGAGCGCCACCAACGCCGCCGCTCCTGCGCAGGCAGTGGCCCTCTTCACCGCTCCCGTCCTAGGACCGTGAGCGGGACAGCAGCGGGGACCAGGTGATCTTCTGAGCGGCATTTGAGGTGAGCGGTCGGCCGTCAGGTCAGTCGCGCCGTGCGCCGGCGGCGGTGGCGTCGGAGAGGAGGGCGACCGCCTCGCCGATGGTCGCCGCGCCCGGTCCGGACAGCTCGTACGTCGTGTCCGCAGCCGTGCGTCGGGAGAGCTACGCGGTGACTCTGTCCGTGGCCGCGGGGGCTCCGTCGGTGGCGGTGGTGTCGTCGTCGAAGGTCATCTCGGGTGCGGGCCGGCGGAAGCCCTTGGTCAGGACGGCCAGGTAGACGACGCCGATCGCCAGCCATACGCCGCCGATCTGGAGTGCGACGTGACCGAGCCTCGTGAGGAGGTAGAGGGAGACGCCGGCGCCGATGGCGGGCATCACCAGGTACGAGAAGAGGTGGGGGGTGCGGCCGTGTCTGCGCTCGCGGACCAGGTGGGCGATCACGCAGACGTTCACCAGGGTGAAGCCGAGGAAGGCGCCGAAGTTGATGAACGAGGTGGCCGTGGTCAGGTCGAGTTTCATGGCGATGACACCGGCGGCCGCGGTCAGCAGCAGGTTCGGGACGGGCGTGCCGGTCTTCCCCGACAGGCTGCCGAAGACGGCCCTGGGCAGTGCGCCGTCGCGTCCCATGACGTACATGAGGCGGGCGGCGGAGGCTTGCAGGGCGATACAGGAGGCGATGGATCCGGCGATGGTGACGAAGTTGATGATCTCGGCGTACGTCTCGCCGCCGACCTGGACCTTCAGGTGGTAGGCGGCCGCGTCGACGTCGGCGAACTTCGCGCCGGGGTGCACCAGTTGCATCACGAGGGACAGCACGATGAAGATCGCTCCGGCGGCGATGACGCAGCCGACGATGCCTCGGCCGATCGTCCTCGCCCCGCCCCTGGCCTCCTCACCCAGCGTGGAGACGGCGTCGAAGCCGAGGAAGGAGTACGCGGCGATGGCGGCGGCCGCCGTGACCGCGCCGATCGACGTGCCGGAGTTCCAGAGGGCGTCCGTGGCGGGGGCGGAGGAGCCGTGTTTGCCGAGGAAGACGGTACACAGGGTGGCGAAGAGGACCAGCGACCCCAGAGCGATGAACATCAGGACCTTGTTGACGCGGTCCGCCAGCTTCATGCCGAAGACGTTGACGGCTGTGGTGACGCCCACCGAGAGGATCAGCCAGGCCCACTTGGGTACCTCGGGGAACTGGGCGTTGAAGTAGATCGCCGTGATCAGCCAGCCGACCATCGGGATGAAGAAGTAGTCGAGCAGCATCGCCCAGCCGGACAGGAAACCGATGCGGCTGTCGAGCATCCTGCGGGCGTAGGTGTAGACCGACCCCGCGCCGGGCACGGCGCGCGCCATCTTCGCGTAGCTCAGCCCGGTGAGCAGCATCGCGAGGGTGGCGACGGCGAACGCGGTCGGGGCCACGCCGCCGCTGGTGGCGGCGACCACACCGAAGATCGTGACAACGATGCCCGGGGAGATGTAGGCCAGGCCGAACAGGACGACGGACAGGAGGCTCAGGTCGCCCTTCAGTCTCATGCTGTTCCCGGTGGTCTCGCTGCTCATCGTGGTGGCTCCTCGGTGGTGTGGGCGGGGTTCCAGGTGGCGGGGTCGATGCGGCCCCCGTACAGCGGGAGCTCGAGGGCTGGGTCGCCGGGGCGGAACTGGTCCCAGATCCGGTTGAGACCGGCGGTGCCGTAGCGGCGGACGTTGCCGACCTCGTCGAGGTCGATCACGTCGGTGAGGGTGGAGTCGCCGGCATCGGTGGTTTCGGCGCGCACCGTGCCCTGTGGATCGACGAGGAGGCTGCGGCCGACCCCGGAGGGGGCGGCGGCATTGACGCTGGCGACGAAGACCTGGTTGGTGATGGCGTTGGCGCGGCTGAGGACGACTTCCTGCGCGCGGTCGCTCGTCGACGTGCGGACCACGTTGACGATCAGCTCCGCGCCCATCCAGGCGAGATGGCGGGAGATCTCCGGGAACCAGGTGTCGTAGCAGATGGACAGTCCGATACGGCCGACCCCGGCGAGGTCGACGACCTCGAACCGGTCGCCGGGTGTGGTCGTCTCGTACGGGCGCCACGGACAGATCTTGCGGTAGGTGGCGATGCGCTCACCCTGGGGTGAGTAGACCAGTGTCGTGTTGTGGACGCGGTCGCCCGCGCCTCGCTCGTAGACGCTGCCGGGCACCAGCCAGATGCCCAGGTCCCCCGCGAGCTGGGCGAAGGCCGCATCGCGTTTGCCGTCGAGCGGCTCGGCCCCCTCCTCCGGGGTGGCCGGGACGCCGGGGGCGCTCTCGCCGAGGTGCAGTTCGGGGTAGACGACGAGGGCGCCGGGTACGCGCAGTCTCACGCGCCGCTCCACGTCGGCGGCGAAGCCTGCGAGGTCGTCGGCCGGACGGCCGGGCGCCTGGGCGAGGATCAGGGGCAGGGGGCGGGCCATGCGGGAACCAGCCAATCAAGAGGATCACTGTACGAGAAGAAGTCCTCGGAGATTCGGGTGCCGATAACCGCGAATTCCGATGCGACAAGAATGCAACCAGTCAGTCATAGCTTCAAATACTTGGCGGGATTGATTACCATGCCTTTGAGGCATGAAGGTGTCATGTCTCCTCCGTCTCCCGAGGGGCCACCGCCATGGAACTCCGAGTGCTCCGCTACTTCCTGACCATCGTGGAGACCGGTTCCGTCACCAGGGCTGCCGAGGTGGTCCGTATCGCTCAGCCCTCACTGTCGCGCCAACTGCGCGGCCTTGAAGGGACCTTGGGGATGACGCTCTTCGACCGCGGCGGCAAGCAGATGGTCCTGACGGCGGCCGGCCGGCGCTTCCTTCCGCTGGCCCGCGACCTGGTCGCCCGCGCGGACGCCGCCGAGGCCGCGGTCGGTGCGCTGGCCGCCGGTTGTGCCATGCGGATCACCGTGGCGGCGCCGCCCACCACCATCACCGACGTGATCGCGCCGTTCCTGGCCACCTGGGGGCCGGAGGATCCGCTGGTCACCGTGCAGGCGGAGAGTCCGGCACGTGCGTATCAGGCCCTTGCGAGGGGCGCCGACGTCGCCATCTCCTCGGCACCTCCGAGGCGCCGTTTCGCCGGACTCCCGGTGGCCCGACTGCCGCTGTGGGCCTACGTCCGTGCCGACCACGCCTGGGCGGGCCGGGACCGCGTCACCATCAGGGAACTCTCCGCGGAGCCGCTCATCGTCCTCACCCCCGCGCACGGCACCCGACGCATCCTGGACCATGCCGTGCAGGAGGCGGACGCCTCGTACGACATCGTGCTCGAATGCGACACCCCGCACGTCGCACAGGCCATGGCGGCTTCGGGCCATGGTGTCGCGGTGGTCTCCGACGATCCCCGCTTCGACCTGCACCCGCTGCTGATCCTCGACAGCGCGGGCGAACCGCTGCAGATCCACCTGCACGCGGCGTGGGACGCCGGCCACTATGCGCTGCACAGCATCGAGGCATTCGCTACCGGCTTGTCTGCCTTCTGTGTCGAGCGGTACGGGCCACAGGTCGCCGCCCGCCGGTGAACCGCGGCCACGGTGTGGGACCAGGTGGCCGGCGGACGCGCGGTGCCGGAGGAGTCCGGCACCGCGGCGGTCAGCGTGGCTCAGGCGACGGCCTTCGTCCGTTGTCGGACACGGCGTCGTCGTCCGCTGTGCCGGTCTCGAGGCCGCCGCTGCCGAGCAGTCGGCCGGCCGTTCAGGTTCCGCCGTCTCCGCCGGTGGCGGGCAGCTTGTACGCCTGCGCGGCCGCCGCCGACCAGCCGAACTCGTCGTTGTCGCTGAAGTAGTAGTACGTGGCGCCGTTGGGCAGCATCGCCACGGTGATGCCGCCGAAGCCGGACATGAACGGCACGTACACCGGGCTGGTGAACACCGGGTCGTCCGCCGAGGTGAACCGCCGGGCCCACAAGCCGTCCTGGTACTGGTACGTCCTGCCGGTCGTGTCGGCGGTCGTGGTGATGCCGCGGTTCTCCGGGTTCTGCTGCATCGCGTCGGCGAGCATCGTCGGGTCGAGCATCTGCACGCCGTCGATCCTCCCGCCGTCGGCGTTCAGGAACCGGCTCACCTTGGCGATGTCGTCCTGCGTGTAGAACAGGCCGTACCCGCCGAACGGCTGCCCGGTGGCGCTGTTGCCGGTGCGCTCGGTGGTCAGCACGTCCGGGCTCAGGTGCAGCGGGACCAGCACCTGGTCGCGGATCCAGCGGTGGATGTCGCTGCCGGCGCCGGCCTTGGCCACCAGGTAGTTCTGCATCGCCCGGGCCAGCACGAAGGTGTCGGAGGAGTGGTAGACCCACTGCGTGCCGGGCTCGGCGGAGTGCGGGAAGGCCAGCGCGGCGGTCATCTTCGGCCGGTACGCCTCGGCGTCGAAGAACGCCGTCATGCCGCTGCCGGACTCGTCGGCCTCGAAGGCGCGGGAGGAGTAGTTGCCGGTGGCCATGTTCGCGGTGTCCTGGAACGTGACGCCGGTCCAGGCGGAGGTGTCCGCCTCGCCGACCCAGTCGCGGATCAGCTGCGACGGCACGGACGAGCCGTAGACCTGCGTCAGCCGCATCAGCACGATGCCGGCGAACACCGTCTTGGCCAGCGAGAACGACGGCAGCACCATCTGGTTGCAGTACGGGTAGGCGCCCCGGCGGGTCTGACACGCGCCGACGTAGTTGACCCCGCCGTAGGACACGCCGTACGTGCTCAGCGCCGAGGCGGTGATGCCGCTGCCGAACGCGCTGGTGTCGACGCCGGCGTCCGGGTGGTCGGTGCTCAGCGCGCTGATCGGCTTGGTCGGAACGCGGTCGGCGACCTCGGCGGCGTACGCGTTCTTCAGGCGGGTGTCACCGGTCACGGTGTGCCGGGAGTAGGCCGCGCCGACCTGGCCCCACATGTCGAACTGGAAGTACTGGCACGTCTCGTGTGTGATCTGGTAGCGGACCTGGGAGATCGTGCCGCCGTCGAAGAGGAAGGCCAGCAGGCCGTTGTGCACGCAGTTGGCGTTGCGCTCGACCAGCGCGAAGGGCAGCGAGACACGGGTGCGGCCGCCGTCGCCGTTCTCGTTCCAGGCGCGGCCGCCCTCGACGATCAGGTTCCAGTACGCGCTCCCGGTGATCTGCAGGCCGCGGACGGCGGGGATGACGTGGCTGCCGTTCTGCACGAGGTCGATGCTCACCGGCGGCAGGTGCCTGAGCGCGGCGGTGGCCGCGTAGCCGTAGGTGTCCTTGATGGTGCGGAAACCGCCCGCTCTGGCCACGCCTCTGAGCGTCAGGGTGCCCTCGAAGGCGTGCGTCGGGGCGGCGGCCGCCGCGGGCAGCGCGAAGGCGTCGTTGGTGACGGTGCCGGTGGCCACGCCGCCGGCCAGGGTGGCGGCGGTCAGCACCGACCTGGACACGGCGCCGCTGCCGGTGAGCGGATCACCGGGTACGGCGGTCGCGGCGTACGCGGGTTTTGCCGCCAGCGGTGAGAACGGCACGAGGGCCAGGGCCAGGACGAGCACGGTCAACACAGCCCAGCGGCGCCGGGCATGCAAGAAGGGCACGGTGAACTCCTCGGGAACACGAAGGGGTGATGCCCGCATTCTGGGGACGCACGGTGCTGCCGTCGAAGACCCATCGGGGTTCGACGGCATGCCTCGAAGGCATCGCCAGGGGTCGGAGGCCGGCCGGACCGGCGTCCGCGGGGCGGCCCAACTGGCGGAGGTAGCACGTACATTGGGAGGGAGACGACACAGCCGAGACGTTGCGCGACCGCCGGGCCGACGGGGCGGGCGGGCCGCGCGGTGGGAGCCTGAGTGAGCGGAATCGCGCTGCCCGGCCGGAAAGCCGGCCCGACCTGTGTACGCCCGGCAGAACCCACCGGCCCATGACGCACCGCTCGTCCCCCACCTCGGAGGAACTGGAAGCCGCACGCCGTCTGATCGCACGGCACCTGTCCCCCACTCCGGTCGACATGGGGGCGGGCACGGCCCGGGAACCGGTGCTGAAGCTGGAGAGTCTCCAGCCGACCGGATCGTTCAAGGTGCGCGGTGCCCTCGTCGCCCTGGCCGCCGCGCCACCGGAAGCACGGGTGGTCACCGCCTCCTCGGGCAACCACGCTCTCGGCGTCGCCTACGCCGCCCGGGTCCTCGGACGCAGGGCCACCGTCGTGGTCGCCGCGAACGCTTCCCCGGCCAAGGTGGAAGCGCTGCGTCGTTCGGGCGTCGACCTCGTCCAGGCCGGCAGATCCTACGACGAGGCCGAGGCCTACGCGCGTGAACTGGCGCGGGAGGGCGCCTCCTACCTCTCCGGCTACAACGATCCGCAGGTGATCGCCGGCCAGGCCACCATCGGTGGCGAACTCGACGTACAGGTCGGCGGGCCGATGACCGTGGTGTGTGGAGTGGGCGGCGGCGGCCTGGCCGCGGGCCTCGGACTGTGGGCGGCGACCCGGCCCCACGTGCGGGTCGCCGGGGTGGAGGTCGCCGTGTCCACGGCCGTGTCGACAGCGGTCACCGCGGGCCGGCGGATACCGGTCGAGGTGGGCACCACGCTCGCTGACGGTCTGGCGGGCAATATCGAGCACGGCTCGCTCACCATCGATCTGATCACCCGGCACATCGATGCCATGGTCACCGTCACCGAGGCGGAGATCCGCACCGCGCTCCGCTACCTCGCCGCCCACCGAGGTTACGTCGCTGAGGGCTCCGGTGCCGTCCCCGTCGCCGCACTGCTGGCGGGCAAGGTGCCGGCGCACGGACGCATGGTGGCGGTGGTCTCCGGCCGCAACATCGGCTTGCCGACCCTGGCCGCTGTGCTGGCCCCGCCACCGGAGGCGGCCGTCGGCGTGCGGGAGGCGCCCCGGCCGCCGTCGACGGGTCCGGGCCCTGCGTGACAGCAGCCCTGGACGCCCCTTCCGGTGCGTCTGAGCGCGGCACGTACCCGGCGGGCCCTGGGGCTCACGCCCTGATCTGCCACTGGCGGCGGTGCTCCGCGATGCCGCCCTCGGGTCCCTGGCGCAGGAGGCACAGCCAGACGCGGGCTGCCAAGGTCAGAGCCAGGACGGCTGTCCAGGGCCAGGTGACCGCTCCTGCGGTCACGAGCGCGGCTCCGGCGCTCGGGGCCACCGCGGTCAGCGTCATCAACCCCAGGTCGAGCCTGGTGTGTTCGAAACGGCGGGCGATGGAGAACTCCGACCGTTCATAGCCGACGATCGCCACGCCGAGCGCGGCGGCCAGCACCATGGTCGTCCAGGGATTGCCGCTGACCTGGGCATAGGTGACGGGAAGGGCGATCACAAGCGGCAGCACGCCCCCGTATTCGGACAGCACGTTGCCCCACTTCATCGTCCTTCCGAAGGAGTTCGCGCGGATGCGGGCCAGTTCCCCGGAGGCACTCGCGTAGACGATCAGGGAGAGCATGGTGCTGAACGTCGCACCGATGAGCAGCAGGCGGACATCGTCGGGGAAGCGGCTCGAGGTGAGCGCGAAGCCGAGGATGAAGGTGATGGCCGCCAGCAGCGATCCCGAGAAGGCGATGCCCGCGGCGGCCTCGCCGGACTGAAGGGAGGCGGGGTCGTCCCGTTCGAACCGGGCGATCTCGACGGCGGGCTCGCCGGCGAGCGTGACCAGCGCGGTCACGGCCTGGTCGGGGGCCGCGAGGGATTCCGCCAGCTGTTCCAGCTCCGCGAGCGGAACCAGATGCCGGGCATCGGGGTCGACGTACTCGACCCGTATCTTGTGCTGGTACTGGATCCGCGGCTCGCTATCCGCTCCGTTTCTGAGCATCCGGGTACCGATGAACCCCGTGGACAGCAGGAAACGGGCCGCCTCCAGCTCCGTGACTTCCACGACCGCCGAGATCACCGGTCGTTCTGCGGGCTGGCGATGCGGAATCCTCTCCAGCATCTCTTCCAGCAGCAGGGACCCGATGCCCCGGCGCCGCATCCCGGCACGCACCACCACCGCGAACAACCGCACGTGCCCGGGCGAGGGTGTCTCGGCAGCCGCGCAGCCCACCAGGGTTGCTTCGGTCTCGGCCACCTGCACCAGCCCGTGTGCCACGGCCTGAGCCAGCGGCCCCGTCGGCACAGCGGCCGTCCGCCGGCCGTCGGCCAGCAGAGCGCACAGCCGGGGCAGATCGGCCGAGGACGCCGGCCTGGTGGAGACAACCGCCATGGCACTCCGTTCAGGGGTTCCGCTCTGCGGCCGGCCCGCATCGGCCCGGCCCAGGCCGGCCTGGCCCGTCCCGGACACATCGGTCGTCAGGACATGATGCGGGACCCGGAGCCCGCTCCACCAGAGGCACGTCACTGTCGGAGCACCGGTCCCCGACCGGTTCCCAGAAATGGTCAAGGGCCGGTTTCGGATTGCTCCGAAACCGGCCCTGACCTGCGACTCTCACGAGTCGGGACGACAGGATTTGAACCTGCGACCCCTTGACCCCCAGTCAAGTGCGCTACCAAGCTGCGCCACGTCCCGATGCGCTCACCCGCGGTGCCCCGCGAGATCGTGCGAACAGCACTTTACCCCACGCCGGGGCGTGCACCGAAGGGGGCCCGGGCGGAGGGTGCGGCGGGATGCCGGGTGAGCGGGGACAATCGGCGGTATGACGAACGCGGGCACATCGGATGCCAGAGACCGGGACATGGCCGGGCGGGCCCGGAGCGCTCGGCCGCGGGACGGGCTGGGGCGCCCGCTGCCGTACGGCGCGCAGGGCGTCCCCCGGCAGCCGGAGGGCGTCCTGCGGGCGCCGCTGGAGACGGTCGGCGAGGCGCAGACGCTGCTGGCTGCCGGGCGGCCCTTCCACGCGCACGAGGTCTTCGAGGACGCCTGGAAGTCGGGCCCGCAGGAGGAGCGCCCGCTGTGGCGCGGGCTGGCCCAGCTGGCGGTGGGGCTCACCCACGCGGCCCGGGGGAACGCCGTCGGCGGCGCGCGGCTGCTGCGGCGGGGCGCCGGCGCGGTGGAGGAGTGGGCGGCCACGCGGGGCGAGGACCGGCCGTACGGTCTCGACCTGCCCGGACTCACCCGGTGGGCCCGGGAGCTGGCCGGCCGGGTGGAGCGGGACCCGGACCCGGTCGACGCCAGGACCGCGGCGCCCCGACTGGGTCCCTGAGCGAGGGCGGGGATCGGGAGCCGCGGGAACGGGGCACGGAAGGCGTTGGCCCGGGTGCCGGGCGTAGGCGCACGATCAGGGGTTTCCCGGGGCGTCCTGGCGGGCCGCGCGAGCGGTGCTCGTCGCTCGGTGTGCGGAGGCGGTGGACGCGCTGTCAGTGGCATGCGGCAGACTCGGGGCGTGCGAAAGATTCATGTCATCGGTATCGGCGCGGGCGACCCCGACCAGCTCACCTTGCAGGCGGTCAAGGCGCTGCGGAGCACGGACGTGTTCTTCCTGCTCGACAAGGGCGAGGTGAAGAGCGACCTGACCCGGCTCCGCCGGGACATGCTGGACGCGCATCTGCCGGCCGGGTCGTACCGGGTCGTGGAGGCCCGGGACCCGGAGCGGGACCGCGCGGCGGGCGGGGCGGCGTACTCCCCGGCCGTCGGGGACTGGCGCAGCGCCCGCGCCGGGATCTACGAGGGGCTGATCGCCGGCGAGCTGGACGAGGACGGCACGGGCGCCTTCCTGGTGTGGGGGGACCCGGCGCTGTACGACAGCACGCTGGGCATCCTGGAGGAGGTGCTGGAGCGGGGCGCGGTGGAGTTCACGTACGACGTGGTGCCCGGCATCAGCAGCGTCTCCGCCCTGGTAGCCCGGCACCGCACGGGGCTGAACCGGGTCGCCCGGCCGGTGCAGATCACCACGGGCCGGCGGCTGGCCGAGGGCTTCCCGGAGGGGGTGGACGACGTGGTCGTGATGCTGGACGCGCACCAGGCGTTCCGGCGGTTCGCGGCTGAGGACATGGACATCTACTGGGGCGCCTACATAGGCACGCCGGACGAGATCCTCGTGTCCGGTCCGGTCGCCGAGGCCGCCCCGCGCATCGAACGGCTGCGGGCCGAGGCAAGGGAGCGCAAGGGCTGGATCATGGACACGTATCTGCTGCGCAGGCATCGCGCGGAGGACTGACCGCCGAGGGGCGGGGATCAATGCAGGGGCGGTCCGTCCGGCTGCTCCAGTACGCCCAGCCGCTCCAGCGCCGCCAGCGCCTCCGTTACGCCGGGTACCGCCCGTACCCCGTCCGGGAGCGCGGGCCGGCGGACGACCAGGACGGGCAGGCCGAGGTCGCGCGCGGCCGTGAGTTTCGCGGCGGTGGCCTCGCCGCCGCTGTCCTTGGTGACCAGGACGTCGATCCGGTGCGCGCGCAGGAGTTCCGTCTCGCCCGGGACCGTGAACGGGCCGCGGGCCAGGATCACCCGGGTGTCCGGCGGCAGCGGCGGCTCGGGCGGCTCCACCGACCGGACGAGGAAGCGCAGGCCGGTCAGCCCCGCGAAGGCGGCGAGGCCCAGGCGCCCGGTGGTCAGGAACACCCGGCGGCCGAGACCGGGCAGCGCCTCGGCGGCCCCGGCCAGGGACGGGACGTCGTACCAGCGGTCGCCGGGGCCCGGCCGCCAGCCGGGGCGGCGCAGGACCACCGCCGGGACACCGGTGCTCCGGGCCGCGCGGGCCGCGTGGCCGGTCATCGTCTCGGCGAACGGGTGGGTGGCGTCCACCAGGGCGTCGACCCGGTTCTCCCGCAGCCAGTCCGCCAGGCCGTCCGGTCCACCGAAGCCGCCGGTCCGCACCTCGCCGGGCAGCGCGCCGGGGCGGGTCACCCGGCCGGCGAGCGAGGTGGTGACCCGGACCCCGGGCCGGGCGGCGAGTCCGGCGGCGAGACGGCGGGCCTCGGTGGTGCCGCCGAGGATCAGCACATGCGGGGACATGGAGGTGAGCGTACGAGGTCGCGGACGGCCGTCGCTCCTCCGGGTCGGTACGGCTGGGCCAGGGGTTCCGTAAGCCACGGAGCTTCGCGGGCGGCCGTCGCCCGTCCGGGTCGGGTGCGGCCGCGCCCGGGAGTTCCGTGGGCCACCGAGCGCTCTAGTGGAGCAGCAGTTGCAGGCCGCCCACGATGGTCGCCGCGATCACGAGTTGTTCGAAGAGCCGCTGGTCGATCCGGTTCACAGCCCATTTGCCGATCAACGCACCGGGCACGACGAACACCGCGAGTGCGGCGTCAAGGATCAGGGAGTGTCCGTCGATCAGGCCCAGGCCCGCGCTGAACGGCACCTTGGAGACGTTCACGATCAGGAAGAAGAAGGCCGAGGTGCCCAGGAAGCCCAGCTTCCGGAAGCCGGCGGACAGCAGGTACAGCGACATCACCGGCCCGCCCGCGTTGGCGACCATCGTCGTGAAGCCGCCGAGCACGCCGTAGGAGCGGGCCCTCATCCGGCCCGCGCCGGTCGTCACCGCCTCCGGCGCCCGCGGGGTCTCGGCCGTCCGCCGGCGCCACACCGTCACCGCGGCCATCAGCAGCAGGATCGCGCCGATCGAGGTGCGGACGATGCCGTCGCCGGCCCACACCAGGAACAGGGTGCCGGCCACCACGCCCGCCGCCACGGCCGGGAACAGCCGCCACAGCGTGGGCCAGTGCGCGTGCCGCCGGTAGGTGAGCACGGCGAGGACGTCGCCGACGATCAGGAGCGGCAGCAGCACACCGGTGGAGGCGCGGGCTGGCAGGACCGCCGCGAAGACGGCGAGGCTGACCGTGTTGGCCCCGCTGACCGCGGTCTTGGAGAAGCCGACGAGCAGGGCCGCGAGGGCGAGTGCGGCGAACTGCCAGCCGGATATGTGCCAGAGCGTCATCGTGTTCATGCGGAGACCGATGCTATGCACATGCATCGGTGACCGTAAGCACCGTCTCGCCGGCCGGTCACGTCGGCCGCACAAGCCGACGCACACCCCAACCGGCACAGAGGCCACACCATCCGCGCAAACCGGCGCGCCTCCTCAGCCCGCGTACCGCGCCCGCAGTTCCCGCTTGAGCACCTTCATGCTCGGGCCGAGCGGCAGCGCGTCCGTGAATTCCACGCGCCGCGGGTACTTGTGCCGGCCCAGGTGCTCCTTGGACCACTCGGTGAGCGCGGCGGGGTCGGGGACGGTGCCCGGGGCCGGGACGACGACGGCGCACACCTCCTCGCCGTGCAGTTCGTCCGGCAGGCCGATGACGGCGACCTGGGCGATCGCCGGGTGCCGCATCAGGACCTCCTCGACCTCGCGCGGGTAGACGTTGTAGCCGCCGCGGATGATGATGTCCTTCTTGCGGTCGACGATGCGCAGGAAGCCGTCGTCGTCCTTGACGCCGAGGTCGCCGGTGCGGAACCAGCCGTCGACCAGGGCCTCGGCGGTGGCCTCGGGCCGGCCGAGGTAGCCGGAGAAGACGTTGTGGCCGCGGATGACGACCTCGCCCAGTTCGCCGGGCGGCAGCAGTTCGATCCGGCCCTCCGTCTCGGAGCGGGCGATCTCCGCGTCGATGCCCCACAGCGGGTGGCCGATGGTGCCGGCCCTGGTGCCGAAGATCGGCTGGTTGACGGTGGCGGACGGCGAGGTCTCCGACAGCCCGTACCCCTCGTAGATCTTCGCTCCGAACGCGGCCTCGAACCGCTCCAGCACGGCGACCGGGAGCGAGGCGCCGCCGGAGACGCACACGCGCAGCTCGGGAAGGCGTCCGGCGTCGGCGGCCGCCGCGGCGAGGGCGACGAACATGGTGGGCACGCCGTGGAAGGTGTTCACGCCCTCCCGCACCATCAGGTCGATGGCCCGGGCCGCGTCGAAGCGGGGCAGCAGCACGAGCGTGGCGCCGGCCCGCCAGGTGGAGTTGAGCGAGACCGTCTGGCCGTAGGCGTGGAAGAGCGGCAGCGCGCCGAGGGCGATGTCGTCGGGGCGGATGTCGTTGGCGTCGAAGGCGTTGACGGTCGCGTTCATCACCAGGTTGAAGTGGCTGAGGACCGCGCCCTTGGGGACTCCGGTCGTACCGCTGGTGTAGAAGATCACCGCCGGGTCGTCGGCGGCCCGGGTGACGTACGTGGGCAGCGGCTCGGCGCCGGCCGCCCGTTCGTCCAGCTCCTCGCCCAGGGTGATCACCCGGACGCCGGCCGCCTCCGCGGCGGCGCGGCCGGTCTCGGCCTGGGCCGGGTGGACGAGCAGCAGCCCGGCCCCGCTGTCCTTGAGCACGTGCTCGACCTCGCCGGCGGAGAGCAGCAGGTGCACGGGGACGACGACGCCGCCCGCCGCGGCGATCGCGTAGTAGGCGACCGGGAAGTCGGCGGTGTTCGGCGCCATCAGGGCGACCCGGTCGCCGGGCCGTACGCCGAGACCGGTGAGCGCACCGGCCCGGGCCAGCGCTCGCTGCCACACCTCGGCGAAGCTGAGCCGCAGTCCGCCCTCGACCAGGGCGGTCTTGGCGGGGCGGCGCCGGGCGTTCTCGGCGAGTATGGCGGCGACGGACAGGGTTGCCATGGAGTGCTGCTCCGTTTCCTTGCTGCGGCTCGTGCTACCGGATCCCCGTGCGGGGAGCCCCCGTTGAGGACGCGTCAGTCCCTTTCGACCAGCACCGCGGTGCCCTGTCCCACGCCCACGCACATGGTCGCCAGGCCGCGGCGCGCGCCCGTGCGGCGCATGCGGTGCAGCAGGGTGGTGAGGATGCGGGCGCCGGAGCAGCCGAGCGGGTGGCCGAGGGCGATGGCGCCGCCGGTCGGGTTGACCAGGTCCGGGTCGAGGCCCAGTTCGTCGACGCAGGCGAGGGCCTGGGCGGCGAACGCCTCGTTCAGTTCGGCCTCCTGGAGGTCGCCGGTGTCCCAGCCGGTCCGGGCCAGCACCTTGCGGGTGGCGGGGACCGGGCCGAGGCCCATCACGTCGGGGTGGACGCCGGCGGAGGCGCCCGCGGCATACCGGCCGAGGGAGGTGAGACCGAGTTCGGTCAGGGCTTCCTCGCTGACCAGCAGCAGCCCGGCGGCGCCGTCGTTCATCGGCGAGGCGTTCCCGGCCGTGACGGTGCCGCCCTCGCGGAACACCGGCTTCAGGCGGGCCAGTTTCTCCAGCGAGGTGTCCTCGCGGACGCATTCGTCCTGCTCGAAAGTGCTGCCGTCGGGGCGCTCGACGGGCAGGAGTTCGTCGTCGAAGTACCCGTTCTTCCGGGCCTCGGCGGCGAGTTGGTGGCTGCGCAGCGCGAACTCGTCCTGCCGGGAGCGGGAGATGCCGAGGCGCGCGGCGACCTCCTCGGCGGT
The DNA here is from genome assembly GCF_044332325.1 of Streptomyces sp. NPDC017095. Taxonomy (NCBI): domain Bacteria; kingdom Bacillati; phylum Actinomycetota; class Actinomycetes; order Kitasatosporales; family Streptomycetaceae; genus Streptomyces; species Streptomyces sp. NPDC017095. The sequence goes on from NZ_JBIROU010000001.1 coordinate 707,271, forward strand.
CTCGCCCATGGCGAGCAGGCCGTGCAGCTCCTTCATGGCGGGGTTGACCAGCCGCCAGCCGAGCCGGGTGTCGTAGGTCTCCAGGCGCTGCGGCAGGGCCTCGTCGGGCCGGGGCAGGACGAAGGGGGCGCGGCTCATCGACTCGGAGCCGCCGGCGATCACGATGTCGGCCTCGCCCGCGGCGATGGCGCGGGCGGCGGCGGTGACCGCTTCGAGCCCGGAGGCGCACAGCCGGTTGACGGTGGCGCCGGGCACGGAGTCGGGCAGTCCGGCGAGCAGGGCGGCCATGCGGGCGACGTTCCGGTTGTCCTCGCCGGCCTGGTTGGCGGCGCCCCAGTAGACGTCGTCGATGCGGGCCGGGTCGAGCGCGGGCACGTCGGCCACCAGGCGGCGGATCACGGTCGCGGCCAGGTCGTCGGGGCGGACCGGGGCGAGGGCTCCGCGCAGCTTGCCGATGGGGGTGCGGCGGGCGGTCGCGAAATGGACGGGACGCACGGCTGGGACTCCTGACCTACGACGCTGTGGATCACGGACCGGTGCAGTATTAATTAGCACTGCTAGTTTTCGACTATAGACCTCCGACCGCCCCGCTGGGAAGATCCCCCAGGACCTTCCCGAGCCCCCCGGAGGAGACATGCCCCACGTCCGCGAGCACACCCTCGACGGCACCCGCGGAGCCGTCGCCGTACGCGAGTGGCCGCACCCGCGGCCGCGCTACGCGGCCCTCCTGGTGCACGGGTACGGCGAGCACGCCGGCCGGTACGACGAGCCGGCCGCCCTGCTCACCGGGCACGGGGCCGCCGTCTACGCGCCGGACCACATGGGACACGGCCGCTCGGCCGGGGAACGGGTGCTGATCGAGGACTTCGAGGACGTGGTCACGGACGTGCACGCGGCGGCGGACCTGGCCCGGACCGCGCACCCCGGCCTGCCGCTGGTCCTGGTCGGCCACTCGATGGGCGGGCTGATCGCGGCCCGCTACGCCCAGCGGTACGGCGACGAGCCGAGCGCGCTGATCCTGTCCGGACCGGTGATCGGCGCCTGGGAACTGCCGGGGCGGCTGCTGGCCCTGGACGCCGTCCCGGACACCCCGCTCAGCCCGTCCGCGCTCTCCCGGGACCCGGCCGTGGGCGCCGCGTACGCCGCCGATCCGCTGGTGTGGCACGGGCCCATGAAGCGGCCGACGCTCCAGGCGTTCGTCCGGACGCTGGACACCGTGGCCCGGGGCGGTCCGGTGGACGGCCTGCCGCTGCTGTGGCTGCACGGCGACGACGACCGGGTGGTGCCGCTGTCCGGGAGCCGGCCCGGGGTGCAGCGGCTGAGCGGCGGCCTGCTGACCGAGCGGATCTTCCCGGGCGCGCGGCACGAGGTGTTCAACGAGACGTGCAAGCAGCAGGTCCACGCCGAAGTGCTGGCCTTCCTGGACCGGGTGCTGCCCCGCTGATCAGCGGGTTCGCCTCCCTGCACGGTTTGCCCCCGGGCACGCAGGGCACCCGCCCTTCCGGACATGACCGCAGAAAACTGACGGAAATCGACGGAAAATGACGGAAGGGGACCCGCACACCATGACCGTGGTCAAGAGCACACTGCCCGAGGAAGCGCTCGGCGTCACCGGCACCGCCTTGCAGGAGACCCTGGTCGACCTGCTCGGCCTGTCGCTGGTCGGCAAGCAGGCGCACTGGAACATCGTCGGCCCGCGGTTCCGGTCGATCCACCTCCAGCTGGACGAGTTGGTCGCCACGGCCCGCGCCCACTCCGACACGGTCGCCGAGCGCTCCGCCGCGCTGGGCGTGTCGCCGGACGGCCGGCCGGAGACCATCGCCGCGACCTATGCGCTGTCCGGCACCAAGGACGGCTGGCTGCGCGACACCGAGGTGGTGGAGCTGATCGTCGAGTCCCTGGAGACCGCCATCGCCCGGCTGCGCAAGCGGATCGAGGCGACCGAGAAGGCCGACCCGGTCTCCCAGGACCTGCTGATCGCCATCACCGCCGACCTGGAGAAGCAGCGCTGGATGTTCGAGGCCGAGAACCACCCGCGCGAGGACACCGAGAGCTAGGACACCGGCGCCGCACACCGGGAACGGGGCGTCCGACCGCACCCGGAGACCGGGGACGGGACGTCCGCGGCATTCGTACGTCCACACCCGCACACGGAAGGGGACACATGGCCGACTCCCTCGAACTCGACGCGCTGTGGGAGGACTTCCACCGCGTGGTGAACATGACGTCGGCGGAACTCGCGGCCTGGCTGAAGGTCCGGGACGCCGGCGAGGAGAGCGAACCGCTGCCGGAAGAGGCGGGCACGTCCACCGGACAGCACGTCCTGGCGATCCTGCAGAAGCGCCGCACCGACCTCACCGACGCCGACGTCCGGGTGATGTACCAGGTCGTCGACACGGTCGGTGAGCTGGTGGACCTGGAGGACGAGCCGGCGCCGGTGAGCACGCCGGGGGACACCCGCCGCCGGCACCGGCTGATGACGCTGGGCCACGACCCGCTCAAGCCGTAGGCCGATGGACCGCGACGCGCGGGTGCTGCGCGCGCTGGTGTCCGCGCACGGGCGGACGTACGCCGAGGAGGCGGGCATCCGCCTGACGGACACCCCGCAGCCGCTGTACCGGCTGCTGGTGCTGGCCCTGCTGCTGAGCGCCCGGATCCGGGCCTCGGTCGCGGTGGCCGCCGCCCGCGCGCTGCACGAGGACCGTCTCGACAGCCCGCACAGGATGGCGCAGGCCGGCCGGCGGCGACGGGTGGAAGCCCTCGGCCGGGCCGGCTACCGCCGCTATGACGAGCGTACGTCCGCCCAGCTCGGCGACGGCGCCGTCCTGCTCACCGAGCGCTGGGGCGGCGATCTGCGCCGGCTGCACCGGGCGGCCGACGGCGACCCCGGCGCCTTGAAGCGGCTGCTCCAGGAGGCGCCGGGCATCGGGCCGGCCGGCGCCGGCATCTTCCTGCGCGAGGCGCAGCGGGTGTGGCCGGACGTCACGCCGTACCTGGACGGCAAGGCACTGTCCGGCGCCGGCCGGCTCGGTCTGCCGACGGATCCCGAGCAGCTGATCCGTCTGGCCGGGGACACCCAACCGGCCGTGCTGGCCGCCGCGTTGGTCCGGGCGGCGCTGGACGCCCGGCTGGCCGAGGACTGCCTGCGCCGCGCCGCGTGAGCGTGTCACACTGCTGCCGCACGTCCCGGCCGGACCGCCGGGACCGGACGGGCGGAGGAGCAGCGCGTGACGGGGACCGGGCCGGACATCCAGGACAACCGGGAAATCGACACCACCCGCCCGCATCCGGCGCGGGTCTACGACTGGTACCTGGGCGGCAAGGACAACTATCCGGTCGACGAGGAGCTGGGCCGGCGGATCGCCTCCATCGACGGAGGCGCCGCGCCGCGGACCGCCCGCGCCAACCGGGCGTTCATGCGCCGCACCACGCGGGCGCTGGCCCACACCGGCATCCGGCAGTTCCTGGACATCGGCACCGGCATACCGACCGAGCCCAACCTGCACCAGATCGCCCAGTCCGTGGCCCCGGACGCCCGTGTGGTCTACGTCGACAACGACCCCATCGTGCTGGCCCACGCGAACGCGCTGCTGCGCGGCACCGCCCAGGGGGTGACGGAGTATGTGCAGGCCGACGCCCGCGATCCGCGCACCATCCTCGAACGGGCCGCCGGCGTACTGGACTTCGGCCGCCCGGTGGCGCTCTCGCTGATCGCGCTGCTGCACTTCGTCGCCGACGACGACGGCGCCCACGACCTGGTGGCCACGCTGGTCGACGCGCTGGCGCCGGGCAGCGCGCTGGTGCTGTCGGCCATGACCGCCGACTTCGAGCCGGAGAACGTACGCCAGGGCATCGCCGCCTACGCGGCGGGCGGGGTGACCCTGGTGGCCCGCTCGCGGGCCGAGGTGGGCGCGTTCTTCCAGGGCCTGGAGCTGCTGGAGCCGGGCATCGTGCCGGTGGCGGACTGGCGCCCCGACGAGCCGCCGGCCGACGGCGCCCCGGTCTCCCTGTACGGCGCGGCGGCACTCAAGCACTGACCGGCCCGGCGGCGCCCCGGCACTCACCTGCCCAGCGGGCCCCGGCACTCACGGCCCGGCGCCGCCCCAGCCGTGGCCACCACGCCGCCGTCCGTCGGCCCGCCCCCGCCCTGCAGTCCGAGCACCCGCGCGATGGTCCGCACCACGCCCGCCTCGTTGTTGGACGGGGCCAGGTGGCGGGCCCGGCGGATCGTCTCCGGGTGGGCACCGGCCATGGCGAAGGACCACTCGGCCGCGTCCAGCATCTCCAGGTCGTTCAGGTAGTCGCCGAACACCATGGTCTGCGCCGGTGTGATGCCGAGCGCCCGTTGCAGGGCGCGCAGCGCGGTGCCCTTGTTGGCGGTGCGGTTCATCACGTCCACCCAGTGCTCGCCGGTGACGACGACCTGGTGGGTGGCGGCGAACTCCGCGAGGGCCGGGGCGGTGGTGTGCTCGACGGACCCGAAGTCGAACAGCGCCACCTTGATCACCTCGTCCTCGACGGCGGTGACGTCCTCGACGATCCGGTGCTCGGCGTAGTAGGTGCGGACCTGGGCGAGGAAGGCCTCGTCGGTCCGCTCGACGTACGCCGCGTGCTTGCCGCAGACGACGGCGCCGACGTCCGTGCCGCCCGCGGCCAGCCGCCGTACCGTCTCGGCCACCCGGGCCGCGACGGACTTCTCCATCGGGTCGGAACTCAGCTCCACGCCGTCGCGGACCACGTACGTGCCGTTCTCCGCGATGAACACCATGCCCTCGGCGACGTGCTCGAACTGCCGGAGCAGGGTCGCGTACTGCCGTCCGCTCGCCGGGCTGAACAGCACACCGCGGCGCCGCAGTTCGGCGAGCATCGGCCACAGTTCCCCGGGGATGCGTTTGGCGTCGTCCAGCAGGGTGCCGTCGAGGTCGGTGACGATCAGCCGGATGTCGGCGGGGCCGGCGTCCGGCGCGGGGGCGTCGGGCAGGGGCGTGGGCATGGGCGTGGCGGTCATGTCCTGCTTCCGGTCGGGTGTTCGGGTACCGGTCCAGTGTTCCGCACGCGTCCGGCGGACCCGGAACCGCCCGGGTGCCCCGTTTTCCGGGACAACGTGATCACCGGGGGGCACAATGACGGCGGAGAACCGCATGTGAGAAGGGCGAACAGGGTGAGCGAGGGTCACACCGCGGCCGAGTCGGCGCGGCTGAACACCAGCGTGGCGCACAACGCGCGGGTCTGGAACTACTGGATCGGCGGCAAGGATCACTACGAGGTCGACCAGCGGGTCGGCGAGCATGTCGCCGGGCTGTTCCCGGTGATCCGGGCGGTGGCCCGGGCGGACCGGGACTTCCTGGGCCGGGCGGTGCGGTTCCTGACCGCCGAGCGCGGGATACGGCAGTTCCTCGACATCGGCACCGGGCTGCCGACCGTCGACAACACCCACGAGATAGCCCAGCGGGTCGCGCCCGAGTCACGGATCGTCTACGTCGACAACGACCCGATCGTGCTGGTGCACGCCCGCTCGCTGCTCACCAGCTCGCCCGAGGGCGTCACCGACTACATCGACGCCGACGTGCGCGAACCGGACACCATCGTGCGCGGCGCCGCCGAGACCCTCGACCTGGACCGGCCGGTCGCGGTGATGATGCTGGGCATCCTCAACTTCGTGCTGGACACGGAGGAGGCCCGGGACATCGTGCGGCGGATCATGGCGGCGGTCCCGTCCGGCAGCCATCTGGTGCTGACCCACCCGACCTACGACGCCGAGGCCGGCGGCCAGGGCAACGTCGCCGCGATGGAGTTCTGGAACGCCAACGCCACCCCGCCGATCACCGGCCGCGACCGCGCCGGGATCGCCGCGTTCTTCGACGGTCTGGACCTCGTCGAGCCCGGTCTGGTGCCGTGCTCGCAGTGGCGCGCCGGGCCGGAGGCCGCCGTGGTGCCGCAGTACGGAGCGGTCGCCGTGAAACCCTGACCCCGGCCGGGGCCGCCCCGCCGGCCGGGCCCGTCGAGGAGGACGCATGACCACCCTTGCCGATCCCGTGCCCGGCGGCCGGCCCGGCGACCTGGCGCGGGCCTCGGCCCTCACCGCGGACCTGGCCGCGCGGGGCGTGCGCGGTGTCGTCCTGGCCTATGTGGACACGGCGGGCGTCTGCCGGGTCAAGACGGTCCCGACGGCCCGGCTGGCGGCGGCCGTGGCCTGGGGTGTCGGCATGTCGCCGGTGTTCGACACGTTCCTCGCGGACGACTCCGTCGTCACCACCGACGTGCTCGGCTCCCCCGACGGCGACCTCAGGCTCTACCCCGACCTCGACCGTCTCGTGCCGCTGGCGGGGCAGCCCGGCTGGGCGTGGGCGCCCGTGGACCGGATCACGCAGGAGGGCGAGCGGCACCCGGGCTGTGCCCGGACCTTCCTGCGCCGGACCGTCGCGGACGCCGCCGGCCGGCACGGTCTCGCCTTCAGGGCGGCGGTCGAGATCGAGTGGGCCGTCGGGCTGGGCTCGGCGCCCGCCGGCGAGTTCGTGCCGGCGGTGTCCGGGCCGGCGTACGGCGCGGTCCGCCAGGTGGAGCTGAGCGACTACACCGCCGATCTGCTGGCCGCGCTCGCCGCCCAGGACGTGGACGTGGACCAGCTCCACCCCGAGTACGCGCCCGGGCAGTTCGAGGTCTCCGTGGGCGCGCTGGACCCGGTGGCGGCGGCCGACCGCAGCGTGCTGGTGCGCCAGACGATCCGGGCGGTGGCCCAGCGGCACGGGCTGCGGGTCTCCTTCGCGCCCGCCTACCTTCCCGAGGGCGTCGGCAACGGCGGCCATCTGCACCTGTCCTGCTGGCGCGACGGGGTGAACCTGCACGCCGGCGGCGCGGGCCGGTACGGCATGACGGCCGCCGCGGAGTCGTTCGTGGCCGGTGTCCTCGCCCATCTGCCCGGGCTGACCGCGGTGACCGCGCCGAGCCCGGCCAGCTATCTGCGGCTCCAGCCCTCCCAGTGGGCCGGCGTCTTCACCGCCTGGGGCCGGGAGACCCGCGAGGCCGCCGTACGGATCGTCACCGGCACGGCGGGCCGCCGGGACCAGGAGGCCAACATGGAGGTCAAGCCCGTCGACCTGGCCGCCAACCCGTATCTGGCCCTCGGCTGCGTGATCGCCGCCGGACTGGACGGCATCACGGCGGCCCGCGCCCTGCCCGGGGAGATCACCGGCGATCCGGCCCGGTACGGCCCCGAGGAGGCGGCGGCCCTGGGTGTGCGGCGGCTGCCGCGGTCGCTGCCGGAGGCCGTCGGGGAGTTCCGCGCGGACCCGGTGCTGCGGGCCGCGCTGGGCCCCGTCCTCGCGGACGCGGTGAGCGCCGTACGGCTCGGCGAGGCGGCGGCCGTCGAGGGGCTCGCCCCCGCCCGGCTCGCGGCGGCCTACCGGTGGACGTACTGACCATGGGCGCACCGGGACCGGTCCACGAGGCGCTCGCCGCGCTGCCGCTGGTGGACCACCACTGCCACGGCGCGGTGACCGACGATCTGGACGCCGGCGCCTTCGAGTCCCTGATCACCGAGGGCGCGGCCTGGCCCGGCGTCTCCCCGTTCGACAGCCCCGTCGGCGTGGCCGTGCGCCGCCACTGCGCGCCGCTGCTGGACCTGCCGCGGCACGCCCCGCCCGCCGCCTATCTGGCCCGGCGCGCGGAGCTGGGCTGGCGGGAGGTCAACCGCAGGTTCCTGACCGCGTCCGGGACCGGGGTGTTCTGCGTGGACACCGGTTTCGCCCCGTACCCGCTCACCACCCCCGCGGAACTGGCCGCCGCGGCCGGCGCCGCCGCCTGCGAGGTCGTACGGCTGGAGCGGCTCGCCGAGACGGTGGCGGCGCGGGGTGTGGAGGCGGGCGAGTACCCGGCCGTGCTGCGCGCCGCCGCCGAGGAGGCCGTGCGCCGGCCGGGCGTGGTGGCGGTGAAGTCGGTCGCGGCCTACCGCACGGGCTTCGCCCTGGACCCGGAGCGCCCCACGGACGCGGCAGTGACGGAGGCGGCCCGGCGCTGGCTGGCGCGCGGCGGCCGGCTCGCCGACCCGGTGCTGGTACGGCACCTGCTGTGGACGGCCGTCGGCCTGGGCCGTCCGCTGCAGCTGCACACCGGCTTCGGCGACGCGGACGTGACGCTGCACCGCGCCGATCCCGCGCTGCTCACCGACTGGCTGCGCCGGACCGCCGGCACGGTCCCGGTCCTGCTGCTGCACTGCTGGCCGTACCACCGCCAGGCCGCCTGGCTGGCCGCGGTCTTCGAGCACGTCTACCTGGACGTCGGTCTCGCCCTGCACTACACCGGTCCGGCCCGCTGCCGGGCGGTGCTGGAGGAGGCGCTGGAGGTGACGCCGTTCCGCAAGCTGCTGTACAGCTCCGACGCCTTCGGGGTGGCCGAATTCCACCACCTGGGCGCCCTGTGCTTCCGCCAGGGCCTCGCCGCTCTGCTGCAAGACCGGGTGGACGCCGACGAGTTGAGCCTGTCCGACGCCCTGCGGATCGCGGCCTGGACGGGCCGCGACAACGCCCGCCGGCTGTACGGGCCGTCCGTATCCGATCCGGACCGCTATCCCGGCGGACCTGCCACCCGGAACGTATGATCAAGCAATGTCTGACATGACCGAGACCACGCCCGGCTGGCTGACCACGGACGAACTGGAAATGGCCAGGGCCCGGATGCCGATCCTGTACGTCGAGGCCGTGCCCGTGCGGGTGGACGACAGCGGTGAAGTCACCAGTATCGGACTGCTGCTGCGCATCGGCCCGGACGGCACGGTCAGCCGGGCCCTGGTCTCCGGGCGGGTCCTGCACCACGAGCGGGTCCGCGACGCGCTGCTGCGCCACCTGGAGAAGGACCTCGGCCCGGTCGCCCTGCCCCGCATCCCCGCCTCCCTCCAGCCGTTCACGGTCGCGGAGTACTTCCCGACGGTGGGCGTCACGCCGTACCACGACCCGCGCCAGCACGCGGTGTCCCTGGCTTACATCGTGCCGGTGGCCGGCGACTGCCGGCCCCGCCAGGACGCGCTGGACCTCGTCTGGTTCAGCCCGCAGGAGGCCGCGTCCCCGGCGGTGCAGAACGAGATGCCGGGCGGGCAGGGGGCGCTGCTGAAGCAGGCCCTGGCACACGTGGGCCTGACCTTCTGAGCGGGGCGCCTGGACCGGCGGCCGGACAGGCGTGACGAAAGAACTGTAGGGACCGGCCGGCGGCCCGCCGGGGCGAGGCACGCGGTTTCGGCGACGGCGGGCCTACGGAACTGCCCGGGCCCCCAGTCGGTGGGGGCCCGGGCCGGCCTCGCCCGGGCCGCGGCGGACCGGATCGGGCGGTGATCAGGTCTGGTCAGACCATGATCAGGGCGAAGATGACGATGAGGACCGCCACCACGCCCAGGGTGATCCAGATCCCTTTGCCACCCCGGTGGGGGCTCGGCAGCCCGCCTTCCCGGGGACGGTCCTCCGGGAGTTTCGCGCCCTCCGGCCGGTCGCGCTGATAGAACTCGTCGTCGGCCATTTCCGCCACCTCCTCCGTCCCTTCGCCGGGTTCCCCGGAAACGGGTGGTCAAGCTGGTGCGGGTGGGTCTGCGGATGCCGTCCGCCGGTGCCGGCCGCGGCGCCGCCCGCTCCCCCGCACCGCCCCGGCCGCAGCGAGGCGTGCCGGAACTCTTTACGTCCCTTTAACGAGCGAGTACCTTCCGGGTGCGCAAACAGTTGCAGCAAGTTTCCGGCGCCACTTTCAGCACCGGCGTCCGCTGCATCGCCACGGTCCTGCGGCGCGTCAGGGCTTCACGGCGGAGATCCACACGGGGACGCCCGCCACCGGGTCCCCCTTGTCGGAGACCGCGGCCGCACGGCCGCGGCATACCCCTGGGAGAGTTCTCGATGAGACGCACCACACCCTGGCGACTCAGACGCCCCTGGGCGGCACTGGCCGCCGTCGCGGTACTGATCGGTCTGCTGTCCGCCGCGCCCCGGCCCGGCCGTACGGTGGACGCGGTGCCCGCCGCCGCCGAGGCCGGCCACACGGCGACGGTGTACTACTCCACCAAGAGCCACAACTGGCCGCACTTCTACCTGCATTACGCTCCCGACGGGGCTGCCTGGACCCAGGTGCCCGGCACCGCGATGGAGGCCGGCTGCACGGACTGGGTGAAGAAGACCGTCGACCTCGGCACGGCCTCCACCTGGCAGGCCACGTTCACCGACGGCAGCGGCACCTGGGACAACAACGGCGGCAAGAACTACGCCCTGGGCACCGGCACCCTCACCGTCAAGGACGGCGTCATCGCCCACAGCGACCCGTGCGGCGACGGCGGCGGTCCCGGCCCGTCGCCCTCCCCCACCTCCGCGTCCGGCGCGACCGTCTTCTACTACGCGCGGTCCGTGGGCTGGAGCACCGTCAACCTGCACTACGCCCCCACGGGCGGCGCGTGGACGGCGGTACCGGGCGTCGGCATGGAGCAGGCATGCCCGGGATGGTTCAAGAAGAGCGTGGACCTCGGCGGCGCGGCCGGGCTGGCGGCCACCTTCAACAACGGCAACGGCACCTGGGACAACAACAACGGCGCCAACTACGCGCTGTCCACCGGGGTCAGCACGGTGAAGGACAAGACGGTCACCAAGAACGCCACCGACCCCTGCGCGTCCCAGACGCCGGACACCACGGCGCCCACGGTCCCCACCGCCGTCAAGGCCGCGGCCACGGCCACGTCCGTCGTCCTGACCTGGGACCCCGCCACCGACGACACCGCCGTCACCGGCTACCAGGTGACCCGCACGGGCGGCACCAAGGGCACCCAGGTCACCAGCGTCGGCTCCACCGTGCTCAGCGAATCCGGCCTGGAGGCGAACACCTCCTACACCTACACCGTCAGGGCGCTCGACGCGGCCGGCAACCTCTCCGCCGCCTCCGCCCCCGCCGTCGCGACGACCGGCCAGGCTCCACCGCCGGCCGAACAGGGCACGATGCTCGGCGGCGACCCGCGCAAGGACCCCATCTACTTCGTGCTGACCGCCCGCTTCTACGACGGCGACAGCGGCAACGACCGCGGCGGCAGCCAGCACGTCTCCTCCGGCAACGCGGCCGGCAACGACCCCATGTTCCGCGGTGACTTCAAGGGCCTGGTCGAGAAGCTGGACTACATCAAGACCCTCGGCTTCTCCGCCGTCTGGATCACCCCCGTGGTCCTCAACCGCTCCGACTACGACTACCACGGCTACCACGGCTGGGACTTCTACAAGGTCGACCCCCGGCTGGAGTCGGCGGGCGCCTCCTACCAGGACCTGATCAACGCCGCCCACGCCAAGGGCATGAAGATCTACCAGGACGTCGTCTACAACCACAGCTCCCGGTGGGGCGCCAAGGGCCTGTTCGTGCCGACCGTGTACGGCGTGCGCGACTCCCAGTGGTCCTGGTTCTACGACGAGAAGCAGCCCGGGTTCGAGTACGACGGCCTGACCGTCGAGCCGAAGTCCGGCAAGTCGTACTACAACGGCGACCTGTGGTCGACCGCGGAACCGTCCGGCAACACCTGCCTCAACTGGGGCAAGCCCACCGGCGCCAAGTCCCCCGAGGGCTACACCCTCTACAACTGCCAGTGGCCCAGCCCCACCAGCGGCATGTTCCCGTCCCGGTACTACCACCAGTGCTGGATCGGCAACTGGGAGGGCGAGGACTCCCGTTCCTGCTGGCTCGCCGACGACCTCGCCGACTTCAACACCGAGAGCCCCCAGGTGCAGGACTACCTCATCGGCGCCTACGACAAGTACATCGACATGGGCGTCGACGGGTTCCGCATCGACACCGCGGTCCACGTCCCCCGGATCACCTGGAACCGCCGCTTCCTGCCCGCCATCCAGCAGCGCGTCGCCCAGGACTGGGGGCCGGACAAGGCCAAGGACTTCTTCGTCTTCGCCGAGGTCGCCGCCTTCGTCAACGACAAGTGGAACCGCGGCTCCGTCAACCACTCCGCGCAGTTCTACACCTGGAAGGAACGCAAGCAGTACACCGACGACGACGTGCAGGCCGCGCTCGACCAGTACACCTACGAAGAGCAACTGGGCACCGGCCAGCAGCCCACGTCCGCCAACGCCTTCCTCGACGGCAACAGCTACCACACCCCCGACCACTCGAAGTTCTCCGGCATGAACATCATCGACATGCGCATGCACATGAACTTCGGCGACGCGCACAACGCGTACTACAACGGCAAGGACTCCGACGACTCCACCAACGACGCCACCTACAACGTCGTCTACGTCGACAGCCACGACTACGGACCCAACAAGTCCAGCGAGCGCTACACCGGCGGCCAGGACGCCTGGGCCGAGAACATGGCCCTGATGTGGACCTTCCGCGGCATCCCCACCCTCTACTACGGCTCGGAGATCCAGTTCCAGGCCGGCAAGACCATCGACTGCGGCCCCCGCTGCCCGCTGGCCACTACGGGCCGCGCCTACTACGGCGACCACCTCCAAGGCACGGTCACCGCCGCCGACTTCTCCAAGGCCGCGAGCGCCACCGGCGAGGTCGCCACCACCCTGGCCCAACCCCTGGTCAAGCACGTCCAGCGGCTCAACGAGATCCGCCGCGCCATCCCGGCCCTGCAGATGGGCCAGTACTCCACCGAGGGCATCACGGGCGGCGGCATGAACTTCAAACGCCGCTACACCGACGCCGCCACCGGCGTGGACAGCTTCGCGCTGGTCGCCGTCACCGACGGCGCCACCTACACCGGCATCCCCAACGGCACCTACAAGGACGCCGTCACGGGCGACGTCAGGCAGGTCACGAACGGCACCCTGACCGTCACCGCCCCCGGCAAGGGCGACCTGCGCGTCTACGTCCTCGACCTCGGCGGCAGAAACGCGGCTCCGGGCAAGATAGGCACGGACGGCCCGTACCTCAAGTAGCACCCTGAACGGCCGGTTCCCCGACACGACCACGCGGGGAGCCGGCCGCCCAGAGCGCGCGGTCCAGCCCAAGTGGCCGTGCACTGCGCCCTATTCGCCGTCGAACGCGGAGTCCATCTCCCTGCGGAGGTCGCTTCCCGCCGGCACGATCTTCACGTACAGGCCGGTGAGCTGGCCGGCGAGCTGGGCGTTCAGACCGCCTCGTCCGATGGCGCTGCGGACCTGGTGCGGCGGTACGGCGACGACCGCGCGCTGGCGGTCGACGAGGAGGCCGGTCGGCTGCGCGTAGACGAGCGCGTTGACCAGCAGGACACGCTGATCGCTGGAGTAGGCGATGACCTCCAGTTTCTCCCGGGTCAGCCCTCCGGAGAGCAGACGCTGGGCGCCCTTGATCCGCTCGGCTCCCCGTCCCACGAACGCTCCCCTGACGCTGTTCGCCGGCCGGGTGGGTGCGGCGGCAATCTTCGTGAGTGCTCCGGCGACCCGGGCGATACCGGTGATCGCCACCTCGCCGGTGGTCAGCTCGGGCACGAAGCCGGCGAGGACGCGCTCCACCAGGCCGGCGGCGGTGAGGGACAGGACCAGGGTGTCGTCCCGCGCCTCCACCACCAGCGCGACGACGCGGTTTCCCGTCGCCAGGCGCGGCGACGGGCGGTCCTTGAGTTCGCCGGACTCACGCGCCGGCAGCACCGCCTCGGCCACCCGCCCGGTCACGGGATGGCGGACGGCGCAGCGGTACCCCTCCGGGCTCCGGGCGGTGACACGGGCGGTCACCGCCGAGCCGGGCGCCGGGCCGTCCGAGTCGTGCAGGATGAACGCGGCGGCCTCGTCGGGCGTCAGGCCCAGGGTGTCCACGACCAGCCGGACGAACGCCACCCCGCGCGGGTAGCAGTGTGCGCAGGAGACGGCCCCACGAGAGGCGACCACCTTGAGGACGGCCTCCGCGTGGTCGCCCCGGTCGCGGGGACAGCTCCAGCGCACCCCGTCCTCGGTGACGGCGCCGAGCCGGGGCAGCAGCGCGGCGGGGTCCGTCGCGTTCGCCTCCGCGATGCGCCGGTTGAGCGGGGACAACCGTGGCGCGGGTATCACTTCCACCGTCTCGCCGCCCTTCACCGCTTCCTTGCGGTACCGGTCCGCGGCCTGCCTGATCAGTTCCAGGTCGACGCCCTGTCCTTCAGTCGACTTGCCCGCCGGCGGCGGCTCGGTGCCGGTGGACAGCACCGGCAGGCGCCAGGCCGTGTCTCCCCGGGCCCGCAGGGCCGCGACCCTGGCCAGCATGCGCAGGGCGGCCGACGCGCTGTCCGGCGGAACCATCCTCAGCCGTGCCGCGTACCGCACGGTCCGCACGGTGACCTCGTCCGGCGACCGGTCCGGGTCGCCGGAGAAGGGCACGGTGGGCATGCAGTCCACGGGCGGTCCGCCGGCCTGCGCCCACATCAGGAACCCGGCGGGCCGCGCCACGTCGCCGAGGGCTGCCGTGAAGAGCTGGAGACCGGCCATGTCGAGCACGTCGCCGTCGGCGTAGGCGTCCACCCACCGGTGGGTGAAGCCGGCCACCGCGGTGTACACCGGCAGGGCCGCCGGTCCCGGCGGAGCCACGAACACGATCTTCGCGGCCGTGTCGCCCGGTGTCAGGGCGCCGGCCCGCAGCGCGTCCGTCGTCATGGCGGCCGGGTCGGCCTCCTCGCCGGCCGCCCAGGGGAGCACCACTTCCTTCGCCGCCATGCCGGGCGGCGTCGGCGGCGAGTGCGTCGTACGGATCGCGAGGTCGTAGCGCGGCGGCGCGGCCGTGGGCGCCGGGGCGTCCGGCACCGGGACCCCCAGCCGGCGCATCACCCGCTGGTCCACCCAGCTCAGGGCCCGTTGGCCGGCCGTGATGTGGTCCTGGCCGTCCGGGTGGGGCAGCCAGGCCAGGAAGGTGGGTGCGCCGCCGCCCAGTTCGGCCAGCCGGCTGGTGACCGCCCGGGTGGTGCGCACCAGTTCGGGCGGCGGTATCGCGCTCAGGAGCATCCGGCGCGTTCCCTCGGCGAAGTCGAACTGCCACTGCTGCGGCGGGCGGTCGGTGTCACCGACGCGGTGGAGCAGGCCGCTGAGGAACACCTCCGCCAGGTGGCCCGCGTCCACCGTGGCGCCCAGTGCCTGCCGTACGAGCTGCATGGCGGGCACGGGCAGCGGCGCGACCGCCGCCAGGTGTGCCGCGAGCCGGTACGCCTCCGCCGACGCGAAGGAACGGAAGCGCAGCACCTCGGCGTACGGTTCCCGCGGGGCGCGGGTCCGCGCGGCGCCCGGCGCGTCGGGCCGGGGGCGCCGGGGCGCGGGTGCCAGCAGCGGCAGCAGCGCGCTCGTGCCGGTGGAGCCGACGAGCCGGGTCCAGGCGGTCACCGCGCCGGGCTCGGGGGCGAGGACGGGGACGGGTACGCCGTCGAACGGCCGCAGGGCGGGCGGCAGCACCGGGTCCGTGACGCGCCAGGTGGCGTTGGCCGCCGTCTGGCGGTGCGTGGTCACCCGCCAGTGCTCCGCCCGGATGCCGGTGCCGTCCCACATCCGCCGGGGCAGCGTGTGCAGCACGGCGACCGGGCCCACCGCGGCCAGCCGGCCGAGCAGCCGGTGCATACGGCCGTCACGCCAGGCCCGGCCCACGCCGTCGCTGAGCACCACCAGCATGGTGCGGCCCGAGGGGTCGGCGACCGCGGAGGGCGGGAGGGTGGCGGGAGTCGTGCCGAAGGGACGGTAGCCCAGCAGCGGTCCCTCCGGGGCCCGGGTGTCCAGGCTGAAGGTGTGGACGAGGCGGAACGCGCCGCTGCGTTCCATGAGCAGCCGTATCTCGGTGGCGAGGCGCTGCCAGGGAAGCATGGACACCCCGTCGTCGACCAGGATCACCAGATCCAGTCCCTGCGCGTCGGAGGAGCGCAGCACGATGTCGGGCAGTCCGGTCTCGGCGACGGCCCGCACCGTTGCGGGGAGGTCCAGCTCGGGCCGGCGCGGATCGGGCCGGTGCGTCCGCAGCGGACGCAGCGCACGGCCGAGGGCGAGTTCCGCCGTGCCGAGGGCCTTCTCGCCGGGGGACCGGACCGATACGGCCGGGGCCGCCGGAGGGACGGCGGACGTCCGGCCGGGGTCCGCGGCGGGAACCGCGCCGCCGTGCAGGGCGCCCCGGGCGCGGCGCGCGCGGGGAGACGCGCCTCTCGGCCGGGCGTACACGCTCCGGTCGCCGGCGTCCTGCGGCCCGTCGGCCCGGTCACCCGCGTGCGGGCCGTCGTCCGGCGGGTCGCCGGATGTCCGGGCCGCCCGCGCCAGCGCGGTGGCGGGCGCCGGCGGCAGCCGGGCGGCCAGCCACAGGGCGTCGAGGAGTTCCTCACCCGACAGCCCGGCTCCGCTGTCCGCCAGGACGTTCAGCAGCCGCTGGAGCATCTCCGGCTACACCGTCCCGCCGAGGCGGTGCAGTACGGCCTCCAGGAGACCGTCGGCGTCCAGTTCCACCCCGCCGCGGCGCAGGAAGACGGCGTTGAGCAACTGGTCGGTGGCCAGCTCCCCACGAGCCCGCCGGGCCAGGAACGCGCGCACGAGTTCGTCGACCCCTTCGATCTCCTCGCCGGGCCCCACGCCGTCGCCCAGGTGCTCCCGTACGATCGCCCGCAGGCGTTCCTCGTCGGGTTCGGGCAGATCGAGCCGGACGCAGCGGCGCAGGAAGGCCGGGGGGAAGTCGCGCTCGCCGTTGCTGGTGATGACGACGACCGGGAACTCGGCGCAGCGCACCCAGCCGTGGTCGACGTCCGCCCGGCCGCCCGGGTCCGCGGTCACCACCCGGGCCCGGTCCTGCTCCCCGGTCAGCCGGGCCAGTTCGGGGATCTCGAATGCGCCGTCCTCGAAGATGGTCAGCAGGTCGTTGGGCAGATCGATGTCCCCCTTGTCGAGTTCGTCGATCAGCAGGACCCGCGGCCGGGCCGCCGGGAGCAGCGCCGTCCCCAGCGGCCCCAGGCGGATGTAGGAGCCGATGTCCGGCTCCTTCGGCGCCGTGCCCCGCGCGCCGTCCCGGTCGTGCCGCAGGCCCGCCTCGCGCAGCCTGCCGATCGCGTCGTAGTGGTAGAGACCGTCCTGGAGCGTGGTCCGGCTGTTGACCGGCCAGTGCAGCACCCGGCCCAGGGCCAGTTCGTGGGCGATGGCGTGCGCCATCGACGACTTGCCCGTGCCGGGCTGCCCGGTGACCAGGAGGGGGCGCCGCAGCAGCAGGGCGGCGCTGACCACGTCCGCCTCGTCGGGCCCGATGACGTACGGACGTTCGCGCCGCCGGCCGGCTCCGGCCGGGGTACCGCCGAACCTGCGCCACGGAGGTGCTTCGGGGAAATCCACCTCGCGTACCCGGCCGTCGCCCCGGAACAGCCGCCAGCCGTTCCCGGAATCCTTCGCTGTCACCTGGCAGTCAGCCTTTCCCAGTTCTTCGGGGCGTCAGAGGGATCGTCGTAGTCGGGTGGCACGGGCAGGTGCATGTCGGGGTCGTCCCACACCATCGCCGGGCGGGCGGGGGACGGCTCCGCGTCGTGGTACACGCCCTTCCGGAAGTCCTGGAGCAGCTCCGGAAGGTCGGGCAGCGCCGTGGTGCCGATGATGTCCTCGAGCCGCCGCGCGTGTTCGGGGCCGGCGGCCTCGCGGTCCCAGAGCACCACGGGGACTCCCATGGCCAGGCTGACGTGCAGGAGGAAGTCGCGGCCCGCCGGCTCACCGTGCAGCACGGCCCATGCCGTGTCCCGGTGTCCGCCGTCCAGCGCGGACAGCAGATCCGCGTCGCTCATGTCGGCATCGAGGACGACCGGGGCCGTGCGCCCGGCCGCCCAGCGCCGTCGCAGGCCGTGGCGCCGTGCCCGTTCCCGGTCGGGGTCGGCGCTGAACCGGCGCAGCCGCAGGGCCGTCCGATAGGTGGCCCCCAGTACCCGGCTCTGCTGCCGCTGCCCGGGCCGGGGAGGGAGGCCGAGGTCGGCGAAGCGGTCCCGGGTGCTGTAGGCCGTCCAGCCGTCGACGGGCAGGTGGAGATCGTCCCGTCCCACCACCACGTCGATCCAGGGGGCGGGCGCGTCTCCGGCATGGTCCTGGTCCTTGACCAGTGTGTGGACCAGCCGGCCGATCTCCTCCGCGGTGTACGGCCCGGTCGAGAGGCCCGCCCCCTCCGGCGCCCGGCCCTCGCTCACCCGCCAGATGTGACAGAAGTAGCGCTCGGCGCCCGCGGGATCGCGGGACAGGTCGACCACGATCCGTGTCACCGGCCGCCGCCGGAACCGGGCCCACGAGGAAGCCTGTGCCCGCCATTCGGTCAGCAGGGACCGGTCGCGGCCCAGACGCCGGCGGACGTCGTCGCACCAGGTGTCCAGTTCCTTGCTCGTTCTCCTGTCGGCGACGGCGGCGGACAGGAAGACGGCCAGCCGCAGCAACTGGGGCATCAGCGGGACGCTGTCCTGTTCCTGCGGGAAGCGGTACGCGTCCAGGTCGTCGACGGCCGCCGCCAGCATCGCCTCGGGTACGGCGGCGCGGTCCGCCCACGCGGGCGGGTGGTGGGCCAGTTGCAGGACGTGGCGGGCCGCCTGGCACAGGAGCGTGGGATGAGCGGAGTTCACGCGTCTGAGCAGCTTGAGGAGTCTGCGGTGCTCGCCGACGGACAGGAGCCGGACGCCCTGCTCCGGAAGGCCCAGGCCCAGCAGTCGGTCGAGTGTCTCCCGGCGTGCCTCGTCCACAGTGTCGGTCAGCAGCTCGGCCAGGGTGGCGAGCGCGCGTCCCTCGGTGAACAGGAGGACGGTCAGTTCTTCTTCCAGGGTGGGACCGGCCGTTTCCGGCTCCTCGGCGGCCATGCGGTAGCCGAGTGCCGTCGCCAGCCGGTGTGCCTGGTACTTCATCTGGTCCGTGTGGTCGAACAGTTTCCGCACCAGGTCGAGGGCGCCGTCCGGGACGTTCCCCGTGTCGGTGAAGGGAGCGGGCAGGCAGGCCGCGACCACGTCGTGCGCCTCGGCGCGGACGAGTTCCTCGCGCACGCGCTGCCAGGGCAGCGCGAGGCTGCGTCGCACGACCTGCCGGTCCGACAGCGGTCCGTCGGTCATCAAATGGCTGGTCACGATCCCGACGGCGGTGGTGAGGTCGTCCGCCTTGAACAACGGTGCGCCGCTGTAACCGTGTTGGACGGAGGCACCGCTGAGGTCGGCGTCGGCGTAGTAGTACCAGCCGTCGGTGAACTTGATCGTGGTGTCGGCGAAGGTGCTGGGGTCGCCACCGCCGTGCCACGCCCGGACTCTGAGTCTCTCCGTCATGGGCTGCCACGCCACGGCGCGCGCCGAGGGTGCGGCGGGCTCGGCGAGTTCGAGCACCGCCAGGTCCCCCTCCCACGAGTGGCTTCCCGGTCGCCGGCGCGGAGGCACCCACACCGCCAGCCGTGCGCTGATCCGCTGGACCTCCGCATCGTGCCGGAGCACGACGCGGAGGTGTTCGGAGGACGCGGGCCGTTCCGCACTCAACTGCGTTCGGCCGAGGGCCGCGTTGACGACGTGGGCACAGGTCAGGACGTACTGCGGGGACAGCAGCGCCCCTGCACCGGCGGGACACGGGTCTCCCGGCGCCGGATCCGACACCGACACCGACACCGACACCGATACCAACGTCGGTGCGGCGTCGCCGGGTTGACGGAACCACCCCATCCGTCAGTCCCTTCGGGCCGCGTCGGCGTCCCAGGTGGCCGAGACGGTCATCGTGGCCTGGCCGTTGACTCCCACGATGCCCAGCTTGAGGTCCTGCCCCACCTGGATCCCGAACGTGACCGAGAGCTGCTGGGGCGGCTGGGAGACGCCGGTGACCGAACGGTGCACCTCCTCCAGCAGCGGCCCCAGCGGGCTGAGCATGGCCCGCAAGCCCTCCGTGGCGACCACGGCGGCGCGACCGCGCCGGGCGGCGGACACGGGCGTCACCGTGCCGAAGCCCTCCGGGAGATCCGGCCGGTCCCCGTCCCCGCCCTCCGCACCGGCAGCCGGCGCGGGCTCCCCGGCGTCGGACAGTTCCAGCCGTAACACCGCTCCAGCGAGCTCCACTTCAAGAGACTCAGGCATGCGCACATCTTGTCCGACGACCCGGTCGCATGGCGAGGCGGCGCGAGAACATTCCTGTCCGGGCGCGCCCCGGCACGACGCACGTCGTACGGACCCGGTGCCGCCGGGCCGGCACATCGCCCGCTTCGACGTCCTCGCACCGCCCGGCCGTCCGGCCGCCTGGTGCCCGGCGTGACACCTCCGGCGCGGTCCCGCCGGCCTCGCGCCCTCCACGGAGCCGGCTACGCGTCGGTCCTGCCGTCGTACGCCCGACGGCAGTTCTCGATCTCCTCGCCGTGCTCGACAGTCCAGCGGTAGAGATGCCCGAAAGGCTCGCGCAGGGACTCGCCCAGCGCCGTGAGCGCGTACTCGACACCCACCGGCGAGGTCGGCAGCACGGTGCGCTGGATCATGCCGTTCCGCTCCAGACGGCGCAGTGTCCGGGTGAGGACCCGCTGTGTCACACCCTCCAAGTGGCGCTTGAGTTCGTTGAACCGCCGCGGCCGGTCCAGGAGCGCCATCACCATCATCGACCACTTGTCCGCGATCTGGTCGAGGACCGGCCGGCTGGGGCAATCCGCCCGGAAAACGATGGGTGTTCCCGCGTCGGCACCGTGCGGGCCGGTATCCCTCATGATCCTTGGTTCTCCCAGAGTGCGTTCTTGACGGTCGGAAGAGCTGTCGCCGACGGTGGCTGTGCATGGCGAACCTACACACCTGCCGGTAACCGATGGAGAGCCTCTTGACCACCCATGTCTACTCGACCCTGCGCCTGAGCACCGGAGACGGCGTCGCCCGGATCGTCTTCGACAACCCGCCGGTCAACGTGCTCGACGCGGCGATGATGCGTGAACTGCGCACGGTGCTGGACGGCTTGCGGGGTGACGCGTCGGTCCGGGTGATCGTCTTCTCCAGCGCCGACCGGGAGTTCTTCCTCGCCCATGTGGACATGCGGATCGGGGAACGGATGGACGATCTGGAACAGCTCGCCGCGTCGGCGCCGGCGGACGTCAACGTGTTCCAGTCCGTGGGGGAACTCCTCCGTCACCAGCCCCAGGTGACCATCGTGAAGCTCGCCGGGAAGGCCCGCGGTGGCGGAGCGGAATTCGTAGCCGCGGCGGACATGGCGTTCGCCGCGGCCGAGACCGCCCAAATGGGCCAGATCGAGGCACTCATGGGCATCGTCCCCGGCGGGGGCGGAACGCAGTACCTCCGTGACCGCGTGGGCCGCAACCGCGCGCTGGAGGTGGTGCTCACCGCGGACCTGTTCGACGCCGAGACCGCGGCGTCCTACGGCTGGATCAACCGGGCTCTGCCGGCCGGCCGGCTCGACGAGTACGTCGACCGTATCGCCCGCAACATCGCCGGCCTGCCCGCCGGTGTCGTCGAAGCGGCCAAGCGCGCGTTGCCCGCCGAACCCCTCACGGACGGACTCCGCCGCGAGAACGACGCGTGGGCCACACAGATCGCGTTGCCCGCCGTCCGGCACTTGATGGACCGAGGGCTGCGCGACGGGGCGCAGACACGCGCAGGTGAACGCCGCCTCGAGGAACTGATGCGCAGCGCCCTGCGCCGGCCCTGACGGTCTCCCGGTCCCCGCCCGGCACGACCGGCCGCGGAAGGCAGCCGGGCCCGCCCGGGCGGCAGACCGCGAACGACTGGCCGCCGGGCTCTCGTTGGCTCCCGGCCGGTTCCGCGACTCTCCCGAGCCGGGACGCCGGGTTGATCAGCGGGCGGAGGGAACCGGCGCTCGGAGGGCGGCGTCTACGGGTGGCGGGATCACCAGTGGGCGCAGAGGAGCTCGACATGACCGGCCTGGGCACCCGCTCCCTCCACCTCGTCCGGCACGGTGAGGCACGAGCGGACGGGAGTGGGCTGACGGAGACCGGCCGACGGCAGGCCACGTTGCTCGGCCGGCGCCTCCGGGACATCCCCTTCGCGGCCGTTCACCACGGTCTCGCCCACGAACTTGTCCTCACCCACAACTTCCTGGTCGCCTGGCTCGTCCGGGACGCCATGCACGCGCCCGAGTGGCGTTGGCTCGGCCTCAATCACTGCAACGCGGCGCTCACCGTCATCCGCTACGCGCCCGGCCGGACCGCGCCCGCTGACCACGCACCCGGCGCCCGGTCGGCATCACCCACGACGCTCACGAGTCGGCACCGTCAGCCGCTCACAGCCGAGTGCACGGACTCCTCCAGGACGGCGAGTCCCTCGGCCAGTTCCTCGTCCGTGGCCGTCAAGGGCGGCATGAGCTTCACCACCTCGTCGCTGGAGCCCGCCGTCTCCACCAGGAGTCCGCGGGCGAAGGCCTCCGCGGCGACCCGCCTGGCCAGGCTCGGGTCCCGGAAGGGCAGGCCCCACACCAGGCCACGACCGCGTGCGGCCGCCACGTGCGCCGCGTGCCGCCCGGCGAGTCCGCCCAGGAACTCCTCGAACAGGCGGTCACGCGTCGTGGTCTGCTTCTCCAGGGTGCTGTCCGCCCAGAACTCCCGCAGGGCGGCCGCCGCCGTCACGAAAGCCGGGTTGTTGCCGCGGAACGTTCCGTTGTGCTCGCCCGGCTGCCAGACGTCCAGCTCGGTACGGAAGAGGGTGAGCGCCATCGGCAGGCCGTAGCCGCTGATGGACTTGGACAGGCACACGATGTCCGGGGCGATCCCGGCGGCTTCGAAGCTGAAGAAGGGCCCGGTGCGGCCGCAGCCCATCTGGATGTCGTCGATGATCAGCAGGATGCCGCGCCGGGAGCACAGCTCCGCGAGATCGGCGAGCCAGACGGGACCGGCCGGATGCACACCGCCCTCGCCCTGCACGGTCTCCACGATGACGGCCGCGGGGAGATCCATGCCACTGCTGCTGTCGGAGAGCATGCTGTCCAGCAGCTTCAGCCCGGACACCTCTCCTCCGGCGAACCCGTCGTAAGGGATGCGCCAGGTGTGGCCGAGCGGAACGCCGGCACCCGCGCGCTTGGCGGCGTTCCCGGTGACGGCCAGAGACCCCAGCGACATGCCGTGGAAGCCGCCGGTGAAGGCGACGACGGTCTGACGCCCGGTCACCTTGCGGGCCAGTTTGAGCGCGGCCTCCACGCTGTTGGTACCCGTCGGGCCGGGGAACTGCACCCGGTAGTCCAGGCCGCGGGGCTCCAGCACCCGGGCCGCGAACTCCGTGAGGAAGTCCTCCTTGGCGGTGGTCAGCATGTCCAGGCTGTGCGTGACACGGTCCTGTTCGAGATAGTCCAGCAGCGCGCGCTTGAGTACGGGGTGGTTGTGCCCGTAGTTCAGGGCGCTGGCACCCGCGAAGAAGTCCAGGTACGCACGGCCGTCGCGGTCGAACATCCGGCTGCCGCGCCCCTGGTCGAAGACCACGGGCCAGTTCCGGCAGTAGCTGCGGACTTCGGATTCGATGGTGGTGGCGGTCATGAGAGGTCTCCTCGGGAACGGTACGGGGACAAGAAGGCCGTCGGGGCGGGGCGACGCGGGCAGGGGTGCGGTCCGGGGCCCCTGCTCAGGCGCCGGCAAGGGACCATGCGGTGCACGTCGTCACCCCGGCGAGCACCAGCAGGACCACGGCTCCGGCGC
Organism: Streptomyces sp. NPDC017095; assembly: GCF_044332325.1. Lineage (NCBI taxonomy): Bacteria > Bacillati > Actinomycetota > Actinomycetes > Kitasatosporales > Streptomycetaceae > Streptomyces > Streptomyces sp. NPDC017095. The sequence continues at coordinate 730,806 of NZ_JBIROU010000001.1, forward strand.
ACCGCAGGAGCCACCCGCCGCGGCGCACCGCGGCGGCGGCGCCCAGGGCGTAACCGATGACCGCGGCCCCTGCCGGCCCCAGCAGCAGGAGCGGGACGGCGCCGTCCCGGGCGCCCGCCCAGGCGAAGGCACAGCAGGCGGCGCCGACGGCCGCGACGAGGGGTCGGGCGGGGCCTCGCTCGGCGACGCGCCGCCCGCCGGGGTGAAGCCGCGAGGTGATCCGGGCGGCCGTGCGCACATTGGTGACGCAGTAGGACGTCAGCACGACGGCCGTCGCCCCGGCGAGCACCCAGCGCAGCGGTGCCGGAGGCAGGTCCGCAGCCGTGGGCGCCCCGGGGGCCAGCCGCTGGGCCGCGGCCAGCCCCAGAGAGACGGCGGCCACGCCGGCCGCCCCCAGACCCACTCCCATGGCGGTGCGCCGCGCCCCGGCAGCGGTGGCCGGGACCACGCCGGTGACCACCTCCCAGCCGACGCCGGCGAAGAACAACGCCGCGAGAGCCAGCCACTGGGCCCCGTGCGGGGAGAGCCCCGGCGGAGCCAGCGCCGAGTGCGCACCGTCTACGGCGACGCCCGGCCGGCCCCACAGGGCGCTGGCCAGTGCCACGGCCCCGGCAGCCCAGGGACGCACCCGGAGCACGGCGGCCGGGAAGGTGAGCGGGCTGAGTGCCGCCGACACGGCCACCACGAGGATGCCGAGCGCGAGCAGCAGGCCGCCTGCTCCGGGGCGCGGCGGCGTGCCGTCGGCGGCTGCCAGCAGGCAGGTCGCGGTGAACCAGGCGATCGCCGCCTGCCCGGCGGTGAAGGCGACGGCGAACGCGCCGTCCACCGTCCGCTCCGCCCAGGTGCCCAGCAGGGCGCCGACGGCAGCCGCCAGCGACATCGGGCGGACCCGGGTGCGGACCAGCTCGGCCAGCAGGAGGCTGACCGAGCCGCCGAGCAGGAGGTGGGCGGTCCAGACGAGGAGGCTGTGCCCGTCGGCCAGGGCCGCGACGACGGGGGGCATGACCAGCATCCCGGCGCCGAGGACACCGCGGCAGACCTGCCCGGCGATCCCGAGCTGCGGACTGCGTGCCGTTCCCGCGCCGCCTGCCACGGCCTGCCGGTGCGACGCGGTCACGGCACCGAAGCCTGCCGACTCCATTACGTGAGACGCTTCCTGAGGCTGTCCGCGATGGTCTGGGCTCTGAGCGACAGCAGGCTGAAGGAGCCCGCGTCACCGATGCCGTGGCTGGACTCGCACAGGCCGTTGAGGAAGAGGGCGGGAGTTTCCGGAGCCGTCGGCTGTACTTCGTAGTCCGGACCGACGGCCAGGTACCCGTGCTCGTCGAAGGCGAAGTCGTCGGCGATCTCGCGCATGAGTGCGGGCACGCGCTCCTGGTGACCGGCCGGGCCGAGATCGCGGAAGCCGGTGGCCAGGACGACGAAGTCCGCCTCGTGCTCCTCGGACTCCCCGGTGTTCAGTTCCTCCACGTCGAGCCGGACACCGTCCTCGCGGACGTCGAGGCCGCGCACCTGGCGGCTGCCGCTGACGAACACCCGCTGGTCGCCGTCCAGGCGCTGCTCGTAGATCAGCCGGTACAGCTCGCGCAGTACGTCACCGTCGGCCGACGAGTAGTTGGTCAGGCGCATGTACGCGTCGAGGGCGTCTTTGCGTGCGCGGGGAGCACGGTAGTAGTAGTCGGTGAAGCCGGGGAAATACCCCTCCTCGCTGAACGGGCTGGTGTCCTTCTCACGGAGCGTCAGCGACCGCACCAGCGTGGTGACTTGGGCGCGCGGGAAGCGTCGCGCGAGGTCGAGGGTGAGCTCGACGGCGCTCTGGCTGCCGCCGACGACCGTCACCGCGCGCGGCGCGCGGTCGCCCGGTCCGGCCACGCCCAGCTCCTCCAGGTGTCGCAGGGCCGGCAGGTAGCGCGTCAGGTGGAAGACGCGGGGTGAGGCCACCGCGTCGAACGGTGCCGGGATGAAGGGTGCGCGTCCGGTCCCGATCACGAGGGCCCGCGCGTGCAGGGTCTCGCCCCGGGAGGTGGTGACGGTGTAGTGCGGCTCACCCGCGGCATCGCGGCCGAGGGCGACGCCGGTGACACGCACGCCGTAGTCCACCAGCCGGCTGAAGTGGCCGGCGGCCCAGGTGACGTACTGCGCGTACTCCTTGCGCAGCGGGAACTCCATCGGGACGTTGAGGTGGTCGAGCAACCGGCCGTTCTCGAACAGGTAGTTGAGGAAGGAGTAGCGGCTGCGCGGGTTGCGCAGCGAGACCAGGTCGCGCACCGGGTGGTTCTGGATGTCCGAGCCGTCGAGCATCATGGCGCTCTGCCAGGACGGGCCCGGCCGGGCTTCCAGGAAGCGTGCGTCGAGGTCGTAGCCCTCTTCCTCGATGGCGATGGCCAGGGCCAGGTTGGCCGGACCGAAGCCGATGCCTATGACGTCATGGCAGTGGGTCACTGTGTTTCCCCTTGCTGGGATGCGAGTACGAGCGGTGGGTACGGCCGGACAGGGGGCTGTCAGACGGCAGGTGAAGCGGCATCGGCCGCCACCGTGTCGGCGATGCGGCGGCCGGCCTCCGGAGCCGTCTTGACGCCGCCGCCGTTCCAGGCCCGCACCGCCCACACGTGCGGCAGGCCCGTGTCCTCCAGCAGACCACCGGTCTCCGGGGAGGCGTAGGCGTCCGCGGCGCGGATCGTGGTGAGGCACCGCGCCGTCGCGAGCCACGGGAAGTGGGTGGTGAGCGCGGAGACGGTGGCCCGCGCGAGCGCGGGGTCGGGCGGCGAGTCGACCGGGCAGTCCCAGACGAGATGCGGCATGCCGATGAGCGTCCGGTCCGCCCCGACCGGCTTCGCGTACAGGCCGGTGCGCAGGTCGATGAAGGTCGCGTGGGGCGGCGTGGCCGGGTGGCGTTCGACGATGCTCACCTGGACCGACCGGGTGCGCACGGGGGTGACCGGCCGCAGGTTCGGCAGCGGATCGGCCGCCCAGGGCCCGACCGCCAGGACGACGGCTCCGGCCCGGATGACACCCGCGTCGGTCAGGACCACGGGGTGGCCGCCATCCTCCTCCACCGCGCGCACCCGTACGCCGCAGTGGACGGCGGCACCGTCGGCGACCGCCTGCCGCAGCCAGTCCGCGGTGACCTCCGCCGGCGCCACCCAGCCGGCCTCCGGCTCGACCAGGGCGATGCCGCCGGCCAGGCGTACTCCCTCGGTCTCGGCGGCTCCGCGCACCACGTGCGCCGACGTGTGCAGCGCGTCGTTGATCCGACCGGCGGCCTCCTGGAGTGCGGGCTCCCGGGCCGGGTCGGCTACCGTCACCGAGCCGGCCCTGTGCAGGGGAGCGCGTCCCGACATCCAGCGTCCGGGGTCGCGGTAGGCGGCCAGACTGGGCAGCGCCAGCGCGGCGATCGCCGGGTCGTCGTCGTAGCCGCGCACCATCCCGCCGGAGTGGCCGGTGGCACCGGCGCCGGGCTGTGCCGCCTGTTCGAGCACGACGACCCGGACGCCCCGGCGCGCCAGGTGGTGCGCGACGGCGGCGCCGGTGATCCCGGCGCCCACCACCACGACGTCCGCCCGCGTGGGCAGGTCGCCGCCGCACCCGAAGGCCGGCGTCCCCGCCTGGTTCACGACCGCCCGCCCGCACGGGCGGCCGCGGCTGCCGTGAGGCCGGGCGCGTCCGACGTGACGGAGGTGCCGGAGGGCAGGAAGGACCAGTCGGCCTCGCGGACCGGCTGTCCGGGCAGGCCCAGCCAGTCCCAGGTCCGCTGGGCCAGTTCGGGCATGACGGGCCAGGCCAGCGCGGCGAACACCTTGGCCGACAGGTAGGCGAGCGCCAGGCTGGTGCGGGCCTCCTCGGCCAGCGACGCGACCTTCCGCAGCGCCTCCTCCGTCGCCTGGAACTCGGCGCAGCGGGCCACGAAGGACTCCAGCTGGCTGACGTAGCCGCGCGCGCTGAACGACTCCGGCAGCAGCAGGCCGTCGAGCTGGCGGGTGGCCAGGTTGAGGTACCGGTAGAACTCGCGGTGCGCATCCGTCCAGGCACCCGTGCCCGGCACCCGCCCACCGCTACCCTCGGTGAGGGGTGCGAAGCCGGTCAGCCAGTCCTGGACGCCGCGGTACAGCGGGTCCTGCGTGAGCCGGCCGGCGCGCTCCGGGGTGATCCGGGTGACGCGCCCTTCCGGAGCCTGACGCAGCAGGGCCAGCCGTACGGCGTCCGGGCCCGCTGCGGCCAGCGCGTCGTCGGCCCAGACCGCGTGGCCCCGGCTGGTGGAGAACTTCTCGTCTCCCAGGTGCAGGAACTGGTTGGTCACGAAGGCGGCGGGCAGGAACTCGGCCAGTCCGGTGGCGAAGGCCAGCACCGGCAGCAGGACGGCGTAGTAGAAGCTGTTGTCGTAGCCGAGGAAGAGGGTGATCTTCGCCGGGCCGTTCTGCTCGGACTCGGTGCGGGCGGCATCCAGGAAGGTGAGCGCGAGGTCCGCCCAGGCGTCGAGGGTCTGGCCGTCCTCCAGGGCGACACCCCAGGTGCTGCTGCGGTCGAGCCGGTACGGGGGCAGGCCCTCGTCCAGCAGGCGCTCGGCCAAGGCCTGGAGGTCGGGCGCGGTGGCGGACTCGCGCAGGTAGTCCCGCACCTGGTCCGCGTAGGCGTCGAGGTCCAGCCACAGTCCCGGCTCCGGGCGGGTGGCGGCCGGCGTACCGCAGATGCGGCACCGCAGGCCGGTGAGGTCCCGGGCATCGTTGGGCCGGCCGCAGGCCTCGCAGATCTCGCCGTCGCAGGGCGCGCTGCAGTGTGCGCAGTGCCCACGCGCGAACGCCTGGTGCAGCGAGAGGTCGCACGTCGGGCAGTAGGCCGTATCCCGCTTCTCCTCGGTGACCGCGGGTGAGGCGGTCACCCGGGAGAACAACTCCCTTATCCGGCCGGCGTGTTCCGGATCGGCGGCGGGACGCGTGAGCCGGTCGCAGCCGACACCGGCCGCGCGCAGGGTCGCCACGATGGCGTCGCCCTCGGCCGTGGCCACCTCGGCCGGGTCCGTGCCGCGCAGCCGGGCGGCGGCGGCCACATACGACTGGTGGTCGTCGGTGCCGGTGACGTACCGGGCATCGCGGCCCATGCTGCGCAGCGCGCGGACCAGCATGTCGGCCCGGACGTACGGGCCCGCGAGGTGGCCCAGGTGCAGGCCGCCGTTGGGGGTGGGCGGAGGGCAGAACACCAGCGACCGCTCGGCCAGTTGGCTGCGCGGGGGCAGTTGTTCGAGGGCGGCGACGGCGCTCGGTATGTGTTCCCAGTAGATCGAGACGATGTCGAACGGCTCGTCGGACGTGTTGCGGATCTCGTGGAAGCCGAAGGGCGACAGGTGGACGACCTGGCCCGGACCGAACTCGCGCTCCTCGTCGCCGAGCACGACGACGGCCTTTCCGGCGAGGACGATGAACATCTCGCCGTCCTGGTGGGCATGTCGCTTCGAGACGGTGTGCGCGGGGACGCTGCCGAAGACGGAGCCGAACGGCAGCCCCTCGATGTCGCTCGCGGACAGCATGGGTTGCAGGTGCATCTCGTAGGACCAGCTCATCGCCGACCGGTCGAAGGCACGCGTGATCAAAAGGGGGCCCCTTGGTGGTGTGTGGAACGGATGAGGTGGTCCGGCGTCAGGCGTCGGCCGCCGCCCGCCGCCCGGCCGTGCTGCCCAGCCGCGTGGGCGCGCCGTCGGCGGCGAAGGGGTGGCGGAAGGAGAAGGCGACGGGTGACGGGCCGTGGTCGTGCAGGTGCTCCAGCCGGCGGGAGGCGTCCGACCAGGTGGGGATGGTGTCGTCGGACACCCACCACGCCGCGTAGCTCGGCCACTGCGGCTTCAGGAACCACTCGTGCCGCTTGCTCAGGGTGGAACGGTGCAGGCCGGTGTAGACGAAGGAGAAGACGGAGTCCAGATCGGCCCACAGCGACAGGGTGGAGGCCCGGCTGTCGGTGTCGTCGGTCCGGCCGCCCGTGTAGAAGCGCGGGACGTCGAACTTCCCCCACTCCCCCCAGTCCCGCTCGAAGTTGGTGAGGTGGCTCTGGCCGGGGTCTTCCTTCGCCCGGGCGATGAATCCCGGGCTGGCTTCCGCCTGCTCGAAGGTGGGCGGTGTCCGGTCGTCGAACTCCTGGACCTCGGGATGTCCGTACGGCTGCTTCAGGATGGCGAACGTCGTGAACGCGACGCGTGGCATCGGTCTTCGTACTCCCCTGGTTCGTTGCGTGTGGTGAGGGCGGCCCCGCGCATCCGGGGCCGGGCGCGGCTATGTCCGCGCGGCGCCCACACGTTGCGTCATCAGCCCGCGCAGGAAGGCCTGCTGGAATTCGGCCGGCTGCACCATGCGGCCGGTCAGGGCCAGATACTTGTGGCTCAGTTCCGGGCTCCGGCAGATCGTCGTGAACATGCGCTGCCGTGTCGCTTCGTCCTTGCCGACGAGGGAGTCCCCGCAGATTCCGTCGGCGTGCGGAAGGATGGTGCTCTCGAACCTCTCCCGGTAGTCGGCGAGCCCCGCCCGCCGATCGGCTCCGTCCAGTGACCGGCCGGCGAAGGAGCGGGCCAGCAAGTCGGCCGACTGCAAGGCGAATCCGCAGCCGACGCCGCTCATGGCATCCAGCGAGAGGGCGGCGTCGCCGACGAACGGGACGGAGCCCTGGACCGGCCGGCGGATCTGGCTGGGATAGTCGGTGTAGCCCAGCAGGGGCGACTCGGGGACCGCGTCGGCCATCGACGGCGCCTGGTCCAGGTCGTCGAAATACTTGAGGAATTGTTCGAGCCGGCCCTCGGTCCCACGCCAGCTCTCGACCCGCGACTTCTCCGCGAAGAGAACAAGCTCGGTCCGGCCGTCGACCAGCGGATAGGTGCAGGCCAGGTCCCGGTCGTTCATGATGAAGACCGAGCGGTTGCCCTCCGGGTGCTCGATGCCGGTGAAGTAGGCGAAGAGGGCCACGCGTTCGTTCGGGCGGCTCTCGGTGGGATTGCCGAGCAGCCCGGCCAGCCTGGAGCGGCGCCCGTCCGCGGCCACCACCAGCCGGGCCCGGTACCGCTGCTGGGCACCGGTTCCGTCTCGCGTGTCCAGAGTCCAGCCGGACTCGTCCTCCTGCACGCTCTCCACGCTGGTGCCCTGGAGATACCGCACGCCCTGCCGACGCGCGGCCTCGCGCAGGGCGGGATCGAGCACACGGCGTTCCAGGTTCAGCGCGTAGGAGCCCGGCTGCTCCGGGTCGTAGCCGCCCGGCGTCTCGACGACACCTCCAGGGGTGACGAAGACGGCCTTCGTCGCGACCGACCAGGCGGGCTCGCGGAGGTGTGCGAGGCCGAGCCCGTCCAGGAGCGGCACCGCGTGCGGCTGGAGGAAATGGGTGCACAGCTGTTTGTAGGAGTGCCCGGTCACGGCCTTCTTCTCGAAGACCGCGACTCGGTATCCCATCTGGCTGAAGCGGATGGCGCTGGCGCAGCCGGCGAGGCTGCCGCCCACCACGGCGACGTCCACCGACAGGGACTCGGACTTCTGGGCGCTCACGGGTCGACCACTCTCTCTGCTGGGGCTGGCTTCTCTGCGTGCTCCGGAGCGCGCGGACGGCCCCGGTCGGCGGTGGTCAGCCCGCGCACCCGCAGCCGGCCTGGTGGGCATGCCCCTGGGCCGCTCGGCCCTCGGTGCGGTGGCCGTCCCGCTTCCACCAGTCCAGGCCGCCGATCAGCTCCTTGACCCGGAAACCCTCGGTCGCCAGCTTGATGGCCGTCTTGGTGGACGCGTTGCAGCCGATGCCGTCGCAGTAGGTCACGTACAGCGGCGCCTTGGAGAGCGCCGCCAGCGAGTCCCGGGAGATCGAGCGGTGCGGAATGCTGACCGCTCCGGGAATGTGCTCCGCTTCGTAGGACTCGCTGCTGCGACCGTCGACGACCACCAGGTCCTGGCCGCCCTCCAGAGCCGCCTTGAGGTCCGCGGAGTCCATCTCGTAGGCCAGCTTCGCCTGGTAGTAGGCCAACTGGTCGTCCTGCTCCCGGGTTTCGCCGCTCACGGCGGCCGGAGGTGCCTCCTCCGTCGCCATGAACCGCTCGGCGACGGCGTACAGGTCGCCGAGGGTGCTGGGGGTGACGAGCGAATCCGCGTGCTCGCCCAGGTCGACTCCGCAGTCCTCCAGCAGCGTGACCAGGACGCTGATGGTCAGCAGGGAGTCCAGACCCAGAGTGTTCAGGGGGGTGTCGTCGGGAAGCGGGGACAGGTCCACCGGCTTGCCCAGCGCCGCCTCCAGGTATTCGGCGACCTTGTCCTTCACCGCTACTGACATAGCTCCACCTCATCAATGGTCTCGACGGCGCCTTCGGCCGACAGTGCGAAATAGTGGGAGTCGGTCTGCTGGGCCGCGGCCGTCAGCCGCTGGACCAGCAGCCGTTCGTCCGGGGCCGCGGCCGATGCCGCCGGTACCGCGGGCGACCAGGCCACCAGGGCGGGACGCAGATACTCGGGCAGGATGCCGCGCAGCCGCTCCGCCACCTCGGCGACGACCCGTCGCTCCCGTGACACGACGCCAAGGGCGACCACGGCGCGCTGGTTGCGCAGCACCACGGCCGCGATGGCCCGGTCGACGCCGGGACAGTTCAGGGCGGCCCGGGTGACCTCGCCCAGGTGGGTGCGACGGCCTGCCAGCCAGGTGATCCGCTCGTCGGCGTGCCGGTGCAGGACGACGTTGCCGTCCGTGTCGTAGCTGCAGATGTCCCCGGTCCGGAAGTAGCGCGTACCGTCCAGGTCGACCACCAGCCGGGCGGTTTCGCCGGGCTGGTCGAAGTAGCCGCGCATCACCTGTGCGCCACCGACCCAGAGCTCGCCCTGCGCGCCCGGCCGGTGGAGTTCGACCCCGTCCCGCATGATCTTCGCCCGCGTGCCGCGCAGCGGGCGGCCGACGGGACACGTGGTCATGCGGTCCGCTTCCCTGGGCCCGACCTCGTGCGTGAAGCTGAAGATCGTGGCCTCGGGTGGGCCGAAAGCGTGCACGATACGGGCCTTCGGCAGCGCCCGGGTCCAGATGCGCAGCGTCTCCGGGTCGCAGATCTGAGCGCCCGTCATGACCAGTTCGAGGCTGGGCAGTCTGGCCTCGGTGATCTGCCGGCCGTCACCGGTGATCATGGTCAGCAGCATCGTCGTCGCGATCAGGTGTGTGATGCCCTGGCGGGCGACCACGGAGCGGATGACCGCACCGGCCGGAAGACCGCGGAACTGGTAGACGAAGGCTCCCAGCGAGAGGGGGAGCAGGGTGTCCTCGATCGACACGTCGAAGTGGAACGGGGTCAGGCCCAGCACACGGGACTCCGCGGTGAGCCGGAGCACCTCGTTCTGGCCGCGGAGGTGGGCCGTCAGGCCCGCGACGCTGATCTCGGCGCCCTGCGGTTCGCCCGTCGCGCCGGAGGCGAACACGATGTACGCGGCGTCCTCGGGACGATGGCCCACAGTGGCATGAGCGGTCGGCGGCCCCGACAGGATCCCGGCCAGTTCCTCCCCGCCCAGCCGGCACTCGCCGGCCGTCGTGGGATCCCGGTCATCCAGCGTGATCACGGCCGCCGGCCGCAGGCGGGCGAGCAGGTTCCGCAGCCGCGCCCGCGGTTCCGTGGCGTCGAGGGGGACGTACACGGCACCGCACTTCCAGATCGCGACCGCGATCATGGGCATGAAGGAACGTTTCTGCGCCAGGACGGCCACGCGATCGCCCGCACCCACCCCCCGTTCGGTCAGCCGGGCGGCGATCGCCTGGGCGCCGTGCTCAAGCTGGGCGAACGTGTAGCTGTCGGCGCCGTCGTCGATGGCCGTGCGGTCCGGCCACCTGAGCGCCGCGGCCACCAGCAGATCGCCGAGCGCGGGCGCGTCACTGCGGCCGGCCGGATCGGCCGACCAGGGCGGCAGGGCTGCCGCCTCACGTTTGACCACCACGTTCAGCTCTCTTCGTTCAGGGGAAAGGCGGTCCGGGCGATCTCTGCCACGGCGTCCCTGGCCGACGGCAGCTTTCCGGCGTACAGACAGAAGTCGTGCGGGAGATCCGGGAAGTGCCGGTGGCGCACGTCGGCCGAGCGACCGGTCATGTGCTCCGCCCAGGCCAGTCCTTCGTCCCGGAGCACGTCACAGCCGGCCGTCACGACCGAGCAGGCCGGCAGGCGGGCGACCTCGCTCTCCGGCAAGGCCATCGGATCGAAGCCGGCCTCGGAGAAGAAGGGGTGCAGCACCGACTTGAAGAGCCGCATGCTGTCCCGGTCCAGGAAGTGACCCGCGCCGAACGTCCGGTAGGACTCGCGCTCCGTGTGCAGGTCGAGGACCGGATAGATCAGGACGACGCGCGAGAAGACCCCGGGCAGGACCCGCAGCGCGAGGTAGAGCGCGAGCAGCCCCCCGACGCTGTCGCCGGCGAGGACGAGCGGCCGGTCCGTCACCGTCCGGCAGCGCGCCTCGATGTGTCCCGCCAGCTCCCGCACCGACTGCGCGACGGTGTGTTCCGGCGCCTTCAGGTAGTCGAACGCCTCCACGGGCGCCCGCAGGTCCTCCGCCAGCGTGCGCAGGAAGGGCGTGAAGACGGACGTCGAGTAGTAGACCATCCCGCCGCCGTGGACGTACACGACCCACGGGCTGTCCGCGGCCTCCTGCTCCGGCCGGATGATCACCGAGTGGTCACCCGTCTCGACGGCCGCGCCGCCGTCCGGCTCGGCGGCGGTTCCGAAGCGGGCGATCCACCGCTCGGCGTTGATCCGGTCCTGCGCCGGCGAGCCGGTGGACGCCGGCACCGCGGCGATCCTGCGGGCCGCGGCCAGGCGTCCGAACTCGGCGTTCAGGACCGGTGTCAGGCGGTCAGACATGCCCGTCCCGGTCCATGGGCTCGACGTCCCCGGCAGGCGTGAACACGAAACGGGTCGCGTTCGCCTCCCCGGCTGCCCCGGCGAGCCGCCGCATCAGCAGCTTCTCGTCCGTCTTGCCGGTCGAGGACACCGTCAGCTCGGGTGACCAGGCGAGGAGTGCCGGGCGCATGTACTCGGGGAGCAGGTGCGCCAGCCGCTTCTCCACGTCGGCCACCACCGCCCGGTCCGGTGCCATCACCACGAGCGCGATCACGTCGTGGCCGTGGCGGGGGACCAGGGCCACGGCCGCCCGCCCGACGCCCGGACAGCTCAGCGCGGTCTGCCGGATCTCGCCGAGGTGGATCCGGCGGCCCGCCAGCTTCACCTCGTCGTCGTCGCGGCCGCGGAAGACGAGGTCGCCGTTCTCGTCGTAGCTGCAGAGGTCGCCCGTGCGGTAGTAGCGGACGCCGTCCACCTCGACCACGCGGCGCGCGGTCTCCTCCGGCTGGTCGAAGTAGCCGGGCATCACCTGCTCGCCGCCGATCCACAACTCGCCGATCCGGCCCGGCTCGTGGATCTCGGCGCCGTCCTCGACGATGCGTGCCGCCACGCCGCGCAAGGGCCGGCCGATCGGGTACGCGCTCACCCGCTCCGGATCGGCGCGCTCGATCTCGTGGGCGACGCAGACGATCGTCGCTTCGGTCGGACCGTACACATTGATGACGCGCACCTCGGGAAGGCCGTGCTTCCAGACGTTGATGACTCCGGGGTCGCAGACCTCCGCGCCCGTCATCACCATCTCCAGGCACGGGAAGTTCTCCCTGGTGACCTGACGCCCGCCCTCCGTGATCATGGTCAGCAGCGTGGACACCGCGATCAGATGCGTGATCCGCTCGCGTGTGATGACCGCGCGCATGACGGCGCCGGCATGGACGCCGCGGAACTGGTAGACGAAGGCGCCCAGGGAGAGCGGCAGCAGGGTGTCCTCGATCGACACGTCGAAGTGGAACGGGGACAGGCTGAACACCCGCGAATCCGGCGTGAACCGGAGCACCTCGTTGTGGTTCCCGAAGTACGCGACCAGGTTGGCGGCACTGATCTGCACACCCTTGGGCTCCCCCGTGGAACCCGAGGTGAAGATGATGTACGCCGTGTCCTCCGGCCGGTGCACCACGGTCGGCCGGTCCGGGGCCGGCTGCGCCAGGACCGCTTCCAGTCGCGTACGGCCCGCCCAGCGGACGGTGTCCACCACGGGCTCCCGTTCGTCCAGTGCGATCACGGCACCGGGCCGCAGCCGGTCGAGCAGTCCGCGCAGCCGCGCTGCCGGCTGCGTGGCGTCGAGCGGCACGTACACGGCGCCGCACTTCCAGATCCCGATGGCCACGACGGGCATGAGCGCGCACTTCTCGGCCAGGACCACCACCCGGTCGCCCGCGCGCACACCCTGCCCGGCCAGCCACGCGGCAAGCGCACGGGCCTGCTGTTCGAGCTCCGCGAAGGTGAGACCGACGCGCCCGTCGTGCAGGGCCGGGCGGTCGGGCCAGTTGCCCGCCGCCGCGCGGACGAGATCACCGAGCGCCGGGGCCGGTCCCGTCTGGTCGGCAGGGTCGATCGACCACGGCGGCAGCGGGACCCGGGCAGCCGTCGGTACGGAATTCTTCGTCACGAGACGCCACGCACCCCGACATCGAAGTGAAAGCGGATCTTGGTCTTGGCCTCGGCACCCATGCGCCGGTAGAAGCCGATGCCGAGTTCGTTGTCGACAGGTGTCTGCCACTCGGCCCAGCCACAGCCTCGGGCGACGGAGAACTCCCGCAGCCGCTCGAGGAAAATGCGGCCGATGCCCATCCCGCGGTAGGGCTCTCGCAGGTAGAGACAGTCCATATAGGCGAACCGTTCGGCGCTCCACGTGGCGAAGTCGGTGGTGACGGTCATGAAGCCGCACGCCTCTCCGCCGGCGGTCGCGATCCACCCGTGCAGGACCGGCCGGTCCGAGAACAGCGCCGTGCTCCAGCGCTCCACCTGGCCGTCCTCCCGGAAGCTCGCGTTCTCATATGCCGCGTGTTCGCGGCACAGCGCCAACAGCGCCTCCAGGTCGCCCGGTTCGACCGGCCGCACCTCGATGTCGTGACTCATACCCATCCCGAGAAAGTCGTGTCCAGATACGCGTCGAGGGCGGCACTGTCGAGCCGTCCCCGCGCCAGCACGGTGTTGACCCACGCGTCCCGCTCGAACCTGATGACCTCGAGCTCCCAGACGCAGGCGATCAGATCGCGCTGGGCCAGCGGGGCGAACGTCGTGGCGCCGTCGGCGTCCACCACCGCGCCGCGCACCCAGTGCTTGAGCATGTCGGCGTCGTACCACTGGCTCACCAACAGGTAGCTGCCTTCGAGCCCGTGATGCAGGATCAGGAAGCCGACCGGGTGGTCCCCTTCCTGCGGGGGGCCGGAGAACACCGAGGCCGCGTGCCGCTGCAGCCACTCCGGTTCCGGAAGATCCGGGTTACGGTCCGGCTCCGCGAACATGGCGTACGCCTTCAGGGTGCGGCCGGACACGCGTACGGGGGGCAGTGCTTTGACCCAACGCGGCGCGTAGATAAGTGAGTTCATTTGGCAGTACCTCGCGCCCACGGGACGCAGACCATCTCTGTCATGTGCTTTCCGCCTCCGAAATGCCCCAGACCACCGACAGGGGGGAAACCCGCCCGCTTCACGACGTGTCCGGTGTCCTCGACGAGAGGGAGGGGCGGCCGACGGCGATGGCGCCACGGTCTGCGGTCGACCGGGCCGAAGTGGTCGGCACTCGGCAACCGAGCGGAGAACGCAGTGCTCCCTGGCGCCCCGGGCGGTCCGTATCGGCGCCCCTTGGATGACCCTCAGTCACTTGTACTGCGCACGTAGGCTTCACCGGATCGCGGCCGCCGACGATGTTGATCTTGTCAGGGCCTCGACCCTGCGTCAAGAATCAGTCGCACACGCTCTGCAAATCTTCGGATTTCGTTGTGACAGCCTGGTTTGACTATCGAAGTCGACAGAGGTGACCAGTCAGCCAACCTTGACATGACGTGCCCATTCCACTGATGATCTCCGTGGCCAGGCGGGCTGGACGCCGGACATCACGCACAGTGATCACTCGCGCGTCTTCCCTCGCGCCGGTTCGGCGAGCGCCCGAGGGTCTTCTGCCACCGAACACCAACAACGCCGCGACGTTCCCCGGTACGCGCCGGGAATCCGCGATGTCCCTGATCGGGACCGACAGCGTTACGACGGAGGGGAACGTATGCGATTCAGTCCGCTGGCACGGGCACGGTCGTCGGTCGTCTCGACATTCGGCGGGCTGCCGACCGGCTTCTGGTGGCTGTGGACCGCTCAACTGGTCAACCGCGCCTGCGGCTTCGTCATGCCACTGCTCGCGTTCTACATCACCGACGAATTGCACCGCACCGCCGCGTTCGCCGGCACCGTCGTCGCGGTCATCGGCTTCGGATCGCTCGTGGCCGGGCCGTTCGGAGGCATCCTGGCGGACCGCCTCGGTCACAAGCCGACGCTGGTCGGCGCGCAGTGCGCCACCGCGGTGGGCATGGTCGCCCTCGCCTACGCACGCTCGCCGTGGGCCTTGCTGCTGGCGGCGTTCGCTGTCGGAGTGGTCAACAACGCGACACGGCCCGCGCACAACGCGCTCATCGCCGAGGTCACCCCGCCCGAGGTCCAGGCCAGGGCCTACTCGCTCAACTTCTGGGCGATCAACATCGGTTACTCGGTGGCGATGCTCTCGGTGGGCCTGGTGTCCGTCACCGGTTACACCGCACTGTTCTGGCTCAACGGCGCCACCTTCCTGATCGGCGCCCTGCTGATCGCGGCCCGGGTCCCCGGACGAGCCGAGACTCCCGCGCCGGCGGTCGCCCCGGACGGGGAAGGCTTCGGCAGCGTCCTGCGCGACCGGTCCTTCGTGGCGTTCGTCGCCGCCGAGTTCCTGGTGCTCACGATCCTCATGCAGTCCGAGAGCGGCCTGCCGATCGCCATGGGCCGGGACGGGTTCTCCCCGAGCGCGTTCGGGCAGGTCGCCGCGCTCAACGGCATCCTGATCGCAGCGGTACAACTCCCGCTCACCCAGCTCTACAAGCGGTTCCCGGAGTCATGGGCGCTCGCCGGTTCGTCCGCGCTGATCGGGGTCGGCTACTCGGTGCTCCTCTTTGGCCATTCGTCCTGGTTCTACGGAGCGTCCATCGTGGTGTGGACGCTGGGCGAGATCGGCAACACCCCGACCAGTTTCGCCGTCGTGGCGCGCATGTCGCCGGACCACATGCGCGGTCGGTACCAGGGGCTCTTCCAGGTCGCCTGGACGGGCTCGGCGGTGGTGGCACCGCTGTTCGGCGGGTGGGTGATCGACACCTGGGGTTCGAGCCCGCTGTGGATCGCCTCGCTGGTCCTCACCGCGGTCGCGGCAGCCGCGCAGTTGGGCATCGGCTCTCGGCTGACGCGCCGCGCGGCGGCCGCACTGCCGGCGGACGGGACACCACCGCCCAAGTCGGCTGCCGAGACGGCACATTCCGGCACGCCGACCGACCGCCGCGACGAACCCGCCGAGTGAGCCGCCCCCTTCGGCTCGACAACCGCCGCGACGAACTCGCTGAGTGAGCCGCCGCCTTCAGCTCGACGACCGCGAACGGACAGCGCGTCGGACGGGTGGAGCGGTGACAGCAGCGCCCCCGGACGACGACGCGTCACGGACCTACACCTCAACCGGCTGCCCTGACACGCAGCCGTCTCGTACGACGCCCCTCGAAGGAGCCATGATGGACCGTCAGACCCACCGCCCGCCCGCCGTGATCGTCATGAGCGATCTGGCGGCCCTGGCCCGCCAGCACCGCCTGATCACCGACATCGCCGGGCGCGGACTGACTCCGCTGGTCATCGTCGGGCCCACGACCGACCTGGCACGGCTGACCGCTCACATCGAGGACCCCACGCATCCGTTGTCCCGGATCGCGGCCGTCCGCCGGCTTCCGAGCCCCGCGGTCGACGGCGTGTGGGCATCGGTACAGGACTGGATCACCGACTTCGACATCCGCGGTGTGATCTGCAGTGGCGAGGTCTTCGTCGACCCGGCCGGGGCGCTGTCGGAGGCCTTGGGGCTGCCGGGCCCCGGTGCCTGGGCGGCCCGGGTGTGCCGGGACAAGGTCATGCAGCGCGTGGTCCTGGGCGACCACGGCCCGTCGTGGCGTGCCTTCGCCCCGCACGCTCGGGACACCGCGACGTCCGATGGGTACCCGTGCGTCGTCAAGCCGGCGGGGCGGATGTTCAGTTCGGGGGTCGTCAAGGTCTCGGACGACGCGGAACTGCGCGCCGCGCTGGCCGCCTACGAGCCGGACGAGACGATTCTGGTGGAGGAACTCGTCACCGGGCCCGAGTTCTCGGTCGAGGCCCTGGTCCATCACGGCGAGGTGGTCTGGAGCGGCGTCACCGCCAAGATCACCAACGAGGACAGCAGCCGGTACTTCACGGAGATCGGCCACACCAGCCCCGCCAAGGTGCCCTCGTCCGAGTCGGACGCCCTCATCGCCGCGAACACCGCCATCCTGAAGGCCCTGCGGTTCGGCAGCGGCATCACCCACGCGGAGTTCCGCCTGCGCGAGGGACAGCCGGTGTTGATGGAGATCGCTGCCCGGCTGCCCGGCGACGCGATCACCATGCTGTGGCACCTCGCCACCGGCCAGCCCATCGAGCCGGCCATCGTCGACCTCGCCCTCGGCATCGCACCGCGGTACCCGCAGCCCTCCCGGCGAGCCGTCCAGCGATTCGTGGACCACCGGCCGGGCCGGCTGATGGACGTCCGGTCCGCCGCGCAGACGGTGTCGTGGATCGGGGACGACGGCTACTGGCCCACCGTGACCTCGTCCGAGGCGGACGCTCCGGCTCGGTGTGCCTCGATCATGGTCGGGCTTTCGCGCGGTGCCTCGCTCGGGACCTTGCACGACTCAAGCGGACGCTCGGCATCCGTGGTCGTCGACCTCCCCTGGGAAGCGGACCCCGTCAGCGAGACACGTGTCTTCGTGGACCAGGTCGAGTTGACGATCGAGGCGGAGGCCTCCTGATCCATGGGTCCGATCCCCGACGCTCCGCCCACCGTGCGCGCCCTCGTGTTCCGTACCCCCACGCCGCACGACGCGCTGCCGGTCTGGCGGCTGGCCGAGAAGGCCCCCCACCCGGACTCCCACAGCCCGCACTTCTACGCGCGGTGGTTCCGGGACTTCGCCGGCACCTCACTCGTCGCGGCCGTGGGCCGGGACGTGATCGGGTTCCTCATGGGGTACAGGCGTCCGGACTCACCCGACACCTACTTCGTCCGGCAGACCGCCGTCAGCCCGCACCATCGCATCCCGGCCCTCGCTGCCCATCTTCTGCGGGCGGCGGCGGAGCGGGAGATCGCGAAAGGCGCGCGGTACGTCGAGGCCGGACTCACGCCCGGCAACAGGGCCGCCGTCGATGCCTGCGAGCAGTTCGCGAAGCGGCACCGCACCGGCATCCATAGGGAGGCGCTGTTCCCCGCGTCCCGGTTCCCGGGCGGCCACCGTGACGAGGTCCTCTACCGGATCGGCCCCCTCGGCGGGACCCTCTGATTCCGAGCCGGCCGCGGGGTGGGTTCGCGGCCGGCCGGGGGGTGGCGTTGCCAGGGCTTCGCCGAGGCGGCTCATGACCATGCTGGATGTCGCGCTCGGTGGGGTCCTGTGACTGAGCGCCGCAGCGGCCATCGGGCACGTCGGTCAGGGGGCCGGACGTGTCCGCCAGGCCACCGCGCCGGCCGGTCAGGTGAGCCGCCGCATCCGCCGGGCCACTGCGGGGGCCGGTCAGGTGAGCGACCGTATCCGCCAGGCCGCCCTCAGCATATCCGGCCGCCCGGCGGCCCGGCGGCCCGGCGGCCCCGCCGTGTCCGTCAGCCGACCGAGGTCCTGGGCCGTGCTCCGAGGGACCGTGAGATGCCGCGCGCCGCGACCTGCACCAGCGGGACGAGGGCCTGCGGGTTCACGGCGTCGGCGTGGGCGACGACCGAGACGGCCGCGACGGCGGTATTGTCCGGTCCGCACACGGGGGCGGCGACCGACAGGGCGTCCATCGTCACCTGCCGGTCGCTGATGGCGACCCCGGTGCGGCGCACCTCGGCGAGAGCGCGGCGCACCTGGTCCGGGGTGCACAGGGTCTTTTCCGTGTACCGGACGAACGGCCGGGAGAGCACCCGTTCCTGGACCTCGCGGGGTGCGTGGGCGAGCAGGACGAGGCCGACGCCGGTCGGCGCGAGGTCGAACCGCCCGCCGACGCGGGTGCGGACCCGGACCGCGTCACGGCCGGCCAGGCGCTCCACGTAGACGACGGACAGCTCCTCGCGGACGGCGAGTTGCACGTTCTCGCGGGTGATGTGCCCGAGGTCGGAGAGGTACGGCAGGGCGGCCTCGCGCAGGCCGAGGCCCCGCGGGGCGAGCGAGGCGATCTCCCACAAGCGCAGCCCGATGCGGTAGCCGCCGTCCGCCTCGCGTTCCAGCGCGCCCCAGCCGACCAGTTCCTTCACCAGCCGGTGGGTGGTGGTGAGGGGCAGGCCGGTGTGGCGGGAGATCTCGGCGAGCCGCAGGACGGGCCGTTCCGCGGCGAAGGCTTCCAGCACCTGCAGCGCCCTGGCCGTCACCGAACAGCCGTCGGTCGGACCTCGGCGCTGCATGCGGACCTCCTTGTTCCCCAGCGGACTCGGGCACGTCACCGAAAAGCTAGGCAGAGCCCTGACGGCCGTCAATGCTCTGGCGAGTATCCGAGGCGACGGATGCTGGCCGGCCGGCGAGCGGTCCGGCAGGAGGGGAGTGTCCGCGCGGCGCCCACCGCTGACGGACCCCGGGCGCCGCCGGCCGTCAGAGGTCCAGGACGAGCCTCGGGCACGCCGCGCGGGAGACACACACCATCATCGTGTCGTGCGCCTCCTGCTCGGCGGGGGTGAGGAGGGAGTCGCGGTGATCGACCGTCCCTTCGAGCACGGCCGTCTCACAGGTGCCGCACGTGCCCTCCCGGCAGGAGGAGAGGACCTGCACCCCGGCCTCCTCGACCGCCTCCAGCACGGACTTCTCCGGCGGGACGGTGACGGTGATGCCGGTTTGCGCCAGCTCGACCTCGAACGCCCCGTCCCGTACGGGCTCTTGGACCTCCCTTGGCGTGAACCGCTCGACGTGGAGGGTGCCGGCCGGCCAGCCGGCGCACCGCTCCTCGACGGCCTTGACCAGCGGTTCGGGTCCGCAGCAGTAGACGAGCGCACCGGGGCGCGGTGCCCCCAGGAGCGCGTCGAGGTCGAGGAGCCCGCACACGTCCTCGGGCCGGATACGCACCCGCTCCCCGTACCGGGTGGCGAGGGTGTCACGGAAGGCCATCGACGCGAGCGTCCGCCCTCCGTAGGCCAACTCCCAGGCACCCCCCTGCTGTTCGGCCTGCTCCAGCATCGGAACGATCGGAGTGATGCCGATACCGCCGGCGATGAAGACGTACTCCTCGGCGCCCTCCAGGGGGAAGTGGTTGCGCGGGCCGCGCACCCTGACCGGATCGCCCTCGGACAGCTTGCCGTGCACGTGGAGGGAGCCGCCGCGGCCTGCCTGCTCCCGCAGGACGGCGACACGCCATACGCGGGCGTCCTGCGGCGAGGAGCACAGCGAGTACTGCCGCACGAGATCCGGGGCGAGCAGCAGATCGATGTGCGCGCCGGGCGTCCAGGCGGGCAGCGGAGCGCCGTCGGGCCGGCGCAGGTCGAGCGAGACGACACCTGCGGCCTCGTCTGTACGGCGGGCCACGACGAGGTCGAGTTCGGCCTCGGGTGCGGTGGTGTTTCCAGACATCAGGGTCCTTGAGTACGCGAGTAGTACGCGAGTACGCAAACGGGCGGGAGTACGGGCATGCGCGGGTTCAGATGCCGGCAAGGTGGCTGAGCGCGGACGCCGGACCAGGCCAGGCAGGCCCCGTCACGGATGCCCCTCGGGGTGGGCGAGCAGCCACTCCCACAGCTCCACCGGGTCCTCGGACTCCTGGGACGCACCGCACCAGCACCAGCCGCCCAGCCGGTCCGAGCCGGGGAGCCACACGATCCGGTAGACCGTGTCCCCGTCGAGCATCGTCGTGGGCCGCGGGCTCAACGGACGGCCGCCGCGGACTCGGTCGCGCCGGCCTTGACGAGCCGCTGGAGGATGCGGCGGGCGGCCAGGCCACCGGTGTCGATGTTGATGCTGAGCTCCTGCGTCCCGGCCGGTTCGGCGGCGACGACCTGCTCCAGCTTGTCCAGGGCGACGACGTCCTGGAGGACGACGGTGCGGTTGTTCTCGTACAGGAAGTCGGTGACCGCCTGGTCGTCCAGCGCGAAGTCGCGGGCCACGGCCCAGAAGTCGTGGGTGCTGGACTCGGTCTCGGGGGTGATGGCGTAGACGATCTCGACGTGGAAGGCGTCCGGGTCGCTGCCGTCCGGGCGCGGGCCGGGCGCGCCGGCGGGGGCGATGCGCGAGTGCAGCAGGTACAGGCAGGGGGCGTGGTACTCGCTGTCCTGCCAGCGCGTGATGCGGCCGTTGATGCCGGTGGACCTGGCGTAGAACGGCGGGCATTCCGCGTCGTCCATGTGGCGGCTGACGTACACGACGCCCGCCTTCTCGTCCACCTCGGTGGTGATGGGGGTCTCGGCGACCTCGGGGGTGCCGATGTAGCCGCCGTGCAGGTAGGTCTCGTGGGACAGGTCGAGCAGGTTGTCCACGAGGAGGCCGTAACGGGCCGCCAGCGGTTCCATGCCGCTGATGGTGGTGTACTCGGGCGAGTCCAGCCAGGGGGCACGGGGGATGCGGCTCTCGTCGGCCTTGTCCTGGTCGCCGATCCACACCCACACGAAGGAGTCCTGTTCCTTGACGGGGTAGGAGGCGAGCCGGGCGGTGCGCGGCACACGCTGCTGGCCGGGCACCCGCACGCACACGCCGTCGGCTCCGTAGGTGAAGCCGTGGTAGCCGCAGACGACCGTGTCGCCGTCCAGCCGGCTCGGCTTCTCGGAGAGCGGGAAGCGGCGGTGCACGCAGCGGTCGGCCATGGCGGTGACCTCGCCTGCTTCAGTACGCCAGAGAAGGATCGGCTCACCGCAGACGGTCCGGGTGAACAGCTCCCGCCCGATCTCGCTGCCGTAGGCGGCCACGTACCACTGGTTGCGCGCGAATGACGTCGTCGTCATCGTCTTCTCCCTTGGGTGCGGGCGAACCCGGCACATCGACGGATTGCGGACTGGAGACCGGATTTCGAGGTGTTCCGGATGGCGCATCGCGCTCGCGGACAGGAGGTTTGCGGGCTTCCGGCACCCTTGCCTCCGAGAGGCCGGAGCGGACGCCGTGGGTTTCCAGAGTGCTGTGGGCACGGACCTGTGAACAGGGCGCCTTCCGCTGACCGGAAGGCCGGAACCAGAGCCGTTCGGAGGGACGGGCGGCCCATAAGGCAGGTAGGTCCGCCCCTGTGTGACACTGACATGCCATTTCGATCACATCGGAGAAGGGATCTTCTCTTGCACGGTCACGCTCCACGGCGTCCACGGAAAAGATGGCTGCCGGCAGCCGGCAGCACAGGGGCGCTTCTGGCGTCACTGCTCGTGCCGGCAGCCCTGTCGCAGCCGGCAGCCGCTGCCGAACCGGCCCCGCAGACAACCGGAATCGCGGCGGCGACCCCCACGGTGTCGCCCATGGCGCAGACCGGACCGCGCAACATCATCAAGCGTCTGCAGGACACCTACATCACCAACGCGGACACCGCCGACCACTCGCAGGGACACGTCCTGCACGTCGGCACACCCGACAACGGCACCACGAAATACCGCAGTTTCATGCGCTTCGACGTCTCCAGGCTGCGCGGGGCACCGATAGCGAAGGCCACGTTGCGCGTGTACAACTCCTTCGTCTCCGACTGCGACGCGAAGGCGTGGATGGGTGTCTACCCGGTGACCCAGCCCTGGGACCAGTCCACGATCACCTGGGCCAACCAGCCGACCGTCGGCGCCGGCAAGGGAACATGGTTCGGGCTCGGCCATCCGGACTGCCCGGACATCCCCGACAAGTACAACCCGTCCGCGTCCAACGGCATCCAGCGCATCGACGTCACCGACTGGGTGAAGGCGTGGGCCAACGACTCCTCGTTCCCGAACTACGGCATCCGGTTCTCGGCGCAGGAGGACGTCAGCACGGGCTACAAGGACTTCTGCTCCATGAACCCGCTGTCCAGCGACTACGCGTGCAACGCCGCGTACAACACGCCGACGCTGGAAGTCGAGTTCAACACCGGATCGACGCCGATCATCTCGGGCAACGCCTACCCCGGCAAGGGCAAGGACACGGACTATCCGACGCCCCACGCGACGGTGGACTTCCTGGACTCCGCCAACCCGAGCGTCTGGCCGGCCTCGGGTCCCTACCAGCGGTGGCTTCCCGACGCCTACCACTCGGTCCTCGACACGAGCCTCAAGGGTGACAGCTGGGGCGGCGGCACCTCCCACAAGCTGCGTCCCGGCGGCACCTACGGCGGAACGGTCCTGGTCACAGCCGACCGGGCCAGCGGTTTCGTCGGCGTGATCCCCTACCCGGCGCTGGCCGGCTATCACTGGGCGATCAACGCGGGCATCACCGGCATCCACGGCGTCGAGATGCTGCCGGACGGCACCGTCGTCGCCGCCTCGGCCGACCACGTCTTCGGCCAGGACAAGAACACGGGCAAGGACATCCCGGGCGGACTCGCGGTCTACTCCAAGGCACAGGGCACCCCGGGGAACTGGAACGCGACGCCCGTCCAGGGCATCCCCCTGGACGGTGCGCACGAAGTGGTGTACGACCCCGGCACGCACTCGCTCTGGGCGATCGGCACCGACAGCCTGGTGCGCTACGACTACGCCGACGGCCGGCTCACCCCCGGAACGTCCTGGCCGCTGCCCAAGCAGGCCGGCGGTGCTCCGGCGTACGGTCACGAACTCACCCCCGTCTACGGCAACTCCGACCGCTTCTGGGTCGGCACCAACGGCGGAATCGTCCAGTTCTCCAAGAGCGGCGCCGTCGACTGCTACGACGACACCCCGGACACCTGGCCCGTTCCGGCGAAGGTGGCCGAACTGCCCGGCGGAGACAAGCACTGGTGCACGAACTATGCGAACCGGACCGAGGTCACCCAGCGGCACATGATCAAAAGCGTCGGGAACGACCCCGCCACGGGCCGGGTGATCTCCACCTGCTCCCAGGCCGGATGCCCCGAGATGCAGACCGACGACCTCCCGGAGGAGCATGCCAACGGCTGGGACACCTCGTTCATCCGCTTCATCCCGACCAGCGGACCGATGACCCTCCAGCAGGTGGACCCGTACGACCGACGCTACAAGGCGACCTGGGCAGTACCCGCCTACCAGTAGAGACCGGCACCGCACCCGCGCGATCGTCTTCTTCAGCGCGCCCGCATGATGCGGTGCCGTCTCCCGGGAGACAGGAGACGCTGGTGCGGCGCGTCGGACCGAGCAGATCGAACAGACCGAACAGATCCTGGGACTGGTCGGCGGTGTGCTCGTCCAGGATGTCATCGGCGTCTTCCTCCACTCCCGCCCGGGCACCGGGCCGCCCTGGAGCATGCCAGGCGGCTTTACCTCCACTGCCCCTACTCGGAAGAGAGCTGGAGCGACGCACTGCGGGCGCAGGTGCGCCCGCAGGCGGACCACGTGCTCACCGAGATAGACCGACTGCTCACCCGGACCCGGAAATGAGCAAGGCCGGTTTCGGATTCCTCCGGCCCTGGACCGCGACGATGCGTGACCTGCGGAAGCCGTGCCATGCCGCGTGCGGCCGGCGCCCTCGCCGCGGCCAGGGTGCGGTACCTGCCCGCGGGACAAACTCTGGCTCGCCGCCCCTTCGCTGCGACGTGTGGCAGCGGAGGCGCTCGCGGCGGCCGGCCCGGCAGCGCCTGACCGCTCTACCGCGAAACCGCCGTCGGCTTCGTGATCGCATCCGCTATCCGCAGCGCCATCTGCACCTGGCTGGCGTCGCGGTGCGTCGGTGTCCACGAGTACACCGCGGTGCGCCGAAGGTCCCGCGTCGCCATCATGGCCGAGTTGTAGCCGTACTGCTCCCCTGTCTTACCCCACAGGGTCACGCCGTTGACCGTGACCGTTTGGAGGCCCGCGCTGTAGCGGGCCGGGGAGCCGTCCACCATCCGCACTTCCGGCGCCGGCAACTCGAACATCTTGTCGAGCGTCGTCTTCGGCAGCACCTTGCCCGGCGTGAACAGGGCTGTGATGAAGCGGTTCAGATCGCGTGTCGTGGAGACGATCTCGCCCTCGCCCCACGCCTCGGACTGGTTGTATTCCGTCACGTCCTGCAGGGTGCCGTCCGACATCGCCAGGTAGCCGTGGACGTGCGGGCCGTGGATCTTCGGGTCGTTGCCCGGGAAGGACGTGTGACACAGGCCCAGTGGGCGCAGGATGCGGTCGCCGATCACCTTGCCGTACGGCTTGCCCGTCACCTTTTCGAGCAGCAGGGCCGCCAGGACGTAGTTCATGCCCCGGTACTCCTGCTTCGTGCCCGGCGTGAACTTCATCGGGGCGTCCTCGGGGAGAGCCGCCACCAGCCGCATCGGCGTCCACTGGTCGTAGCGGTGCTGGAGGATCTGCTCCGGGGTGTCGGTCCGCTGGGAGTCCGGGATGCGCTCGTCCGGCAAGCCGCTGGTGTGGTCGAGGAGTTGGGAGACCTTGATCGGGGCGTAGCCGTCGGGGAGCAGGCCGGGCAGGTAGTCCTGAACCGGCTTGTCCAGGTCCAACCGACCCTCCGCCGAGAGCTGTAGCACGGCCGTCGCCACGAAGACCTTCGTGATGCTGCCCGCCCGGAACGTGTCGCCCTGGCGGACCGGTGCGCCCGTCCTTCTGTCCGCTACGCCCTCCGTGCCGTACCAGTGTCCCGCCGTGCCGCTGACCAGCAGTTGAGCGGCCACCGCCTGCGGGTGGTCCAGATCGGAGATCGCGGCGCGGAGTGCCGCCGTGTCGAGCGGCGGGAGCGTGGTGGACGCGGGCGAAGCCGCGGGCGACGGTGTGGCAGCCAGCGCGGCAGGGGTCGCGGCGGCCGTGAGGAGGGTGGCGGTCAGAGCCGCGCCCACGACGGCCCGGCGGGACAGGAAGGTCGAAGTCATGCAGATCATGATTTCGTCACGCCCTCGCCGTGCCATCCGGGAACACCCCCACCCTCCCCCCTAACTGTCCCTGACGACTGAGCAGGGCCGGCCCGTGTCGCCCCGGCGGTCGGATGCCGGAAGACGAACGGGTGCTGCTGCCGGCCACGGTGGCACGGCGTCAGTTGCCGGGAGCGGCCCTCGCGACCATCGTCGACCTCCTCGGACACGGCGCCTACAGCAGCACCCCGCAGACCCGGCTGCACGCACTCGCCCCCGGCCTCGGCCAGACCATCGGCTGGCACCGCTTCGACCACGAGCACCACGCCGCGGCCAACCGGCACCGGCGCGCCGCCGTCCACGCCGCCGACCTTGCCCGCGACTCCCTCAGCCTCGCCCAGCCAATCGGCGCATCCCGCCACGAGACGTCGTACTTCCGCTCGACCTCCCGCATCGTCATGCCGCCGCGATGGTCGCGCGGTCCGGCCCTCCGGCTCACCGCGCCGACGGCACCGGCCCCCGTGGTCGCCATCGGGTGCGGGGCCGTCAGGGGGCCGTGTGGCGGTCGAGGGCGCGGGCCATCTGTCGGTGACGCGGTCGTCGGTGCCGGCGAGGCGGATCAGTGCGCGCGGGATCTCGGACTTGTCGAATCGGCGGTAGCGGGGCCTCCCGGTCCCAGACGTCTTTTTGATGAGCTGGAAGATCCATACCCTTGTGGTGATGGTCACGCATCTGACTTGAGGAGTCCCGTGTCCGCTGCCCACCACCTCCCGGACATCCTGTCACCCGAGTTCGCCGCGAACCCCTACCCGGCCTATGCGGTGATGCGGGAGAAAGAACCCCTGATGTGGCACGAGGCCACACAGAGCTACATCATCTCCCGCTATGAGGACGTCGAACGCGTCTTCAAGGACAGGAAGGCGCAGTTCACCACCGACAACTACAACTGGCAGCTCGAACCGGTCCACGGCAAGACGATCCTCCAGCTCAGCGGTCGCGAACACGCGGTACGCAGGGCCCTCGTCGCCCCCGCGTTCCGTGGCAGCGATCTGCAGGAGAGGTTCCTGCCGGTCATCGAGCGCAACTCGCGCGAGCTCATCGACACCTTCCGGTACTCCGGATCCGCCGACATCGTCAGCGACTACGCGACCCGTTTCCCGGTCAACGTCATCGCGGACATGCTGGGCCTGGACAAGGCCGACCACGCCCGGTTCCACGGCTGGTACACGGCCGTCATCGCCTTCCTCGGCAACCTCTCGGGCGACCCCGAGGTCGCCGCCGCCGGTGAGCGCACCCGCGTGGAGTTCGCCGAGTACATGCTTCCGGTCATCCGTGAACGGCGCGCCAACCCGGGCGATGACCTGCTGTCCACCCTGTGCGCCGCGGAGGTGGACGGTGTGCGCATGAGCGACGAGGACATCAAGGCCTTCTGCAGCCTGCTGCTCGCGGCGGGCGGTGAGACCACCGACAAGGCGATAGCCGGCATTCTGGCGAACCTCCTCAGCAACCCCGACCAGCTGGCGGCCGTCCGCGCGGACCGGAGCCTGATACCCGCCGCTTTCGCGGAGACCCTCCGCTACACACCGCCGGTCCAGATGATCATGCGGCAGTCGGCGACCAGCGTCGAGGTCACCGGTGGCACCATACCGGCGGGTGCCACGGTCACCTGTCTCATCGGCGCCGCGAACCGGGACGAGCGGCGATACCGCGACCCCGACCGGTTCGACATCTTCCGCGACGACCTTGCCACGACCTCGGCCTTCTCGGCCGCTGCCGGCCACCTCGCCTTCGCGCTCGGCCGGCACTTCTGCGTGGGCGCGCTCCTGGCCAAGGCGGAGGTCGAGGTGGGCCTGAACCAGTTGCTGGACGCCATGCCCGACCTGCGCCTCGCGGACGGACACGACCCCGTCGAACAGGGGGTCTTCACCCGGGGCCCGAAGACGCTGCCCGTGCGCTTCACACCGGTCACGGCCTGACCGAATGGTTCCCTCCGCGCCCGGGGGCCGCCCGGCGCGCGGGGGGGTGCCTCTATGTCTTTCGTCAAGCGATGCGGGGGCTCCTGGGTGCGTAGAAGGTTCCGTCGCGGAGCATGGCGAACAGGACGCTGGTGCGGTGGCGGGCGAGGCGGAGGAGGGCCTGGGTGTGGGTTTTGCCGCGGGCT
>NZ_JBIROU010000002.1:0-256928 GCF_044332325.1 Streptomyces sp. NPDC017095
CCCAGATCAAGTGGGGCCTGGACTACATGAACTCCCGCTACGGCAGCCCGGCCCAGGCCTGGAACTTCTGGCAGGCCAACGGCTGGTACTGAGCCACGCCCGCCGTACCGAAAATCACCCTCGCCTCTTTCGGTTGCACTCCGGGAGCGCGACAAGGATCACACCGACCAGCAGGCATGGCGGCGCGTGAGCGGGCAGACGTACCTGCGTAGCCGTGCTTTCGCTGCTGTACGCACGTAAGCGCGTACAGGGCGTAGGGGGCATCTGCCGCCTATGGTCGATTTCCGGCCCGGCGTACGTCACCGCCGCCGTCTCGGGCCGTCACTGTCCCCGTCGAAAGGTAGGCGAGCCCCGTTTTGGCGTCCGTCACTGCCGTCACCCCGCACCTGAAGACCCGGCGGGCCGCCACGGCCCGCGATGTCACCGTCACCGACCCGGCACTGGTCAAGCGCGCCGTCAAGGCGGCCGCGCTCGGCAACGCGATGGAATGGTTCGACTTCGGTGTCTACAGCTACATCGCGGTCACCCTGGGCAAGGTCTTCTTCCCGTCCGGCAACCCCACCGCGCAGTTGCTGTCCACGTTCGGTGCCTTCGCGGCGGCCTTCCTGGTCCGTCCGCTGGGCGGCATGGTCTTCGGGCCGCTGGGCGACCGCGTGGGCCGCCAGAAGGTCCTCGCCGTCACCATGATCATGATGGCGGCCGGCACGTTCGCGATCGGCCTGATCCCCTCCTACGCGACGATCGGCGTCGGCGCGCCGCTGCTCCTGCTGGCCGCCCGGCTGGTGCAGGGCTTCTCCACCGGCGGCGAGTACGCGGGCGCGACCACCTTCATCGCCGAGTACGCCCCCGACAAGAAGCGCGGCTTCCTCGGCAGCTGGCTGGAGTTCGGCACGCTCGCCGGCTACATCGGCGGCGCCGGCCTGGTCACGCTGATGACCGCGCTGCTGTCCACCGACGACCTGCTCTCCTGGGGCTGGCGCATCCCGTTCCTGATCGCGGGCCCGATGGGCATCATCGGCCTGTACCTGCGGATGCGCCTGGAGGAGACCCCGGCGTTCGCGGCCGAGGTCGAGAAGGCGGAGGCCGCGCGGCCCAAGGTGCCGCTGCGCGAGATGGTCGCGGGCCAGTGGAAGGCGCTGCTGCTGTGCATGGGCCTGGTGCTGGTCTTCAACGTCACCGACTACATGCTGCTGTCGTACATGCCGAGCTACCTCACCAGTGAGCTGAAGTACGACGAGACCCACGGCCTGCTGGTCGTGCTCGGTGTGATGGCCCTGATGATGATCGTCCAGCCGTTCGCGGGCGCGCTGACCGACCGTGTCGGCCGCCGTCCGGTGATCGCGGCGGGCTGCGCGGGCTTCCTGTTCCTGTCGGTGCCCGCCCTGCTGCTGATCCGCGACGGCAGCCTGGTCGCCGTCGCCCTGGGCATGGGCGCGCTGGGCCTGCTGCTGGTCTGCTTCACGGCCGCGATGCCGGCCGCGCTGCCCGCGCTGTTCCCGACGCGCGTGCGCTACGGCTCGCTGTCCATCGGGTTCAACGTGTCCGTGTCCCTGTTCGGCGGCACGACCCCGCTGGTCGTGACCGCGCTGATCGGCGCGACCGGGAACATGATGATGCCCGCGTACTACATGATGGCCGCGGCCGTCGTGGGCGGCTTCGCGGTGTGGCGCATGTCCGAGTCGGCGGGCCGCCCGCTGCCGGGCTCCGCACCGGCCGTCGAAGGCCGCTAGACGGAACTCCGGGGCAACAGCGGAGCGGGCGGGGACCTCGGGTCCCCGCCCGCTCCGCTGTGCTGAGACCATCGAAGTGGGCGGGGCGGAACAGCCTCCGCAGGACACTCGGGAAAGGCGGCAGGCGCTATGAACGGGTCGCGGCTCTGGGACGACGTAGACGACTACTTCACCCGCCACCTCACACCGGACGACGAGGCGCTGCGCGCGGCCCTGCGGGACAGCGAGGCCGCCGGGCTCCCCGCCATCGCGGTCTCGCCCCCGCAGGGCAAGCTCCTCCAGCTGCTCGCCCAGACCCAGGGCGCCCGGCACATCCTGGAGATCGGCACCCTCGGCGGCTACAGCACGATCTGGCTGGGCCGCGCCCTGCCCGAGGACGGCAGGCTGATCTCGCTGGAGTACAGCGCCAAACACGCCGACGTGGCCGTCCGCAACATCTCCCGCGCCGGTCTGGAGCGGATCGTGGAGGTGCGCGTGGGCCCGGCCCTGGAGTCGCTGCCCAAGCTGGCCGACGAGAACCCGGCCCCGTTCGACCTGGTCTTCGTCGACGCGGACAAGGCGAACAACCGCCACTACCTCGAGTGGGCGCTGAAGCTGACCCGGGGCGGCAGCCTGATCGTGCTGGACAACGTGGTGCGCGGCGGCCGGGTGACGGACCCCGCCAGCACCGAGCCGGACGTGCTCGGGACCCGCGCCGCCGTCGAACTGATCGCCGCCCACCCGCGGCTGACCGGCACGGCGATCCAGACGGTGGGAACCAAGGGCTACGACGGATTCGTGCTGGCCCGGGTCGTGGACTGACCCACCTCGTGGAAGAAGCCGACGTTGACGCTGCGCGGCGCGGTGCGGTCCTGGATCACGATCTCGCCGGACCCGCCGCGGGGCAGCGCCACGGTCGCGCCGTAGCCGAGGGGCTGGGCGTGCGGACCGTGGGCGAGGCGGACCTCGGAGGCCGGGTCGGGCTGGGAACCGCGCCGCCAGGTCAGGTGCCAGGTGCCGTCCTGGCCGCACCGGAACTCCAGGTGCACGCGGGAGACGAACAGCCAGTCCTCGGGGGTGACCAGCCGGCACACCGCCGCGTCCCGGCCGACCCGCAGCACCGCACCGGGCTCGCTGGGCACCTCGGCCATCGACATGCCGGCCGTGGCACCCGCGTCCGCGCCGGAGACGGCGGCCATGGTGAGTTCGAGCACGAGCGCTCCCCCTGAACGTCCTGGTGCGGCGGGCGGATCGCCGTACCGCCGCCGCATGATAAAACGCCCGGCGCGGTCCCGTCCGGCACAATGGGTCCATGACCGAGCGAAAGCCACCCGGCGTGCCGTTCGACTCCTTCGTGGACAAGCAGATCCGTGACGCGCAGCAGCGCGGGGAGTTCGACGGGCTGCCGGGCGCGGGCGCGCCGCTGCCGGCCGACGTCTACTCCCCCTACGACGAACTGTGGTGGGTGAAGCGGAAACTGGCCCGGGAAGGGCTGGCCGTGCTGCCGCCCGCCCTGGCGCTGCGCAAGGAGGCGGAGGACACGCTCGCGGCGGCGTACGCGGCACCCTCGGAACGGATCGTCCGCAAGCTGATCGAGGACGTCAACGTCAAGATCCGGGACATGATGTTCAAGCCGCCGCCCGGCCCGCCGCTGGGCCGGAAGCCGTACGACGTCGAGGAGGTCGTACGGCAGTGGCGGCAGCGCAGGGCTGCCGCCGAAGGTGCCGCGGGCGCGCCGGACTCAGCCGTGTAGCAGCCGGCCTGCCAGTTCCCGGTAGTCGCGCAGGGCGAGCCGCAACTGCTCGGTGTCGGCACCGGTCCCGCGTTCCTCGCCGCCCTCCCAGGACATCCGCAGCGTGCGGCGCCGCCGCGTCACGGCCTCGCTGAACCGCGCGGCGATCTCCTCCAGGGCGCGGTCGGCCTCCTCGACAGCGGCCCGCGGCTCGTCCACGAACCCGCCGACCACATGCCGCATCCGCTGCTCCCACTCCTCCGCTTCCTCGCGCGCCATCAGGGGCGCGGCCTCGGCGGACGCCGGGCCCGAGGTGCCGCCCGGGGCGGGGGCGGCGGCTCGGCTCTGGTCCGGGGAGACGCCGGGGGCGGGTGTGCCACCGGCCTCCGCGGTACCGCCGGGCACCGGGGAACCCTCGGCGCCGTGCCCGTTGCTGCCGCCGGAGACCGGCGAGCCCTCGCCGCCCTGCCCGTAGCTGCCGCCGGAGACCGGCGAGCCCTCGCCACTCTGTCCGTAGCTGCCGCCGGAGACCGGCGAGCCCTCGGTGCCCTGCCCGTAACTGCCGCCGGAGACCGGGGAACCCTCGCCGCCCTGCCCGTAGCTGTCGCCGGACGCCGTCGCCTGGTCGGGGGCCGGGGTGCCGCCGAAGGCGATCGCGGCGTCGGAGGCCGCGGTGCCGCCGGGCGCCGCCTCGGCGCCGCGGGCCGGGGCACCGCCCGCCCCCGTCGCACCGCCCGCGGACTGCGGGCTGCCCGGGGCCGCCGGCCAGGCGTCCGGGGCCGCGGACTCCGTCGTGCTCCGTTCGCGCTGGCTGGTTTCGCCGGGAGACGGTGCTCCCAGGCCGTTCTCAGGCATCCGGTCCTCCTCCGAGATCGCCGCCCGCTCCGCCCGGTGACTGCCGGTGAATCCCTCGTCGGCAGCCGGGCCCAGGCCTTCCGTACCAGGACTCAGTCGTTCCGTACCGTGCCGCTGCCCGCCGCCCGGGGCCGTGCGCGCGGACCCGGCCGCGCCCGCCGGTCCCGGCGGCGGTGGTGGTGTGCCGTCCTGCGGGGCACGGTCGTCGCCCGTCAGTCCCTCCCGGCCGGGCCCGGCCGAGCCGGGCGGCCGGCCCCAGTGTTCTCCGGGAGCGGGCTCCCCGGGCAGCCGTTCGCCGGCCCGGGGCGCGTCCGGCGTCCGCCGCCCCGGCACCGCGTCCCCCGGCGCCCACTCGTCCCGGGAGCCGCCGCGCTCCGGGCTGCCGGGTCCGCGCTCCTCCCGCGCGGCGCGTTCCCCGGGGCCAGGCGCCCACTCGGCCTGCGTCCGGTCCTCGCCGCCTTCCGCTCGTCGGGCCGAGCGGCGGTCGTGGGACGGGTCGTCCGTTCTGTCCGGCATGACGCTCAGCTCTCCTTCGGCCGGCCGTGGTGGGCCGCCCACGGGGTGTGGGAGCGGCCGTGGGAACGGGCCGGGGTGGCGGCGGGCCGGCCGGCGCCGCCCCGCGCGCGATGGCGGCCGGACTCCGCGCTGGTCAGCTCGTCGAAGAGGGCGCGCGCGCCGAGCAGCGCCGCGCGCAGTTCCTCGGTACCGCTGCCGGTGCCGTGGGCGGCCCGGTGGACCTGCCGGTAGCCGTCGACGTGCTCGGCGTGGTGCACGGACAGCGCGGCGAGCTGCTCCTCGTACCGCCCGCCGTCCGGGTAGCCGCGCGTCGCGGCGAGTTCCGCGAGCAGCCGGTCGGCCTCGGCCACCGCCTCCCGCGGGGAGTCGACGAAGCGTTCCTGGACGGCCGTCCAGCGGTCCGCGTAGCGCTGCCGCTCGGCCCCGTCCAGCGGCCGTTCGCGCAGGTCGCCGTGGCGCTCGACCCGCTCGGCCAGCTCCCGCTCGGCGGCCTTGGTGTCGCCGTCGTGCAAGGCCACGGTCCGCTCGTACTCGGGCCCGAAGCGCCGCTTCAGGCCGGGCCCGCCGCGCCGACCGCGGCCGCGCAGGACGAGGAGGGTGGCCGCGCCGAGGACCACGACCGCCGCGATCACGATCAAAAGAATGATCAGCCCTGTGGACATGGTTGCCTTCCGGTCGGACCGGCCCCGCCGGCCGGTACTCCTGTCGGGTGACCCGGAACCCGGCCCACAAACGGTGTCCGCGCCCGCACGGCACGGGATATCCGGTTGCGGACGGCACCCGGCGGCTCCCGACAATGGCCGGCATGACGTGGACGATCAGCCCGGAGCCGTACGACTCGCCGGCCGCCGCCGCACTGTGGCGGGCGTACTACACGGAGGTCAGCGACCGCTGGTACCTGCTGCACGAGGGGCGCCGCACCGACCCGGACGAGCTGGAGCGGGAGATCGCGGCCGCGACGGGCGCGGACCTCGCCCCGCCGGCCGGGTGCCTGCTCGTCGGCCGGTACGCCGGCGCACCGGCCGGGACGGCGGGCGTACGGCTGCTGGACGCGGACACGGCCGAGCTGACCCGGGTGTTCGTGCTGCCGGGCCTGCGCGGCCGGAACGGGGCCGCGCTGCTCGTGTCCGCCGCCGAGCTGCGCGCCCGCGAGCTGGGCGCCCGGCGGATCGTCCTGGACACCCGCGCCGACCTGACCGAGGCCCGCGCCCTGTACGCCCGCCTCGGCTACACCGAGACCGCCCCGCACAACTCCGCCCCGTACGCCGACCACTGGTTCCGCAAGGAGCTGGGGACGGACGCGGCCGGGCGGCCCGGGCGCACGGAGGTTGTCAGCTGACCTTCGCCACCGTGCCGTTGTGCGGACGCTCGCGTTCCGCGCCGCACAGTTCGCCGGTGAGGTCGTGGACCAGCCGGCCCAGGTCGTCGGAGCGGCCTGGCCGCCACCAGTCGCCGAGCAGTTCGGCCAGGGACTCCTCGCGGGCCGCGGCGAGCCGCTCGGCGGTCTCCCGGCCGGTGTCGGTCAGCACGAGGTCGGGGCCGCGCCGCTCGGCCAGCCGCCGTTCCTCGACCTGGCGGGCGGCGGCCATGACCGCCTGGAGCGGGACGGAGCTGCGCTCGGCCAGCATGCCGGGTTCGACGGAGCCGTAGCGGCGGATGCGCAGCAGCAGCCAGCCGGCGGCGGGCAGCAGGTCGTACCCGGCCCGTTCGGTGATCGTCCGGTAGACCTCGCGGCGGCCCTCCCGGGTGCCGAGCAGGGACAGGGCCCGGCAGCACTCGTCGTAGGAGGAGCGTTCGACCGGGTTGGGAGGGATCGTCTCGGAGACGTCGGGCGCGGTGACCGAGCCGCGCAGCCGGTCCTCCTTCAGGAACCAGGCCAGCACGAAGGCGAGCAGGGCGACGGGCGCGGCGTAGAGGAAGACGTCGGTGATGGCGGACGCGTACGCGTGCAGGGCCGCGGGGCGCAGCGCGGGCGGCAGGGCGGCGATGCCCCGCGGGTCCGACTCCAGCGCGCCGGCGCTGACGCCGGGCGGCAGGCGTACGCCCCGGAAGGCGTCGGCCAGCTTGTCGCCGAGGCGGCTCGCGAAGACCGTGCCGAAGACGGCCACGCCGAAGGAGGCGCCGATGGAGCGGAAGAAGGTGGCGCCCGAGGTGGCGACGCCGAGGTCCTCGTAGGAGACGGCGTTCTGCACGATCAGCACCAGGACCTGCATGACCAGGCCGAGTCCGAGGCCGAAGACGAAGAAGTAGACGCTCATCGCGGCGGTGGAGCGGTGCTCGTCGAGCCGGTGCAGGAGCAGCAGGCCGAGGGTGGTGACGGCGGTGCCGGTGACCGGGAACACCTTCCAGCGGCCGGTGCGGCTGACGATCTGCCCGGAGACCGTGGAGGACAGCAGCAGACCGAACACCATGGGCAGCATGTACACGCCGGACAGGGTCGGGGAGACGCCGTGCACGACCTGGAGGAAGGTCGGCAGATAGGTCATCGCGCCGAACATGGCGAAGCCCACGATGAAGCTGATCACGGACGCCAGGGTGAAGGTGCGGACACGGAACAGCTTCAGCGGCAGCACGGGTTCGGCGGCCCGGCGCTCCACGGCGACGAACGCCACGGCGAGCAGGACGCCCAGCACCGCGAGTCCGATGATCCGCGCCGAGTCCCAGGCCCAGGTCGTCCCGCCGAGCGAGGCCACCAGCACCAGGCAGGTGGCGACGGCGGCGATCAGGAAGGTGCCCGCGTAGTCGATGGTGTGGCGGGCGGTGCGGTGCGGGATGCGCAGTGCCACGGCGATCACGGCGAGCGCGACCAGGCCCACGGGCAGATTGACGTAGAACACCCACCGCCAGCTCAGGTGCTGGGTGAGCAGCCCGCCGAGCAGCGGTCCGAGCACGCTGGTCGCGCCGAACACGGCACCGAACAGGCCCTGGTAGCGCCCGCGTTCACGCGGCGGCACGAGGTCGCCGACGATCGCCATGGACAGCACCATCAGCCCGCCGCCGCCCAGTCCCTGCAACGCCCGGAAGCCGATGAGCTGGGGCATGTCCCGGGCGGTGCCGCACAGTGCGGAGCCGATCAGGAAGAGGACGATGGCGGCCTGGAACAGCCGCTTGCGGCCGTACTGGTCGCCCAGCTTGCCCCACAGCGGCGTCGCGGCGGTCGACGCCAGCAGATAGGCGGTGACGACCCAGGAGAGGTGTTCCAGGCCGCCGAGGTCGCTCACGATCGTCGGCAGCGCGGTCGACACGATCGTCTGGTCGAGCGCGGCGAGCAGCAGCCCGAGCAGCAGCGCGCCGATCGGGACGAGCACGCTGCCCGGCACGTGTTCGCCGCCGCCGGTCTTCCGTGCCGTGCCGTGCGTGTCCAGGGCCATGCAGACCTCCCGGGGGCTCGGGTGCACCTTCCATCGTGATCGGGGTCACCACTTATGGCCTGTCGAGTCCTGCGGATCCGCGCCGAGTCCCTGCGCGGGTGGCGCCGGTCCGCCTATTCTCTTCAGTTCCCGAGGGGAGGGGGCCGTACGCGTGACCGGGAGGCAGGGCAGCACGTGCCCGGAGTGCGGGGCGCCGCGGGAGGCGGACCGCACGCCGTCGTGCGACTGCACCGAGCGGGCGGCCGAGGCGCTGCGCGAGACGCGTACGGCGGAGGCCGCGGCGGCGGAGGATTTCGACCCGCTGCGGATACGCCCGTACGTCGACGTGGTCGCGCCGCCGGCCGAGGAGCCGCCCCCGGCGGTCCCGCCCGCGTACCCGCCCCCGGCCGCGGTCGTCGCTCCCCGGAGCCCCGGGCCCCCGCCGGACGCGCCCGGGACGCCCCGGCCCCGGCGCCGCTGCCGCCGTAGCGTGCTGCTCGCGGCCGGCGGCCTGGGCGCGGCACTGGCCGTCGCGGCCGGGCTCGCGCTCTCCTCCTACCACGCGCCGGACCGGGGCCGGGCGGCCCAGGAGGTCAGGGAGAGCATCCCGGACGCGCCCACACGGACCCCCTCCTCGCCACCGCCCCCGCCGGCGGCACCGCCCGCCGCGCCGCCGCGCGCCCCGCTCTCGTCCGCCCCGGCGACACCCGGCCCGGACCCGTCGTCCCCGACGGCCTCGCCGTCGCCCAGCCCCACGCTCTCCCCCACCGCCTCGCCGTCCCCGTCGTCCGCCCCGGCCTCCGGCACCCCGGAACCCACCCCCGCCACGGCACCGGTCCTGCGCCCCGGCGACACCGGCCCGGAGGTCACCGAACTCCAGCAGCGCCTGCGTCAGCTGAACCTCTACGGCGACCGGATCGACGGCACCTACACCCGGCCCGTGGAGGACGCCGTGCGCAACTACCAGCTGGCCCGGGGCGTCAGGGGCGACACCCTGGGCGAGTACGGCCCGGCGACGAGAAAAAGCCTGGAGTCGGAAACGACCGCCCCCTGACCGGTCCCGCGAAACCACCGGCGGGCCCGCAAGGACCCCGCACCCGGCGCCCGGCCCCGCACGCACGACCGACGGCGGGCCCGCTCGCCCGGCGACCGGCGACCGCTCCGCCTATCCCCCGACCCTGCGGGCCGTCAGCCGACACACAACCACAGCAGCCCGTCGACGCCCGCACCCGGCCGCCCACCCGGCGACCAACGACCGGTCCCCACCTGCCGCCGGACCGCGACCGGTCAGCCGGCACGCAGCCGCAGCGTCCCGTCGACGCCGTCTCCACCCGCACCCGGCCCGCACCCGGCAACCAACGACCAGCGACCAGCGACCAGCCCGCCTGCCCCGACCCCGCGAGCCGACCCGTCACCCGATACGCAACCGCAGTGTCCCGTCGGTGCCCGTTTCCACCCGTACCCCCGTGAGGTCCCGTACCGCCGCGTCCGGGTCGTGGGGGACCGCTCGCGGGCCGATGCCCACCACGCGCATCCCCGCGGCGCGTCCCGCCGCGATCCCCGCGCCGGAGTCCTCGAAGACGACGCAGTCCGCCGGGTCGACGCCCAGCTCGGCCGCGCCCTTGAGGAATCCCTCGGGGTCGGGCTTGCTGGCGCCGACCGACTCCGCGGTGACCCGGACCTCCGGCAGGGGCAGCCCGGCGGCGGTCATGCGCACCGTCGCCAGGGCGAGGTCCGCCGAGGTCACCAGCGCGTGCGGCAGCCCGGCCAGGGAGGCGAGGAACGCCCCGGCGCCGGGCACCTCGACCACGCCGTCGGTGTCGGCGGTCTCTTCGGCGAGCATGCGGGCGTTCTCGGCGACGTTCTGCTCCACCGGCCGGCCGGGCAGGAGCAGGGCCATGGACGCGTGCCCCTGCCGGCCGTGGATGACCTTGAGCACCTCGTCGCCGTCCAGACCGTGCCGCGAGGCCCAGCGCCGCCAGACGCGCTCGACCACGGCGTCCGAGTTGACGAGGGTGCCGTCCATGTCGAGCAGGAGGGCGCGGGCGGTGAGGACGGTGGGCGTGGCGGTGGCGGGCATCGGCAGCTCCAGGGAGGAGGGCCCGGGTCGGGAGCGACGGCGGGAGGAACAAGGCGGCTCCGCCCGCCGGTCAGGGTAAACGGGCGGAGCCACTTTGTTTCTCCACGGTACAAAACCGGGCCGGTTCCCGCCACCACCACCGGCGAGGGTTCACGCGCCGTTCGCCCGGGCAGCCGTCCGTTTCCCCCGCGGCGGGCTCAGCCGCGCACCGCCTCCCACAGGCTCCACACGCCGAGCGCCAGCATCAGCACCGCCGCGATCTGCGTGATCAGCCGCAGCGGCACCCGCTTCATCAGCGCCTTGCCGCCGACGATGCCGAGCCCGGCGACGGCCCACAGGCCGAGCACCGCGCCGAGACCGACCGAGATCGGGTCGTCGTAGCGCGCGGCGAGGTTGGCGGTCATGATCTGGGTGAGGTCGCCGAACTCGGCGACCAGGATGAGCATGAAGCCCGTGCCCGCGACCTTCCAGAAGGACTGGTCGGCGGGCTTCTTGACCTCTTCCTCCTCCTCGCCCTTCTTCAGCAGGAGCACCGCGGCCCCGCCGAGGAAGAGGACGCCGGTGAGGGCGTGCACGATCTGCTGCGGCAGCAGGGTGAGCACGCTGCCGGCGGCCACGGCGAGCACGACGTGCAGCAGGAAGGCGGCGGCGACGCCCGCGAAGACGTACGAGGCGCGGTAGCGGGTGCCGAGGACGAGACCGGCGAGCGCGGTCTTGTCCGGCAGTTCGGCGAGGAAGATGACGCCGAAGACGAGCGCCGTCACGGTGATGCTGATCAAGGGTCCTCAATCGGTCGGGCTGCCCCGCCGAGAGTGCGGTACGTCACGCGATGACACCTCGGCACGGCAGCGCACTCGGCGCCCGTGCCGGTGGGACACGGGCGTGCACTGCTTGCCGAAGGTCTCGCTGGCGGAGCCGCGCGCGACGCGTGGCGATCCGCCTCCGGGCGCCGGCTCAGGCTCGCTGAGCAGTATGTCGACGGTCCGGCGAAGAGCTACTCCCCTTCTGCGCTCCCCATCGTACGGGATGTGAAAGTTCGGTCGTCAACCTTGTCATGACATGAACACGTCACTAGATTCTCACCGGGCGCTCACCCTCCGGCAACACCGCACCTGAAGCATTCCCTCGCCCGCACTCCAACACCCCCACCCCTCAAGGGAGTTCACGCATGTCCGGATTCTACGCGCGTCGACGGACGGGCGTTCTCGCGGCCCTCACCGCCCTGCTCGCCTCCGTCGCCCTGCTCAACGCGCCGAGCGCCTCCGCCGCCCTGCCCACGCCGGTCAGCGCCGCCACCGCGCGGACCTACCTCTCCCAGCTCACCGTGGCCACCGAGAACCGCACCGGCTACAGCCGCGACCTCTTCCCGCACTGGATCACCATCAGCGGCGCCTGCAACACCCGCGAGACGGTCCTGAAGCGGGACGGCACGAACGTCGTCACCGACTCCGCGTGCGCCGCGACCAGCGGTAGCTGGTACTCCCCGTACGACGGCGCCACCTGGACCGCCGCCTCCGACCTCGACATCGACCACCTCGTCCCGCTGGCCGAGGCCTGGGACTCCGGCGCGGGCAAGTGGACCACCGCGCAGCGGCAGGCGTTCGCCAACGACCTGACCCGGCCGCAGCTGATCGCCGTGACCGACAACGTCAACCAGGCCAAGGGCGACCAGGACCCGGCCACCTGGGTGCCGTCGCAGTCGGCATACCTGTGCACGTACGTACGCGCCTGGGTGCAGGTGAAGTACTACTACGACCTCTCGGTGGACTCCGCCGAGAAGAGCGCGCTGACGAACTACCTGGCGAGCTGCTGAGCCCGGCCGGGTCCTCAGGAAGCCGGGCGGCGGCGCATCAGACAGCCCGCCGCCGCGCCGGCGGCGAACAGCGCGGCCACCGACACCCCGGTCGCCAGCCAGGTCGCGCCCAGCCACTGGGCGCCGTAGTAGCCGAGGGCCACGCTGTAGGCGGCCCAGGACAGGCCGGCCAGGGCGGACCAGGGCAGGAAGTCGCGGGCGCGGCGGTGCGCGGCGCCCGCGCAGAAGGAGACGACCGAGCGGCCGGCCGGGGCGAAGCGGGCCAGGACGACCAGCGCGCCGCCGCCCCGGGCGAGGGCGTCGCCCAGCCGTTCCTGGGCGCTGGTCAGCCGCCGGGAGCGGGCTATCGCCCGGTCCAGCCGCGCACCGCCCCGCCAGGCCAGCCGGTAGGCGACCAGGTCGCCGAGGACCGAGGCGGTCGCGGCGGAGAGGATCAGGGCCAGGATGTCCGGCACGTCGTGCGGCACCTTGCCCGCCGCGCCGGAGCCGGCCGCGGCGGCCGTGCCGGCCGTGATGACGAGCACCCCGCTCGGCAGGACCGGCAGGAACACGTCGAGGAGCACCGACACGGCCACCACGGCATAGATCCATGGCCCGGCCGCGAGCG
Organism: Streptomyces sp. NPDC017095; assembly: GCF_044332325.1. NCBI lineage: Bacteria > Bacillati > Actinomycetota > Actinomycetes > Kitasatosporales > Streptomycetaceae > Streptomyces > Streptomyces sp. NPDC017095. The sequence continues at coordinate 12,663 of NZ_JBIROU010000002.1, forward strand.
ACCCCACGCTTTCGAACACCACGACTCCCGTCACTCCCCCGTTTGACGGCTGTACAGCGTACGCGGGGGTGTGACGGGAGTTCCGGGCGGGGTTCGCGGGACGGTCAGACCGCGACCGGGGTCTGCTCCGCGGTGGCGGCGCCGGCGGCCGGGCGCCGGCCGAGGAGCCGGTCCACGCCGAAGGCGCCGGAACCGGTGAAGACCAGCAGCAGGAACGCCCAGCAGAACAGCACCGACAGCTCGCCGCCGTTCTGTATCGGCCACAGGGCGGCCTGCTGGTGCACGTCGAAGTAGGCGTAGGCCATCGAGCCGGAGGCGATCAGCGCGGCGCCGCGCGTGCCGAGGCCGAGCAGCACCAGGGCGCCGGCGACGAGCTGGATCACGGCCGCGTACCAGCCGGGCCAGGTGCCGGTCGCGATGGTGCCGCCGTTGGTGCCGGCGGCGCCGCCGAGGACGCCGAAGAGCGAGGCGGCGCCGTGCACGGCGAAGAGCAGGCCGAAGACGATGCGGAAGAGCCCGATCGCATACGGCTGAGCGGAATTGAGGCGTGCGGACATGAGGATGACTCCTGTTCGGTGTCTGTCAGACCGGCTGGGGACGTACGAAAACCGGTCATGGGGACGGCGGTACCGAATGGAGCCACAGGTTAGGCGAACCTAAAGAGTGCTTGCAAGTTCAACATTTGGCCATAACGTGTCGCCCGCAGGGGCCGGCGGGACGCCCGCGCCGCTAGGGAACACTTCCTGAACGGTCGGCACGTCCCCGCACCTCCAGGCCGCCCAGCAGCTCCGCCGTGGCGCGGGCGACGGCGTCCACCGCCGCGTCGAAGACCTCGCGGTTGTGGGCGGCGGGGGCCCGGAAACCCGAGACCTTCCGCACGTACTGCAGCGCGGCCGCGCGGATCTCCTCGTCCGTGGCCTCGCCGGGCAGGGCGGGCGGACGCAGTGTCTTGATGCTCCGGCACATGCCCCCAGTCTCCCGCGCACCCCGTCTTCCTGGGATGATCCCCGCGAAGGCGGCCACCGATCCCCGGGGCCGACCGTCGAAGGGAACCCCTCCATGACGCACCCGCTCACCGTGGCCGTCCTCGGCCCCGGCGGCACCGGCGGCCTGCTCGCCGCCCTGCTTTCCCGCGCCGGCCACCGCGTGCTGTGCCTGGCCGGAAACAGCACCGCCGCCACCCTGCGCCGCACCGGCATCACGGTCCGCAGCGCGCAGTACGGCGACTTCACCGCCCGCGTCGAGGCGGACACCGAGCTGCGCGAGCCGGTGCACGCCTGTCTGATCACCGTCAAGCACACCGCCCTGGACGCCGCCCTCACCCGGGTGCCGCCCGCGGTCCTCGGCGACGCCCTGGCCGTACCGCTCCTGAACGGCGTCGAACACCCGGCGGCCCTCCGCGCGCGCTACCGCCCCGACCGGGTCGCCCCGGCCGTGATCCGCGTGGAGTCCACCCGGGTCGCGCCGGGCGTGATCGAACACGGCAGCCCGTTCACGGAGATCGACCTCGCCGGGGACACCGTGCCCCGGGACCGGCTGGAGGCGCTGGCCGGCGCGCTCGCGGAGTGCGGCACGACCGCCCGCGTGGCCGGGGACGAGACCGCGGCGCTCTGGGCCAAGCTGGCCTTCCTCGCCCCGTTCGCCCTGCTCACCACCCGGTACGGCGTTCCGCTCGGCACGGCCCGCACCCGGCACCGGGAGGAACTCCAGGCGCTGGTCGCCGAGGCCACCGCCGTCAGCCGCGCCTGCGGCGCCCCCGCCGACCCGGACCGGACCCTCGCCCGGTACGCCGCCTTCCCGCCCGCCGCCAAGTCCTCCATGCAGCGCGACGCCGAGGCCGGCCGCCCGCTGGAACTCGACGCGATCGGCGGCGCCCTGCTGCGCGCGGCCGCCCGGCACGGCGTGCCGGCACCGGTGACGGACCGGCTGGTGCGGGAGCTGCGTGCAGCCGGCCACTGACCCGCCCCTCCGGCCCCGGCCCCCCTCCGTACGGAGGCCGGGGCCGCCTGCGTGCGAGGGGCCGGGGCCGCCTGGCGTCCGGGGGCGTCGCCGCCTCACCCGTCCGGCTGAACCTCGCCCCTCGGAGCCGCCGGTCCTCGCTCCCGTAAATCGAACAGGCGTAGCATTGTCGTGTGGCTACGACCTATGAATTCCCCAGTGACCTCCTCGCCGGCCAGGAGGAGCTGCATCAGGTCCGGGCCGAGCTGTCGGCCCTGCTCAAGCGGCTGCCCTGGTCGGTCGAGCCCCTGGACGGCTTCAGCGACGACACCGGCTGGCGCAGGACGGAGCGGCCCGCGTCCCCCGGCTGGACGGAGGACGAGCAGGCCGAGGTGGAGAAGCTGCGGCGGCGCGAACACGAGCTGGCGGTGTTCGTCAGCACCCACCGCTTCTGGGCCGAGGTCGCGGCAGCGGACCGCGTGGAGGTCCGCAGCCGCCTGAAACACGCCCACGAGGAGCCGGCGGAGCGGAAGTAGGGACACGACGACGGCCCCCCGGAGACTCCGGGGGGCCGTCGTGATGTCCCTGAGCTGGGCCTTGCCGGCCGGTGGGCGCGGACGGTTTCGAACCGCCGACATCCTGCTTGTAAGGCAGGCGCTCTACCCCTGAGCTACGCACCCGGGACAGGTCGACAGCCTACATGGCCGCACGGGCCGCACCGCAAACAGCGGACGGAAGATCGGGGCGCCCGGAGGCGAACTGACCGGCCCGGGTGTTCGTCTTCCCCGGGTGGGGGAGGTGGGAGAATGGCACCACCCAGGGCGGACCACCACGGGAGAGGGTTGTGACGGTGACACCGGGCAGGTCAGCGGCACCGTCGTACCCGCCGCCGCCCGCCGCCCGGACCCGGCGGAGCCGCTCGGCGCTCCGTGACGCCCTCGCCCTGCTCGGACTGCCGCTGCTGGCCGCGCCCGTGCTGGCCGCCGCGTTCGCCGGCGGCGGCACCCGGCGCTGGTTCGGCGGGCGGGCGGAGAGCCAGCGGGCCGAGGCGCAGGCCGCGAAGGACGCCGCCGCGGCGGCCTTCTACGAACTGGACACCGCCCAGCGGGACCTGCGGATTTCCGTGGAGACCATCGCCGCCGTCGACGACTCCCCGGCCGCCCGGCGCGCCGTCTCCGGTTTCGAGGCCCTCGGGCAGCGCATCGACGAGGCCAGCCGGCAGTACATCGAGGCCGTCGACGCCCATGATCTGGACCGGCACGACCTGGAGCCCGGTACGGCGGCGCGGGCACGGACGGAGCTGACCGCGGCCCGGGACGAGCTGCTGCGGGCCCGGCAGGAGCTGGACCGGTTCGGCGGCTCGCTCGGGCCGCTGCTGGACAAGGCGGAGACCCGGCTGGCCCGGCTCGCGCCCGCCGTGGAGCGGGCCCGGCAGTCGCTGCTGGCCGCGAGCAACGCCCTGGACGCGGTACGGCAGCAGAACCTGCGGGCCGACGAGCTGGCCGCGCGGCTGGCGGCCCTGGCGCCCGAGCTGACCCGGCTGAACCAAGGCGCCGGACAGCACGGGGTGCCGGCGACGCTGGAGCGGGCCGAGCGGGTGCAGCGGGAGGCCGGGGCGATCCGGGCCGAGGCCGAGCGGCTGCCGCAGCGGGCGGCCGAGACCGACCACCGGCTGGTGTCGCTGCGCACCCGCGCCCAGGCGCTGACCACCCGGGCCGGACAGGTGGAGCCGGTGCTGAGCGAGCTGCGGCGCCGGTTCACGGCCGCCTGCTGGCAGGACCTCCAGCAGGTGCCCGGCCAGGCCGGAGAGAACGTCCGGCAGGCCGAGCTGAAGCTGCAGGAGGCCCAGGCGGCGCGGGACGCCCAGCGGTGGGCGGACGCCACCGCGCTGCTGGCCACCGCGCGGGCGCTGCTGAACGCCACCGACGAGGCCGTCTCGGCCGCCGGCGACCGGCTGGCCCGGCTGAACGCCGTGCAGAAGGACCCGCAGGCGGAGATCGAGCGGACCCGGTTCGCGATCCGCGACGCGCAGCGGCTGGCCATGGCGGGCCGGACCACACCCGACCCGCGGCACGCCCGGCCGCTGGACGACGCCGTGGCCCGGCTGGAGCGGGCGGTCGGCACGCTGGAGGGCCGGCACCCGGACTACTGGCACTTCCTGACCGAGACGGAAGAGGTGCGGCGGGCGGTGGCGCGGGTGGTCACGGGCATCCGCGAGGAGCGCGGGCACGCGTCCTGAGCAGGGTCCCGGGCGTGGCGCCGGCCTGGGACCGGGGCCGGCCGCGCGTGTTGCCGGGGGGCCGGGTCTGTCGGATATTGAAAACGGACGGATGGCCTCCGCTAGCGCCCGAGGGAGACGGAGATGGCCACACACGCGGTCCGCACGAGGAACGCCGGGGAGAGCCGGCGGACGCGACTGGACGACCACCTGCCCGTCGACCACAAGCTCAACCGGGTCTACCGGATCGGCGCGGGACTGATCGGCGCGTTCCTGGTGGCCTTCGGCATCCTGGGCCTGATCGACCAGATCGGTTTCTTCAGCACGGGCGGCAACACGGTCGCCGGTCTGAACAGCAACGGCGCGCTCAGTGTGCTGTCGATCTGCATCGGTGCCGTGCTGCTGGCCGGCATGGTGATCGGCGGGAACTTCGCGTCGACCCTGAACATGGTCCTCGGCGTGCTGTTCCTGCTGAACGGCTTCCTGTTCCTCGGCCTGCTGGACACCACGAGCAACTTCCTGGCGTTCAAGATCCAGAACGTGTTCTTCAGCTTCATCGTGGGCCTGCTGCTGATGACCTTCGGCATGTACGGCCGGGTCGGCCACGCCCTGCCGCACGACAATCCGTACTGGCGGGCCCGCCACCCGGAGTCCTCTCCGCCCCAGCGGCGGCACGAGCGGGAGGACGTCCAGGAGTGGCGGGGCCCGCGGCCGGACCCGGGCCGGGCCCGGTAGGGGTCCGTCAGGTGCGGTAGGCGTAGAACGCCGCCTTCGGGTACGAGGCGACGAGGCTGGCCACCGACCGGTTGTAGGTGTTGGTCGAGTGGTAGCTCACGTACGGCACGCCCCGGCTGTCCCGGTAGGTGACGATCATCGAGTGGTCCTTCGAACCATCCCGGTTGAAGTCCATCTGGAGCACGTCGCCGAGGTCCAGCTGGTAGACGTTGGCGAGGCTGGTGGCCCGCTTGGAGGACAGGGCGAACCAGGAGAACTCGTTGACGCCGACGAAGGAGTCCGACTGGATGTCGGAGTTGCCGAACCACTTGTGGAAGTCGTTCGTGTAACCCGGCACGTGCTTCCAGCCGCCCGCCTTCAGGGCCTGGCTGACGAAGTTGGTGCAGTCGCCGCCGGCGCCCTGCCCGTTGAAGTCCGGGTAGGCGGGGTTGTAGTTCTTCCAGTACTTCTGCGCGTAGGCGACCATCGCCTTGTAGTCGTAGCCGGTCGCGGAGAAGTTCTTGCGGTTGGCGGGGGCCGGCCAACTGGTGGCCGCTCGGACCGCGCTCGGCGGGCCGTCGTCCTCGGCGGTGGTCCGGGCCTTGGCCACGGACGGCGTGGCGACCTGGTTCACGGCGAGGTAGCCGTCGTCGGTGTCGCGGATGCCGGTGAGCTGCCAGCCGCCGTGCCGGCCGGCCGTGAAGGTCAGCTCGTGGTGCGCCTGGAAGCCGGTCGTCCGCGCGCCGGCGGCGGCGGCCTTGTCGTACGTCAGCGTCGTGGTCTCGGTGACGGCGACCTTGGCGTGGCGGCCCGTCACCCGCGTGGCGTCGAGCGTCACCTTGGTGCTGCCGGCGCGGTAGGTCTCGCCCAGCCGGGCCAGCCGGCCGCGGCGCTCGCGCAGCTCGTCCAGCGCCGTCCGCTGCTGCCGGTCCTGCCCGCCGGACAGGCGCACGGTCCCGGAGAAGCCGGCCGTGCGCCGGGTCTCCGTCTTCGCGGCGCCGTCCACGAGAGCCTGCGTGCGGTCGGTGAAGACCGCGTCGGCCAGCCGCTGGAAGGTCGCCTTGGTGGCCGCGTCCACCGTCGGGTCGTCGGTCACCGCCGCGCCGGCGCTCCAGTTGGGCACCAGGGCCACACCGGCGACCACCGAGGCGGCCGCGGCGGTCACTATGGCGGTACGACGCCCCTTACGGCTCAGTTTTCTTGATCTCAATGATGTTCCCCTCTACGCCGGTACACCTACCGGGCGAGGGGCATCTTCGCATGACGCGGACGCCGGTTGTGAAGAGGGTTGCACAAGTGGAACCAGCGCTGCTGACTTGTTACTTGACGACCGCCGACCAGTCCGGTGCCTGGGCCGGATCGAGGCTGCGCAGCGCGGCCAGCGTCTGCGGTTTCTGCGCGTCGAGCCAGTCGGCCAGCTCCTTGAAGGACACGCACTTGACGCCCTTCTTGGTGCAGACGTTCTTGACCACCTGGTCGATGGCCTTCATGTAGATGCCGCCGTTCCAGTCCTCGAAGTGGTTGCCCACGAACAGCGGCGCCCGGCTGCCGTAGTAGACCCGGTCGAAGCCCGCCATGTAGGAGTCGACGGTCGCCTGCTCCCAGCCCGGGAACTTGGCGGGATCGCCCTGGGTCTCACCACCGGACTGGTTGTACAGGAAGTTGAAGTCCATGGACAGTCCCTGGTACTTGCCGTCCTCGTACGGCAGCATCTGGAGCGGGAAGTCCCATACGCCCTCCTTCTTCGAGGGCCATATCTGGAAGTCGCCGGGCGAACTGGCGTCGTAGCGCCAGCCGTAGCCGTAGCGCTTGAGGGCCTTCAGCAGGTTCGGCTGTCCCTCCAGGCAGGGCGCCCGGCCGCCGACGACCTCCTTCTTGAAGTCGAACGGCAGCGGCGGCACGTCCGTCCAGCCGGTGTTGGTCTTCCAGTGCTCCGTGAAGTCGAAGAACTGGTCGATCTCGCTCTTCCACTCCTGCACGCTCCAGTCGCCGCCGCCCTTGGCCTCGCAGAAGTGGCCGTTGAAGTGGGTGCCGATCTCGTTGCCGTCCTCGTACGCCTTGCCCAGCTGCTCCAGCGTGGTGCGGATGTGGTCGTCGGTGGCGTAGTCGATCGCGGCGTCGCCCGCGGAGTGCATCGGGCCGTGGTACAGCGCCTTCTTGCTCTTGGGCAGCAGGTAGATGCCGGTGAGGAAGAAGGTCATGTGCGCGTTGTACTCCTCGGCCAGCTCCCGGTAGTGCGAGAACAGGTGGTCGCCGCCCTCCAGCGCGCCGTCCCAGGAGAAGACCACGAACTGGGGCGGCTTCTCGCCGGGCTTGAGCGGTACGGCCTTCAACTGCCCTTTCTGCGGGCCGGTGTAGGAGGTGGAACCGTCGCCGAGGACCTTGGTCCTGCCGTCCCACTCGGGCGTCGGGCCGGGCTTCGGCGGCACGGCTCTGGGCTTCTTGCCGGCCGCGGCGGCCGGCGTGCCGCTGCCCTCCGAGCCGGACAGCGCGAGGAAGCCGGCCACCAGCGAGGCCACGACGAGGAGGGCGGCCAGGGTCAGGACCTGGGGGCGGGTGGCGCGGGGCGCAGCGCGGCGGCGGGGGGCTCGACGGCGGCCTGACGACGACATCTTGCGAGGCATGCGCGGCTCATTCTGCGGGAGGGAGGGTGGGCGGGCCACGGCTCAGCCGAGACCCGTCGCGGCCGACCAGAGGGCATACGGGACGCTGTGGGCGGAGGTGCCGGCCAGTCCCTTGAGCGGCAGCGGCTCCAGGGACTCGGCCAGGTCGATCCGGTAGACGACGACCGCGGTGGAGACGGAGTCGGCGGTGCCGACGTACCAGGCGGCCGTGTCCTTGTCGGTGGTGCCGGCCTTCCCGGACACCCCGGAGCGGCCGGCCGCCGCCTCGGGGTGGGCGGCGCGGAAGGAGTCGGTGAGCGCGTCCGTGACCGCCTGGGCCGTCTGGGCGCCGACCGCCCGCTTCGGGTGCGGGGTGGCCAGCGGGACCGGGGAGCCGTTGCGGGTGATCAGGCGCACCGAGTACGGCTCGGTGTGGTCGCCCTGGGCGGCGAAGGTGGCGTAGCCGCTGGCCATCCGGATGGCGCTGGGCGTGGAGTTGCCCAGCGACAGGGCGGGCACCTGGGGGCCCATGCTGGAGGACAGCAGTCCGGACGCCTCGGCGGTCTGGCGCACCTTGTCCAGGCCGGTGTCCATGCCGAGCTGCATGAACGGCGTGTTCACCGACTTCGCCAGGGCCTCGCGCAGCGTGAGGGGCCCGTAGGACCTCCCGTCGTCGTTGTGCGCGGCGACCTTCTTGCCGCTGCGGTCCCAGTACGGCCCCTCGGGCGTGGTGACGGGCACGCCGTCGTCGCCGTCGTAGACGCTGTCCGGGGTGACGGGTGTGGCGGGTCCGCCGCGGGTCTTGCGCACGCCGTGTTCGAGTCCGGCGGCGTAGACGAACGGCAGGAAGGCGCTGCCGGCCGGGACCGTGGTCGCGTTGGACTCGTTGTAGCCCTGCCTGCGGTGGTCCGGGCCGCCGTAGACGGCGAGGATGCGGCCGTCGGCGGCCACCGAGGCGGCGCCGTAGTGGCCGTTCTCCGCCACCTTGGGATCGTTCTGCCGGGCCTCCTCGCGGGCCTTGGTGACGGCGCCGGTGACGGCCTGCTCCCGCTTGCGGTCGAAGGTCGTGTAGATCTGGTAGCCGCCCAGGTCGAACTGCTTGGCCGTCAGGTGCCCGGCCTTCTTGGCGTACTGCGAGGCCAGTTCCACCAGGTAGTCGCTCTGCTCGCCGGTGTCGTACAGCGGGTTTGTCCGCAGCGGCTCGGGGAAGTGGCGGTACGTGGCCCGTTCCTCCGGTGACAGCTTGCCGATCTTGACCATGCGGTCCAGGATCCACGACCAGCGCTCCACGGCCCGTGCGTGGTTGGCCTTGCCGAGGGTCGGGTCGTACAGGCCGGCGCCCTTGAGCAGCGAGGCGAGCATGGCCGCCTCGGAGGCGTTGAGCCTGCCGACGTCCTTGCCGTAGTAGGCCTGGGCGGCGCGCTGGATGCCGTAGGTGCCGCGGCCGAACCAGCTGGTGTTGAGATAGCCCTCCAGGATCTCGTCCTTGCTCATCTTGTTGTCCAGCTTGAGGGCGATCATCGCCTCGGTGAATTTACGGCTTATCGTCTGGTTCTGCGTGAGATAAACGTTTTTGACGTACTGCTGGGTAATAGTGGATCCGCCTTCGGTGTCCCCCTCGCCCACCGTACGGAAGAGCGCCCGGCTGATGCCTTTGACGGATATGCCCGGGTCCGAGTAGAAGCTCTCGTTCTCCGCCGCGAGCACCGCCCAGCGCACGTCCGGCGGGATGTCCTTCAGCGGCATCGCCTGCCGCTGCACCCAGCCCGTGCGGGCCATGGGCGTGCCGTCGGACCAGAAGTAGACGTTGTCCTGCTGGGTCGCGTACGCGTTCAGGTTGCTCGGTATGTCCGTCATCGCGTACGCGGTGACGAGGAACGCGCCGAGCAGGCCGCAGGAGGACAGCACCACGCCGGTCCACTGACGCCAGGAGGGCATCCAGCGCCGCCAGCCGGTGCGGCCGGGGCGCGGGTAGACGGGCTTCAGGCGGCGCGCGAGGACGGCTGTGCGGCGGGCGTACGGGGCCACGCGGCGCGCGCACGGGGCCAGCGGGCCGAGCAGCCGCCCGGCCGCGCCGCCGGCCGCGGCCCGGGCCCGCTCCCGGCCGCCGGCGCGCGCGCCGCGCCGGCGCTCGGCCCGGCCGCCGCCCGGGGCGGGCGGCTCGGGCGGCGCGGGCACGCGCAGCTGCATGGTCTCGTCCGCCCGGAGGGCGTCGACTCTCAGGTGCAGGGTCTCGTCGGCACTCGACGGCTCCTCGCCCCGGCCACCGGCCACCGGGCCGTCCTCCCCCTGCGACGCATCGGTCACGCCTGCGTCTCCCTCCGCACTCGGTCTTGCTCGCGCGGGTGAGCTGAGCATCCTCGCAACGGCGTTCACAAATTATCAGTAACGTTTTCGAATGCCCTACACATATGCCGGAGGGAAAGCAACACTCATGAAACATTGAGATGCCGCCGGTCCCCCCGCGACGGTTAACCTGGGCCCATGCCTCGCTACGAGTACCGCTGCCGGAGCTGCGGCGACACGTTCGAACTCAACCGTCCGATGGCGGAGTCCGCCGCCCCCGCGAGCTGCCCCGCGGGCCACGACGACACGGTGAAGCTGCTGTCGACGGTGGCCGTGGGCGGTGTGGCCGGCACACCGGCGCCCGCGCCCGGGGGCGGGGGCGGCGGCTGCTGCGGCGGGGGGTGCTGCGGGTAGGGCCGCGCCCCGTCAGGCCGGCTGCCGGGCCGCTGTCAGGAACTCCCGCAGGATCCGCTCCCCTGCCGCCACGCCCCGTTCGGGCAGGGCGCTGACCCGGGGCGCGGTCCAGCCGCTGTCGGCGAGTTCGCCGTGGCCCGGGCGCCAGGCGCGGTCGGCGGCCAGCAGCAGGTCGGTGTCGAGCAGGGAGTCCCCGGCGGCCAGCGTCGGTTCCGCGCCGGTGCGCCGGGCGACCTCGCGGACGGCCGCGCCCTTGGTGAGCGGCTTCGGCACCGCGTAGATCTTGCGGCCCTGGAGGGACACCGTCCAGCCCCGGCCGTCCGCCCACGCCGCCAGCTCCTCCACCCAGTCCGCGGGCAGCAGTTCGCGCTCCACCACCAGATAGGCGAACAGGTCCTCGGCGGCCCGGTGCTTGCGCACCCACACCGGGTCGGCGGAGCGCAGCAGGTGCTCCCGGACCTCCGCCAGCGGCGCGCACTCGCCGGCGAGCCGGGCCAGCACCCGCGCGTGCCAGCCGGCGTCGGTGACGCCGTCGACCAGCAGGTGCCCGCCGTTGGCGCAGATCGCGTACTTCGGCGGCGGTCCGGGCAGGCTGATGCGCTGGTACTGGGCGCGGGTGCGGGTGGTGGCCGGCACGAAGACGGCCGCGTCCCCGAGGTCGGCCAGCAGCCCGGCCGCGGTCTCCGTCATGAAGGACAGCGGCCTGGCCTCGTGCACCTCCACGCACAGCAGCCGGGGCGCCCGCGCGTCCGGCATGGTCAGCGCGAGGGCCGCCGAGGAGTAGATCAGCGTACGGTCGAGGTCGCTCGCCACCAGCACCGGCATCAGACGGTCACCGCCCTGCCGTCGGCGCCGGTGGCGCCCCGCGTGTACTTGGGGTGGATCAGCCCGACACAGGAGTACGGCAGTTCGCCGGTCTCCTCCACCGGCACCCCGCGCTGCGCGGCGAGCAGCCGCACATGGTCCAGGTCGGCGCCCGCGCCCGCCCGGGCGAGGATCTTCCACGGCACCCGGCGCAGCAGCACCCGGGTGGTCTCGCCGACGCCCGGCTTGACGAGGTTCACGTCGTGGATGCCGTACTCCTCGCTGATCCGCTCGACCGCACGCCAGCCCGCCCAGGTCGGGGTGCGGTCCGCCGCCAGGAGTTCCCTGGCCGCCTCGTCGACGGCGCCGGCGACCTCCGGGAAGCGGGCGGAGACGGCGTCGAGGAAGGCCGCGGAGAGGTCGGCTCCGGCCAGTTCACGGTAGAACTTCGCGCCGTGGTAGTCGTGCGGGCCGACCAGGTCGGCGCGCAGGACCGTGCGCGAGACCAGCCCGGACACGGTGGAGTTGAGGCAGGCGGAGGGGATGAGGAAGTCCTCGCGGGTGCCGTAGGCGCGCACGCAGGAGCCGGGGTCGGCGAGGACGGCGATCTCCGGGTCGAAGCCGGTGACGCCCTCCTGCTCCTGGAACCGCGCTATCGCCTCGGCCAGTTCGCGGGTGATGGCGCCCTTGCCGGTCCAGCCGTCGACGAAGACGACGTCCCGCGGGTCGTGGTGGGCGGCGAGCCAGCGCAGCGCGTTGGCGTCGATGCCCCGGCCGCGCACGATCGACACGGCGTAGTGCGGCAGGTCCAGACCGTGCCGGAACCCGGCCCAGCGGCGCATCAGGATGCCGACCGGGGTGCCCGCGCGGGCCAGGGAGACCAGCACCGGGCGCGGCGACCGCTCGGCGAGCACCGTCTCGGTGACCGCGCCGACCGCCCGCGCGATCCGGGCCGCCGACGTCTCCAGGGCGGCGTGGAACAGCTCCTGGTACCGCTCGCTGGGCTGGTACTCCACCGGCAGCGACTCGGCGTAGTGCGCGCCGCCGCTCTGCACGGCCTCCTCGCGCTCCTCGGTCGGCGCCTCCAGGGCGACCGCGGAGAGATCCTGGAGCAGCCAGCCGACCTCCTGGGGCGCGTAGGAGGAGAACGCGGGGCCGCGCAGGGGCTCGGGCAGCATGGCCGGCCTTTCACCAGGGTGCGGGACGTACGACGGTACGACCGCGAGCAGGACGTGCGGGACGTGCGCGGCGAGGCGGTCCAGCAGGCCGCCGGGCGCGCGCAGGGCGGGCGTGTCGGCGACGGAGTCGACCACGGCGACGACGGCGTCGAAGCCGCCGCCGGCCACGTTGTACGCGTAGCGCTCGCCGGGGCCGTCCGCCGGGTCGTCGTGGGCCGGGAAGACCAGGCGGGTGCGGATCGCGTAGCCGGGGTCGTCCACGGCGAGGACGGGCGAGCGGGTGGTGGTGGAGAAGCGCACCTCGGCGTCCGTGGCCCGCTCCAGCTCACGGGCGAGCCGCAGCGGCGCGTACATCAGCTCCTCGGAGCCGAGCACGAGCACGCGGCGCGCCCCGGCGGGCAGGGCGGCGCGGATCCGGCCGGCCATGGCGGGCAGCGCCGCGTCGAGGAGGGCCCGGTGGGCGGGGGTGAAGCCGTGCCGGCCGCCGTCGGGGAGACCGGCGGGCCAGCCGAGGCCGACCTCGGCGACACGGCCCGGCCGCGGCGCCGCGTCGGCGGCGGGAGGCACCGCGGCGGCGGACCCGCCCGGAGCGGACCCGGTGCCCTCGTGGCGGGCCACCAGCTCCCGGCCCTTGTCCAGCACGCCGTCCGGCAGGAGCACCGTGCCGGACGCCGTGGCGACCAGGTCCACCCGTGTGCCGGTCTCCTCGGCGAACCGGTCCAGGCGGGCGGCGTCCCCGGCGGCGCGCAGGTCGACCAGCGCCACCACCACGTACCGGCGGCGCGGATACCGGCCGTGCAGGTCGCGGAGGGTGTTCAGCACGGTGTTGCCGGTGGAGAACTCGTCGTCCACCAGCACCAGCGGACCCGGGCCGGACAGCAGCCCGGGGTCCTCCGGGAGCAGCAGGTGCGACGTGGCGTGGGAGTGCGACTCCTCGAACCCGCCCGCCCGGGCGACCCCGGCCACCGGCCGCCGCGTGGAGTGCAGGTACGGCACCGCGCCCAGCCCGTCGGCGACGGCGTGCCCGAGTCCCGTCGCGGTCTCCGCGTACCCGAGGACGACCGCGCCCTGCGCCTCGTCGCCGAGCAGCGCGGCGACCCGCCGGCCCAGCCGGACACCATGGTCGTAGACCACGGCCGGCGACTGCGGGACGTGCTTGCCGAGGACGTTCGAGACCAGCAGGTGGGCCCGCTTGGGGTTGCGGCGCAGGGCGAGCCCGAGCAGGGCGCGCAGCTCCTCGTCGCCCGCGAGCCCGATGCCGAGCCGCTCGGCGACCCAGGTGCCGGACCAGACCTCGTCGTTGACTGCGTTGTTCATGCGTTCCTTGGAAGAGGTGCGGACGGTTCAGCCGGGTATGCCGGCGGCGAGCAGTTCCACGAAGCCGACGTCCTCGTGCGCGACGCCGAAGACCTCGGCGCGCAGCAGGGTCCGCTCGGCCCAGGCGCGGTGCGGCTTCACCTCGTTCATCTTGTTCGTGTAGGCCGACCGGAGTACACCCCCGCCGCCGCGTTCCGGCCGCAGGATGTCCTGCGCGTCGCTGAACTCCTCGTGGCTGACCACGGAGAGCGCGTGCACGGGCAGCACGTGGGAGGGGTGGATGCAGGTCTTGCCGAGCAGGCCGTTGGCCTGGTCGAGGGTGATCTCCCGGAGCAGCCCGTCCATGGCGTGGGCGATGAGCTTCTGCCGCAGTTCGGCGGCCTGCACCTGGAGGAAGGGGCTCTGCCTGAGCTGCGGCTTGAACATGCGTTCGGAGGCGCGGAAGTACTCCCAGACCGGGCCCGTGACCGTGAAGCCGGTGCCGTCGGCGCGGCCCAGCATGTTCACCACGTCGGCGATCACGGAGGCGACCACCTGGACGTCGTAGGCGGTCATGTCGGGGGCGCGGCGCAGGCCGTAGGAGGAGCAGAAGTCGGTGACGCCGAGGCGGAGCGCGAGGACCCGGTCGCGGTACTTGTCCACCGCGCGGAAGATGCCTTCCAGGGTGTCCACGCGCGACTCGCGGTAGAGCAGCTCGGGGGATTCCAGCACCGGCATGGCGTACAGTCGCCGGCCGCAGGACCGCTCGGCTCCGGCCAGCGCCTCCAGGAACGGCATGCCGCGTTCCCCGGTGAACTTGGGCAGCACGAACCCGGACAGCAGGCGCGCGGCCGGGCCGAGGCGGTGCACCAGGTCGGGTATCTGCTCGGGGGTGCGCACCCGGATGAACAGCAGCGGCGGCTCCACGGCGGGCCGGGCGGCGAGGTCGGCGAACTGCCGGACGAGGTTCTCCTCCCCCGCCGCGACGTCCGCGTCCCCGATCGAGTCCTCCAGGCACAGCACCATCGAGACCACGCCGTTGCCCGCCTGTCTGACGATGTCGTCGGCGAGCCGCGGCCGGGTGGCCGGGCTGTACAGCGTGGCGCCCAGGGCCGCGGAGAGCAGCCGGGCCGGGGAGTCGGCGGTGAACGCGCACGGCTCCCGATGGAAGAGGCGCTGCCGCACCCCGGGGGCGATGTGCCCGAAATGACGCATAGGACTCCCTTGCGGTACGAGCCAAGCCTTTGGATTCGGTAAAGGGTGGCCGGTAATAGTACGTAGGGACCTGTGTCGAGGGTTCCCCGTGGGCGTGAATTCCCGGTAACCCGCCCATGTCGGCGGCACCGCACCGCGTTGTCGTGAGCAGGACCGAGAGGGCAGGATGGCCGCATGACGCACGCCATGCTGAAGGGGTCGAACGTCCCGCTGGAGGCCACCACGGTACGCGCCGTGCTGCGCTGGACACCCGGGCGGTCGGTCCCGGACGTGGACGTGTCGGCGCTGCTGCTGGGCCCCGACGGCCGGGTGCGCTCCGACGAGGACTTCGTCTTCTACAACCAGCCCCGCCATCCTTCCGGAACGGTGTGGCGGCTGGGCAAGAAACAGGTCGCCGAGGGGCTCACCGACACGATCCGGACAGACCTCTCCGGTGTCGAGCCGGGCATCTCCCGCATCGTCCTGGTCGCCTCCGCGGACGGGGTCGCCTTCGACCGGGTGCCGGCGCTGTGCGTCCTGCTGTACGACGCCTCGGTCGCCGGCGGGGAGCCGCTGGCCCGGTTCGAGATCACCCCGGAGACCGGCGCGGAGACGGCGCTGATCTGCGGCGAGCTGTACCGGCGCGGCGAGGGCTGGAAGTTCCGGGCGCTGGGCGAGGGCTACTCCAACGGGCTGGAGGGTCTGGCCACGGACTTCGGCATCTCCGTGGACGAGCCGGACGAGCCGGAGGAGGAGCGGCCCTCGTTCGACCCGGCGCCGGCCCAGCCGCTGCCGCCGGAGCAGCCGACGGCAGCGGTGCCGGCGCAGCCGCCCGCCTACGGCTACCCGCAGCCCATGCAGCCGCCGCTCCCGCCCGGACCGGACGGCTACTTCCGGCTGCCGCCGCAGGGCCCGCAGTTCCTCGCCCGCCGGTAGTCCGGCGCGGGCGGGCGCGGGCGGCTTCGCGGTCCCTGCGGGCCGTTACCGGTCCGCCTTGGCCTTGTAGCCCCGGCCCCACTGCAGGCCCCAGCCGTAGAGGCGGTCCAGTTCGCCCTGGAAGCCGTAGACGAACTTGACCTCACGGCGGACCAGCAGTTCGTCCTTGACGTTCTCGAGCAGCACCACCGCGCAGGAGCGGGCCTGCGGGTGGCGCTCGTCCAGGGCGATCTCTATGCGCGGGCCGTTGCCGGGGTAGAGGGTGACGACGGCGTGGGTGCGGTCGAAGGCGGGCGTCTGGTCGTAGATGTAGACGAAGACCAGCAGCCGCTTCAGGGCTTCCCGGTGGTCGAGGTTCACGTACATCGTCTCGCCGGACCCCGAGCCGAACCGGTCGTCGCCGTCGAGTTTGATGTACGGCGGCGCGTTGACGTCGCCGAGGTAGCCGCCCAGCGGCTGGACGACGCCTTTGGTGCCGTCGGCCAGCTCGTACAGGCAGCCGAGGTCGAGGTCGACGTTGACCATGCTCTGGCCGTGGCCGAGGATCTCCGGCGGCTTCAGCGCCCGGAGCGGATGCCGCAGCAGGCCCGGCCGCCGGGCGCCGAAGTCGGAGGTCCGCATCCGCCAGGACAGGTTGACCCGCAGGTGGCCGGTGGCCGCGCCCTGCTTGGTGAGCGACACCGTCGGGTGCCGCCTGGTCAGCTCGATGGCGTTGGTGGACGCGTTGCCCGAGTCGAAGTCGGCGGCGCGGCCGCCCCGCAGTCCGTCGAAGAAACCCATTCCCGCCCCCAGGTACTGATCGTGACGCCGGCGGGGCGGCCGACCGCGTCGGCCGCCCCGCTCAGAGCGTTCCTCACCGGCCGCGCCGTCACACCCCGGAGGAGACCTCGGTCTTCTCGCCGGTGCCCTCGCCCGCCGCGGCCAGCGCGCGGTTGCGGCGGACGGAGGAGAAGAAGGACCAGGCGATCAGGACGACACCCACGAGACCGGTGACGACCTCGTTGATCTCGTGCTGGATGGTGATCATGAGGATCACGGCGAGGGCGCCGATGGCGTAGTGGGCGCCGTGCTCCAGGTAGACGTAGTCGTCCAGGGTGCCCTGGCGGACGAGGTAGACCGTCAGCGAACGGACGTACATCGCGCCGATGCCGAGGCCGAGGGCCATCAGGACGATGTCGTTGGTGATGGCGAAGGCGCCGATCACGCCGTCGAAGGAGAAGGAGGCGTCCAGGACCTCCAGGTAGAGGAACATGAAGAAGGCGGCCTGGCCGGCCAGGACGACCGCCGGCTTGCGCTTGCCGCTGCGGCCGGCCTCTTCCTCCTCCTCGTGCTCGCGCTCCTCCTCTTCCTCCAGCTTGTCCTCGAAGTAGCCGGACAGGCCGCCGACGACCATGTAGGTGATCAGGCCGGCGATGCCGGCGATCAGGACGGTCTGCGCCTTGTCGACATGGACGCCGCCGTGCTGGTGGGCGTGGGTGGCGAAGGTGAAGGCGGTGATCAGCAGGACGACCAGGGCGATGCAGACCGACAGCATGTCGACCTTGCCCAGCTTGGCCAGGGGCCGCTCGATCCAGCGCAGCCACTGGATGTCCCGGTCCTCGAAGATGAAGTCGAGGAAGATCATCAGCAGGAACATGCCACCGAAGGCGGCGATCGCCGGGTGGGCGTCGGTGACGAGCTGCTGGTAGCGGTCCTTGTTGTTCAGCGCCAGGTCGACCGCTTCGATCGGGCCCATCTTGGCGCTGATCGCGACGATGACGACGGGGAAGACCAGCCGCATGCCGAACACGGCGATCAGCACGCCGACCGTGAGGAAGATCTTCTGCCAGAAGGGGCTCATCTTCTTCAGGATCCCGGCGTTGACCACCGCGTTGTCGAAGGACAGCGAGATCTCCAGGATGGCCAGGATCGCCACGACGCCGAAGGCGGTCCACCCCCCGTAGAACACCGCCGCCACCAGACCGAGCGCGGTGACCGCGAACGACCAGCCGAAGGTTTTCAGAAGCACTGGCTACCCCATCATCTGTTGGAGGGGTCCCTCCCCGATCTGGGGGAGGGTCTCCCCCGTGCCGTACGCGGCTTTACGAAACGTTGACTCCGAAGTCTAGAGCGATGCCCCGCAGACCCGACGCGTACCCCTGGCCGACCGCACGGAACTTCCACTCCCCCTGGTGCCGGTACAGCTCGCCGAAGATCATCGCGGTCTCGGTGGAGGCGTCCTCACTGAGGTCGTAGCGGGCCAGTTCCCGGCCGTCGGCCTGGTCGACGACCCGGATGAAGGCGTTGGAGACCTGCCCGAAGGTCTGGCCGCGCTCGTCCGCCATATGGATGGAGACCGGGAAGATGATCTTCTCGCACTGCGGCGGGACCTTGACGAGGTCCACCAGGATCGACTCGTCGTCCCCCTCGCCCTCACCGGTGAGATTGTCACCGGTGTGCTCCACCGAGCCGTCCGGGCTGGTGAGCTGGTTGTAGAAGACGAACCACTCGTCGCCCAGCACCCGGCTCCCGGCGCCGCACAGCAGGGCGCTGGCGTCCAGGTCGAAGGGGGCGCCGGTGGTCGAGCGCGCGTCCCAGCCGAGCCCGATCATGACGTTGGTGAGGTTCGGTGCCGCCTTGGACAGGGAGACGTTGCCCCCCTTGGCGAGCGTGACGCCCATGCTGGTCCTCCCCTGGTGGTGCCTGCCTGGTTCTCCTGCGCGTCCGGCGCCGCCCGTAAACGGTGCGGCGCCGGACACAGGGATGTCGTTCGCTCCGGATCAGACGTTCACGCCGAAGTCCTGCGCGATGCCGCGCAGCCCGGAGGCGTAGCCCTGTCCGATGGCGCGGAACTTCCACTCCGCGCCGTTGCGGTACAGCTCGCCGAAGACCATGGCCGTCTCGGTGGAGGCGTCCTCGCTGAGGTCGTAACGAGCGATCTCCTGGCCGCCGGCCTGGTTCACGACGCGGATGAAGGCGTTGCGGACCTGGCCGAAGGACTGCTGGCGGTTCTCGGCGTCGTAGATCGACACCGGGAACACGATCTTGTCGACGTCGGCCGGGACGCCGGCCAGGTCCACCTTGATCTGCTCGTCGTCGCCCTCGCCCTCACCGGTGATGTTGTCGCCGGTGTGCTCGACCGAGCCGTCGGGGCTCTTGAGGTTGTTGAAGAAGACGAAGTGCTGGTCGCTGATGACCTTGCCGGCGTTGTTCAGCAGCAGCGCGCTGGCGTCGAGGTCGAAGTCCGTGCCGGTCGTGGTGCGCACGTCCCACCCCAGACCGACGATGACCGCGGTCAGGCCCGGGGCCTCCTTCGTCAGCGATACGTTGCCGCCCTTGCTGAGGCTGACTCCCACGGGTCCTCCATGTGGTGTCCAGGGGCGGGAAGCCCCGTCGTGCTTCGGATATGGGATCAACGTGCCGATCCTAGTGACGGGTTCCCGCGCCCGCAGACCTTGGACCCGGTCAATCGCAGGTGTCGGGCGGGCGGCCCGTTCACAGGGAGTCGAGCGCCTTCACGTACTCGTTCAGGTCACGGGCGTCCGGCAGGCCGTTGACCACGGTCCACCGCACGACACCCTCCTTGTCGATGACGAAGGTGCCCCGGACGGCGCAGCCCTTGTCCTCGTCGAAGACGCCGTACGCGCGCGAGACCTCGCCGTGCGGCCAGAAATCGCTCAGCAGCGGGTACTCCAGGCCCTCCTGCTCGGCGAAGACGCGCAGGGTGTGGATGGAGTCGTTGGAGACGGCGAGGAGCTGGGTGTCGCGGTCGGCGAACTTCGGCAGGTTGTCGCGCAGCTCGCACAGCTCGCCGGTGCACACGCCCGTGAAGGCGAAGGGGTAGAAGAGCAGGACCACGTTCTTCTCGCCGCGGAAGCCGGAGAGCCTCACGGTGCGGCCGTGGTTGTCCTTGAGCTCGAAGTCGGGTGCCTTGTCGCCGACCTGGATCGCCATCGTCGTGCATCCCTTCGGTGGGCTGTTCGGGTGAGCGGGAAGCGCGCGGTACGCGCTCGGGTCCACCCTACGCAGCGGTCACCGGGGGCATGACGGCGGCCGGGCCGGGGCCATCCGGCCCCGGCCCGGCCGTCACCTGTGCGGGGTCACTTCTTGGACTTGGCGGCCTTGGGCGTCACCAGCCGGGAGCCACTCCAGTCCTTGCCCACGCTGACGCTCTTCGTCGCCGTCAGGCCGGCCGTCGTGGCGGCGTCCTGGATGTCGCTCGGCTCGACGTACCCCGGACGGCCGGTCTTCGGCGTGAGGAGCAGGATGGTGCCGCCCTCTTCGATGTACGTGGTGGCATCCACCAGCGCATCCGTCAGGTCGCCGTCGTCGTCACGGAACCACAGCACGACGGCGTCGGCCACGTCGTCGTAGTCCTCGTCCATCAGGTCGCCCTGGATGGCTTCCTCGATGGTGTCGCGGAGCTCCTGATCGACGTCGTCGTCGTAGCCGATCTCCTGGACCACCTGCCCGGGCTGGAACCCCAGCCTGGCGGCAGGGTTCGTCCGCTCCTCCGCGTGGTCCGCGGTCGCGCTCACGGGTTGCCTCCTGATCATGTCTTGGTGAGTATCTCAGCCACGCGCGTGCGCGAAGCATTGGCCGTAGTCCACACGGGCGGGGCGGATCGCGCAAGTACCCGGCCGTCGGGACCGCCGAAACGGTGACGATCCCGGCGCTGCCGCCGCAACTCCTGGCACCGTATCTCGCTTTCACGAGACCCACATCACACGGATGTGCCCGGTTTGCCCCGGTCGGAATCATCCACGGTCACGCCGCTCGAACAACTTTGCCAAACACGTCACACCCCGGGCGTATCGTTGCGTTTTGACCGGTCATGCGCCGGTCGGGAGAACAGCGGGGATGACGTACGCCTTCCCCAGGTACACGATGGGGAACGGTGTAAGCAGGTGCAAAAACAACTGGCCCTCTGACAGGTAAGGAACAGCGTGGCTTCCGGATCCGATCGCAATCCGATCATCATTGGCGGCCTTCCGAGTCAGGTTCCTGACTTCGATCCCGAAGAGACCCAGGAGTGGCTCGACTCCCTGGACGCCGCCGTCGACGAGCGCGGCCGGGAGCGGGCCCGCTATCTCATGCTGCGCCTGATCGAGCGGGCCCGCGAGAGGCGCGTGGCCGTGCCCGAGATGCGCAGCACGGACTACGTCAACACGATCCCCACCAAGAGCGAGCCGTTCTTCCCGGGCAACGAGGAGATCGAGCGCAGGATCCTCAACGCGACCCGCTGGAACGCCGCCGTGATGGTCTCGCGGGCCCAGCGCCCGGGCATCGGCGTCGGCGGCCACATCGCCACCTTCGCCTCCTCGGCCTCGCTGTACGACGTCGGCTTCAACCACTTCTTCCGGGGCAAGGACGAGGGCGACGGCGGCGACCAGGTCTTCTTCCAGGGCCACGCCTCCCCGGGCATCTACGCCCGCGCGTACCTGCTCGACCGGCTCACCCAGGAGCAGCTCGACGGCTTCCGCCAGGAGAAGTCGAAGGCCCCGCACGCGCTGTCCAGCTACCCGCACCCGCGCTCGATGCCGGACTTCTGGGAGTTCCCGACGGTCTCCATGGGCCTCGGCCCGCTCGGCGCGATCTACCAGGCGCGGATGAACCGCTATATGGAGGCGCGCGGCATCGCCGACACCTCCCGCTCGCACGTGTGGGCCTTCCTCGGCGACGGCGAGATGGACGAGCCCGAGTCGCTCGGCCAGCTCACCCTGGCCGCCCGCGAGGGCCTGGACAACCTGACCTTCGTGGTCAACTGCAACCTCCAGCGGCTGGACGGCCCGGTGCGCGGCAACGGGAAGATCATCCAGGAGCTGGAGTCGGTCTTCCGGGGCGCCGGCTGGAACGTGATCAAGCTCATCTGGGACCGCACCTGGGACCCGCTGCTCGCGCAGGACCGGGACGGCGTCCTCGTCAACAAGATGAACACGACGCCGGACGGCCAGTTCCAGACGTACGCCACCGAGTCCGGCGCCTACATCCGCGAGCACTTCTTCGGCGACGACCACCGGCTGCGCGCGATGGTGGAGAACATGACCGACGACCAGATCCTGCATCTGGGCCGCGGCGGTCACGACCACCGCAAGATCTACGCGGCGTTCAAGGCGGCCAAGGAGCACCGGGGCCAGCCGACGGTCATCCTGGCCAAGACGATCAAGGGCTGGACGCTGGGCCCCAACTTCGAGGGCCGCAACGCCACGCACCAGATGAAGAAGCTGACGGTCGACGACCTCAAGCGCTTCCGGGACCGGCTGCACCTGCCGATCTCCGACCGGGAGCTGGAGTCCGGCGTGCCGCCGTACTACCACCCGGGCCCGGACTCGGAGGAGATCCAGTACATGCACGACCGGCGCAAGGGGCTCGGCGGCTACGTCCCGACCCGCGTCGTCCGCTCGAAGCCGCTCGCCCTGCCGGACGACAAGGCGTACGCGACCGTGAAGAAGGGCACGGGCCAGCAGTCCATCGCGACGACCATGGCCTTTGTGCGCCTGCTGAAGGACCTCATGCGGGACAAGGAGATCGGCAAGCGGTTCGTGCTGATTGCGCCGGACGAGTACCGCACGTTCGGCATGGACTCCTTCTTCCCGAGCGCGAAGATCTACAACCCGCTCGGCCAGCAGTACGAGTCCGTGGACCGGGAGCTGCTCCTGGCCTACAAGGAGTCGCCGACCGGCCAGATGCTGCACGACGGCATCTCCGAGGCGGGCTGCACGGCCTCGCTGATCGCGGCGGGCTCGGCCTACGCCACGCACGGCGAGCCGCTGATCCCGGTGTACGTCTTCTACTCGATGTTCGGTTTCCAGCGCACCGGCGACCAGTTCTGGCAGATGGCCGACCAGCTCGCGCGCGGATTCGTCCTGGGCGCGACCGCCGGCCGTACGACCCTGACCGGTGAGGGTCTGCAGCACGCGGACGGCCACTCCCAGCTCCTGGCGTCCACCAACCCGGCGTGCGTGGCGTACGACCCGGCGTACGCCTACGAGATCGCGCACATCGTGCACGACGGCCTGCGCCGGATGTACGGCAGCTCGCCCGAGCACCCGCACGGCGAGGACGTCTTCTACTACCTCACCGTCTACAACGAGCCCATCCGGCACCCGGCCGAGCCGGCGGACGTGGACGTGGAGGGCATCGTCAAGGGCGTCCACCGGCTGAGCGCGGGCACCGGCGGCGCGATCCCGGCGCAGATCATGGCGTCCGGTGTCGCGGTGCCGTGGGCGCTGGAGGCGCAGCGCATCCTCGCCCAGGAGTGGAACGTCCGGGCGGACGTGTGGTCGGCGACCTCCTGGAACGAGCTGCGCCGCGAGGCCGTGGCGTGCGAGGAGCACAACCTGCTGCACCCGGAGGAGGAGCAGCGGGTGCCGTTCGTGACCCGGAAGCTCAGCGGTGCCGAGGGTCCGTTCGTGGCCGTGTCCGACTGGATGCGGTCGGTCCCGGACCAGATCGCGCGCTGGGTGCCGGGACCGTACCAGTCCCTCGGCGCCGACGGCTTCGGCTTCGCCGACACCCGGGGCGCCGCGCGCCGCTTCTTCCACATCGACGCCCAGTCGATCGTGGTGGCGGTGCTGACCGAGCTGGCGCGCGAGGGCAAGGTGGATCGGTCCGCGCTGAAGCAGGCCATCGACCGGTACCGGCTGCTGGACGTCTCGGCGGCGGACCCGGGGGCGGCGGGCGGCGACGCGTAACCACCGGCTCGGCTCCCCCGCGAAAGAGCGTGGGGAGCCGGCTGCGCTCCCACAGGCGTCCGGTTCCCGTGCCCCTGTGGGAGCGCGCGCCTTACGGTTTCTTTACGATTGCGGTCATGGAGCAGCTGTCGGCGCAGGCGCGGTGGGAGCGGCACAGCCAGCGGCCGCTGCTGGCACTCGCGGTGGCCTTCGCCGTCGCGTACGCGGTGCCCATCGTGGACGCCTCCGCCGGCCGGTCCCTGACGGACCTGTGCACGGGGGTGGAGTGGGTGGTCTGGGGCGCGTTCGCCCTCGACTACCTGGTCCGGCTGGCGCTCGCGCCGCTGCGCGCCGAGTTCGTCCGGCGGCACTGGCCGGACCTGTGCGCGGTCGTCCTGCCGATGCTCCAGCCGCTGCGGCTGCTGCGGCTGGTCTCGACGCTGATGCTGGTGGGCCGGCGGGCCAGGATGGCCCCGCAGATCCGCCTGACCACGTATGTCGTCGGGTCCGTGATCGGGCTGCTGATGTTCGGCTCGCTCGCGGTGCTCTCCGTGGAGCGGGAGTCCCCGCACGGGAACATCCGGACGCTGGGTGACGCGGTGTGGTGGTCGTTCACCACGATGACGACCGTCGGGTACGGCGATCACGCGCCCACGACCGGGCTCGGCCGGATGATCGCGGTCGGGCTGATGCTGTCCGGGATCGCGCTGCTCGGTGTCGTCACGGCGAACATCGCCGCGTGGTTCATCGCGCGCTTCGAGAAGGACGACGTGGAGGAGCGGCGGCAGACGGAGGCACTCACCGCGCTGACGGAGGAGGTCCGGCTGCTGCGCGCGGAGGTGGCGCGGCTGGCCGCGGACCGGGAGGAGCAGCGGCGCTGAAACCCGGCGGTCCGGGCGCGCCCGCCGGCGTGAGGAGAAGAAGGGAAGGCGCGCGGGAAAAGAAAGGGGCGCGGGGAACCGCGTGACCCGGTTCCCCACGCCCGGCGCCGCCTGCGTCGACGGCCAGGACGGCCTCTGGGTCGTGTCCGGCCCTTCCCGTCCGCCGCCCTCCGGGCGACGACGCGAATTGCCGGACAGGCCCTAGAGGAGCCCGTTGCCCCAGGTGGCCGCGCCCGCCAGGGCGATGACGGCCAGCAAGGTGTCGATGGCGCCCAGGATCAGGGCCACCAGCGCCGGCACGTTGCGTTCGCCCGCCCAGCTGCGGCCCATCGACTGCCAGCCGCAGAACATCGCGACGGGGCCGAGGACGATCCCCAGCGCGAAGAAGCCCGCCACCGCGCAGACGGCACCGATGATCCCGAGTGTCGCGCGGTCCGGCCCGGTCCGTTGCCACGTCCGGCTACGCGACCGGGGGTACCCGCGTGTTCCGTTTCCGAAGCCTGCCATCATCAACTCCCTGAGGCATATGGACAGTTCGGCTTCACGGTGCGGGTACCCCGGTTCCGTCGGGGCAGACCTGCGCGCGCTGTCCCCCTCCGACAGCGCGCGCCGCGGCTCGGTGGTCCGCCATGCCCTGCGCAGGGCATGACCCACTGTGACCTGCGGCGCGCGCCGGGATCCAGCGATCTTGAGGGGAGTCACCCTGATAGGCGAACTCCGCCGGGAGGGGCCGCCGGTGACGGCCCGCCGCCCGTCAGATGTGGCCCACGCCCGCGCCCGCCTCCGCGTTGACGCCCCGCTTGGTGAGCAGCGCGACCAGGACGGCGACCGCCGCGACGCCCGCCGCCACGAGGGAGGCGAGGCTCATTCCGCTGACGAAGGTGTGGTGGGCCACCTCGGTGATCTTCGCGGCGATCGGCGCCGGGGTGTTCGCGGTCACCGGGGCGACACCCTGCTGGACCGCCTCGGCCGCCTGGTGCAGCTGCTGCTCGGGCAGCTTCGGCAGGCCGGCGTCGGCCCAGTTGCCCGCCAGGGTGTGGTCGACCTTGGAGGCCATCACCGCGCCGAGGACGGCCGTGCCGAGGCTGCCGCCGATCTGCATCGCCGCCTGCTGGAGACCGCCGGCGACCCCGGACAGCTCCATGGGCGCGTTGCCGACGATGACCTCGGTGGCGCCGACCATGACGGGGGCGAGGCCGAGGCCGAGCAGGGCGAACCAGACGGACATCGTGCCGCTGCCGGTGCCCTCCTTCAGCGTGGACATGCCGTACATGGCGATCGCGGTGACGGCCATGCCGCTCGCCAGCGGGATGCGCGGGCCCAGCTTGGTGATCACCGCGCCGGCCAGCGGGGAGCCCACGATCATCATGCCGGTCAGCGGCAGCAGGTGCAGGCCGGCGTCGATCGGGCTCATGCCGTGGACGTTCTGGAGGTAGAAGGTGACGAAGAACAGGCCGCCCATGAACGCGATGGCCATGAGCACCATCAGGACGACACCCGCGGACAGGGCCACCGAGCGGAACAGCGCCAGCGGGATCAGCGGTTCGCGGACCTTCGTCTCCCAGAAGGAGAACAGCGCGAAGCCGACGACCGAGGCGATGATGAACAGCCACGTCTTGCCGTCGCCCCAGCCCCACGCGGGCGCCTTGATGAGCGCCCAGACCAGGCAGAACATCGCGCCCGAGAGCAGGGCGATGCCGAGCACGTCGAAGGAGCGCGGGGCGTTCGCGGCACGGTGGTCGAGCAGGATCAGCGAGCCGAGCAGCAGGGCGAGCGCGCCGACCGGCACGTTGATGAAGAACACCGACTGCCAGTTGACGTGCTCGACGAGGACACCGCCGAGGATCGGGCCGCCCGCGGTGGACGCGCCGATCACCATGCCCCAGATGCCGATCGCCATGTTCAGCTTCTCGGCCGGGAAGGTGGCCCGCAGCAGCCCGAGCGCGGCCGGCATCAGCAGCGCGCCGAACAGGCCCTGGAGCACGCGGAAGGCGACGACCGCGGCGATGCTGTCGGACAGGCCGATGGCGCCGGAGGCGGCGGCGAAGCCGGTGACGCCGATCAGGAAGGTCTGCCGGTGGCCGAAGCGGTCGCCCAGCTTGCCCGCGGTGATCAGGGACACCGCGAGGGCCAGGAAGTAGGCGTTGGTGATCCACTGGAGCTGGGCCCAGCTGGCGTGCAGGTCCTTGCCGATGGCCGGGTTGGCGATGGCCACGATGGTGCCGTCCAGGGCCACCATCATGACGCCCACGGCGACGGTGACGAGGGTGAGCCACGGGTGGCCGCGCAGGCCCGGGGCCGGCCGCGGCCCCGACGGTGCCGCCGACGCCTTGCCCTCCGGCCCCGTCGCATTGACGGTGGTCTGACTAGTCATACACTCAGGTTAATGACAGCCACTGACAGTTGACAAACGGATTCAGAAGTCGGTGACTGACACGAAAGCGGCGGGAGAGAGGCCATGGAGACGCTGCGCGAGCGCAAGAAGCGGCGTACACGGGAATCGCTGCTGCGGGCCGCTCTCGAACTGTTCACCACCCAGGGGTACGAGCGGACGACCATCGACGAGATAGCCGAGGCCGTCGACGTCTCGCAGCGCACCTTCTTCCGTTACTTCGCCGGCAAGGAGGACGCGGCCTTCGCGGTGCAGGAGATGACGGAGGCGGCCTTCGTGGCGGCCGTCCGCGGGCGCCCGCCGCACGAGACGCCGATGGAGGCCCTGCGGCAGGCGTTCCTGGAGAGCTTCGACGCGATCCGCGACACGGTCGAGGAGGTCGTGCCGGTCGGACTGCACCTGCGCATGTGCCGGACGGTCGAGGCCACGCCCGCGCTGCTCGCCGCCCATCTGCGCCGGTCCGCGGCGACGGAGGAGACCATCGCGCGGCTGCTGGCCGAGCGGGAGGGCGTGGACGTGGACACCGATCCGCGGCCCCGGCTGGCGGTGGCCGTGTTCGGCGGGGTGCTGCGGGTCAGCGAGCGGCAGTGGTGCCTGAGCGAGGAGTTCAGCCTGGAATCGATCCGGGCGCTCAGCGCGTCGTACCTCGATCAGGTGGGTTCGGCGCTCACGGGGAACTGGCGGGCCGTCTGAGATCGTTGGCAGACCGCCGACAACCGCACGGCAGCCGTCGAAACCGTGATCCCTGTCACTCCGTTACCCCGCGACCCGCTCGTTCTCCTAGTGTGTCCTCCCAGTGACTTCCTTCGACACCTCCCCGCAACTGAACATCTGGCGCGCCCTGCTGGCGCTGGCCGTGGTGTTCGTGATGCTCGCCACCACCGGCTGGACCGCCCTGCGCGCCCATCGGGAGACGTCGGCGCTCCAGGCCTCGCTCGCCAAGTGGCAGCACGGCCGCCTGCACGGGCACCCGCTGCCGGACCCCGGGGCCGCTCCGGCGCGCCTGGGCCGCTTCTTCGCCGCGCTCGCCCCGCACGAGCGCGACCGCCTCGCCCACCGTTTCCCGCTGGCGGTGGGCAATATGAACGGCGCCCCGGTCGCGCTGCGCTACCGGGCCAACCACATCGCGCTGGAGCAGGCCCGCACGGCGGAGCGCGGGCGCATGCACGACAGCCGGCTCAGCGCGGCGGGCCAGCAGGACGCGGGCCGCCGGATGCACCGCTACGAGTCGCTGCTCGGCCATGGCCGGCAGATCCTGGCCTTCGATCCCGCGGGCCCGGGCCGGATCGCCGAGGTGTTCGGCGCGCTGCCCTCGGCCGAGCGGATCTCGGTCGTCGTCCCCGGCGTCGACACCGACCTGCTCACCTTCCAGCGCACCCACCGCCCGTACAGCGCCCCGGTCGGCATGGCCAAGGCCCTGTACGCCGCCGAGCGGGCGGCACGCCCCGCGACCCGTACGGCCGTGATCGCCTGGGCCGACTACACCTCCCCCGACGGGCTGGGCGTGGACGCGGCCACCGGACTGCGCGCCGCCGAGGGCGCCGTACGGCTGAACGCGCTGCTGCGCGCGCTGCCCGGCCGGGCCCCGGTGTCGATGTTCTGCCACAGCTACGGCTCGGTGCTCTGCGGGGTCGCCGCGCGCGATATGCCCCGCCGGGTCGCCGACATAGCGGTGGCCGCGAGCCCCGGGATGCGCGTCGCCAGCGCCGCCCGGCTGGGCACGGCGGCCCGGGTGTGGGCGATGCGGGACGCCAGCGACTGGGTGCGCGACGTGCCGTACCTGGAGCTGGGCGGCCTCGGCCACGGCGCCGACCCGGTGTCCTCCGGGTTCGGGGCGCGGGTGCTGTCGGCGCGGGACGCCGAGGGGCACAGCGGTTACTTCCAGCCCGGCACGGACAGCCTGCGCAACCTCGCCGGGATCGGCGTCGGCGCCTACGACGAGGTGACGTGCGCACGCCAGGACGACGCGTGCCGGTCCGGTCTGTCCGGCACGACGACGGCCGGACGCGCGTAGAAACAGCGGGAAGTGCGGTCTGCGCGGGTGGCGACGGAGGAGCACGTGCCGCATACGATGAGCCGCATGGGTGACGTACTGGCGGGTTTTCATGCCGTATGGGAGTTCGAGTCCGACTCCGTGCTCATCCGTTACGAACGGGGGATTCGAACACCGAAGCTGTTCCAGGCGCTCGGCGAGCGCCGGATCCCGCTGGCCGCGGTGGAGGGCGTGACCCTCGCCCCGGGCAGACGCGGCACGGTCGTCCTGCGGCTGCGGCCCCGCCCCGGCGCCGATCCGCTGATGGAGGCGGCCGACGGCCAGCTGAAGGAGGGCTCCGACCCGTACCGGCTGGTGCTGCCGGCCGAGCGGGAGACCCTCGCCGAGTACTACGCCGAGGAGCTGACCGGGCTGCTCACCGAGTCCGGCCCCGCCGACCGGCACCTGGTCGCGGCCCCCGGGGCGCCGCTGCACTTCAAGGCGTACGACGGGAAGGCGTCCTTCGACGGGACGGCCGTGCAGTTCCGCTGGTCCTGGACGGGTGCGTCCTCGGCGAAGTGGAAGGCCGGCGACCAGAGCTTCGCGGTGGCCGAGCTGGGCGGGGTGGAGTGGCGCTCGCCGGAGGTGTTCGAGGGGCACCTGCGGCTGATCCGGCGGTCGGCCGACGCGGCGGCGCCCGTGCAGCCCGACCAGGATCCGGCGGCGGTGGTGTTCGGGCTGGGCTACGGGCCGGTGCACGAGTCGCTGCCGTTCGCGGCGGCGGTGCTGGCGGCCCTGCGCACCCGGGGGCCGGTGCCCGTGGCACCGGCCCCGGCCCGGCGCGATCCCGCCGACATCGCCGAACGGATCCGGCACCTCGGGGACCTGCACCGGGCCGGGCTCGTCACCGACGAGGAGTTCGCCGGCAAGAAGGCCGAGCTCCTGGCGGAGCTGTGAGCTACTCCCGGCCCGCCGAGGCGAAGCGCATGTCCGGGTAGCGGTCGCCGGCCACCCGGGCGGCGATCGGCTCCAGCCGGTCCAGCTCCTCCGGCGTCAGCGTGATGCGCGTCGCCGCCACGTTCTCCTCCACCCGGCCCGGCTTGCGGGTGCCCGGGATCGGGACCACCGTCAGGCCGTCGACCGCCGCCCGCTGCTGCACCCAGGCCAGGGCGATCTGGGCGAGGCCGGCGCCCCGGGCCTCGGCGATGGCGCGGACCGGCTCCAGCAGCGCCGCGTTGGCGGCCGCGTTGCCGCCGGTGAAGCGCGGGTGCCGGCGGCGGAAGTCGTCGGCGGTCAGGTCCCGTTCGGCGTCGGTGAACGAGCCGGTGAGGAAGCCGCGGCCGAGCGGCGAGTACGGCACCAGGGCGACGCCCAGGTCCCGCGCGGCCGGTACGACCCGCGCCTCGATGTCCCGGCTGAACAGGGACCACTCGGACTGCACGGCCGCGATCGGGTGCACGGCGTGCGCGGCGCGCAGTTCGTCCGCGGTGACCTCGCTGAGGCCGAGGTGCTTGACCTTGCCCTCGCGGACCAGTTCGGCCATCGTGCCGACGGTCTCCTCGATGGGGACGTTCACATCGCGGCGGTGCATGTAGTAGAGGTCGATCACGTCGACGTCGAGCCGCTTCAGGCTGGCCTCGACGGCCGCGCGGATGTAGGGCGGGTCGTTGCGGATGATCCGCTGCGTCGGGTCGTCCGGCGGGATGGACAGGGCGAACTTGGTGGCGATGACCACCTCGTCCCGGTGCGCCTTGAAGAACGGGGACAGGAACCGCTCGTTCTCCCCCTCGCCGTAGGCGTCCGCCGTGTCGTACAGCGTCACGCCCAGCTCCAGCGCCCGGTCCAGCGCGGCGCGGGCCTGGCCGGCGTCCGTCGGGCCGTAGCCGAAGTTCATGGCCATGCAGCCGAGGCCCTGCACACCGACCTCCGGCCCGTCCGTGCCGAGCCGTGCCGTCGGAATCCTGGCGTCGGTCATCGAGTGGTCCCCTCCGTGGCGTAAAAACTGATCTTGCGGTCGAGTACGGCGAGCGTGTCGCGCAGTTCGGCGATCCGGTCCAGGACGTCCCGGCGGGTCGACTCCAGCAGGGCCCGCCGCTCCCCGTAGGTGTTCTCGCCCTCCCGCACCAGCTCCGCGTAGCGGACCATGTCCGCCACCGGCATCCCGGTCAGCCGGAGCTTGGTCACGAAGTCCAGCCAGTCCAGGTCGCGGTTGCTGTAGCGGCGCTGCCCGGTGTGCGAGCGGTCGACGTGCGGCATCAGGCCGATCCGCTCGTACCAGCGCAGGGTGTGCGCGGTCAGACCGGTGAACGCGACGACCTCGCTGATGGTGTAGCGGTCCTGGCCGTCGGGCCGGGGCGGGCGCCGGGGCGGGGCGGAGCAGAGGTCGGCGGGTGTGGCCTCGGTGGCCGCTGGCGTGGTCTGCATCACCGTCATGCCCCCACGCTAGGACGTTGGAGTGCACTCCAGGCAAGCCGGTCCGGCGAGAACGTCCCCGGGCCCGGCCGGAGTGCGGGCGGCGGACCGGGACCCGTCGGTGCGGCCGCCGCCGCGCGCCGCATAGGCTCGGACGCATGTCGTTGCAGAGCCTGGCGCTGATCGAGAACTGGCCCGTCCCCACCGCCGCGGCGGGTGTCGTACGAGCCGACGGGAGCGTCCTCGGGACGCACGGCCCGGTCGGGCACCGCTTCCCGCTGGCCTCCGTCACCAAGCCGCTGGCCGCCTACACGGTGCTCGTCGCGTACGAGGAGGGCGCGGTCGAGCTGGACGAGCCGGCCGGTCCGCCCGGTGCGACGGTCCGTCACCTCCTCGCGCACACCTCGGGGCTGGCCTTCGACGAGCACCGGGTGACGGCCGCGCCCGGGGAGCGGCGGCTGTACTCCAACGCCGGGTTCGAGCAGCTCGGCGACCATGTCGCCCGGGCCACGGACATCCCGTTCGCGGAGTATCTGCGCCAGGCCGTGCTGGAGCCGCTGGGCATGACGTCGACGTCGCTCCAGGGCTCGCCGGCCAAGGACGGGGTGTCGACGGTGGCGGACCTGCTGCGGTTCGCGGCGGAGGTGCAGGCGCCGCGGCTGCTGGACCCGCGGACGGTGGCGACGGCCATGACCGTGCAGTACCCGGGCACGAAGGGCGTGCTGCCGGGGTACGGGCACCAGAACCCGAACGACTGGGGCCTGGGCTTCGAGATCCGCGACGGCAAGTCCCCGCACTGGACGGGCGGTTCGTCCTCGCCGCGCACGTTCGGGCACTTCGGGCAGTCCGGCACGTTCCTGTGGGCCGACCCCGACGCCGGGCTGGCGGCGGTCGCCCTGACGGACCGCGCGTTCGGGCCGTGGGCCGTCGAGGCGTGGCCGGCGTTCACGGACGCGGTGCTCGCGGAGGCGCGGGGCTGAAGAAGCGGCCGGGGGCGGTTGCGGAGGCGCTCGGCTGAAGAGCGGCCGGCGGCGGTTGCGGAGGTGCTCGGCTGAAGAGCGGCCGGCGCCTGTGGTTACGGCTCCATCTCCCACAGCAGCAGCTCGGCCGGGGTCACGCCCACCGCCGCCAGCCCCTGGGCGGAGGTGATCCGCGCCGCGTCGCCGGGCCCGAGCCGCTCGCCGGCCAGCAGCACCTCGCCGCGCACCACGTGCGCGTACACGTACGCGGCGGCCGGGACCGCCGCGCGCTCCCCGGGGCCCAGCCGCCGCACCCGCAGCACCGCGCCCGCCGCCGGGACGGCGTACGCCGTGCCGTCCGCGAGGCCGGGGACGAGGGTGTAGGCGGGCTCGCCGCCCGGCACACGTGGCGTCAGCCACATCTGGACGAAGGCCAGCGGGACGTCCCCGTCGTTGCGCTCGACGTGCCGGACGCCCGCCCCCGCGCCGAGGTGCTGGAGGCCGCCGGCCGGCACCCGGGTCTCGTGGCCGGCCGAGTCGCGGTGGGTCAGCTCGCCCTCGGTCACCCAGGTGACGATCTCGGTGTGGCTGTGCGGGTGCTCGTCGAAACCGGCGCCGGGGGCGAGCCGTTCCTCGTTGCAGGCGATCAGCGCGCCGAAGCGGAGGTTGTCCGGGTCGTAGTGCGGCCCGAAGGAGAAGGCGTGCCGGGTGTCGATCCCGGCCTCCGGGTCCCCGCCGCGATAGCGCTCACAGGCGCGCCGTACGTCGATCACGGACACCACGGTAACCGGACCGGCCGTCCGGGGTGGCGGGGCCGCGGGGGCCCGGAGGCGGGCGGACCGGGAAGCCGCCCCCCGCCGACGCGGGCCCGCGTCCGGATAAGGCAGTCTTGTCCCGTGCCCGAACCCGAATCCCACAGCGGCGACCCCGCAGTCCACGACGTCCACTCGCACTCCGCGACCCTGAAGCGGCTGGAGAAGTCCTCCGGGAGCCTCGCCGCGCAGGCCATCGCGCGCATGGACGAGACCCTGCCGTGGTACCGGGCCATGCCCCCGGAGAACCGTTCCTGGATCGGACTGGTCGCCCAGGCGGGCATCGCGGCCTTCACCGAGTGGTTCCGGCGCCCGGACGCGCCCCAGGCGATCTCCACGGACGTCTTCGGGACCGCGCCGCGCGAGCTGACCCGGGCCATCACGCTGCGGCAGACCGTGGAGATGGTGCGCACCACGATCGAGGTCATGGAGTCGGCCATCGACGAGGTGGCGGCCCCGGGCGACGAGAGCGTGCTGCGCGAGGCGCTGCTGGTGTACGCCCGGGAGATCGCCTTCGCCACCGCCCAGGTGTACGCCCAGGCCGCCGAGGCACGCGGTGCCTGGGACGCGCGGCTGGAGTCTCTGGTGGTGAACGCCGTACTGAGCGGGGAGGCCGACGAGGGCGCGGTCAGCCGGGCCGCCGCGCTCGGCTGGAACTCGCCCGAGCACGTGTGCGTCGTGCTCGGCACCGCGCCCGACGGCGACAGCGAGCTGACCGTGGAGGCGATCCGGCGGGCCTCCCGGCACGCCAAGGTCCAGGTGCTGACCGGGGTGCTCGGGGACCGGCTGGTGGTCATCGCGGGCGGCAGCGACAACCCGCTGGCCGTCGCCCGGTCGCTGATCGGGCCGTTCGCCGCCGGTCCGGTCGTCGCGGGTCCCGTCGTACCCGACCTGCTGGCCGCCACCCGGTCCGCGCAGGCCGCCGCCGCCGGACTGAAGGCGTGTTCCGCCTGGCCGGACGCGCCGCGGCCGGTGCTCGCGGACGATCTGCTGCCGGAGCGGGCCATGGCGGGCGATCCCGGCGCGCGCGAGCAGTTGGTGGAGGAGATCTACAGACCGCTGGAGGAGGCCGGCTCGGCGCTGCTGGAAACCCTGAGTGTGTACCTGGAGCAGGCCAGCAGTCTGGAAGGCGCGGCGAGGATGCTCTTCGTTCACCCGAACACCGTGCGCTACCGGCTGCGACGTGTGACTGACGTCACCGGCTGGTCGCCCTCGGATGTAAGATCCGCGTTCACACTGCGGATCGCGCTCATCCTGGGGCGTCTGGCCGACGGTGACCCCCAGACATAAGGTTTTGTCGGGGGCCCACAAAAGCCCTACGTGTTCTTCGTCCCTGTCCCCACGGGCGGCCCCGGCCGTCCCCAAGAGAGAGTGTGAGAGTGCTCGTACTCGTCGCTCCCGGCCAGGGCGCCCAGACGCCCGGCTTCCTGACTCCCTGGCTCGACCTCCCCGGTGCCGCGGACCGCGTCGCCGCGTGGTCCGACGCCATCGGACTGGACCTCGTCCACTACGGCACCAAGGCCGACGCCGACGCCATCCGGGACACCGCGGTGGCCCAGCCGCTGCTGGTCGCCGCCGGACTGCTGTCGGCCGCGGCACTCGGTGACATCTCCGAGATCGCGCCGGGCGCGGTCGCGGGCCACAGTGTGGGCGAGATCACCGCCGCCGCCTTCGCCGGCGTCCTGGACGACGGGGACGCCCTCGGCCTGGTCCGCAAGCGCGGCCTGGCGATGGCGGACGCCGCGGCGGTCACCGAGACCGGTATGGCGGCGCTGCTCGGCGGCGACCCCGACGTCACCGTGGAGCACCTTCAGAAGCTGGGCCTGACCCCGGCGAACATCAACGGCGCGGGCCAGGTCGTCGCCGCGGGCACGCTGGAGCAGCTGGCCGCGCTGGACGCCGACAAGCCCGAGGGCGTCCGCAAGGTCGTCGCGCTGAAGGTGGCCGGCGCCTTCCACACCTCCCACATGGCGCCCGCGGTGGAGACCCTGGCCAAGGCGGCGGCGGACCTGTCGCCGGCCGACCCGAAGGTGCCGTACGTCTCCAACAAGGACGGCGCGGTCGTCGCGTCCGGCGCCGAGGTGCTGCAGCGGCTGGTCGGCCAGGTCGCCAGCCCGGTCCGCTGGGACCTGTGCATGGAGACGTTCAAGGAGCTGGGCGCCACCGCGCTCATCGAGGTGTGCCCGGGCGGCACCCTGACCGGCCTGGCCAAGCGGGCCCTGCGCGGCGTCGCCACGCTGGCGCTGAAGACCCCCGACGACCTCGACGCGGCCCGCGCTCTGCTCGCAGAGCACGCCGGCGCCTAAGGAGCCGCACATGGCGAAGATCAAGCCCAGCAAGGGCGCCCCGTACGCACGCATCCTCGGTGTCGGCGGCTACCGGCCGACCCGGGTGGTGCCCAACGAGGTGATCCTGGAGAAGATCGACTCCTCCGACGAGTGGATCCGCTCCCGTTCCGGCATCGAGACCCGGCACTGGGCGGGTCCGGACGAGACCGTGGCCGCGATGGCGATCGAGGCCTCCGGCAAGGCGATCGCGGACGCCGGAATCGGCGCCGAGCGGATCGGCGCGGTGGTCGTCTCCACCGTCTCGCACTTCAGCCAGACCCCGGCCGTCGCCACCGAGATCGCCGACAAGCTGGGCACCGACAAGGCCGCCGCCTTCGACATCTCGGCCGGCTGCGCGGGCTTCGGCTACGGCCTCACCCTGGCCAAGGGCATGGTGGTGGAAGGTTCCGCCGAGTACGTGCTCGTCATCGGCGTGGAGCGGCTGAGCGACCTCACCGACCTGGAGGACCGGGCCACGGCCTTCCTGTTCGGCGACGGCGCCGGCGCGGTCGTCGTCGGCCCCTCGGCCGAGCCGGCGATCGGTCCGACCGTGTGGGGCTCCGAGGGCGACAAGTCGGAGACGATCAAGCAGACCGTCTCCTGGGACCGTTTCTTCCCCCAGTCCCGGCTCCAGTCGGGGGCCGCCGGCGACCCGGTGGAGCTGCCCGTCGACAGCGCGGGCACGGTCAAGTTCCCTGCGATCACGCAGGAGGGCCAGGCGGTGTTCCGCTGGGCCGTGTTCGAGATGGCGAAGGTCGCCCAGCAGGCGCTGGACGCGGCCGGAATCACCGCGGACGACCTGGACGTCTTCATCCCGCACCAGGCCAATGTGCGGATCATCGACTCGATGGTGAAGACACTGAAACTGCCGGAGCACGTCACGGTCGCCCGTGACATCCGCACCACCGGCAACACCTCGGCCGCCTCGATCCCGCTCGCGATGGAGCGGCTCCTGGCGACCGGGGAGGCGAAGAGCGGCGACACCGCGCTCGTCATCGGATTCGGGGCGGGTCTCGTCTACGCCGCCACGGTCGTTACCCTCCCCTAGGCACTCCGTGCCGGATCATGCGGTCCGGGACGGATACAAATGCCACAAACCGTCTGGTATATCGAAGAAGGAGCGCCTGACATGGCCGCCACTCAGGAAGAGATCGTCGCCGGTCTCGCCGAGATCGTGAACGAGATCGCCGGGATCCCCACCGAGGACGTCCAGCTGGACAAGTCCTTCACCGACGACCTGGACGTCGACTCGCTGTCCATGGTCGAGGTCGTCGTCGCCGCCGAGGAGCGCTTCGACGTGAAGATCCCGGACGACGACGTCAAGAACCTCAAGACCGTCGGCGACGCGACCTCGTACATCCTCAAGCACCAGGGCTGAGCCGAGCGCTAGGCCCGAGGCTGCAAGGCCCCGCCACCCGGCGGTGGCGCCGTAGATCCCCGTGAACACGGGGTAGTCCTCCTGTATCCGTTGGAGAAAGAATTCCCGTGAGCCCGACCAATCGCACCGTGGTCGTCACCGGTATCGGCGCAACCACACCGCTGGGTGGCGACGCAGCCTCGACCTGGGAGGCCCTCGTCGCCGGACAGTCCGGTGTCAGCCTGCTGGAGCAGGAGTGGGCGGCTCAGCTGCCGGTCCGGATCGCCGCGCAGATCGCCGTGGAGCCGGGCGAGATCATCCCCCGGCCGCAGGCCCGCAAGCTGGACCGGTCCGCGCAGTTCGCGCTGATCGCCGCTCAGGAGGCCTGGAAGGACGCCGGTTTCACCGCCAAGGCCGGTGTGGATGCGTCCGTGAACCCCGACCGGCTCGGTGCGGTCATCGCCTCCGGCATCGGCGGTGTGACGACCCTGCTGGACCAGTACGACGTACTCAAGGAGAAGGGCGTACGCCGCGTCTCCCCGCACACCGTGCCGATGCTGATGCCCAACTCCCCGGCGGCCAACGTCGGGATCGAGCTGGGTGCCCGCGCCGGTGTGCACACCCCGGTCTCGGCCTGCGCCTCGGGCGCGGAGGCCATCGGGTACGCGATCGAGATGATCCGCACCGGGCGTGCGGACGTGGTCGTGGCCGGTGGCACCGAGGCCGCCATCCACCCGCTGCCGATCGCCGCGTTCGGCAACATGATGGCGATGTCCAAGAACAACGACGACCCGCAGGGCGCCTCGCGGCCCTACGACGCGGGCCGGGACGGCTTCGTGCTCGGCGAGGGCGCCGGTGTGATCGTCCTGGAGTCCGAGGAGCACGCGAAGGCCCGCGGCGCCCGGATCTACGTGGAGGCGGTCGGGCAGGGCATCTCCGCCGACGCCCACCACATCACGCAGCCGGAGCCGTCCGGCAACGGCATCGCGCACGCGCTGCAGAACCTGCTGGACAACACGGATCTGAAGCCGGCCGAGATCCTGCACGTCAACGCGCACGCCACGTCCACGCCGCAGGGCGACGTGGCCGAGGTCAAGGCGCTGCGGAAGGTCTTCGGCGACGACGTCGACCACATGGCGATCTCCGCGACGAAGTCGATGACCGGGCACCTGCTCGGCGGCGCCGGCGGGGTGGAGACCGTCGCGTCGATCCTGGCGCTGGTGAACCGCACGGCTCCGCCGACCATCAACATCGACGAGCTGGACCCCGAGGTCAACGCGGACGTCGTGCGCGGCGCGGCGCGGGCGCTGCCCGAGGGCCGGATCGCCGCGCTGAACGACTCGTTCGGCTTCGGCGGGCACAACGTGGTGCTGGCCTTCCGGACCTTCTGAGCAACGTGTGAAGGGCCCTCACCCGCGGGTGAGGGCCCTTCGGCGTACCGGGAGCGCGCCGGCTCACACCACCTGGTGCAGCCAGCGCACCGGGGCGCCCTCGCCGGCGTACCGGAACGGCTCCAGTTCGTCGTCCCAGGGCTTGCCCAGCAGCTTGGCGATCTCCGCCGCCAGGTCGGTCTCACCGTGCCGGGCGCGGACCAGGGCCGCGCGGAGGCGGTCCTCCGGGATCAGGATGTCGCCGTGCAGGCCGGTGACGGCGTGGAAGATGCCGAGGTCGGGCGTGCAGCTGTAGCGCTCGCCCTCGGCGGTCGGGCACGGCTCGGCGGTGACCTCGAAGCGCAGCAGCTTCCAGCCGCGCAGGGCGGAGGCGAGCTGGGAGGCGATGCCGGCCGCGCCCTGCCAGGAGAACTCCGAGCGCCAGGTGCCGGGGGCCGCGGGCTGCCGGATCCAGTCGAGGCCGACGCGCGTGCCGAGCACCCCGGCGACGGCCCACTCGACGTGCGGGCACAGCGCGCGCGGCGCGGAGTGCACGTACAGAACTCCACGTGTCGTCACCGGAACCTCCGGGCAGAGCGGGACATCTTGCGGACTGACTGGCGGCAGTGGCACGACGGCCGCGCTGATGGCGAGGCTACCTTGCGGCGGGGCAAGGAGTGTGACGTACCGTCGGTCCCGGTGCCAGGAAACCGCCGCCATTCACCCGGGGGGACGCTTGTGCGGGGGTCTGCCGTTCCCGGACGCCCGGGCGGGAACCCTCGCGCGTTGTCTCGGGTGAGGGAGTGCGTCGTCCCGCGGGAGTGCCGGCCGTCGAGCGAGGGGAACAGCAGGGATGCGGAAGCGAAGCAGCCGTGTGCGGGCCGCTCTCGGGGCCGTGACGGCCGGGGTGCTGGCCGTGGCCGGGTGCCAGGCCGGGGCCGGCGGCGCGCCGCGGCCGGCGGGCACGGCGGCGGGCGCGGCCCGGGCCCCGCTGTGGGACGTCAGCCCCGACTCGATCGCCGCGGTGGGCGACTCCATCACGCGCGGTTTCGACGCCTGCACGGTGCTGTCGGACTGCCCGGAGGCGTCCTGGGCGACGGGCGGCGACGCGGCGGTCGACAGCCTGGCGGTGCGGCTGCTCGGCGCGCCGGGCGCGGCGGAGCGCAGCTGGAACTACGCGGTGACCGGCGCCCGCGTGGCCGACCTGCCCGCGCAGTTGGAGCGGGCGGCGGCCCGGCGCCCGGAGCTGGTGACGGTGATGGTCGGCGGGAACGACGCCTGCCGGTCCTCGGCGGCGGCGATGACGCCGGTGGCCGACTTCCGCGCGGACTTCGGCAAGGCGATGCGCACGCTGCGCGCGAAGCTGCCGAAGACGCAGGTGTACGTGGCGAGCGTGCCGAACCTGAAGCGGCTGTGGGCCGAGGGCCGGACGAACGCGCTGGGCCGGCAGGTGTGGAAGCTGGGCATCTGCCCGTCGATGCTGGCCGACGCGGACGATCTGACCGCCGCGGCGACGCTGCGCCGGGACACGGTGCAGCGGCGGGTGGTGGAGTACAACAAGGTGCTGGCACAGGTCTGCGCCGAGGACCGCCGCTGCCGCTTCGACGGCAACGAGGTGTACGACTACCGCTTCGGCACCGGTCAGCTCAGCCAGTGGGACTGGTTCCACCCCAGCAAGGACGGTCAGGCGCGGCTGGCGGAGATCGCGTACCGGAGGATCACGGCGCGCACCCCGTGACCTAGGGTTTCCCGCATGAACGAACTTTTCGGCACACTTTCCGACGGAACCCCGGTGCACCGCTGGACGCTGGAGCGCGCCGGAGTGCGGGTGCGGGTGCTGTCGTACGGCGGGATCGTGCAGTCGGCCGAGGTCCCGGACCGGGCCGGGCGGACGGCGGACGTGGTGCTGGGGTTCCCGGACCTGGACGGCTATCTGAAGCACCCGGAGCCGTACTTGGGCGCCGTGATCGGCCGGTACGCGAACCGGATCGCGGGCGGCCGGTTCACGCTGGACGGCCGCACGTACGCGCTGGCGCGCAACGAAGGCCGGAACTCGCTGCACGGCGGCGAGCGCGGTTTCGACCGGCGGGTGTGGGACGTGACGCCGGTGGAGCACGGGCTGCGGCTGAGCCGGGTCAGCCCGCACGGCGAGGAAGGGTTCCCGGGGCGGCTGGCGGTGACGGTGACGTACACACTGACGGCGTCCGGGGCACTGGAGATCGCCTACGAGGCGGTCACCGACGCGCCGACGATCGTGAACCTGACCAACCACACGTACTGGAACCTGGGCGGCGCCGGTTCCGGTACGGCGGGCGGGCACGAGCTGCGGCTGGCGGCGTCCCGGTACACACCGGTGGACGCGGACCTGATCCCGGCCGGCCCGCCGGCGGACGTGACCGGCTCCCGCCTCGACTTCCGCACGGCCCGCCGGACCGGTTCCGGGTACGACCACAACTTCGTGCTGGACAAGGGGCGGACCGAGGCGGCCGAGGAGGTGGCCGAGCTGCACGACCCGGTCTCCGGCCGCACCCTGACGGTGGCCACGACCGAGCCGGGCCTCCAGCTGTACACCGGCGACCACCTCCCCGCCCCGTTCGCCCCGTGCGCCGGCCTGGCCCTGGAGACCCAGCACTTCCCGGACTCCCCCAACCGCCCGGACTTCCCCAGCCCGGCACTCCGCCCCGGCGAGACCTACCGCTCCCGCACGGTGTACGGGTTCGGAGTGCGGGACGGAGACCATCCAGCGGGCTGACGCCCGCTGGATGGTCCGAGAGAACCTCAGTAGCGGGCCATGACCTGTCGGACGGGGTGCCCGAGCGCTTCACCGACGGTGTTCAGTTCGCTGTCGGTCAGCCATGACCGGCCTGGGTTCCACACCGAGATGTCGAACCGGGCGAACCCACACGGGTCGCGGTAGACCAAATCGTTCAAGGACAGGCCGGTGCCACAGCAAGGAAGGACGACGGCCAGCGTTCCGGCCCCGGCGACGTCACTCACCCGGTCACGCAGCCACGTCCGGTCGAGGACCGAGTCACACCGCGGACAGGCGACCTGCTCGAGATTGCCGCCGCAGTCGACGAACGTCATCTCGTCATGCCACGTCGCCTTGGTTCCGTCGTCCTCGGGTGTCAGCGCGGCCAGGGCCCGGACGGCCCGGCCAGCGGCGTCCTGACCCGGCTGCCACTGCGGATCCACCGGAACGACCGTCAGAATGATGTCGCTCAAGTCCGCTCCCTACTGCATCGGCGTATGTACGACCTTGATACCGGTAACGCCGTTGTCAGCGAACAGATTCCTGATCGCCAGAGCGGCGTCCTCCTCGGCCACATGCCATGTGATGGGCGTGTTCGCACCGACGGCCCTGACGGCCGCAAGCTGACGTTTCGCCTGATCGACCATGCTTTGAGCGCCCCTGTAGCTCGGGATGAACCTGCCGTCCTTGACGGCCCATGCGTAGTTCTCACCCTTGGCATCCAGCAGTACACCGTTCTTGAATCCGTCGAACTTGACGAATCCCCTCGCATTCGGTGTCCCGTGGATGACGTAGCCGAAGCCTACCGGAATGCCGGTGATTTGTTCCTCGTATGCGACGGCGGCGGGCTTGTCCTTCGCTTCGTCCTTCACCCACTGCCAGACGCCAGGACCTCCCTTTTCTACCCAGCACTGCTTGGCTGCCAGCCTGCTGGTCGAAACGCCAGCCGACTGGCAGGCTTCTTGCAACTGCTGAAGCACCCTGCTGCCGATGCCGGCAACGGCCTCTTCCGCCAGGCCGAGGGTGCGCAGGGCCCTCCAGGCGTCCGCGAATGCGACACCCGTTTTCGCGGCCGCGTCCGCTGCCTTGATGGCTTCTGCGAGGGGCCTGAGGATCTTGCCCGCGAACAGACTCGTGACATCCAGAGCCGCCCAGGCGCATCCGCTCCAGCTTCCTTGTGCCCCGCCAGGGGCGAGCTTCTGAGCGCATTCGATCCAGCTCCCGAAAAGGATGTCGATCGGGTCGATGTCCTTTTGGTATTCCGCGATCGTGATGGTGTGCGTAACCTCGCTGGAAAGTTCCTTGGTCGGGTACTCGCCCAGGTACTCCGTCACGCTGGCCGGGCACATGTACTTCTGCGGGTCCAGATCCTCGGCAGTGCACAGGTACAGGTCGAGGACGGCCGTGAACCGGATCTGCACGGTGATCGTGCAGTCGCCTTGGTAGTAGAGCTTGCTCAGCCAGTCGTCGCAGCTGGACGACCGTTTCACAACCTCCGGCTCGCCGACCCTGTCGATGCGGTCGACGACGTAGAACATGTTGCCGATGAAAGCGCCGTTCTCGTCGGGAACAGTTCCGGTTTCGATCTGCTTGGTCTTCTTGGCCTTCTCGGCTCTGTCGGCGGCTTCCTGGGCTTCCTTGGCGTACTTGTCGGCGTCTTTGGCTGCCTGTTCGGCCTCGGTCGCGGCGGCGTCGGCCGCGTCGGCTGCGGTTCGGGCGTCCTTGGCGTCCTGTTCGGCCTGGGTGGCGGCGGAGCGGGCGGCTTCGGCGTCGAGTTCGGCGGCGTCGGCGGAGTCGCGGGCGTCCTTGGCGTAGCCCTCGGCCTTGCCGGCGGCCTTGTCGGCGGCTTCGGCGTCCTCGGTGGCCTGTTTGTCGTACTCGACGGTGCGGGCCAGTGACGAGGCGGCGGCTGAGGCGGCCTTGGCGGCGTCGGCGGCGTAGCCGAGGGCCTCCTTGGAGTAGGTACGGGCGTCGAATGCGTACTGGGCGGCGTTTGCCGCGTGCTGGTAGGCCTCCTTGGCGTCGCCCTTGGCCTGGTCGGCGAGGTTCTTGGCGGCCGCTGCCTCGGTAGCGGCGTTCTTGGCGTGCGCGTCGGCGACGGCCTGTTGCTGCTCGGCGATCGTCTTCGACGCCTGTCCGGTCAGGACGACCAGTCCGGCGGCGGAGTCGGTGTCGACGTAACGGGAGCCGAGCTGGATCGCGTCGTTGGCGGGAGC
The DNA here is from genome assembly GCF_044332325.1 of Streptomyces sp. NPDC017095. NCBI lineage: Bacteria > Bacillati > Actinomycetota > Actinomycetes > Kitasatosporales > Streptomycetaceae > Streptomyces > Streptomyces sp. NPDC017095. Next base: position 55,346 of record NZ_JBIROU010000002.1, read on the forward strand.
GGCGACCTGCATGGCCGCCCTATGGGCGTCCGCGGCCGCCTGGGCGGTGACATGGGCGAAGCCGGCAGCCTTCGCCGCGGCCGCCACTGCCTTGCCGGCCTCCTGGTTGGCGGTGTTCGCCTGTGTCTTGGCGTCCTTGGCGTGCGCGTCGGCCTCGTTGGCCAGTTTGACGGCCGTCTTGGCCTCGGCGGAGGCATGCTGGGCGGCCTTGATGGCGTCCGCGACGGCGCTGGTGGCGGTCTTCACGGCCGCGTCGGCCTTGAGTTTGGAGGCCTGGGCTGCGTCCGCTTCGGAGCGGGCCCGCTTGGCCGCCGCCTCTGCCCGGGTGGCCGCGGCATCGGCATCGGCCGCCGCCTGGGTGGCGGCATCCGCTTCGGACCGGGATCGCTGCGCCGCGGCCTCGGCGTCGTCGGCGGCCTTGTCCGCCGCGTTCGCGGCGGTGCGGGCCGCTTCGGCGGCGTCACCGGAGTCGAGCGAGTCGGCGTATGCCTCCTTTGCGTAGGCCTTGGCACGGGCGGCCTCGGCCTTCTGCTCGGCGTCCCAGGCGTCATCGCGCAGGTCCTGGGCGCGGTCGCGTGCCTTGACAGCGGCGTCCCGCTTGCTTGCGGCGGTCTTCTCCGCCGCCTCGGCCTTGTCCTTCGCGTCCTTCGCCTTCGTCGCCTCGGACTCGGCGTTCTTCTTGTGGTCGGCGGCCTCGGCCCGCTTGGCCGCGGCCTTCTCCTTCTCCGCCTTGGCCGTTTTCTCCTCGGCCTCGGCCGCGAGCCGCTTGGCGTGCGCGTCGGCGGCGGCCGCCTTGGCGTCACCCTCGGCCCTGAGCGCGTCGGTCAGCTTGGTCTGCGCTGTTTCCTTGTCCTTCTTGGCGTTGTCCCGGTGCACCTTGGCGGCATCCGCGGCAGCCTTGGCCTGCCACTCGGCCGCCTTCGCCGCCTCCTTGCGGAACTCCGCTTTCACCTGTGCGGCTTGTGCCAGCGCACGCTGGGCGATGGTCGCACTGTCCTCGGCGGAAGCCCGGGTCGCGGCCTCGGCCGTCTCACCGGCCTTGTCCAGAGCCTGTAACGCGGCTACCGCACCCTTGGTGACCTGAGCCTTCTGCTGTCCCACAAGGAGCCCGCGGCCTCGCGGAGCCCCGCCTGCGTCAGCGATGCCGTACGCGGCCTCGATCGCCTTGTCCGACGCCGCCGCGGCCTGCTGCGCGGCCAGAAGCTGGCTCCTGATCACGACACGCTGCTGCCTGGCACCCGTCCGGGCGGCGATGACTCCCGCCTTCGCCTTGTCGAACTGCGCCTTGTCCGGGTACCCCAGTGCCTCGGTGCCGTTGTGGCCCAGCGGCGTGATGTCGAACTGCTGCGCATCAGTGCCGTTGCAGGTGTAGAGCTGGGCGTCGTTGCCGTTGTCGAAGGTGTGCAGGTCCAGGCACTTTCCGGTGCCGACGCTCTTCAGACTGGTGGCCCCGCGCACGGAGGACTCCCAGGTCTGCGCCGGAGAGTCCTTGCACGTCCAGATACGGATCTTCGTGCCGTTCGCCGGGGTGTTCCCGTCGACGTCCAGGCACTTGAAGGCATTGACGTTCTGCAGACGGAGGCTGCCTTCGCTGCCGTAGAGCACCCACTTCTGCGCTGCCGATCCATTGCACGTATAGACCTGGACCGGCGTCCCGTTGTCCTTCTTACCGCCCTGGACATCGAGACACTTGTCCTTCGCGGCGTGCACCTCGATCACGGTCGGGCTGTCACCGACCCAGCCGAGCCCGCCCGGCAGCCAGTAGTCCTGCCAGCGCGTGAGGTGGTCCGCGGTCCAGGAGTGGCCCAGCATGTCACCGAGGGCCTTCGCCCCCTTCGCGAGGGCGTCGACGGCGGTCTTGTTGGAGTCGAGGATCTGGTTGCGCTGGGTGGTCTGCGAGGCGATCTCCTGCTGCCACTCGCCGGCAGCGGCGGACGTGATGTCGCCCAGCACGTTGTCCGGGTCCAGCGGGTCACGCCAGCCGCATGCGGTGAAGCGGGACTTCATGTCCTCCACGGCAATACGGAACTCCGGCGTTCCCGGCTGCGGAGCGGTGCGCGGGAAACCACCCGAGGAGAGGAAGATGCGGGCATCGTCCGCACCCGCGTTGTTGCCGGAGCCGAGCATCCATTCGAAGGCCTGGTGCTCGTCGTACGCGCGGCTCCAGTCCGCCTGGCTCGGATCGGGCGCGTTCGCGTACCGCGGGTTGCCGATCTCCGCGACAGCCTTGCGGGTCTTGTCGTCGGCCTTCGGAGTGGCGTCCTCGTAGAAGTCGTAGTCGTTCTTCCAGAACCGGGAGGAGATCCACGAGGACAGGCCCGTCTGGTTGTAGAAGCCCTTCTCGCCGTCAGGCGGCCAGTGGAAGTCCGTGTCGGTGAACCCGCCGGGAGTCTGCAGCCCGCCGAGGGGCTTTCCCCAGCCCTCCTGCAGAGTGGCGAGGTCACGCAGTTCCTTGTCGGCGGCGTCCCGGTCCTTCTGGAACGCGACAGCGAGCGGGGTCTTCTCCCAGTGTTGCCGATCGGCCAGAACATGCAGCTGGTCGGCGGGCTGGTTCAGTCCGTCCTGCGCGGTCGCGGCCATCGACGGGCCACCCAGCCGCAGCACCTCGCTCATCAGGCACTGGTCCTGCCGTAACTGCTCCGCGGCGGTGTCCTCGAACCAAGGAGAGGAACCACCTGCCGGCTCGGCGGACAACCGGACCGAACCCGGCTGCACCGCCACACCGGCCACCACGGCCAGCGCGGCGACAGAGGTGACGGCGGAGGTCAGGACGCGTGATATCCGTCTACCGCCCGGCTGTAAGTCTGGTCTGGAACGCACAGAAAAACATCCCTTTCATCCAACAGGAGGTGGACCGCAAGACCACCGAGAAACGGCACAGGCGGTGCTGCACTGAGAGGCGTCTCAGGCGCGTACGGGCCTTTAGGAACCCGCGCATGCGGGCAGCCGGTATGTCGGCTTGGCGAAGCGGTCCTTCCCCCGAGACGGTGTGCCCGGCCGCTGATCGGTGCGCGGCTGCGGGCTGGTCAGGCCGGCTGAGCGCGGCGACACCTTAGGCACACCCAGCAGCAGTCGTACAGGCGTTCGCTTCGCGGGCGGATCAGGTATGGCCTGTTGCTTTCGCCGATCAACCCGTCGGAAGAAGCACGCGATCCCCGTGAACACGCAGAGAAGCCGGGGTGATCCTGTTCGGTTGCGGTGTACGGCACCGACGGGGATGTGGTGTGGGAGCCGTGAAGAGGCGGCTGGTTTTGGGAGGCGGGTGAAGGGTGATTGCCCCGGTCCAGGGGTCAGGTCCCGGACCGGGGCCGTTTGCGGGGGCCCGGTCAGACGTTAATCTCCGCGGTCAGTCCGCGGTCGCCGATCGAGCGGGCGGCCGTGATGTCGTACGAACCCTTCACACATGTCCACGTCTTCGCCGTCTCGTCCCAGATCTCGAACGCTCGGCGGGGCAGTGCGACGGTGACCTCGGCGCTCTCGCCGGGGCCGGCCTCGACGGTCGCGAAGGCGGCCAGGCGGCGGGCCGGGCGGGCGGGGCCGGGGCCGGGGCCGGCCGGGGAGACGTAGAGCTGGACGGTCTCGCGGCCGGGGCGCTCGCCGGTGTTGCGGACGCGGACGCGGGCGGTGGTGCCGTCGGTGGTCAGGGACTCGTAGGCCCAGTCGGTGTAGCCAAGGCCGTGGCCGAACGGGTAGGCCGGGGTGCGTCCGGCCCGCTCCCAGGCGGAGTAACCGATGAACAGGTCCTCGCTGTACGGCAGTTCGCCGTCGACCGGGACGACCTGGGTGACCGGGGCGTCGGCCAGGGCGCCCCAGGTGGTGGGCAGCCGGCCGCCGGGCTCGTGGGCGCCGGTGAGGACGTCGGCGAGGGCGGCGCCGCCCTCCTGGCCCGGGAACCAGGTGAGCAGGACCGCCGCAACCTCGTCGCGCCAGGGCAGCTCCACCGGGGAACCGGCGTTGACGACCACGACGGTGCGCGGGTTGACGGCGGCGACCGCGTGCACCAGGTCGTCCTGACGGCCGGGCAGCCGCAGGTCACGGCGGTCGAAGCCCTCGGACTCCACGCGGTCGGTGGTGGCGACCACGACGACGGCGGTGTCGGCGTGCCGCGCGGCCTCGACGGCCTCGGCGATCAGCTCGTCCGGGTCGCGCCGCGGCCCGCGGTGGGCGAGCGCGAAGGTGACGACCTTCATGGCCAGGTCCTCGGGGAGCCGGACGACGTGGGTGAGGGAGATCTCGACCGGTTTCCCCGCGATGAGTCCGGGCTCGGCGCGGGCCACGGGGGCGCCGAAGAAGGCCGCGAAGGGGTCACCCTCGGCGGGGAGCTGGACGTCGTCGTAGTACGTCGTGCCGTCGACGGTGAGGGTGAAGGCGCCGACGCCCTTGATGCCGAAGGTGTGCGGGCCGGACTCGCGCGGGGTGAAGGTGCCGGTCAGCTCCACGCTGTGCAGGGTGTCGTGGGTGACGCCGTCGGGCAGGTCGGAGCCCATCCACTGGACGAGGCCGCCGGGCGCGGAGCGGGTGCCGATGATGTCACCGGCGGCGTCGCGGCAGACGGCCCGCAGGGTGAGGCCCCGGCCGTCGACGCCCAGTTCGGTGGCCGGGTCGGCGCCGACGGCGTAGGTGAGGGCGCCCTCGGGCAGGGCGGCGGTGAGGCCGTCGAGCGGGGAGACGGTCCGGGCCGGGAAGACGGTGGCGGAGCCGCCGCCGAGGACGCGGGCGTCACGGGCGGCGGCGCCGATCAGGGCCACGGTGCCGTGCGGCTTCAGCGGCAGGACCCGGTTCTCGTTGCGGACCAGGACGAAGGAGCGGCGGGCGATCTCGCGGGCCAGCTCCGGGCCGTCGACCGGCGCGGGCGGCTCGGTGACGGCCGGTTCGGCGCCGGCCAGGGCGCCGACGCGGGCGGCCAGGCGCAGCACCCGGCGGACGGCCGCGTCGACGGTGGCCTCGGGGACCGCGCCCTCCCGCACGGCCCGGGCGAGCGCGGGGCCGTAGACGGTGCGCGGGCCGGGCATGGCGAGGTCCAGGCCGCCGTGGGCGGCCCCCACGGTGTCCCGGGCGGCCGTCCAGTCGGAGACGTTGCAGCCGTCGAAGCCCCATTCGCCGCGCAGCACTTCGTTCACCAGGTGGTGGTGCTCGGTCATCGTGGTGCCGTTGACGGAGTTGTAGGCGGTCATGACGCCCCACGGGCGGGCCTGCGCCACGATGGTCTCGAACGGGGCCAGGTACAGCTCGCGCAGGGCCCGTTCGGAGATCACGTTGTTCACGGTGAGGCGGTCGGTCTCGGCGTCGTTGGCGACGAAGTGCTTGACCGTGGTGCCGACCCCGCCGGACTGGACACCGGTCACATAGCCGGTGCCGATGGCTCCGGTCAGGTACGGGTCCTCGCTGTAGCACTCGAAGTGGCGGCCGCCGAGCGGGGAGCGGTGCAGGTTGACCGTGGGCGCGAGCAGGACGTGGACGCCCTTGCGGCGGGCCTCCTGGGCCAGCAGCACACCGGCGCGGCGGGCGAGGCCCGGGTCCCAGGTGGCGGCGAGCGCGGTCGGCGAGGGCAGGGCCACGGACGGGTCGTCGGCGGTCCAGTGCACGCCCCGCACACCGATCGGGCCGTCGGACATGACGAGCGACGCGAGCCCGATCTCGGGCAGCGCGGGCAGGGTCCACATGTCCTGGCCGGCCAGCAGCCGGGTCTTGGTGTCGAGGCCGAGCCGTTGCAGGGCGGCCTCCACGACCGCCTCGCGGGCCTGGTCGGCCGGGGTGAGCCGGTCTGCCGCCATCGGGGTCCTCCTCGTCGAGTCCGTGCCGGAGTAGCCATCGTGCCCGAGTTACCTGTAACACGGTAGGTTCCGTTACCTCTACGTTATAAATGCCGAGCGGGCATGTCGTACGGTGACGTCATGAACGCGAGGGCCAGGAGCGCGGAGCGGCGCGCGGAGATCGTCGGGGCCGCCCTGGAGGTGATCGCCGAGCGTGGTTACCGGGGGGCGAGCCTGGCAGCGGTCGCCGAGCGCGTCGGTCTCACCCAGCAGGGCCTGCTGCACCACTTCCCCACCAAGGACGCCCTGCTGGTGGCCGTGCTCCAGGAGCGGGACCGGTGGGACGCGGTGCCGGACACGCGGTGGCGGATGGATCTGCTGGCCTCGCTGGTCGAGTACAACGCGATGCGTCCGGCGATCATCCAGACCTTCTGCGCGCTGCTCGGCGAGAGCGTGACGGAGGGGCATCCGGCGCGGGGGTACTTCACGGAGCGGTACGCGCGGGTCCGGGAGACCATGGCCGGGGCGCTGCGGGCCGGGTACGGGGACCGGCTGCCGAACGGGCTCACCCCCGAGCGGGCCGCCCCGCTGCTGGTGGCGGTGATGGACGGGCTGCAGTACCAGTGGCTCCTGGACCCCGGGTCGGTGGACATGCCGGGGGCGTTCCGGGACTTCCTGCGGCTGCTGGGCGAACCCGTGGACTGAGGACGCCCGGGAACGGCCCGGCCGTCAGGGCCGGTACGAAGGCCGGGGCGGCGGGTGTACGGGGCGGCGGTGGCGGACGGTCACCGGGAAGCCGGCGCCGGGAACGCCGGCCACCGGACGGTGCGGGCGGTCACGGCGAGCGCTTCCGTCACGGCGAGCGTCTCGGTCACCGCGCGGCGTTCGCCGCTTCGGCCGTGTCCGTGCCGTCGCCGGCGTTCTCCTCGCCCAGCAGGTCACGGGCGAGGAGCGTGGCGCCCGCGACCGCGCCCGGCATCAGGAACACCGCGACGAACGGGACCAGGAAGGCCAGGCCCAGGGGTGTGCCGAAGCCCCAGACCAGGGTCTTGCGGGAGCGGAGCAGGGCGAGACGGGCGCGCAGGTCGACGCCCCGGCGCTGGAGGGCCACGGCGGCCAGTTCCTCGGCGAGGAAGAAGCCGGTGACGAAGAAGCCGGCCACGGGGACGACGGTCTGCCCGGCGAACGGCAGGAACCCGAGGGCGAAGAGCAGGACGCCCCACAGGCCGGCCCGGACCAGGATGCGCAGGCTGTCCCGGGCCGAGATCCACAGCTCGCGCCAGAGCGGCAGGCCGGACTCGGGAGCGGTGCCGTCGGGCGAGACGTCGGCGTCGACCCGCTCCGAGAGGGCCTCGTAGAACGGCTGGCCTATCAGCAGGGTGACGGCCGTGAACGTCAGGACGGCCAGCAGCAGGCCGAGGGCGAACAGGACGGCGGTCAGGAAGCCCCGGAACAGACCCTGCCAGGGGCTGGACCAGTCGTCCGCGAACGGGGTCGCCCAGCCGACCGCGTCCTCGCCCCACAGGGCGAGGGCGACCAGCGCGGCGGCGTACAGCACCAGCGTGATCAGGCCGGGCAGCAGCCCGAAGCCGTACCGGCGGCCGCGGCGGGCCACCCATCGCTGGCCCTTCAGCAGATAACCGAACCCCACCCCGAGATCGCGCATGCGAGGACTTTACCGGCCCGGCGGCACCACGCCGGAGCCCGGCCCGGCCACCGCCGAGCCCCCGGTCCCCGTGGGCGGTCAGGCTTCCAGCATGCGGCGCAGCAGGTCCCGCAGGGAGCGCCGCTCCTCCTCGGAGAGGCCGGCGAGGGGTTCGCGGGCGAAGTGCAGGCCCTCGCGCAGGTCCCGGGCCACCCGGCGGCCCTCCTCCGTGGCGGCGGCCACCTTCACCCGGCGGTCGGCCGGGTCGGGGCGGCGCTCCACCAGGCCGCGGGACTCCAGCCGGTCCACGATCCCGGTCACGTTCGACGGCTCGCACTTCAGCTTCTGCGCCAGCTTGCGCATGGGCAGCGGCTCCAAGGAGAGCAGGCTGAGCAGCCGGGCCTGCGGGCCGGTCAGCGTGTGCTCGGCCGCCGCCTCTTCGTAGTCCGCGTAGAACCGGGCCACGACCTCACCGATCAGCTCGACGACCTCCATGGTGAGGGCGTCGGGGCGGCGGAGCTTCGATGGAGTGGACATGCCCACCAGAATACCCGCTTACTTGACATCCTGAAATATTCAGACGCATCGTTGTTTCAGGTAGTGAAGCACCATCGAAAGGCACCGTCATGATCAACCGCGAGTGGCACCTCCTCAGCCGTCCCGTCGGCTGGCCGAAGCCCGAGGACTTCGCACTCGTCGAGACGCCCGTCCCGGCCGTGGGCGAGGGCCAGGTGCTGGTGCGGAACAAGTACCTCTCGGTCGATCCGTATATGCGCGGCCGGATGAGTGCCGCGAAGTCGTACGTCGCCCCGTTCGAGCTGGGCGAGGTCATGCAGGGCGGCGCGGTCGGCGAGGTGGTCGAGTCCCGCGCCGAGGGCATCGCGGCCGGCGACCACGTGCTGCACTTCTTCGGCTGGCGCGAGTACGCGGTCGTGGACGCGCGCCACGCCGTCAAGGTGGGCCCCGCGGCCGTGCCCGCCGTCAAGGTGGAGGCGGGCGCCTTGGACGTGCCGCTGTCGACGTACCTCGGCGTCCTCGGCATGACCGGCCTGACCGCCTACGTCGGCCTGCTGCGCACCGCCTCCTTCAAGGAGGGCGACAGCGTGTTCGTCTCCGGCGCGGCCGGGGCCGTGGGCAGCCAGGTGGGCCAGATCGCCAAGCTGAAGGGCGCCTCCCGGGTCATCGGCTCGGCCGGCTCCGACGAGAAGGTCAAGCTGCTGGTGGACGAGTACGGCTTCGACGCCGCGTTCAACTACAAGAACGGCCCGGTCGACGAGCAGGTGCGGCAGGCCGCGCCGGACGGCGTGGACGTGTACTTCGACAACGTCGGCGGCGACCACCTGGAGGCGGCCCTCGGCTCGCTGAACGAGGGCGGCCGGATCGCGGTCTGCGGCATGATCTCCGTCTACAACAACACCCGGCCCGCTCCCGGCCCGCGGAACCTCGCCCGGCTGATCCAGACCCGCGGCCGGATCGAGGGCTTCCTGGTCAGCGACCACTACGACCTCCAACCCCAATTCGTCGAGGAGGTCGGCCCGTGGGTCGCCTCGGGCGCGCTGAAGTACCGCGAGACCGTGGTCCGGGGCATCGAGAACACCCTGGAGGCGTTCCTTGGGGTCCTGCGCGGCGACAACATCGGGAAGATGGTCGTCGAGCTGTAGGGCGTCCGCCGACGGGCTCCGGGCTACCCGGAGTTTTCGGTATGCGGTAACTTCTTTCCGAAATCCATCGCGATCGTGGGCGCGAGTCGCGGTGGACCGAGGAGGAGGACCACCGCATGCCCATCACGCAGTCCGACGTGCTGTACACCGCCGTCGCCACCGCCGAGAACGGCCGCGACGGGCGGGTCGCCACCGACGACGGCAGGCTGGACGTCGTCGTGAACCCGCCGAAGGAGATGGGCGGCAGCGGCGCCGGCACCAATCCGGAGCAGCTGTTCGCCGCCGGGTACAGCGCCTGCTTCCAGGGCGCGCTCGGCGTGGTCGCCCGGCAGGAGGGCGCCGACATCACCGGCTCGACCGTCACCGCCAAGGTCGGCATCGGCAAGAACGACGACGGTTTCGGGATCATCGTGGAGATCTCCGCGCACCTCCCGAACGCCGACGCGGCCACCGCCCGGGAGCTGCTGGAGAAGGCGCACCAGGTGTGCCCGTACTCCAAGGCGACGCGCGGCGACGTCACCGTGACGCTGGTCTGACCCGCGTCACCGGCACAGCGGCAGCCGCATCCCCGGACACGGGGGTGCGGCTGCGGCGTCGTGTCCGCCTGAGGGCGGCCCGTACCGCACCGTGTCCGCCGGAGGCGGCCCGCACCATCCCGCCGGTGCACGGCTCAGCCGGCCGTGGCCGCCCGGTGCACCGCCGCCGCCAGCCGGCCGTTCTCGGGGGCCGCGCCGCCCGGGAAGGCGAAGCGGCGCCTGGTGTAGCCGTAGGCGAGGCCGGCGCGCGGGTCCGCGAAGGACTGCACGCCGTTCGCGCCGCTGTGGCCGAGCGCGCCGGCCCCCAGGAACGGGTGCCAGGTGTCGGCGGTGGCCTGGAAGCCGAGGCCGTACGACTTGTGGGCGCGGGCCACCAGGTCGTACCCCACGGAGTGGATCTGGGCGAACTCCGCCAGGGTGTCCCCTTTCAGCAGCGGCGTTCTGCCGTCCCTCTCGCTGATCATCGCCGCGTACATGCCCGCCAGGCCGCGGGCCGAGGCGACGCCGCCCGCCGACGCCGGGCCCTTCTCCCGGATCAGCCGCTCGTTCGGCAGGCCCGCCAGGTCCGTGGGCTCCTCCCCGTGCCGGTTGTAGGCGATCGCCGCGAGGGTGTGCGGGCCGGCCGGCACCGCGTCCAGCTCCGCCTGCTGCGCGGGGGTCGGCAGCATCGGCCGGACCGTGCGGAAGCGGGGTTCGTGCGCGGCCGGCAGGCCCAGGTGGAAGTCGAGGCCGTACGGGGCGCGGACGCGTTCCTCGTAGACCTCCTGGAGTGTGCGGCCCGTCGCGCGGCGGACGACCTCGCCGGTCAGCGCGCCGATCACCAGCGCGTGGTAGCCGAAGGCCGCGCCCGGCCGCCAGAACGGCCGCTGGTCGGCCAGGCGTTCGGCGATCATCCGGTCGTCGGCCAGCTCGGCGAGCGTGAACCCGGTGTCGGCGCCGATCAGTCCGGCCCGGTGCGCGAGCAGGTCGCGCAGGGTCAGCGCGCCCTTGCCCTCGGCGGCGAACTCGGGCCAGTAGTAGGTGACTTTGCGGTCCAGTTCCAGTGTGCCGTCCTGGACGAGCAGCGCCGCGACCAGGTGGGGCGCTCCCTTCGTGGCCGAGTACACGCCGTACAGCGAGTCACCCGTCACCTCGGCGCCCGCCCACAGGTCCACGACCCGGCGGCCGTGGACGTAGGCGCACAACTGGCCCTCGTAGTCGTCCCGTTCCTCGGCGACGACGGCGGCGAACTCCTCGCGCACCGCCTCGAAGCCCTCGGCGACCGTGCCCTGGACGGTGATTCCCTGCGTCATCCACTCTCCTCGGCTGACCCGCTGCTCGCTGCCCCCTCGGCACGACGTCCCCGCCGTCCCGGGGGCGTTCCGCGGACCGGTACGGCGAGAGGTGCCTGTTCGACTCAACCGTCAAGAGGGCCGCCGGGTGTCACGGTTGCCCCGGATGGCCGATGCGACGGGGCGCACTGAGGTGCACTGGGTGCGCCCGGCGTGCTTCGGATGCGCCGCGGGTGCGCTCAGGTGCACCACCACAGGAAGCGGTCGCAGGACTTGACGGGCGAGGGGTCGGCCGTGGGCTCGGCCGTCGTCGGGGCGGCCGTGGGGCTGGTGGCGGGCGCGCTGGGCGGCGGGGCGGCGGGGCTCGTCGCCGTCGTGGCGGAAGACGCCGGAGCGGAGTCCCCCGGGGCGGAGCCCGACGTGGCCGGCGCCCCCGAGGCGCCGGTGTCCCGGGCGGAGGGAGAGCCGGAGTCCCGCGCGGAGGACGAGGCGGAGGCGGACGAGGAGGAGGCGGCGGACGAGGCGTCCGACGCCGTGGAGCCGGCCGCGCCCGGGGAGGCGGCGGAGGTGACGGCGCCCGGCCCGGCCGTGCGACCGGGCGCGGTGGAGGAGGCGCCGTCCGCCGAGGTGTCGCCGGCCGGGGTCCGGGTGTCGCCGGCGAACGGCGAGAAGGGCGCGTCCGTGCCGAGTTCGGCGAGGCTGAGCCCGCCGGCGGCGAGGACGAAGCCGGCCGCGACCAGCAGGACGCGGCGCCGGCGGCGCCGGTGCACGGCGGCCTTGCGGTCCCGCCGGCTCCCCGCGACGACCGGTCCGCCCGGCTCGCCCGAGTCGTACGACGACGATATGGACGACCGCCCGTCAGGCGGCGTGCCAGGCGGCGAGGGCGACGACTGGTCAGGGTGGTCCGCGTGGTCCTCGTACCCTCCGGAGATCCGCCGGCCCTCCTGCCCGTACCCCGCGTCCGGTCCGTGCCCCGCGTCCGGGCCGGCACCGGGCCCGGCCGGTGCCGTCGGGGTGGAGGCGAGGCGGTCGGCCGGGGTGCCGCACCCGGGGCAGGCCAGGGCGCCGTTCAGGTGCCGTCGGCACGGGGGGCAGTAGTCCATGACGCGGGAAGACTAGAGTCCGCGCGGGCCCGGTTCCAGGTGTGCTCGTGAAGGTTTGGTGCGGGACCGAAAGAGTTCTCGAAAGCCGTGCCGAAACCGTTACCTGTTCGACCCATTGACACCCCTGCCGCACCATCCTTACTGTCACGCCAGCATTTCGAACGCGTGACGAAATCTCGAACAGCTGAGGGGCAACAGCCGTGCGCATCACCGGAATCAGCACACACGTGGTCGGCACGCCGTGGCGCAACCTGACCTACGTCCAGGTGCACACCGACGAGGGGATCACGGGAGTCGGCGAGACCAGGATGCTCGGTCACACCGACGCGCTCATCGGCTACCTGCGGGAAGCAGAGGCCAACCACATTCTGGGGTCGGATCCGTTCGCCGTCGAGGACCTGGCGCGCCGGATGAAGTACGGCGACTACGGCCGCGCCGGCGAGATCGTCATGTCCGGCATCGCCGTCGTGGAGATGGCGTGCTGGGACATCAAGGGCAAGGCGCTGGGCGTACCGGTGTGGCAGCTGCTCGGCGGCAAGGTCACCGACAAGGTCAAGGCGTACGCCAACGGCTGGTACACCACCGAGCGGACCCCGGAGGCGTACCACAAGGCCGCGCAGGGCGTCATGGAGCGCGGCTACAAGGCGTTGAAGATCGACCCCTTCGGCACCGGCCACTTCGAGCTGGACCACCAGGAGACGCTGTACGCCGTCTCGCTCATCGAGGCCGTACGGGACGCCATCGGCCCCGACGCCGAGCTGATGCTGGAGATGCACGGCCGCTTCTCCCCCGCCACCGCCGTCCGGCTGGCCAAGGAGATGGCGCCCTTCAAGCCGGCCTGGCTGGAGGAGCCGGTGCCGCCGGAGAACCTCAAGGCGCTGGAGAAGGTCGCCGCCAAGGTCGACATCCCGGTCGCCACCGGTGAGCGCATCCACGACCGGATCGAGTTCCGCGAGCTGTTCGACAGCCAGGCCGTGGACATCATCCAGCCCGACGTCGGCCACATCGGCGGCATCTGGGAGACCCGGAAGCTGGCCGCGACCGCCGAGACGCACTACATGCTCGTCGCCCCGCACAACGTGGGCGGGTCCGTGCTCACCGCCGCCTCCCTCCAGGTCGGCTTCACCTCCCCGAACTTCAAGATTCTTGAGCACTTCAACGACTTCGCCGACGCGGAGATCAAGAAGGTGGTCAAGGGGGCGCCCCAGGTGGACCCGGAGGACGGCTGCTTCCACCTGTCCGACGCGCCGGGTCTCGGGGTCGAGCTGGACGTGGACGCGGCGGCCGAGTTCCCGCAGCAGCAGGCGCGGTTCGACCTGTGGGCCGAGGGCTGGGAGCAGCGTAAGCCGAAGGGCACCAAGTGAGTTCGCAGATCCTGGTCGAGGCACCGGGGGCGCACCGGGTGGAGACCCACACGCCGCGCGCGCCCGGGCCCGGCGAGGCGCTGGTCGCGGTGCACGCGGTCGGCATCTGCGGCAGCGACCGCGAGGTGTACCAGGGCAACCGGCCCGAAGGCTATGTGACGTACCCGCTCACCCCCGGCCACGAGTGGTCGGGGACGGTCTCGGCGGTGGGTGCCGGGGTGCCCGGCTCGCTCACCGGCCGCAAGGTGGTCGGCGAGGGCTTCCACAACTGCCAGGTCTGCGACCGCTGTCACGCGGGCGAGACCACGCTGTGCACGGCCGGGTACGAGGAGACCGGGTTCACCCGGCCCGGTGCCATGGCGGCCACGCTCACCCTGCCCGCCCGGCTGCTGCACGTCCTGCCGGACACCGCCGACCTCACCGCCGCCGCGCTGCTGGAGCCGGCCGCCTGTATCGCGGCCGCCGCGCTGAAGGCGAACGCCCGGCCGGGCGAGCGGGTCGCGGTGGTCGGCACGGGCACGCTCGGGATGCTCGCCGTGCAGTTCCTGGCGGCCGTCTCGCCGGCCGAGCTGCTGGTGGTGGGCACCCGGGGCGACCGGGAGCCGCTGTCCCGGCGGTTCGGGGCGAGCGACTTCCGGCTGCGGGACCAGGAGCTGCCCGAGGACATCGACGTGGTGATCGAGACCGCCGGGTCCGCGTCCGCCGCGCGCACCGCCGCCGGGCTGCTGCGGCGCGGCGGGCGGCTGGTCCTCACCGGCATCCCGGCGCCGGGCGCGGACGGGCTCGACCCGGCCGCCCTCGTCGTACGGCAGTTGGAGGTGCACACCGTCTTCGGGGCGCCGCCGGACGCCTGGTCGTATGCCGTGCGGGTGTTCGGCGCCGGGCTGCTGGACCCGCTGCCGCTGGTCACGCACGAGTTGCCGCTGACCGGGTTCCCGCAGGCCATCGAACTGGTGGGCGCCGGTGACCCGAAGGTGGGCAAGGTGCTGCTCCGCCCCTGACCGTACGCCGGCCGGGGCGGACCTGACGGCGCCCCGGCCGGTGTACTCCGGCGCTTTGCCCTCCCCTGAGCCGCGAACCTCGTCCGATATACCGAACACGAAGGACAGCTTGTGACCGACGCTTCCGCCCCGGCAGCCCGCAGGCCCGGCGAGCAGGTGCTCGCCGCACTCGGCCTCGGCGCGCCCGCCCTCGACCCCGCCGACGCCTCCGCCCACACCTTCCCCGGCGGCGGCCGCTGGCGCACCGAGATCCCCTCGTGCGAGGGTCCCGAAGCCCTGGCGGTCGTCCTCAAGGAGGCCTCGCGCCTGGATGTGCCGATCCACCGGATCAGCCAGGGCAGCGGTGTGTGGATGCTCACCGACGCCGAGATCACCGAGATGGTGGAGGCCGCCGGCGAACGCGACATCGAACTCTGCCTCTTCACCGGCCCGCGCGGCACCTGGGACATCGGCGGCTCGGTGCGGTCCGACTCGCGGGGGGCCGGACTGCGCGCCCGGGGCCACGACGCGGTCGCCGGCTGCTTGGAGGACGCCGTCCGGGCCACCGAACTCGGCGTCAAGTGCCTGCTCGTCGCGGACGAGGGCGTGCTGTGGACCCTGCACCGGGCGCGCACGGCCGGGATCATCCCGGCCGACACCACGCTGAAGGTCTCCGCGCTGATCGGCCCGGTCAACCCCGCCTCGTACGCCGTGTACGAGCGGCTGGGCGCGGACTCCGTCAACGTGCCCAGCGATCTGACGCTGGACCACCTCACCGAGATCCGGCGGGTGTCCGGCGCCCCGATGGACATGTACATCGAGGCGCCGGACGACCTCGGCGGCTACATCCGGATGTACGAGGTCGCCGAGCTGATCCGGCGCGGCGCGCCGCTCTACCTGAAGTTCGGCCTGTCCAAGGCGCCCGGCATCTACCCGTGGGGCACGCATCTGCGGGACCTGACGCTGGACACCGCCCGGGAGCGGGTGCGGCGCGGCCGGCTCGCCCTGGATTTGCTCGCCCGGCACGGCGCGGACGGTGACATGGCGCCGCTCGGCACCCGGCTGCCCGGGCCGCTCCACCGCTTCCCCGCCGAAGTGCCCGCTCCTCTCCCCGACCAGAACGACAAGGACTGATCCCCATGCCCCACCGCAGAACCGCACTCGCCGCGACCGCCATGGCCGCCTCCCTCGCGCTCGCCCTGTCCGCCTGCGGGCGGGACAGCGCGGGCGGCAGCGAGGAGAAGCCGGGTGACGTCAAGGGCGCCACCATCGGCATCGCCATGCCGACCAAGTCCTCCGAACGCTGGATCTCCGACGGCAAGAACGTCGTCAAGGACCTCGAGGCCAAGGGCTACAAGACGAAGCTGGTCTACGGCGAGGACGACCCGGACACCCAGGTCTCGCAGATCGAGAACCTGATCACGCAGGGCGTGAAGGGCCTGATCGTCGCGGCGATCGACAACAAGTCGCTGAACAACGTGCTCCAGGAGGCGGCGGACGCGCACATCCCCGTCATCTCCTACGACCGGCTGATCCTCGGCACCAAGAACGTCGACTACTACGCCTCGTTCGACAACGAGAAGGTCGGCACGCTCCAGGGCCAGTACATCGTGGACAAGCTGGGGCTGGGCAAGGGGGAGAAGGGCCCGTTCAACATCGAGCTGTTCGCCGGCTCCAACGACGACAACAACACCAAGTACTTCTTCGGCGGCGCCATGAAGGTGCTCCAGCCGTACATCGACAAGAAGCAGCTCGTGGTGAAGTCCGGGCAGACCCGGCTGAACCAGGTCACCACCCTGCGCTGGGACGGCACCACCGCGCAGAAGCGGATGGAGGACCTGCTCACCTCGTCGTACAAGAGCGGCCGGGTCGACGCGGTGCTCTCGCCGTACGACGGCATCTCCATCGGCATCCTGTCCGCGCTGAAGTCCGACGGCTACGGCTCGGCCGGCAAGCCGCTGCCGGTCCTCACCGGCCAGGACGCCGAGCTGGCCTCGGTGAAGTCGATCATCGCCGGGCAGCAGACGCAGACCGTCTACAAGGACCTGCGCAAGCTGGCGGAGATCGCCGCCACCATGATGGACGACTCCCTCAAGGGCAAGAAGCCGCAGGTCAACGACGCCAAGACCTACGACAACGGGGCCAAGGTCGTGCCCGCCTATCTGCTCCAGCCGGTGAGCGTCGACAAGAGCAACTACCGCAAGGTGCTGGTCGACGGCGGTTACTACACCGAGGCCGACCTGAAGTGACCCGCCCTTTTCCTACGGAGTGAAAGGCACGACCATGGCGGGACCCGTCCTGGAAATGCGCTCGATCGTCAAGACCTTTCCCGGTGTCAAGGCACTGGCGGACGTCACCCTGACCGTCCGGCAGGGCGAGGTCCACGCCATCTGCGGGGAGAACGGCGCCGGCAAGTCCACCCTGATGAAGGTGCTCTCCGGCGTCCACCCGTACGGCAGTTACGAGGGAGACATCCTCTTCGAGGGCGACCTCTGCCGGTTCCGGGACATCCGGGCGAGCGAGCAGCACGGCATCGTCATCATCCACCAGGAACTGGCGCTGGTGCCGCAGCTGTCCATCGCGGAGAACCTGTTCCTCGGCAACGAGCACGCCCGGCGCGGACGCATCGACTGGCGCGAGACCCTGCGCCACGCCACCGCGCTGCTGCGCCGGGTCGGTCTGGACGAGCACCCGGAGACCCGGGTGGCCGACATCGGCGTGGGCAAGCAGCAGCTCGTGGAGATCGCCAAGGCGCTGTCCAAGGAGGTGAAGCTGCTGATCCTCGACGAGCCGACGGCGGCTCTGAACGACGAGGACAGCGACAAGCTGCTCGGCCTGATCCTGGAGCTGAAGCACCAGGGCATCACCTCCATCATCATCTCCCACAAGCTGAACGAGATCCGCAAGGTCGCCGACTCGGTGACGATCATCCGGGACGGCCGGTCCATCGAGACCCTGGACGTGCGGGCGCCCGGGACCACCGAGGAGCGGATCATCGCCGGCATGGTCGGCCGCGACCTCGACCACCGCTTCCCCGAACGCACCCCGCACCAACCCGAGGAGGGCGCGGCACCGGCCCTGGAGATCCGCGGCTGGACCGTGTTCCACCCGGTCGACCAGGAGCGCAAGGTCGTGGACGACGTGTCCGTCCAGGTCCGCCGCGGGGAGATCGTCGGCATCGCGGGCCTGATGGGCGCCGGCCGCACCGAGCTGGCGATGAGCGTGTTCGGGCGGGCCTACGGCCGGTACGCGGGCGGCACGGTCCTCAAGGACGGCCGGGAGATCCGCACCAAGACCGTGGCGGAGGCCGTCCGGCACGGCATCGCCTACGTCACCGAGGACCGCAAGCACTACGGCCTGAACCTCATCGACACCATCAACCGGAACATCTCGCTGGCCGCGCTGCACAAGGTCGCCCGCCGGGGCGTGGTGGACGAGCACGCGGAACGGCGGGTCTCCGAGGGCTTCCGCACCTCCATGAACATCAAGGCGCCCACGGTGTTCGAGTCGGTGGGCAAGCTGTCGGGCGGCAACCAGCAGAAGGTCGTCCTCAGCAAGTGGATCTTCGCCGGGCCGGACGTGCTGATCCTCGACGAGCCGACCCGCGGCATCGACGTGGGCGCCAAGTACGAGATCTACACGGTCATCGACCGGCTGGCGGCCGAGGGCAAGGCGGTCGTCTTCATCTCCTCGGAACTGCCCGAACTGCTCGGCATGTGCGACCGCATCTACACGATGGCCGCCGGGCGGCTGACCGGTGAGGTGCCACGGTCCGAGGCCACGCAGGAAGTGCTGATGCGCCATATGACGAAAGACAAGGCGAAGGACGAAGAGGTAACACCATGAGCACGGATGTGACCGCCAAGAACCCGGCCCCCGCGCCGCCGGGCGGCAGCGGACCGGCCGCCGGCGGCGGACTGCTCGGCCTCGTGCTGACCGGTCTGCGCCGCAACATGCGCCAGTACGGCATGCTGATCGCGCTCGGCCTGATCGTGGCCCTCTTCGCGGTCTGGACCGACGGGGACCTGCTGCTGCCGCGCAACGTCTCCAACCTGGTGCTCCAGAACAGCTACATCCTGATCCTCGCGATCGGCATGATGCTGGTGATCATCGCCGGGCACATCGACCTGTCGGTCGGCTCGCTCACGGCGTTCACCGGGGCCTTCTCGGCCGTGCTGACCGTGCAGCACGGGGTGTCCTGGCCGGTCGCGCTGGTGCTGTGCCTGCTGGTGGGCGCCGTCGCGGGCGCCGTCCAGGGCTATCTGATCGCCTACCTCGGCATACCGTCCTTCATCGTCACCCTCGCCGGGATGCTGATCTTCCGCGGTCTGACCGAGATCCTGCTCAAGGGCCAGACGCTCGGCCCGTTCCCGGAGGGCCTGCAGAAGATCGGCAACGGCTTCCTGCCCGAGGCCGGTCCGAACACCAACTACCACAACCTCACCCTGCTGCTCGGACTCGTCCTGATCGCGGCCGTGGTGTGGCAGGAGTTCCAGAACCGCCGGCGCCAGCAGGAGTTCTCCCTGCACGTCGTCCCGGTCCGGCTGTTCCTGCTGAAGCTGACGGCCATGGTGGCGGCGATCCTCGTCCTCACCCTGCTGCTCGCCAGCTACAAGGGCGCCCCGATCGTGCTGATCATCCTGGGCGCGCTGGTCGTCGGCTACGGCTACGTCATGCGCAACGCGGTCTTCGGCCGGCACGTCTACGCCATCGGCGGCAACCTCCCGGCGGCCAAGCTGTCCGGTGTGAAGGACAAGCGGGTCACCTTCTACGTCTTCCTCAACATGGGCGTGCTCGCGGCCCTGGCGGGTCTGGTGGTCGCCGCCCGGCTGAACGCGGCCTCGCCGAAGGCGGGCGTCAACTTCGAACTGGAGGCGATCGCCTCCTCGTTCATCGGCGGCGCGTCCATGAGCGGCGGTGTCGGCACCGTCCTCGGCGCCATCATCGGCGGTCTCGTCCTCGGCGTGCTGAACAACGGCATGAACCTCCTCAGCGTCGGCACCGAGTGGCAGCAGGTCATCAAGGGCCTGGCCCTGCTGCTGGCGGTCGGGTTCGACGTGTGGAACAAGCGCAAGTCCGGTTCGTAGAGCGTCCAGGAAACGGAGCCGCACCCATGGAACTGAACAGACGCACGGTCATCGCGGGAGCCGCGGCGGCGGGACTCGCCGCCACCGCCCTCGGCGGTACGGCCGAGGCCGCTTCCCGCCGGGGGCCGGTCCGGGAACCCTTCGGCACGCTCGCCGACGGCACGAAGGTCCACCGCTGGTCGCTGGAGAACGGCGGCACCCGGCTGAAGGTGCTGGAGTACGGCGGTGTGGTCCAGCGGCTGGAGCTGCCCGACCGGCACGGCCGGTACGCCAACGTGGTCGCCGGCTTCGCCGACCTCGCCGACTACACGGCGAAGAGCCCCTACTTCGGGGCCCTGATCGGCCGGTACGGCAACCGCATCGGCAAGGGCCGCTTCACCCTGGACGGCACGGCCTACCAGCTGTCCGTGAACGACGGCGACAACAGCCTGCACGGCGGCGCCCAGGGCTTCGACAAGCGCGTGTGGCAGGCCGAGCCGTTCACCCACGGCACGGACGTCGGCCTGCGCCTGCACTACACCAGCGCCGACGGCGAGATGGGCTACCCGGGCACGCTGCGCGCGACGGTGACGTACACCCTGACCCGGCACGGCCAGTGGCGCATCGACTACACGGCCACCACCGACAAGGCCACCATCGTCAACCTCACCAGCCACGTCTACTGGAACCTGGCCGGCGAGGGCAGCGGCACCATCGAGGACCACGAACTGTCGATCGCCGCGTCCCGCTACACGCCCACCGACTCCGGTCTGATCCCCACCGGTGAGCTGGCCCCGGTCGCGGGCACGCCGTTCGACTTCCGGCGCGCCAAGCCGATCGGCCGGGACCTGCGGGCCGGCCACGAGCAACTGGTGGCGGCCAAGGGCTACGACCACAACTGGGTGCTGGACAAGGGGACCACGGCCGGGCCCGAGCACATCGCGACGCTGCGCGACCCGCGCTCCGGCCGCACCCTGGAGATCGCCACCGACCGGCCGGGACTGCAGTTCTACTCCGGCAACTTCCTCGACGGGACGCTCACCGGCACCGGTGGCCGCACCTACCGGCAGGGCGACGCCCTGTGCCTGGAGACGCAGTCCTTCCCGGACTCGCCGAACCACCCGCAGTTCCCGTCGACGGTGCTCCGGCCGGGGCAGACGTACCGGACGACGACGCTCCACACGTTCGGCGCGTGAGACCGCCCGCCGCACCGGCGGGCTGAACACCGCGGCCGTCACCTCCGTATCCCAGGGCGGCCCGTGCTCCCCCGCACGGGCCGCCCCGAACGGAGGTCCCCTTGGCCGGCAGCGTCACCTCGTTGTTCCGCGGCGGCACCGCGCACCGCCTCCCCCGGGCGGCGCCGGCGCGGGAGGACGGCGACGGGAGCGGGCCGGTGGACTTCCGCGTCCCGGGCAACCCGTACTTCCCCACGCCCGCCCTGTTCGAGGAACTGGCGGGCCGGCTGCGCGAGATCGTCACCTGCCGCCCGGACGACACCGGTACCGTCACCGGTGAGCTGTGCTCGCTGCTGGGCCTGCCGCCGGGGTGCGTGGCCCTGGGCAACGGCTGCACCGAGCTGATCACCTGGATCGACCACCTCCTCGTCCGCCGGTCCCTGGCCGTCCCGGTCCCCTCCTTCGGCCGCTGGGCCGGCCAGGCGATGGGGACGGGCAAGCGGGTCGACATGTTCCCGCTCCAGGAGGCGAACGGCTTCGGCCTGGACCTCGCCCGGTACGCCGCTTTCCTGCGCGCCCGCGGCACCCGGGCGGCCGTGCTCTGCAACCCGAACGACCCCGACGGCGGCTTCCTGCGCCGCCGTCAGGTGGTGCGCTTCCTGGACGCCATGGCGGACCTGGACCTGGTGGTCGTCGACGAGTCGTTCCTGGAGTTCGCCGACGCCGAGGACGAGCCGAGCGTCGTCCGGGAGGCCGTACTCCGCCCCAATGTCGTCGTCCTGCGCAGCCTGGGCGAGAACCTCGGCCTGCACGGCGTCCGCTTCGGCTACCTCGCCGCCAACCCGGCGCTCGCCGGGCAGGTCCGCTCGATGCTGCCGGAGGGGAACCTCAACTCCTTCGCCGGGCCCGTGGTGGCGATGCTGAGGGAGCACGGGGCCGAGTACGCGCACAGCCTGACGCGGGTCCGCGGCGACCGCCGGGACATGACGGGCCGGCTGTCCGCGCTGCCCGGCCTCACCGTCTACCCCTCCCAGGGCAACTTCCTCTTCGTGCGCCTGCCCGTGGGCGCCGAGGGCCCGGTGGTCCGCGACCGGCTGCTCGCCGAGCACCGCGTCCTGGTCCGCGAGTGCGGCGACACGCTCGGTTCCTCCAGCCGCTTCCTGCGGCTCGCGGTGCGCCCCGGGGCCGACGTGCGCCGCCTGGTGTCCGGCCTGGGACAGGTGCTCTACGGGTCCGCGGGAAAGGCCGCCGCAGCCGCGCCGGGCACCGGCTACAGCTCGGGCACGGCGGCGGTGGACCGGCTGGTCGGCGAGACCGACGGGGCCGGGCTGCGGCTCCCCCCGACCGGTCCCGCCCCGTCCACCGGCACCGGCGCGCCGCTCCCCGCCGAGGTGCCCCCCGCGCCCGTGCCCCCGGCGGCCGGCGGGACGCCCCTGCCCGCGGCCCGGCCGTCTCCCGCACCGGCCTGCCCGCCGCTCGCCCCGGTCCCCCTGCCACCGCCGCCTGCGGTGGCCGCGGCCCCCACGCCGCCCGGGGTGCCGGCCCGGGGCGGGCTCACCGCCGCCCAGGTCCGCGGCAGGACGGCCCCGGCCCCCGCTCCGGCCCCCGCGACGGGCTGGCCCGGCGCCCGGAGCTGGCCGGACACGGCCGGCCCGAGCCGGGCGGCCGGCTGAGGAACGCTCCGGACGGGCGGCCGAGGAACGCTCCCGGCCCGTGGCCGGGGCACGGTCCGGGCGGGCGGGCGGGGACGGTCCGGCGCGGACTCGGGCCGAAGCGGTCTCCGGGCTCGCTCAGTAGGCCACCGGCCAGCCCGTCGACCAGTCCAGCAGGTTGACGCCCAGCTTCGGGGTGCCGCCGTCGCCGCCGTCGTAGTAGTGGTAGACGATCAGGTCGCCGTCGCTGTCGTGCAGGACGGACTGCCCGCCGGGTCCGATGACGCTGCCGTGGGACTCCAGGACCGGCGTGCCGCCGTTGTCCGTCAGGGCCACGCCGTTCTTGTCGCGGTACGGGCCGGTGACGGAGGAGGACCGGCCGACCTTCACCTTGTACGTCGAGCCGGTGCCCTGGCAGCAGACGTCGTAGGAGGCGAAGAGGTAGTAGTAGCCGCCCCGCTTGACGAGGTACGGCGCCTCGACCGCCTTGCTGCCGGTGGGCCGGGAGGCGAGCGAGTAGCGGGTGGTGTCGCCGGCGTAGCCCTTCCCGGTGGACGGGTCGATGCGGATCATCTTGATCCCGGACCACCAGCTGCCGAAGGTCAGCCACCACGTGCCGTCGTCGTCCACGAAGAGGTTCGGGTCGATGGCGTTGTAGTCG
The DNA here is from genome assembly GCF_044332325.1 of Streptomyces sp. NPDC017095. NCBI lineage: Bacteria > Bacillati > Actinomycetota > Actinomycetes > Kitasatosporales > Streptomycetaceae > Streptomyces > Streptomyces sp. NPDC017095. The sequence continues at coordinate 78,213 of NZ_JBIROU010000002.1, forward strand.
CTGGCGGAGGTGGAGGTGTAGACGACGCCGTAGTCGGTCCAGGAGCCGGGCAGTCCGGTCGTCGAGCCGGCCAGTCCGATCGCGGAGGTGTTCTCCCCGAACCGGGAGACGGCGTAGTACATCAGGTACTTCCCACCGTGGTACGAGATGTCCGGCGCCCACGCCTCGGACGCGTACGAGGACCACCAGGCCGGCTTGACCGTGAACGCGTCGGCCCCGGCGGTGAAGGAGACGCGGTCGGTGGAGGTCTTGTAGGCGAGGCCGCCGCCGGTGCCGTAGAGCAGGTAGCGGCCGGCGGAGGTGCGGATCATCGTCGGGTCGTGGACGACGACGCTGCCGGTGACCCTGCCCGGACCGGGGTACGCGGAGGCGGTGCCCGGGACGAGGGCGAGCAGGACGGCGGCGGGGACGGCGAGGAGTGCGGTGCGCTTCATTGCGGGCTCCCTCGATCTGGGTCGGTCCGAACGGTGGAAAGCGCCGAGTCTGTACGAGATTTCGGACAGTGCTCGTGACTTCGGACGGACCGTAGGAGCGAACGGTTCACCAGTCAACGGTTCTCACACGAACTCACCGGCGTCCCCGCCCACGGCGGCCGGCGTTCAGCCGCCCTGGACACCCGTGGGGAGCAGGGCGTTCAGGGAGGTGGCCGGGTTGCCCGCCTCCAGCGAGCCGAGGAGACCCGCCAGCAGCGCCGCACCGGGCGCGCCGGTGGACGGGACGGGCGGCGGGGCGGCGGCTTCGGCGGCCTCGGCGGCGGGGGCGGCGGCCAGCAGCGCGGCGGCCAGGACGGAGACACGGGCGAGCTTCTTGATCATGCTCGCCTTAACGACCGGCGCCCGCCGGGGGCACGCGCCGGTCCCCCGGCCGGCCGAGCACCGCCCGCCGAGCGCCGCCCGCCGGGGCTCGCTACGGGTTCTCCCAGGCCGCGGGCTCCGCCGCCAGGGCCCGGACCGGTCCGGGCAGCGCGTCCGCCGCGAGATCGGCGAGGGTGACGCCCTCCAGGATGCGGCGGACGTTCGCCCGCAGGGCGATCCACAGGGGCAGCAGCGGCCGGGCCGTGCCCGTGTAGGCGAGGCCGGTGGGGCGTTCGCCGCGCACCGACACGATGGGACCGTCGACGGCCCGGATGACGTCCGCCACGGTGACCGAGGGCGCCGGCCGCGCCAGCCGGTAGCCGCCGCCCCCGCCACGCCGGCTGTCCACGATCCCGGCCCGCCTGAGGTCGCCCAGGATGCCTTCCAGGAACTTGTGCGGGATGTCCTGCGCGGCGGCGATTTCCTCTGCCTTCACCGGGCCGTTACCCTGCCGTACGGCCAGCTCCAGTACCGCCCGTACCGCGTAATCCGCCCGTGCCGAGATCCTCATGGGTCCATTGTGGGGCGTTCCGCCATGGAGAATGGCCGGACCCGCGCCCCGTAAGCTCGCCCGGGAGGATCCACCTTGGCGCTCAGCAGACGTACCTTCAGTGCCCTGACCGGCTCCGCCGCGCTCGGGCTCGCCCTGGGCGGCAGCGGCGGCCCCGGCGCCCCTTCCGCGTACGCGGGCGGCAGCGCGCCGACCGGTCCGGCACCCGGCCCGCCGAGCGCCGACGGCGCCCGGCATACGGTCGGCTACGACCGCTACTCGCTGCTCGTGGACGGGCGGCGCCTGGTGCTGTGGTCCGGCGAGCTGCACCCCTTCCGGCTGCCGAGCCCGTCGCTGTGGCGGGACGTGCTGCAGAAGATGCGGGCGCACGGCTACAACGCCGTCAGCATCTACGTGGCCTGGAACTACCACTCCCCCGCCCCCGGCCGGTACGACTTCTCCGGCGTCCGGGACCTCGGACTCTTCCTGCGCATGGCCGCCGAGACCGGTCTGTACGTCATCCTGCGGCCGGGCCCGTACATCAACGCCGAGGTCGACGGCGGCGGCTTCCCCGGCTGGCTGACCGCGACGCGGGGCACCGCGCGGACCGACGACCCGGACTATCTGGCGCACGTCGACGAGTGGCTGACCCAGGTCGACCGCATCGCCCGCCGCCACCTGTTCACGCGCGGCGACGGCACGGTCCTGCTGTACCAGATCGAGAACGAGTACGACGCCCACGCCGGCGACGCGACCGGCCGCGCCTACATGTCCCACCTGTACCAGAAGGTCCGGTCCGACGGGATCGACGTCCCGCTGTTCCACAACGACAAGGGGCGCAACGGCTACTGGGTGCCCGGCTCGTTCGGCACCGGCGGCGAGAAGGGCGGCTGGCTCTACGGGTTCGACGGCTACCCCTCGCCGTCCCAGACCCCGCCGGACTGGGGTCACTACGGCCCCGGCGGGCCCCGGGGCGGGGCCACCGCCTCGCCGGACACGCCCGGGTTCGTGCCCGAGTTCGGCGGCGGCTGGTTCGACCCGTGGGGCGGGGCCTGGTTCGACGGCAAGGGGTACGCCGAGTCGCGGCGCACCCGGGACGCGGCCTACGAGCGCCGGTTCTACCTGACCAACCTGGCCAACGGGCTCACCCTGCACAACGTGTACATGACGTTCGGCGGGACCTCGTGGGGCTGGCTGCCCGCGCCGGTCGTCTACACGTCGTACGACTACGGCGCCGCGATCGACGAGGCCCGCAACGTCACCGACAAGATCGCCCCGATGCACCAGCTCGGCCATCTGCTCCAGCGGGTGCCCGACTTCGCCAAGCTGGACCGGGCGGCGGACGTGCGGGCCGAGGGGCTGAAGGTCTACCACCTGACCAACCCGGACACCGGCGCGCATGTGTACATCGCCCGCAACGACGGCACCGATGCGGTCACCACCAGCCTGCCGACCGAGGCCGGCCCGCTGCGCGTCACCGTGCCCGGCAAGGACGCCAAACTGCTGACCACCGGGCTGTCGCTGGGCAGGCGGACGCTGAAGTACTCCACCGCCTCGCCCATGCTGTGCGTGAACGCGGGCCGGCAGGACATCGCCGTGTTCACGGGCCGCCGCGGCGAGATGGCGGAACTGGTGCTGGACTGCCCGGCCGAGCCGTTCGTGCAGCGGCTGGACCCGGAGGGCGGCTGGGCCTACGACCGGGGCGAGCTGCATGTGAACGCGCCGCTCGGCGAGGCCGGGCTGACCCGGGTGCTGGTGCAGAAGGGCGAGTCCGACACCCCGCTGCTGCTGCTCTTCGCCGACGACGCCACCTCCGTGCGCCTCTTCCCGTACGACACCCCGTCCGGGACCCTCCTGGTGTACGGCCCGGCGCTGCTGCGCCACGTGGAGCTGCGCGGCTCGGAGGCGCACCTGACCGGTGACCTGAAGGAGGAGACGGGGCTGGAGGTGTGGGCGCCGCGCGGGATCGACACCCTGGTGTGGAACGGGCGCCGGCTGGCCACCCGGGTCACCCTCTCGGGCAGTCTGATGACCACCGGCATGCTGCCCGGGGTGCCCGAGGTGCGGCTGCCGGAGCTGGGCGGCTGGCGGACGCGGCGGGAGAACCCGGAGGCGGGCCCGGGCTTCGACGACTCGGCGTGGAAAAAGGCCGACAAGACCTCCTCGTTCAGCACCACGGCCGTCCCCGCCGGCCGGCCGGTGCTGTTCGCCGACGACTACGGCTTCCACTACGGCGACGTCTGGTACCGCGGCAGCTTCACCGGCGCGGCCGGGCTGGAGTCGGTCTCGCTCGCCTACAGCACCGGCACCCAGGGTCTGCTGATGGCCTGGCTGGACGGCGAGCCGCTGGGCACGCACCGGATGCCGGTGCCGGACAAGGACACCACGGTCCGTCAGGGCACCTGGGCGGCGACGGCCGTCTTCCCGGTCCGCGAGCGGCTGCGCTCGCCCGGCCGGCATGTGCTGTCCGTGCTGGTCCGGCGCATGCAGCACGACCAGGACGGCAAGGCGCTGGACACGCACAAGGCGGCCCGCGGGCTGACGTCGGTCGCCTTCGGGGGCGCCTCGCCGCAGGTGCGGTGGCGCATCCAGGGCGAGGGCCCCGCCGATCCGGTGCGCGGGCCGCTGAACAACGGCGGCCTGTACGGCGAGCGGCACGGCTGGCACCTGCCCGGCTTCCGGGACCGGGACTGGGAGCGGGCGGACTTCCCGCGCGCGGAGCGGTACCAGGGCGTGACGTGGTACCGGACCACGTTCCGGCTGTCGGTGCCGGCCGACGTCGACGCCTCGGTCGGGCTGACCCTGGACGACGACCCGTACCGTGCCTACCGCGCCCAGATCTTCCTCAACGGCTGGAACCTGGGCCAGTACATCAACGACGTCGGTCCGCAGCACACCTTCGTGCTGCCGAACGGCATCCTGCGCACCCGGGGCACCAACACCCTGGCACTGGCGGTCCTGTCGGAGTTCACCACGCTGTCGGGCCCCGGGTCGGTCCGGCTGGCGCTGCTCGGCACGGCGGCCGGCGGGGTGCCGGTCCGGCCGGTGTGATCAGGCGAGCCGGATCACGTTCCAGGACAGCGGCTCCAGTACGGCGGTGAGGGTGCCGTCCGCCAGGGCGGTGCCCTCGACCGGGTGCGGGGTGACGCGTGCGGGGTCGGCCAGGGTGTTGCGGGCGTCGGGGTCGGCGTCCGCGAGGGCGGTGTGCTCGGTGACGGCGGTCAGCTCCAGTCCGTGGAGCGCGACTTCGAGGGGCAGCGGTTCGGTGCGGCCGCGGTTGACCGCGAACACGGTGACCGTGCCGTCGGCGGCGCGCACGGCGGTGGCGTGCAGCAGGTCCGTCTCGCCGTACTTCTGCGTCTGGTACGTCGGCGAGTCCACGCGGACGTCCAGCACCTGGCCCCGGCCGTACCGGGACGCCTGCGCGAACGGGTAGAACGTGGTCTGCCGCCAGGCCGGGCCGCCCGGCTCGGTCATGATCGGGGCGATGACGTTGACGAGCTGGGCGAGGCAGGCGACGGTGACCCGGTCGGCGTGGCGCAGCAGGGCGATGAGGAGCGAGCCGAAGACGACCGCGTCCGTGACGCTGTAGCTGTCCTCCAGCAGCCGCGGGGCCTCGGGCCAGTCGGCGCGCTCCAGGGTGCGGGCGTACTCCTCCCAGCGGGAGAGGTACCAGACGTTCCACTCGTCGAAGGAGAGGTTGATCTTCTTGTCGGACTTCAGCCTCGCGCCCACGTGGTCGGCGGTCGCGACCACGTTCTCGATGAAGGACTCCATGTCGACGGCCGAGGCGAGGAAGGAGTCCACGTCGCCGTCGACGGGCTCGTAGTAGGCGTGCAGCGAGATGTAGTCGACCAGGTCGTACGCCTCCCGCAGGACCGTCGCCTCCCACTCGGCGAAGGTGGGCATGGCCTGGCTGGAGGAGCCGCAGGCGACCAGTTCGACGGACGGGTCGATCTGCCGCATGGCGCGGGCGGTCTCGGCGGCGATCCGGCCGTACTCCTCGGCCGTCTTGTGGCCGGTCTGCCAGGGCCCGTCCATCTCGTTGCCGAGGCACCAGAGCCTGATCCCGTAGGGCTCCTTGTCGCCGTGGGCGGCACGCAGGTCGGACAGGGCGGTGCCGGCCGGGTGGTTGGCGTACTCCTGGAGTTCCAGGGCCTCCGCGACGCCCCGCGTACCGAGGTTGACGGCCATCATGGGTTCGGCCTCGGGGCCGATCTTCTTCAGGAACGCGAGGTACTCGGACAGGCCGAAGCGGTTGGACTCCGTCGAGTGCCAGGCGAGGTCGAGGCGGCGGGGACGCTCCTGGACCGGGCCGACCGAGTCCTCCCACTTGTAGCCGGAGACGAAGTTGCCGCCGGGGTAGCGGATGGCGGTGACGCCGAGTTCGCGGACCAGTTCCAGGACGTCGGTGCGCAGTCCCTCGGCATCCGCCGCGGGGTGGCCGGGCTCGAAGATCCCGGTGTAGACGCAGCGGCCGAGGTGTTCCACGAAGGAACCGAAGAGGCGGGGGTTCACCTCGCCCACGGTGAAGGCGGGGTCGAGGGTGAAGCGGGCGGTGCTCTTGCTCATGAAATCCTTCCGGGTCAGTTCAGGACGGGCCGGCCCGCGCGCCACCGGAGCTGGTCGAGGCCCAGCTTCGGGGTGCCGCCGTCGGCCTTGTCGTAGTAGTGGTAGGCGAGCCAGGTCGTGCCGTGGGCGCGGAAGACGGATTCGCCGCCGGGGCCCGCGAAGCGGCCGTGGCCGGCCAGGAGGAGGTCGCCGCCGCCGTCGGGCATCGGGGTGCCGGTGCTGTCGGTGTACGGGCCCGTCACCGAGGCCGAGCGGCCCACGCGGATCTTGTAGGTGGAGTCCGCGCCGGCGCAGCAGGCGTCGTAGGAGGCGAAGAGGTAGTAGTAGCCGCCGTGGCGGACGATCGCGGGGCCCTCCACGGCGTACGGGGCGTCCGGGCGGGTCGCCAGGTGGTGGACCGGGGCGCCGGGGAGCGCCTTGCCGGTCCTCGGGTCCAGTTCGGTCATGCGGATGCCCGTCCAGTACGAGCCGAACGCCAGCCACAGTCTGCCGTCGGCCCGGATGACCGCGGGGTCGATGGCGTTCCAGGGATCGCTGGTGCCGGAGGTGAACGCCGGGCCGTGGTCGGTCCAGGTGCCGGGCAGGCCGGTGGGCGAGGTGGCGACGCCGATCGCGGAGTGGTTGGTGCCCCAGGAGGAGACGGCGTAGTAGAGCCAGTAGCGGCCGTCGCGGTAGCCGAGGTCGGGGGCCCAGGGGTCGGCGGTGGCGCTGTAGTCGTACCACCAGGCGGGCGGGGTGGCGAAGGCGTCGCCCGCGTCCGTCCAGTGGCGCAGGTCGGTGGAGAGGCGGGCGCCGAGGACGCCGCCGGTGGAGTAGGCGACGTACCGGCCGTCCCCCAGCCGGTGGACGGTGGGATCGTGGACGATCTGCTGGCCGGTCAGGGGCAGCGGGTCGGGGTAGGCGGTGTCCGCCGACGCGGTGGCCGGGAGCAGGGCCAGGGCGGCGGCAGCCAGGATCGCGGCGAGTCTGCGCGGCACGCGGTGGTCTCCTCGGGTCACTGGCCGGCCAGACCGGTGTGGGCGACGCCCCGCACGATGTGGCTCTGGAAGAAGACGAAGACGATGATCAGCGGCAGTCCGGCGACGAGGCCGCCGGCCATGAGCTGGGGCCAGACGATGCCGAAGGCGTTCTGCACGGTGGCGATGCCGTTGGGCATGGTCATCAGGTCCGGGTTGTTGGTCACCATGTACGGCCACAGGAAGTTGTTCCAGGACGCGATGAAGGTGAAGATCCCGACCGCGGAGAGCGAGGGCTTGGACAGCGGCAGGACGATGGTGAAGAAGATGCGCCAGCGGCCGGCGCCGTCGATGAACGCGGCCTCCTCCAGCTCCCGGGGCAGGCCCTGGAAGAACTTGTAGAGGATGTAGACCATCGCGGCCGGGGCGCACTGCGGCAGGATCATGCCCCAGTAGGTGTCGACCATGCCGAGCGACTGCACGGTGGTGAACAGCGGCACGCCGAGGATCGCCGGGGAGAACATCAGGCCGGCCATGGTCAGGCCCAGGAGGGCGTTCTTGCCGCGGAACTCCGTGCGGGCGAAGCCGTATCCGGCGAGGGAGGCGACCAGCAGGACGATCACCGTGACGCAGACGGAGACGACCACGGAGTTGACGAACCAGTTGGGGATGTTCCCCGCCTCGATCACCTTCTTCCACGCGTCGAAGGTGACGTGGCGGGGGATCCAGTGCGGCGAGGTGACGGATTCCGCCGGGGTCTTCAGGGAGGTGGACAGGGCCCAGGCCAGGGGGGCGATCCAGAGCAGGGACAGAGCCGCGGCCACGGCCGTGAGGGCGATCTGGGCGGGGGTCCAGCGGCGGTCGGAGCGGGTGGTCATCGGGTGGCCTCCTCGCGGTTCTTGAGCAGCCACATCCGGGCGAGGGCCACGGCGGCGACGATGACGAACAGGACGAAGGAGATCGCGGAGGCGTAGCCCACGCGGCAGCTGGTGAAGCCCTCTTCGAGGGTGTACTGCACGAAGGTGCGGGTCGACTCCTCCGGGCCCGGGCCGAACTGGTACATCACCACCGCCTGGTCGAAGACCTGGAGCGAGGCGAGGACCTGGAGGGCGATCACCAGGCCGGTGATGGAGCGCAGGTGGGGCACGGTGATGTGCAGCATCCGCTGGAAGGCGTTGGCGCCGTCCAGCTGGGCGGCCTCGTAGAGGTGCTGCGGGATGTTCTGGAGGGCGGCCAGGTAGAGCAGGAAGGAGAAGCCGACCGTCCACCACAGGGTGGCGACGACGACGGCGAGCAGGGCCGTGGACTTCTGGGTGAGCCAGGGGGTGTCGAGGCCGAGGACGTGGTTGACCATGCCGTTGGTGGGCTGGAACAACCAGTACCACAGGTTGCCGACGACGGCCGAGGGCAGCAGGAACGGCGCGAAGAAGCACAGCCGCCACAGCCAGGTGAAGTGCACGGTGTGGTGGGCGATGAGCGCCATCAGCAGGGCCGCCACGACGATGAGCGGGACGACCCAGAGCGTGAACTGCGCGCTGTGCCACAGCGAGTCCCACACCAGCGGGTCCCGCAGGGCCTCGCGGTAGTTGGCCAGGCCGACGAAGCCGGTGTGGTCGCCGGAGATGTTGGCGTCGGTGAAGCTCAGGTACAGGCCGCGGACCACGGGCAGCAGGACGAAGAGCCCGTAGAGCACGAAGAACGGGGCGACGAACCAGCCGCCGTGCTCCAGGCGGCGGCTCCAGCGCAGCCGGGCGGAGCCGGCGTCGGTGGCGGCGCGCGGGCGGGCCGTGCCGGCCGTGGTGAGGGCGGTGCTGCTCATGCGGCGGCTCCCGTCAGTTCCTGGGCGGCGGTGCGGCCGGTCATCGGGTTCTTCGCCGCGAGCAGCCGCTCCAGCTTGGACTTCATCCGGCGGGCGGCCCGGGCCGGGGCGGTGGAGCCGAGGTTGGAGGAGGCGATGACGGGGCCGAGGCGCTGGGCGAGGATGCCGGTGGAGCCGGCGAACCAGATGTGCGGCTCGTTGGCCTGGTGGTCCATGGCGGGCCGGGAGTACTCGTTCTGCGGGGCCAGTCCGAGGTAGGCCGGGTCCTTGAAGGTGGGCAGGTAGGCGGGGACGTGGCCGCCGTGGGCCCAGGTGGTGGCGTGGGTGACCATGTAGGCGGCGAGCCGGTACGCGCCCTCGTCGGCGGCGCCGCCCCGGCCGGCCTGGTGGGGCAGGACGAAGGAGTGGGACTCGGCGTGGGTGGCCGGGGTGCCGAACACCGGGGGCAGCGGCTGGGCGCCGTAGTCGATCTTCTCGCCGTTGAAGTAGGGCACCGACCAGTTGCCCTCCCAGGTGAAGGGCGAGCCGGCGAGGAAGGCCTCGGAGTCGCTCTCGCCCGGTTTCACGTAGCCGTCGGTGACGTGCTTGCGGAAGAACTCCAGCACCTCGGTGGCCTTGCCGGTGTCGAAGGTGACGCGGGTCTGGCCGGCGTCGAAGTAGGTGCCGCCGAGCTGGTGGTAGAAGGCGACGAAGAACCACCAGCAGAAGTTCTGGTCGTTGGTGTGCAGGCCGAGGGTCTGCCGGCCGTCCCCGAGCCGCTTCTTCGCCTCTTTCAGCAGGGCGAACCAGTCGTCGGTGGAGGTGGCGGCGGGCAGCCGGCCGGCGGAGTCGAGCAGTCCGGCCTTCGCGCAGACGTCCTTGCGGTAGAAGCAGAGCTGGACGTGGATGTCCAGGGGCAGGGCGTAGAGCTTGCCGTCGACGATGCCGCGCTTCCAGAGCACCGGGTTGAAGTCGGCCTCGCGGACACCGTACTTGGCGAGCAGCCCGGTGTCCCACGGGTCGAGGAGGCGGCCGGGCGCGAAGCCGGGGATGCGGCCCTGGTGCATGACGGCGAGGTCGGGGGCGCGGTTGCCGGCGGCGGCCATGGCCAGCTTGGTGTAGTACGGGCCGCCCCAGGTGAGGGTGGAGTCCTTCACGGCGATGCCGGGGTGCTCCGCACGGAAGGCGTCGACCATGGCGACCTGGTTGGCGCCGTCACCGCCCTGGAAGAGGTTCCAGTAGCGCACCCGGGTGCGGGCGCCGGCGGCGAGCGCGTCGGCCCCGCTGCCGAGGGCCGCGAAGCCGAAGGCGGCCGCCGTCGCCAATCCGCCCGCGGCCCCGAGAAGTTGCCTGCGATTCAGGCCAGGTCGTCCCATCCCTTGCCCCCACGTTCGGTATCTCGAATGCTGCTCGTAACTTCGAACGGGACCGTAGATTCGAAGCGCCCGCGCGTCAATGGGTTGGACGAAGTCCGTAGATCGTTTTCCGTTGAACGACGCCCGGATAAGGCATGACGCGGGCACGTGCGGACGCGTACCCTCGGACCCAGCCGTGACCGGGCGGGACCAGGCGGAGAAGAGGGTGCGGATGGGCATCGCGGGCGTGCGACAGCGGGCTTCCGGGCTCGCCTCACGACTGCTGCGGCCCCGCCCCGGCCCGGCGATGCGCTCGCTGTCCGACCGGCTCGCCGCCGCCGTCCGCGCCCGGCCCGAACCGCCCGACGGCGTACGGCAGTTGTGCCACGCGCTGTGCGAGGAGATGACCGCGCTGCGCGCCGGGCGGCCGGTGGAGCTGCGGTTCGAGCGGTTCCCGGACGAGATCGAGGTCACCGGGCTGTGGGTCGAGTTCGCCGACTTCGACCTGGTCATCGTGGAGGAGCGGGCCGAGGCCGTGCAGCAACTGGTCATCCTGGGACACGAACTGTGGCACCTGCACGCCGGGCACCGGCACCACCACCTCGCCGGTGACGCGGCGGCCCGCGCCCTCGCCGACGCGCCCGGCTGGCGGGAGGCGGCCCTGACCGTGGCCGCCCGCGACGGCTCCCGGGAGACCGACGAGGCCGAGGCCGACGACTTCGGGCACCGGCTGGCCACCCTGTTCCGCGGCCACCTGGACACCCCCCGGAGCGGCCCGCCGGACCCCGTGCAGCGCTCCCTGGGCTACCGCGGACGCGAACGGGCGGACCGGCCGGGCGGGCGCGGCACACCGGCGGCCGGCGGCCCCGCGGCACACCGGCCGTCCGGGCGGGAGGGAGCCGAGCGGTGACCCCGCCGGCGCACAGCCCCCCGGCCTTCCTCGGCGGGTTCCACGTCTCCTTCTGGATCCCCACCGCCGTGCTCGCCGCCGCCCTGGCGATCAAGCTGCCCTCGATCATCCGGCTGTGGCGGGACCCGCTGCTGCGCGCGGTCGGGGCGCTGCTGCTGCTCGCCTGCGCGGTGTTCGTCTCCTGCGCCCCGTCCGCCATCGCCCTGGCCAACCGGCTGACCGGCGTGCCCAACCTCGCGGCGCCCTGGTGCTACTCGCTGGTCACCGCGTTCGGCGGCTGCTCCCTGGTGCTCATCATCACCTGGCGCAACGGCCCCTCCGGTCACCCGGCCGGCACCCGCCGCGCCCGGCGCTGGGTGATCTCGGTGTACTCCGCCGTGATCGTCGCCCTGTGGGTGCTGTTCGCGCTCGCCGACGCGCCCGTGGAGCGGCTGCGGGACCTGGACACCTACTACGCCGGCACGCCGTTCATGCGCGAGGAGATCCTGCTCTACCTCGTGGCGCACGCCGCGGCCTGCCTGCTCACCTTCCGGCTGATCCGCGCCTGGGTGCGCGCCGGGCACCTGGACGCCTGGCTGCGCCGGGGGCTGCGGCTGCTGGGCGCGGGCTACGCGCTGAGCCTGGGCTTCGCCGCGGCCAAGCTGGCCGCCGTCACCGCGCGCTGGTGCGGGCGGGACGCGGACTGGCTGAGCACCGGCCTCGCGCCGCCCGTCGCCGCCCTCGCCGCCGTCCTGCTGGCCGCCGGCTTCATCCTGCCGCACGCCGGCCAGTACCTGCGCGACCGCTGGCGGGTCCGGCTCGCCCTGCGGGAACTGCGGCCGCTGTACCGGCTGTTGCGCGGCGCGTGCGGCGGGGGGCCGCCGTTCGCGCTGCGCGCCACGCCCGAACTGCGGCTCACCCGGCGCGAGACGTTCATCCGGGACGTGCTGCTGCCGCTGGCCCGGCGCATGGACACCGGGCTGTGCGGACGCGCCTACGACGCCGCGCTCGGCCTCGGCCATCCGCCCGAGCGGGCCCGGGCGCTGGCCGGCGCGGTGTGCGTGCTGGAGGCGGTGGAGACGGCGTGCCGCACGCCGGGTGCCGCCGCGCTCGGCGCCGGGGCCGACACCACGGATCTGCTCCGCGAGATCGGCCCGGTGTCGCGGGCGCTGCGCCGGGCGGCCGACGTCGAGGCGGTGCGGGCGCGGGTGGGCAGGGTGCCGGCGGAGGTGCGGGGCTGACCCCCGCGCCCCGGCCGGCGGCCGGTCAGCCCGCGAACGCCGGTTGCGGCAGGCCCTTGCCGGCGCCCGGCACCACCAGCAGGGAGCCCGCCAGGGGGTCGGGTGCGGCCAGGCCGGTGCGGGCCGTGGTGATGTAGAGGTCGGTCAGGTCCGGCCCGCCGAACGCGCAGGCCGTCGTGCGCGGGGTGGGCAGGGCGATCACCCGGTCCAGCTCGCCGTCGGGCGTGTAGCGGCGGACCGCCCCGCCGTCCCACAGCGCCACCCACACACAGCCGTCCGCGTCGACCGTCAGACCGTCCGGATAGCCCGCGCCCTCCTCGATCTCCACCAGCGGGCGGCGGTCGCGGACGGCGCCGGCGTCGTGGTCGAAGACGTCCACGCGGCGCGTCGGGGTGTCGGTGTAGTACATGAGGCGGCCGTCGGGGCTCCAGCCGGTGCCGTTGCTGACCGTGACGTCGGACAGCACCGTCCGCGCGGTGCCGTCCCCGGTCAGCCGGGCCAGCGTGCCGCCGCCGGCCGCCTCGTCGTAGCGCATGGTGCCCGCCCACAGGGAGCCGTCCGGGGCCACCGCGGCGTCGTTCCCGCGGCGGCCCGCGACCGGCTCGTGGCGCAGCCAGCGGAACGTGCCGTCCGGGTCCAGCAGGCCGACGCCGTCCCGCAGGTTCAGCACCAGGCCGCCGCCGGCGCGGGGCTTGGCCGCGCCGACGTGCTGGGGTGTGGTGCGGACCGTGCGGCGGCCGGTCACCGGGTCGTAGGTGTGCAGCCGCATGCCCAGGATGTCGAGCCAGAGCAGCCGGCCCGTCGCCGGGTCCCAGGTCGGGCCCTCGCCGAGCGTCGCCTCCGCCCGCACCGCCACCTCGTACGCCGTCATGCCGCGCTCCTGTATCCCAGCCGCTCCGACAGGTCCGCCGCGCCCTTCGCCGCCAGTTGTTCCAGCTCGGCCCGGCGCTCCTCGCTCCAGCGAATCATAGGGACGGAGATGGACAGCGCGGCCACGACCCGGCCGGTGCGGTCGCGGACCGGAGCGGCGACGCAGGAGACGTCGGGGTTGGACTCGCGGTTCTCGACCGCGATCCCGCGCTGCCGAATCTCCGTCAGGGCCTCGCGCAGCCTGGCGGGCGTGGTGATGCTGTTCGGGGTCATCGCGGCCAGCTCGCTGCCGTCGGGGATCCGGGCGGTCAGCTCGGTCTCGGGCAGCGAGGCCAGCAGCATCTTGCCGACCGAGGTGCAGTGGGCGGGCAGCCGGCGGCCGGCCGCGGAGACCATGCGGACGGCGTGGGTGGAGTCCACCTTGGCGATGTAGATGACGTCGGTGCCCTCCAGGATCGCCACGTGGACGGTCTCGTCGCAGGTCTCGGCGACCGAGCGGGCCACCTGCTGGCCCTCGGCGGCGAGGTCGAGCTGCTCGGCGTAGCGGCTGCCGAGCTGGTACGGGCGCACGCCGAGCCGGTACCGTCCGGGCTGGCCGGGCACCTGCACGATGTACGACCGTGCGGCGAGCGTGGTGACCAGCTCGTGCACGGTGGTGCGCGGCAGCCGGAGCCTGCGCACGATGTCCGGGGCGGAGAGCGTCCCGTCCCCGTCGAGGAACAGCTCCAGAATGTCGAGAGCCCGGGTCACGGCAGGCACGAGGCGTCCCACGTCCGGCCCCCTCCCTTGGGTTAGGCGCCCGTTCGCGATCCCGGCCGTCGAGACGTTCGAGATTTCAACAGGCGATCGGCATGACGAACACAGGCTAGTCAGGGAAGGTGACGCGGGCAATGGCCGGGGCCGGCCGGGCACCATGGACGCCATGGACCTGGACTTCCAGCTGGTGCTGCTGCGCCGCATGGCCGACCACAACGCGGACCTCGTCGAGGACGCCCGGCGCCGGCTCGGCGCGTCGGCCGCGGACCTGCGGGAGGCCAACAAGCGCTGGCAGGCGATGGTCCGCTCGCCGCGGGCCCGGGGGGCCGCCGCGCGGTACCGGGCCGTCCTCGGCGCACCGGAGTCCGTCGTGCCCCGGCGCCTGGGCGACCTGGACTGCGAGGCCCGGTACTGGGCGCTGCCGCTCTGGCCGGACCTGCGCCTGGAGGTGCTGGCCGGGCCGGACGGCGGGGTGTGGAACGCGTGGCTGGTGCGGGCGCCGGGCGCGCCGGCCCCGCGCCTGCGCACCCTGGAGGACCTGACCCCCTGGTCCTGCACGGTGGACGAGGCCGCCCGCGCCTTCGCCCCCGCCCGGCCGCTCCAGGGCACCGCGCCCACCCGGTGGGGGCTGGCCCTGACCGCGCCGGACCGGGACGGCGTACGGCGCGAGGTGGTCGCCGAGTTCACCTGGGGGCTGCTCCAGCGGACGGCCGTCGTCGGCTGAGCCGGGCCCGCGGGGCGCCGGACGCCCGCGCCCCGCGCCCGCGGTCACGGCCGGGTGGTCCGCACGGCCGTCAGGATCGCCTCCACGACCCGCGGCAGGGAGTCCGGGTGCAGCCACAGGAACAGGTTCGGCTCGACCAGTTCCAGTTCCATCAGGCGGGGTGCGCCGTCGCCGCCGTCGACCAGGTCCACGCGCGCGTACAGCAGCCCGGAGGAGCCCGGCACGGCCGCCAACGCCTTCTCGGCGACCGCGAGTTCGTCCTCCGTCGGCTGCCAGGGCGCCAAGGCGGGATGGGCGACCTTCGGGGCGTCGTACGGCGTGCCGGGGGTCAGGACGGCGCCCTTGCGGCTGGCGTGCAGCAGCCGGCCGCCGAAGAACTGCAGCGCCCGCTCGCCGCGCACGTCGACGCCCGGCAGGTACGGCTGCACCATCGCGGTGAGGCCCTCGGCGTGCATCCGGGCGAGCTGCCGTAGCGCGGTGGCGTGTTCGGCGGGCGTGTAGCGGGCCGCGAACCGGGCGCCCGCGCCCGAGGCCGGCTTGACGACGAACTCGTGACCGGCGGGCAGCACGGCCGCCTCGCCGGGCGCTATGTAGCGGGTCGGGACCGTGGGCACGCCGGCCGCCGCCAGCTCGCCGAGGTAGCGCTTGTCGGCGTTCCAGCGCACCACGGAGGCCGGGTTGGCCAGCCGGGTCAGCGTCCCGGTCCGCTCCACCCAGGCGGTGAACTCGGCGGCCCGCCAGCTGTAGTCCCAGGTGGAGCGGATGACCACGAGGTCGTATCCGCCCCAGTCCGCCGCCGGGTCGTCCCAGTACCGGGCCTCCGCCTCGGCGCCGGCCTCCCCGAGCGCCCGCACCAGCAGCGGCAGATCGGTGTCCTTGCTCGGCCCGGAGCCGGGATCGTAGGTGGCGAGGGCGATACGGGGCACGGCGGACTCCCTGCTAGTACGCGGGTTCGATGGGCGGTGCGGGGCGAGGCTAACAAGCGCGGCGCCGGCCGCCGCGCCGTGGCCGCCCCCGGCGCCGCCCGCCGCGGTCCCGCCGCCGGGCGGGGAGCCCCGGCCGCGGCCCGCACGGCGGCCCGCTCCTGGTGTAGGAAGGTGCTGTCGTCCCGGCGGCCGGCGTCGTCGACAGTAAGGAGTGCACCGCGTGTCCTCTCTCTTCCCCGCCCTGGCGGACGGTTCCGGCGAGCGGGTCGCCCTGCGGTTCGGCGCCCGGACCCTGACCTACGGCGACCTCGCGGGCGCCGCCGGCGCGCTCGCCGCCCGGATCGCGGCGGCGGGCCGCGTCGCGGTGTGGGCCACCCCCGAACCGGAGACCGCCGTCGCGGTGACCGGCGCGCTGCTCGCCGGGGTGGCCGCGGTGCCGCTGAACCCGAAGTCGGGCGAGAAGGAACTCGCGCACATCCTCGCCGACAGCGCGCCCGCCCTGGTCCTCGCCGCCCCCGGCGCCCCGCTGCCGCCCGTCCTCGGCGGCCTGCCCCGCATCGACGTCGACACCCGGGCCGCCGGGTCCGTGCCCGAGGAGCGGGCGGCCGACGGCGACCCGGCGCTGGTCGTCTACACCTCCGGCACCACCGGCCCGCCCAAGGGCGCGGTCCTGCCCCGCCGGGCCCTGGCCGCCACCCTGGACGCGCTCGCCGACGCCTGGCAGTGGACCGGCGACGACGTGCTGGTGCACGGGCTGCCGCTGTTCCACGTGCACGGGCTGGTGCTCGGCGTCCTCGGCCCGCTGCGGCGCGGCGGCTCGGTACGGCACCTGGGGCGGTTCTCGCCCGAGGGCGTGGCCCGGGAGCTGGAGACGGGCGCCACCATGCTGTTCGGGGTGCCGACCATGTACCACCGGATCGCCGAGGCGCTGCCCGGCGACCCGGGGCTGGCCCGGGCGCTCGGCCGGGCCCGGCTGCTGGTGTCCGGTTCGGCCGCGCTGCCGGTCCACGACCACGAGCGGATCGCGGCGGCGACCGGCCGGCGGGTGATCGAGCGGTACGGCATGACCGAGACGCTGATGAACACCAGCGTGCGGGCCGACGGCGAAGCCCGGGCCGGCACGGTCGGGGTGCCGCTGCCGGGCGTGGAGCTGCGGCTGGCGGAGGAGGACGGCACGGAGATCACCGCGTACGACGGGGAGCGCGTCGGCGAGATCCAGGTGCGCGGCCCGAACCTGTTCACCGAGTACCTGAACCGGCCCGACGCCACCGCCGCCGCGTTCACCGCCGACGGCTTCTTCCGCACCGGCGACATGGCGGTGCGGGAACCCGACGGCTACGTCCGCATCGTCGGGCGCAAGGCCACCGACCTGATCAAGAGCGGCGGTTACAAGATCGGCGCCGGGGAGATCGAGAACGCGCTGCTGGAGCACCCGGCGGTGCGGGAGGCCGCGGTCACCGGGGAACCGGACGCCGACCTCGGCGAGCGGATCGTGGCCTGGATCGTCCCGGCCGACCCCCAGTCCCCGCCGGCCGCTGAGGACCTGGCGGACCACGTGGCCCGCCGTCTGGCCCCGCACAAGCGGCCCCGGGTCGTCCGCTACCTGGACGCGCTGCCCCGCAACGAGATGGGGAAGATCATGAAGCGGGCCCTGGCCGATGTCTGACCGGCTCTCGGCACGGCAGCTCCTGGCCCTGCTGGCGGACGCCGGCAGCTTCCGCGAACTCCCCGCGCCGCCCGGCCGGTCCGCACCGGACGGCCCGCTGGGCTGGCAGGGCTACGACGCCGCGCGCGCCCGCGCCGCCGCCCGCACCGGCGAGCGGGAGTCGGTCGTCTGCGGCACCGCCGAGGTCGACGGGACCCGGGCCGTGCTGATCGCCTTCGAGTTCGGCTTCCTGGGCGGCTCGCTGGGCGAACGCACCGGGGACCGGCTGGTCGCGGCCTACGCCCACGCCCGGGAACAGCGGCTTCCCGTGGTGCCGCTGGTGGCGACCGGGGGCAGCCGGATGCAGGAGGGCATGCGCGCGCTGACCCAGCTCCAGCGGGTGGCCCGCGAGTCCGTGCGCACCCGGGAGGCCGGGCTGCCGCAGATCGCGGTCCTGCGGGACCCGACGACCGGCGGCGGCTGGGCCACGCTCGGCGCGGGCGCGGACGTGGTGCTGGCCCTGCCCGGCGCCCAGGTGGGCTTCGCCGGCTCCCGGGTCCGCCCGCCGGCCGCCGACCCGGCCGCGTACACGGCCGAGGCCCAGGTCGCCGCGGGTTCGGCGGACGCGGTGGTGGCGCCGGACCGGCTGAAGGAAGTGCTCGGCACCTGGCTGCGGCTGCTCACCCGGCCGGCCGCCGCGGCGCCCCTGCCGCCGGCCCTGGGCGGGGCCGCGCCGTCCGCCACCGGCTGGGACGCCGTCGTCCGGGCCCGGGCCGCCGGACGGCCGCGGGCCGGCGCCTATCTGGACGCCTGCTTCACCCGCCGGGTCGCGGTCAGCGGCGACCGGTGCGGCGGCGCCGATCCCGACGGGATGCTGTGCGGGTTCGGGGAGCGGGACGGCCGCGGCGTGGCCTTCGCGGCGCAGACCGGCACGGCGGCCCGGCCCGCCGGGTACCGCACCGCCGCCCGGCTGATCCGGCTCGCGGACCGGCTCGGCATACCGGTGCTGACGCTGGTGGACACCCCGGGCGCCGCCAACGACGCGGCGGCCGAACGGGAGGGCGCCGGGGCCGCGATCGCGGAGGTGTTCGGCGCGGTGGCCGCGGCCCGGGTGCCGGTCACCACGCTGGTCATCGGCGAGGGCGGCTCCGGAGGGGCGCTCGCGCTGGCCGCGCCGGACAACACCTGGGCCACACCGGACAGTTACTTCTCGGTGATCGCCCCGGAGCTCGCGGCGGCGATCCTCAAGCGGCCGCCCGAGGCCGCGCGGGCGACGGCCGACCAGCTCCGGCTGCGGCCGCAGGACCTGGTGGAGCTGGGCGTGGTCCGGGGCATCGTCGCGCCCGCGGACCACCCCCTCCCCCGGTCTACCGGACGCCGGCCGCCCGGATGATCTCCTGGGTCACCGAGCCGCCCCTGTCGTCGTGGGCCGAGGCCCGCAGACCGAGGTGGGCGGCGCCGCGCGGCACGCTCAGCGTGCCGCGCCAGGAGGCACCCGGACCGGCGGTCAGCGCCACCGGCCGCCAGGTCGCGCCGTCGTCGTAGGACACCTCCAGACGGCCGCCGCCGAGCGTCCCGGTGCCGGTCGCCCCCGCCACGTAGGCGGCGCTGACCGTGACCGGTGTCCGCCGGCCGCCCGGCACCCGGCCGGCCAGGTCGGTGCCGAGGCCGTAGGCGAGGTTGACGAGCGGCAGCCGGGTCCAGCGGTCCTCCGGGGTGGCCGCGGAGCGGAAGGTCCACACGGTGTGGCCCCGCGTGGCGGGCTGCCACCGCCCGGCGTCCAGGGCGGTGTCGGTGACCACCGTGTAGGTGTGCTCGCCGGCGGGCGCGTCCTGGACGGAGACGGCCGGGCCCGTGCTCCGCTCGACGAGGGTGCCGTCCAGGCGGACCTCGGTGGTCTGGCTCATCCCGCCGTCCCCGCTCCACACGTCGCCGAACCCGGTGTGGTCGGGCCCGGAGTCGCCCCAGCCCGGGGTGTTCAGCCGGATGACGCCGCCGGACCGCTCCTGGCCCCAGCCCAGCCCGGTGCCCAGCCACGGGTGCCACACCGGGCCGAACCAGTCCAGCACCGGCCGCGACCCGCCGGCGTACCGCACCAGCCCGCCGCGCTCCTCCAGCGCGCCGTCGCGTACGGTGACGGACTCGTGCCAGAGCTGGCCGGGGCCGGTGGAGACGTAGTCGGTGCGCTCGGCGGGCAGGGCGACGCTCTCCTGGAAACCGAGGCCGAGGGGGAACGTGCCGGTGAGGGAGTAGCGGAACTCGGCGCCGGGCACCGGCACGGCCGCGTGGAACCGCACGTGCACGGCGGCCAGCCGGCGGGGGCCGGGCGCGTAGGTGAGGTCCCGGTCGGGGATCGCGCCCGGGTGCCCCTCGGACAGGTCGTACACGTACGGCGAGTCGGGGGTGCCGGTCATGTCGGCGTGGCCGGCCGCCCGCAGCCGGGCCGCGTCCGCCCGGTTCACCGTGGCGATCACCAGCGGCCGGGCGGCGTTGTCGTCCGTGCCCCACCAGGCCATCAGCCGGCCGGGCGCGTCGTCCGTGACGAACAGCGCCCGGGCGCCGGCGTCCTGGGCGGCCTGGGCGAGCGCGGCCGGGTCGGCGCCGGCGGGCAGCCGGGCCAGCACCGCCTTGCCGGCCACGCCGGTCGGCGGCCCGTCGCCGACGTCGGCCAGCGCCAGCCTGGTGCGGCCCGCGGCCAGGGTGGAGCCCGGCTGCACGGTCGCCTCGCCGACGCCCTCCACCTCCAGCCGGGGTTTGGCCAGCCGCCACACGGTCCGGTACTCGAAGGTGCCGTGGGTGACCTTCGCGGTGGGCGCGGCGAAGACGCTGTCGTAGGCGAGCGGCACCTGCACCGCGCCGAACAGGTCGGCGCCGTCCGCCTGCCGGTCGTACTCCATCAGCAGTTGCCGGGTCTCGGTGCGCCGGTCCACGGCGGCCCTGATCTCGCGCAGCTCCCGGCCGTCCAGCGTGATCTCGCGGTCGCGGTCCAGGCCGACGTCGGGGGCCGCGAGGAAGCCGAGGCCGAGCGAGTCGGCGCCGTGGCCGCCGCGCACGTCGAGGAAGGTGGCGAGGCTGTAGGTGCCGGGCCGCAGGCGCAGCCGCAGGGTGCCGGAACCGTCGACGTGGGCGGGCTGGGCGTCCTCGCCCGCCGCGAGCCGCTGCACGCTGAGGTCGGCGGCCGCGGGCGCGCCGGCGCGGTCGGTCACATGGACGGTCAGCGTGTACCGCTCCTCCTCCTTGACCAGGCCGAACGCCGTGTGCGCGAGGACCGTGCCGTCCGGGGCGGCGGCCACGATCCGGCCGCTCGTCTCGCCGACGGGCGCCCGGGCCGCGTCGGAGGTGACGGTGGTGGACGCGGTGCCGTGCGCGGGCACGGTGAGGGTGTCGCGGGCGAGGACGGCGGCACCCTCCGGCGCGCCCTGGACGGTCAGCTCCAGCGGGATGTCCTCGGCGGACGCGTTGCGGTAGGTGAGGGTCCGGGTGACCGGCCGGTCGGTGCCGTAGGGCCAGCGGTGGTAGCCGAGGTCGGCGCTGCCGGTGGCGGTGAGCCGGGCCCCGACCGCGCCGGAGACGCTCAGCCGTCCGGCGCCCAGCACGTAGGCGGACGTGTCCAGCCGCTCCGAGGTGGACAGCAGCGCGTCCTTCAGACGGGCGCCGGTCCAGTCGGGATGTTCCTCGGCGAGCAGCGCGGCCGCCCCCGCGACCTGCGGAGTCGCCATGGAGGTGCCGCTCATGGAGGTGTAGGCACCGCTGCCGGGGGCCAGGTGCGAGCGGGCGGCCAGGATGTCGACCCCGGGGGCGGCCAGGTCGGGCTTCAGGGCGTTGTCGCCGTGGCGGGGCCCGGCGGAGGTGAACGGCGCCGGCTGGTCGGCAAAGTCCACCGCGCCGACGGTGAGCGCGGCGTCGGCGGCGCCGGGCGAGCCGATGGAGGAGGGCGCACCGGTGTTGCCGGCGGCGACCACGAACAGCGCGCCGGTCTCGGCGGAGAGGGTGTCGACGGCCCGCGCCATCGGATCGGTGCCGTCGCTCGGCTCCGCCGAGCCGAGGCTCATGGAGACGACGCGGGCCCGCACGTCCCGCGCCGCCCACTCCATCCCGGCGATGATCTGCGACTCGCTGCCCGAGCCCTGGTCACCGAGCACCTTGCCGACGGCGAGCGTGGCGCCCGGCGCGACGCCCCGCTCCCTGCCGCCGGAGGCCGCGCCGCTGCCGCCGACGGTGGAGGTGACGTGGGTGCCGTGTCCGTTGCGGTCGGCGACCTCCTCGCCGTCGACGAAGCTCCTGGCGACGCTCACCCGGTCCGCCAGGTCGGGGTGGGCGAGGTCGGCGCCGGTGTCCAGGACGGCGACGGTGACGCCCTTGCCGGTCAGTCCCGCGTCCCAGGCCGCCGGCACGCCGATCCGGGCGTTGCTCTCGGCCAGGTCCACCGTGACCCGCCCGTCCAGCCACACCCGGCCGATGCCGGGCGTCCGGGTGAAGGACCGCCAGAACGTCCGGCCCCGGGCGGCCCGGAGCGCGGCTCCGCGCAGGCTGGGCAGCGCGCGGGTCCGCTCGGCGCCGGCCGGGGTCGCGGCCCGGGCGCCCCGGTCGTAGCTCACGATCAGCGGCAGCGCGCCGGCCCGGGCGTCGGTGAGCCCCTGCCGGATCAGCCCGGTGACGTCGAACAGCCGCCGGTCCAGGGTCCCGGCCCGCAGGTACGGCAGCGCCTCGTCCGGTACGACGGTGAGGTGCCCGTCGGCGCGCTGCGTGCGGACGGCGCCGGTCGCGCCGGGGGGCCGCCGCACGGTGACGGTCTGTCTGCCCTGTCCGAGGCCGGTGACGGTCACCTTGTCGCCGGTGACGAGGGTGACGGTCGTGGCGGAGGGGGCCGGGGCGCCGGCGGTGGTCGCGGCGGAGGAGGCGGCCGGGGCGGAGGGGGCGCGGGCCGGGGCGCCGGCGGTCGCCGGGCCGGCCGGGAGGAGGGCGCCCGCCAGCACCGCCGCCAGCAGTGCCGTCCCGCGTCCGACGGGTCCTGTGCTCATCCACGCCTCTTCTCGTCCGGGTCGAGCGTGCCGCGTGCTGGGACGAGTGTGAGGGGGCGTGTCCGCCGCCGGAGCCGACCGGAGCCGACGGGAAGACGCCCTGGCGGGTTCCCGCCAGGAACACCGGCGGTACGCCACGCCGTTGGGCGAGGTGACGTGCCAGGCACCGTCCGTACCATAGGGGTTGTCACGGGTCACGGACGAGGGGGACGGGCGGCGCCATGGACGGACTGGTCGAGTTCAGGACCGAGGAGGGCGCGCTCGTCGTGGTGGAGGGCGTCGGCACCAGATCGGGCGCCCGCCTCGTCTCGCGCGGCGACGGACCGGCGCTGGCCGCGCGCACTTTCGAAGGAGCGCTGGACGGGGTACGGGCGGCAGCGGCGGCGGCGCTGCGGGTCTTCCGGGACGGCAGCCTGCGCCCCGACACGGTCGAGATCGAGTTCGGGGTACGGCTGTCCGCGGAGGCCGGTGCCGTCATCGCGAAGGGCTCCACGGAAGGCCATCTGGTCGTGAAGCTCTCCTGGGCCCCGGAACGGACTCCGGGCGGACAGACCACGGACGGACAGACCGCGAACGGGCAGGCAGCGGATGGGCAGACCGCGTCTGTGGCAGCGCCCGCCGTGCCGGGCCAGGCCGCGGCGGGCCCGGAGCCGGCCGAGCGGTGATGGGCAGCGCCGCCTGGCACGCCCGGATCGCCTGCGGCGACGAGGTGGGGGCCGGCTTCCTGGTGACCGGCCGCCGGGTGCTCACCTGCGCCCACGTCGTCCGGTGCCGCGACCGGGCCGCCGTCACCGTCACCTTCCCGCACGCCAGGGAGCTGGGCGAGCTGTCCGCCACGGTGGTCCGGCACGGCGGCTGGGCGGGCGAGGTCACCGACCCCGGCGACATGGCCGTACTCGAACTGGACGTGGCCGACGACCTCCCGCTGGCCCCGGCCCGGTTCGCCCCGCCCGACACCGTCTACACCGAGCCGTACCCCCGGCTGGTCGCCTACGGCTTCCCCCTCGGCTACGACGAGGGCACGCTCGCCGAGTACCAGGCCGTCTCCGGTCAGCTGATCGCCGGCGAGTGGCTGGAACTGGTGGCGTGGCACGGGCACGGCCAGCCGATCGTGGAGGGGTTCAGCGGGGCCGCGGTGACCCTGCCGGACGGCAGGGTGGCCGGCATGGTCACCGCCGCCCTCGGCACCTCGCCGGACGTGCGCAAGGGCCGGATGCTGCCGCTGGACGTGCTGGCCCGGTACTGGCCCGAACTGGGCGAACTGGTGCCCGCGCCGGGCCTGGACGACGACGTCCGGCAGCGGCTGTACGCCCTGCTGCGCCGGGCCACGGCCGAGGGCGGCGGGCGGTGCGATCCGAACCGGCTGTACGTGGACGCGGTGGGCCCCTTCGGACCGCCCCTGCCCGCGGGCGGCTTCCCCTCCCTGTGGCACGCGGCCGGCTATGTGCGCTGGGAGGTCCCGGACCCGGACGCGGCCCGCCGGTTCACCGGCCGCCTCGGCGAACTGCTGGACGGGGGAACGGCGTTACGGACCCCGACGGTGCTCCACGCGGCGGCCCCGCAGGCTCCCCCGGCGTTCCCGGCCGCCCCGGCCCCGGCCCCGCAGGTTCCCCTGCCCGCGCCGGACGCCCCCGCCTGGTCCCCGGTCGTCGTGGAGATCGACCACAGCGGCGCCGGACCCGACCAGGTGACCGTGGAGGTGTCCGCGTACCGTGACGGGCGGCGCCGGCCGGTGGGCGCCCGCCGGCTGCCGCGCACGGGTGTGCGGGCCTACGTGCAGAACCGCATCGACGAGGCCGTCGCCCACCTCGCCCCGGACGCCGACGAACTCGTGGCGTTCGTCCTGCCGCGCGAGTGGCTCAACGAGGCGGTGGCGCAGTGGGAGTGCGGCGCGGACGACAGCACACCGCTCGGCTGCGCCTACCCGCTCGTGGTCACCGACCGCGCCCGCCACCACAGCGGGCGGCTGCGCCACCAGTTGCGCAAGAAGTGGCAGAAACTGGACACCGGCGGCGGCGCCGAGGTGCACCGGGTCGAGTGCGGCACCCGGGAGCGTCCGCCGAGCCTGCGCAAGCGGCTGTGGGACGGCGACGCGGGCCTCGCGGGCTTCGCCGCCCCGCCCACCGTGGCCCGCCGGCACTTCGAGGTCGGCCTCAACGTGCCCGTGCCCATCCTGCTGTGGCCCCGGACCGGGACGCCGTGCGCCGTGCACGAGGACGCGCCCTGCCCGGACACCGCGCGCCCGGACGCGCCCTGCCCCGGCACCGTGTTCCTGGACCAGCTCGGCGCGGCCGTCGCCGGCGTACCGCCGGCCGAACTCCCGCGGCACGTGCTGTCGTTGCGGCTGACGGCGGAGGCCGCCGAGGAGCCGGGCGGGCACTGGGCGTCGGACCTGCAACTGCTCTGGGACGATCCGCGCTGCTTCCCCGAGACCACCGCGAGCCTGCACTCGCCCGTCGCCTGACCGACCGTCCCCACGACCACCGACCGTCCCCACGGCCCACCGTCCACACGACCGACCGTCCACACGACCGACCGTCCCCACATCCGTTCCTACGACCCGCCGTACGGCCGACCACCCGCACCGCCGACCGCCCTCACGGAGAAGAAGAGCCCATGCCCCTGTGGCCCGTCTACACCGGTACGAACGCGCCGCACGACGGCATCGCCGAGCTGCCCGCGCCGCCGCCCTGGCGGGCCTTCGACGGCGGGCCGGTACTCCCGGCGCCGGACGCCTCCGCCGACGTCTCCGCCGTCTCGCCCGACCGCACGCACCGCGCCGAGACGTACCAGGCCACGCCGGAGACGGTCCAGCTCGTCAACGCGGCCCTGTATCTGCGCCGTCCGCTGCTGGTCACCGGCCCGCCCGGCACCGGCAAGTCCTCGCTGGTGTACGCGGTCGCCCGGGAGCTGCGGCTCGGCCCGGTGCTGCGCTGGAACGTCACCAGCCGCAGCACGCTGCACGACGGCCTCTACCAGTACGACCCGCTGTCCCGGCTCTACGCGGCCCGGCAGGAGGCCGCCCGGCGGGACCGGACGGACGGCGCGGACGGCACGGGAGACCCGCGGGGCGCGGAGGACCGGTCCGGGATCGAGCACCATCTGCGGCTCGGTCCGCTCGGCACCGCGCTCCTGCCCTACGAACGGCCGCGCGCGCTGCTCATCGACGAGATCGACAAGAGCGACCTCGACCTGCCCAACGACCTGCTGAACGTGCTGGAGGAGGGCCAGTACGAGATCCCCGAGCTGGTGCGCGCCTCCCGGCTGGCCCCGGACGGCGTCACCGAGGTGCTGGCCGACGGCACCGACGAGCGGGTCCCGGTGGCCCGCGGCCGGGTCCGCTGCCGGGCCTTCCCGTTCGTCGTCCTCACCAGCAACGGCGAACGCGAGTTCCCGCCCGCCTTCCTGCGCCGCTGTGTCACGCTGCACCTGCGGCAGCCGGACGACCGGCACCTCGCCGAGATCGTCCGCGCCCACCTGGGCGAACCCGACGCCTACGCGCGCACCCTGATCGAGCGGTTCCTGTCCCGGTCCGGCGTCGGCGACCTGGCCACGGACCAGCTCCTGAACGCGATCTACCTGGCCCGCTCCGCCGACCTGGACGCCGAGTCCCTGGACCGGCTGGCCGAACAGCTCATGCCGTACCTGGGACAGACCGCGCAGTCCGATGTCTTCTGAGGCCGCCGGTTCCCCGGATCCCCTGGTCCGCCTCGCCGACGTGCTGGCCGGGGCGGCCCACGGGGTGCGTCCGACCCCGCTCGAACTGGCCGAAGTGCTCTGGCTGGCCCGGCACACGGGCCCGGCGGCCGACGCCGTCGACGACACCGCCGGCTCCGCCGGACCCGCCCTTCCCGCGCAGCCGCCACCGCTCCCGGAGCCGCCACCTCTCCCTGAGCCGTCCCCGCCGTCCCCGCCCGAGCCGCGGCAGGCGGCGCCCGCCCCACCGCCCGCCCGGCCGCCGGCGCCGCCCGCCCGCGTGCCCCTGCACCTGCCCTCCCGGCGGCCCGGCCCGGCGGCGGACCGTCCGCACACCACGCTCCTCGCCCCGGCGCCCCCGATGCTGTCCCACCCGCTCGCGTTGCAGCGCGCGCTGCGCCCGCTGGCCCGCCGGACCGACGCGCCCGTGGGCCACGAGCTGGACGAGCGGGCGACCGCCGACCGCATCGCCCGGCTGGGCGCCGACCCCGCGTGGTGGCTGCCGGTGCTGCGCCCGGCCCGCGAGCGCTGGCTGCGCCTGAACCTGGTGTACGACGCCGGTCCCACCATGCCGGTCTGGCGGCCCCTGGTCCGCGAACTGCACACGGTGCTGGCCCAGTCGGGCATGTTCCGCACGGTCGCCCTGTACCGGGCCGGCGCCGACGGCACGGTGCGCGGCCCCGGCCCGCTCACCGCCGCCGACGGCCGTACCGTCACACTGCTGGTCAGCGACTGCATGGGCCCGCAGTGGCGGGAGGGCCCCGCCGGGACGCGCTGGTACGCCACCCTGCACCGCTGGGTCCGCTGGATGCCCCTGGCCGTCCTCCAGCCGCTCCCGGAGCACCTGTGGCGGGACACCGCCCTGCCCGCTGCTCCCGGCACCCTCTCCGCCCCGCACCCGGCGGCTCCCGCGGCGGCCTACGCCTTCACGCCGTACGAGCGGTACGACGCGCACGACGCGCACGAGACGCACGGGCCGGGCGCGCCGGGCGGGTTCCCCGGCACCGGCGGTGCCGTGCCCGTACCCGTACCCGTGCCCGTGCTGGAACCGGAGCCGCGGTGGCTGGCGCACTGGGCCGGGCTGCTGACGACGCCGGGCGGCACGGAGTTCCCCGGCGCGGCCGCCGGTCTGGGCCGCCCGCTGCCGGCGGACGCCGAGGACCGCACGGACGTCGGGCTGCTGTCCGCCGAGGAACTGGTGCTGCGGTTCCGGGCGACCGCCTCGCCCGAGGCGGTCCGGCTGGCCGGGCACCTCGCGGTGGGCCGCCCGGACCTGCCGGTGATGCGCCTGGTCCAGGCCGCGGTGGAACCGGACCCGCGGCCCCAGCACCTGGCCGAGGTCGTCCTCAGCGGCATGCTCACCACCGTGCCGGGCGCCCCGCCCGGTTCCTACGCGTTCCGGGACGGCGTCCGCGAGCTGCTGCTGCTCGGACTGCCCCGCACCGAACGCCACCGCACCACCGGACTGCTCGGCCGGATCGGGGAGTTCATCGACCGCAGGGCGGGCCGGGCGCCGGGCGAGTTCCGGGCGTCGGTGCCGTCCGCGCGGGGCGCGGGAACCGCCGTGGAGGGCGATCCGTTCGCCACGGTCCGCGAGGACAGCGTGCGACGGCTGTCGGCGGACGGGGCCGGGGCCGGGGCCGGGGAAGACGCCGGGGCCGGCGGGCTGTTCGCGGGGCGGTACCGGCTGGTGCGGCCGGCCGGGGGCACGGGCTGGTTCGCCCGGGACACGCGCGAGGGTGACGCCCTCGTCGTGCTGCACCGGTACCCGCCGGGGCCGTCCCCGGCCGCCTTCACGGAGCTGGGCCGGGCCCTCGGCGAGCTGCGCCACCCCGGGATCGCCCGGTACCTCGGCCACGGGTTCGCCGACGGCGTCCCCTACCTGGCCCGGGAGTCCGTCGCCGGCCACACGCTGCGCCGGCGTCTCGACGAGGCCCCGGACGGGCTGCCCGCCGGCGAGGCCGTCGCGCTGCTCCCGAAGCTGACCGAGGCGGTGCTCGCCCTGCACGTCGCGGAAGGGCCGCGCGGTCTGCCGGACCTGGACACCGTCGTCCTCACACCGGACGGTCCGGTCCTGACCTGCCCGGACACCGCGCCCCTCACGCCCGGGAGCCGCGAGGAGTCCCTCGCGGCGCTCGGCCGGATCGCGCGGGCCGTCCACGGCCGCTCCGACGCGCTCGGGGCGGAGCTGGTCACGGCCGCCGCCGGCCTGCTCTCCGGCACCCCGGAGGGCCGGCGCGACGGCGTCGAGCGGCTGCTGCGCCTCGGTGAACGCCACGGACCGCTCCGCCTCTCGCTGCTCGGCCCGCTGCGGGCCGCGCGCGGCGGCCGCCGGCTCGACGTCGACGACCCCTGTGACCAGGCCGTCCTGTGCATGCTGCTGCTGCGGGAGGGCCGGCCCGTCACCGCGCGGGAACTGGCCGCCGGACTCGCGGACGGCCCCCGGGACGACGGCGCCCCCTCGCTCCAGGCGTGTGTCGACCGCCTCCGCGAGGCCCTCGGACCCGACCTCCTCACCACCGGCGACGGCTACGCCCTCCGCCTCGGCGAGGCCACCACGCCCGACGACATCGACGTCTTCCGCTTCCGCCGGCTGGCCGCCGAGGCCGAGGAGGCCCAAGCCGCCGGGGAGCCGGACCGCGCCCGCGAACTGGCCGGGAGCGCCCTGGCGCTGTGGCGCGGCGAACCGCTGCACGGCGTGCCGGGCCGGGCCGCCCGGGAGACCCGGGCCGGCCTGGAGGAGCTGCGCCGCGGGCTCGGGGTCCTGGCCGGGGAGCCCGCCCGGGACCGCGCCCCGGAGATCCGCTTCTCGGCGGGCGCGCTGGCCGGCCGCCCGGAGGCCCGCGTCACCCTGGAAGCCGCGGTGCACGACGTCCTCGCGCGCGGCCTCGTCCGGCCCCACCAGTACGAGGTCGCCGTCCGCCCGGACGGCTACCTGGTGCGGACCGCGCCCGGCGCCTACCTGCTGCCCGTCCTCGCCGCCGTCCTGCGCACCCTCCCGCAGGCGCTCGCCCGGCTGAGCGATCCGCCGCGGGTCACGGTGACGTTCGCGGAACCGTCCGCGCCGCCGCCGGACACCGCCGCGGACGTCACGGTCGTCGTACCGCCCGCGCTGTACGACGAGTTCGCCGCCAGTTCCGCCGCCCAGCGCTCCCAGCGCTTCCGGCCGCTCTTCGCCGACAGCAGCCCCAGCAGCCCGCCGGCCGCCTGGTACTGCCTGCTCGGACCGAAGGCCGCCGAGCCGGAACCCGACCTCGTGCAGGGCCCGTTCCTCACCGCCGACCTGCGCACCCTGGGCGTGCCCACCCCGGGCCGCACGGCCGTCGTCCACACCCGCGCCGACGGCCCGCTGACCCTGCTCGACCCGATCCAGCCGTACGGCACCCGGCCGCCGCGCCCGGAGACGTACTACTCGGTCGACCTCGCCCTCCACACGGCCCGGCACATCGTGTCCCTGCCGAGTTCCGGCAAGGGCGCGTTCAAGGCCGCGGTGCTGCTGTCCTGGCGGGTGGCGGACCCGGTCGCCTTCGTCCGCGCCGGGACCACCGGGGTGCCGGGGCTGCTGCTGGACCACCTGTGCGCCGCGGCGGCCCCGATCACCCGCCGCCACCCGCTGCGCCGCGCGGGCGCCGCCCAGCGGGCGGTGAACGCGGAGGTGGCCGACTGGCCGGTGCCGGGGCTGACGGTGTCGTACACCGTGCAGCTGGCGCCCGAGTGGGCGCCCGTGCCTGCGGAGGAGCCGCCCGTGCCGTCCCGGCGGCGGCTGTCCGCCCTGCTGGACGACGCCGACGTGGTGCTGGTCGGCTTCGAGGGGCCGCTCGCCCGGCTGTTCACCGCGCACACCGCGCGGGAGGCCGTACTGGACCTGCTGTCGGTCGTGGCCGACCACCGCGACCCGCAGGACGCGCTGGCGGGCCGGCCGCTGCCCGTGGCGAGCGCCACCGGTCCGGGCGCGTTCGCCCATCCGCTGGACCTGCTGCGGGCGTTCGCACACGACCGGCTCGGCCCGCTGCTGCGGGCCCGGCTCGACGCGCTGGAGCTGCGGGCCGTGCCCGACGCGCCCACCACCCACCACTCCCCCGCGCTGGTGCGCGCCCTGCACCGGTCCGGCCGCCGGGTCAGCGTGGTGACGGACGTGTCCACCGGTGCCGTCCACCGCTATCTGGCGCCCTACCGGCTGCCCCTCGCCGGTCTGTACGGCCGCCGCGAGGACCTCGGCCTGCTGACCCCGCACCCCGACTGTCTGCTGCGCGCCCTGGACGCCCTCGGCACGCCGGCCCGCGGCGGTGTGCTGATCAGCTCCTCGGTCGCCGAACTCACCGCCGCCCAGCAGCTCGGTGTCCGCTTCATCGGCTACGCGCCCACCCCGGCCGGCCGCCGGCGGCTGCGCGAGGGGGGCAGCGAGGTCACCGTCTCCTCCCTCGACCCGCTGCTGGAGGCCGCCCACGCGCTGTGAGGCGGGCGACACTCCGGCAGGGCCCGGGAATTACGCCCGTTCAGCGGCGCCCCGCCCGGCGGCGCACAGCGGGCGCCCGGTTCCGGCCCCGCGCAGGATGCGAGTTAAGCCCGCCGCACCGACGGGGCCCGCAAGGCCCGCGCACTCGGGAGGATCCGCCGTGACCGTCAGCCTGGAGCAGTTGCGCCGCTGCCACTTCGCCGTCGACCTGGGCGCGGCGCGTACCCGGGTGTATGTGAAGGGCGCCGGTCTGGTCGTGGACCAGCCCTCGGCGGCCGCCGTGAACACCCGCACCGGCGCGCTCATCGCCGTGGGCGAGTTCGCGGAGAAGATGACGGGCCGCACCCCGGACTTCATCAAGGTGGTCCGGCCCGTCGCCGGCGGCACGGTGGTCGACATCGAGATGGCCCAGCGCATGCTGCGGCATCTGCTGGGCGACAAGATGCGCCGTATGCTGCGCCGCAAACCCCGGCTGCGCGCGGCGGCCTGCGCCCCGCACGACGCCGACCCGCTGGCCCAGCGGGCGACGATCGAGACGCTGGTCGGGCTCGGGGCGCGCCGGGTGGAGCTGGTGGACACGCTGATCGCCGCCGCGGTGGGCTGCGGGCTGCCGGTGGAGCGGCCCGAGGCCACCATGATCATGGTGTGCGGGGCGGCGGCCACCCAGGTGGCGGTGCTCTCGCTGGGCTCCCTGGTCGCCGCCGAGCGGATTCCGGTGGGCGGCCAGGCCGTGGACCACGCGATCGTGCAGCACCTGCGGCACCAGCACGGGCTGATGCTGCCCACCCAGTCGGTACGGCCGCTGCAACTGGCCCTGTCCGGCAACGGTCTCACCCCGCACGGCCCGGCGTCGGCCGAGATCCACGGCCGGGACGTGGTCACCGGACTGGCCCGCAGCGTACGGGTGGACACCGCCGCCGTGCGCGGCGCGATCCAGACCCCGCTCACCGCCGTCCTGGACGGCATCGGACAGGTGCTGCGCGACTGCCCGCCCGATCTGGTGGCCGACCTCGCCGACCGCGGGATCATGATGGTCGGCGGTTCGGCCCTGCTGCC
Source organism: Streptomyces sp. NPDC017095 (assembly GCF_044332325.1). Taxonomy (NCBI): domain Bacteria; kingdom Bacillati; phylum Actinomycetota; class Actinomycetes; order Kitasatosporales; family Streptomycetaceae; genus Streptomyces; species Streptomyces sp. NPDC017095. The sequence continues at coordinate 109,518 of NZ_JBIROU010000002.1, forward strand.
GGGCTTCGACCAGATGCTGCGCCAGGCCACCCGGATGCCGGTGCACATCGCCGACCGCCCCGACATCTGCGCGGCCCAGGGCCTCGGCGCCATGCTGGAGGGCCGCATCGAACCGCTGGTCCTGAACCCGCTGGCGGCCTGAACCGGGACCGTCACCACCGCCCGGCGGACGGGACGGCACCCCGCGGCGGCGGCAGGAGCGGCCCGGTCCGGCGCGCACGCCGTACCGGCACCCGCGTCGCCGCGCACCCCCGCTCCCGCCGGGCCGCGCGGCGCCGGCTCACCGGGCCAGGTAGCTCCGGATGGTCGTGCCCTCCACTCCCGCGTGGACGCGCACCAGGTCGGAGACCAGGTTGACCAGCAGCAGTCCGCGTCCGCCGCGCTGGTCGCGGCTTGCCGGGCGGCGCCCGGCCAGCGGGTCGGCGAGGCGGCCCTTGTCGCGGACCTCGCACAGCACGTACCCGTCCTCGGACCACACCGTGAGCGTGCCCGTGCCGCCGCCGTGGACCACGCTGTTCGTGGTCAGCTCGGCGGTGATCAGCGCCAGGTTCTCCAGGCCCAGGCCGGTCAGGCCCAGCCCGGCGCCGTGGTCGGTGGCCAGATGGCGCACGGCGGACAGGGACGACTCGTCGAAGGCGACGGCGAGCACGCCGGGACCGGGCCCGGGGGCCGACGGCAGCGCCGTGTTGTAGCGGGCGACGACGCCGTCCGGGTCGTAGACCGCGCTGGCGCGCTCGGCGGCGGAGCCGGCCGGGATGACCACCGGGTGGGTGGCGTAGGCGTCGGCGAGCACCCCCTCGTCCAGGCGCACGGTGTCGTACGGGCACAGGATGGTGACCTCGCGGCCCTGGAAGGCCGCGTTGATCAGCGCCTCGTGCTGGACGCAGGCCGGATACTCGGCCGGACTGCGGCCCGCCCAGATCGGCTCGCCGATGATCCGCACCCGGCGGCCGGGCGGCTGCCGGTCGGCGAAGGCGCGCAGCACGCCGGGGATGATCCGGCCGGGATTGCGCCCGGCCTCCCGCATGTCCAGGAAGTGCACGCCGGCGCCGTCGGCGCCCAGCTCGTCCCGGATGAGCCGCAGGTTCTCCTCCGGGACGGCGACGGCGACCGGCTCGTCGGCCGCCAGCGCCTCGCGGACGAAGGGCACGGTGCCGGCCAGGTACTCCGCCGCGTCGCCGTAGAACAGCGCGGGGTGCACGAACGGGTCCACGGTTTCGGCCGTCACGGTCACGACGCCGTCACCTCGATCCCGGGCAGGCCGGGCCACAGCAGGTCCAGTATCCGTGGCAGCGCGTCCGGTGGCCGGTCGAGCACCAGGCGGCGCCGGCCGTCCAGGCTCCGGGCGGCGTCCGCCAGCGCGCCGGCACCCGCCACATCGACGAATGTCACCGCGGAAAGCTCCAAGTAGTACACGTCCTCGCCCTCGCCGTCGTCGCCCTCGCGTACGGCCCGCTCCAGCGCACGCTCCCAGACGCCGCGGGTGGGCAGGCTCACCTCACCCGCCGCGCGGAATCCGGTCCGCTCGGTCAGCGGGTACACGTCGAGCCGCGGCACCACGGACTTGGGCACGGCGGCCGACAGCAGCCGCGCCGGCTCCGAGCCGCTCATGCCACCTCCCGGTTGCACAGGTATACGACTGCCCAGTATGCGCCCTCGTCCGGCCGGCGGGTGTGGGCGGTGGCGCACCGGGCAGGCGGGGAAGGACGGGGGGACCGGCGAAGCGGGACGGAAGAGCATGACCACAGCGGCACGCGCACCGCGGGACGGACGGCCGGAGCCCCTCACCGTCGACGCCCGCGCGGAGGGCGGCCGGACCCTGCTGCGCGCGCGGGGCGAACTGGTCCAGGGCTGTACGGACCTCCTCGCCGCGGCCCTGGCCGCGCTGCCGCCGGACACCGCCCGGGTCGACCTGGACGTCACCGGGGTGGTCTTCGTGGACACGGCGGGCCTGGCGGTGCTGGACACCCTGCGCGCGTACGGCCGCCGGCGGGGCGTACCGGTCGCCGCCACCGGCTGGCGGGGGCAGCCGCGCCGGGTGCTGGAGCTGACGGGTCTGGACGCCGTGGACCCGCTGCGCGGCGGTCTGCCCGCGGACCTGCCCGCCCGCACGGCCGGCGCGGTGGCCCGGGAACGCGCCGAGCAACTGGACGTGCTGCGCCTGGAGATAGCGCAGCTGCGCCAGGCGCTGGACTCGCGTCCGGTCATCGACCAGGCCCGCGGCGTCCTGATGGCGGCTCACGCGTGCACCGCGGAGCAGGCGTGGGAGATCCTGCGGGAGGCGTCCCAGCGGACCAACACCAAGCTGCGGCAGGTCGCGGCGGCGGTCACGCGGAGCGCGGTGCCCGGCGGCGCGGCCCCGCCGGAACCGCTGCGGTCCGCCCTGGCCGCCGCGGTCCGCCGGGTCAGTACGGCAGCACGCGACCCGAGGGAGTCCTGCGATCGATCTCCTGCCCGCGCGGGGCGGAGGGCCGCCGGCTGACACGTACCCGGATGCGACGGTCCATGACGCCCTCCTTGTCGCCGGCACCACCCGGCTGCGCACATCGGTAGGAGGTCCGTGCCCAGGACGTGACCGGTTCACGCCTGGACGCGGTCAAGTCATGACATCGATACGAACGTTGACGGACGATTCGGCCAAAACGACAGCGCAGGCGTAGTGGACGCTCGTCGTCTTCCGGACGCACGGCGTCCGTGATCAGTGTCACGCCGAGACCCCGCGGGCGTCCGCCGTACGGGGGCCGCCCGGTCTTTCTCACGTGCCGTCAGAACTCTCGGGCACCTATCGGGCACCCAAACGCCCTTGCACCGCTCGGGTGACGCTTCGGCGTGGTGGCGCTTTCGGTATCGGCGCAGGTGAGAACGTATCTGCGCCTGTGGCGCCTGGTGGGGCGGGTGGGACTCGAACCCACGGCCGACGGATTATGAGTCCGCTGCTCTAACCGGCTGAGCTACCGCCCCATAGCGGCGTGTCGCGTACAAGTGTGCGCGCCGTCTGCCGCAGCATAGCCGCTCATACGATCTCCTGCCTCGGCTGGTCGGCTGTCGCGGCCGCTCCTGACCTGGAGGACAGCGTGGGGGGTCCGGCGGTTCCCGGGGACATGAAAAAGGACCCCTCCCGGGGCCCTCGTTCAGCGCTCCCCCGACTGGACTCGAACCAGTAACCTGCCGGTTAACAGCCGGCTGCTCTGCCAATTGAGCTACGGAGGACCGAAGCTCCCCCGACTGGACTCGAACCAGTAACCTGCCGGTTAACAGCCGGCTGCTCTGCCAATTGAGCTACGGAGGATCGCTTCGTCTGCATCGAACGGACCTACCCGGGTATTCGCCAGGGGGCGGGCGCTCGCTGCGACACATACATTAGCGCAAGCAGGGGGGTGCTCCGCCAATCGGTACTCTCGGCGCCAGCGCCGCACCAGATACCTACGCACCGGAAGGGTGGCAGCCATGCGCTACCGGCTCACGTTCCTCGCCGGACTGGCTCTCGGTTACGTACTCGGCACGAAGGCCGGTCGTGAGCGCTACGAGCAGCTGAAGAAGTCGGCCCGGCAGATCGCGCAGAACCCCGCGGTCCGGAACACCGCCGAGACCGCCGCCCAGCAGGGCCGCTCGTACGCGGGCAAGGCCCTGCACACGGTCAGCGACAAGGTCGGCGACCGGGTCCCGGCGTCCGTGGCCCAGCGGGTGCGCTCCCTGCGCGAGCGCAACGTCGACGGCAGCCCCGGGGACGACTGGGGCACCAGCACCACCTAGGGCCTCTCGTGCGGATCATGCCGGGCTCGTGGGAGTCCGGCATGATCCGTGCGAAAGACCCTGGGGTGGCGCCGGGCGCGGGACTCCGCCCGGGGCCGGAGCGGTGATGGGGCACCCGGGCCCGGCGGCCCCCGCGGATGCTGCAAAATTCTCCGCATGGGGATAGTCGCCGGTTTGGACAGCTCGCCTGATTTCACTCGCATCGTGGTCTGCGACACGGACACCGGTGCCGTACTGCGGCAGGGATACGCGCCGCATCCGGTGGAGGGGCGTCCCAGCGACGTGGACCCACAGGTCTGGCTGCTCTCCCTCGGCGAGGCCGCCGGCGGCGGTCTGCTGGAGGGGGTGCAGGCCATCGGGGTGTCGGCGCAGGCGAACGCGGTGGTCCCGCTGGACGCCCAGGGCAACACCGTCCGTCCGGCGCTGGCCGGCGGCGACAAGCGCGCCCAGGTCGCGGCGGCCGATCTGGTGGACGCGCTCGGCGGCCGGGAGGCCTGGGCGCAGGCGGTCGGCTCCGTGCCGCAGGCCGCCCAGTCGGTCACGAAGCTGCGCTGGCTGGCCAGGAACGAACCGGAGAACGCGCAGCGCACGGCCGTCCTGCTCCAGGCGCACGACTGGCTCGTCTGGCAGCTGCTCGGGCGGCCGGTGCGGCGGACCACCGACCGCGGCGGGGCCTCCGCCACCGGGTACTGGTCGGCGGCCACCGGCGCCTACCGGCCCGAGCTGGTCGAGCTGGCCCTCGGTCACCAGGCGGTGCTGCCGGAGGTGATCGGCCCTGCGGACGCGGCCGGTACGACCCCGGAGGGGCTGCTGATCTCCGCCGGCACCGGCGAGACCATGGCCGCCGCGTTCGGGCTCGGCATCGGCCTGGGCGACGCGGTGGTGTCGCTCGGGGCCTCCGGGTCGGTGATGGCCGTGCACCCGGAGCCGCTGGCCGACCAGTCCGGGATGATCACCTCGCTCGCCGACGCCACCGGCCTGCACCTGCCGGTGGTCACCACGCTGAACGCCGTGCGCGCCCTGCGCGGCACCGCGGAACTCCTCGGCCTGCCGGATCTGGAGAGCCTGTCCGAGCTGGCGATGAAGTCCACGCCCGGGTCGCACGGGCTGGTGCTGCTGCCGTACCTGGAGGGCGAGCGGACGCCGAGCCTGCCGCACACCGCCGGGACGCTCGCGGGGCTGCGGCGCGAGTCGATGAAGCCCGAGCACCTGGCGCGGGCCGCCTTCGAGGGCATGCTGTGCGGGCTGGCCGACGCGCTGGACGTGCTGCGCGGGCGGGGCGTGGCGGTGCGGCGGATCTTCCTGCTGGGCGCCGCCGCGGAGCTGCCCGCGGTGCAGGCGGCGGCACCGTCGCTGTTCGGCGCGCAGGTCGTCGTACCGCAGCCGGCGGACTACGCGGCGATCGGCGCGGCCCGGCAGGCCGCCTGGGCGCTCGGTGTGTCGCAGGGCACCCTCGATCCGCGGACCCCGCCGGCCTGGCAGGGCGCGGCGGCGCAGGTGCTGGAGCCGGGCGAGGAGCTGGCCGTGGGGCAGGCGGTGCGGCAGCAGTTCACGGCGGTGCGGGAGCAGACCCACCCGGGAGCGTTCGCCTCATAGGCGGACACGACGGGACGCAATACCCCGAAACCACAAGGCCGGCGGACGCCGTCGGATTAATGGGTTGAGGTAACGCGGGTGGAGTGTCCGACGATAGGGGCGAAGGGCAACCGATCGCCCCTGTCGCCGACTCCGAGAGACGTAGCGTGCTCATACGACTTCTGCGGACCTATCTCAGGCCCTACAAGAAACCCATCGTCCTCCTGGTGGTGCTCCAGCTCCTCCAGACCTGCGCCACCCTCTATCTGCCCACGCTGAACGCGGACATCATCGACAACGGTGTCGTGAAGGGTGACACGGGCTACATCCTGTCCTTCGGTGCCCTCATGATCGGCATCTCGCTGGTCCAGGTCGTGTGCAACATCGGTGCCGTGTACTACGGCGCCCGGACCGCCTCCGCGCTCGGCCGGGACGTGCGCGGTGCCGTCTTCGACCGGGTGCAGTCCTTCTCGGCGCGTGAGGTCGCCCACTTCGGGGCGCCCTCGCTCATCACCCGTACGACGAACGACGTGCAGCAGGTCCAGATGCTGGCCCTGATGACGTTCACGCTGATGGTGTCGGCGCCCATCATGTGCGTGGGCGGGATCGTGCTGGCGCTCGGCCTGGACGTGCCGCTGTCCGGGGTGCTGGTCGCCGTCGTGCCGGTGCTCGGCGTGTCCGTGACGCTGATCGTGCGCCGGCTGCGGCCGCTGTTCCGGTCGATGCAGGTCCGGCTGGACACGGTGAACCGGGTGCTGCGCGAGCAGATCACCGGCAACCGCGTCATCCGCGCGTTCGTCCGGGACGAGTACGAGCAGGGCCGGTTCGGCAAGGCCAACACCGAGCTGACCGACATGCAGCTGGCCACCGGCCGGATGCTCGCCCTGATGTTCCCGATCGTGATGACGGTGGTGAACCTGTCGTCCATCGCGGTGGTGTGGTTCGGCGCCCACCGGATCGACGGCGGCCAGATGGCCATCGGCGACCTGACCGCGTTCCTCGCCTATCTGATGCAGATCGTCATGTCCGTGATGATGGCCACCTTCATGTTCATGATGGTGCCGCGCGCCGAGGTGTGCGCCGAGCGCATCCAGGACGTCCTGGACACCGACTCCAGCGTCGTGCCGCCGACGGCCCCCGTGACCGAATTGCGCGCCCACGGGCACCTGGAGATCCGCGGCGCGGGCTTCCGCTACCCGGGTGCCGAGGAGGCGGTGCTGAAGTCCGTCACCCTGGTGGCCCGGCCGGGTGAGACCACCGCCGTGATCGGCTCCACCGGCAGCGGCAAGTCGACGCTGCTCGGGCTCGTCCCCCGGCTGTTCGACGCCACCGAGGGCGAGGTCCTGGTGGACGGCGTGGACGTCCGGGAGGTCGACCCGGTGCTGCTCGCCAAGACCGTCGGGCTCGTGCCGCAGAAGCCGTACCTGTTCGCGGGCACGGTCGCCACCAACCTGCGCTACGGCAACCCGGACGCCACCGACGAGGAGCTGTGGCACGCGCTGGAGGTGGCGCAGGCCAAGGAGTTCGTGCGGAAGCTGGAGGGCGGCCTGGACGCGCCGATCGCGCAGGGCGGCACCAATGTCTCCGGCGGCCAGCGGCAGCGGCTCGCCATCGCCCGTACGCTGGTGCAGCGCCCGGAGATCTACCTCTTCGACGACTCCTTCTCGGCACTCGACTACGCCACCGACGCGGCCCTGCGCGCGGCGCTGGCCCGGGAGACCGCGGAGGCGACCGTGGTGATCGTCGCCCAGCGGGTGGCGACCATCCGGGACGCCGACCGGATCATCGTGCTGGACGAGGGCCGGGTGGTCGGCTCCGGCCGGCACGCGGAACTGATGGCAGCCAACGAGACCTACCGGGAGATCGTGCTCTCCCAGCTGACGGAAGCGGAGGCCGCCTGATGGCCGGTCCCATGGGACGCATGATGGCCGGGGGTCCCGACCAGCGCTCGATGGACTTCAAGGGGTCGGGGAAACGGCTCGTCGCCATGTTCCGGCCCGAACGGCTCACGATCTACGGCCTGCTGCTGTGCGTGGTGGTCAGCGTGGGCCTCAGTGTGATCGGCCCGAAGATCCTCGGCCGGGCCACCGACCTGGTGTTCGCCGGCATCATCGGCCGGGAGATGCCGAAGGGCGCCACCAAGGCGCAGGTGCTGGACTCCATGCGCGCGCACGGCCAGGGCCGGATGGCGGACATGCTGGGGGGCACCGACTTCACGCCCGGCGAGGGCATCGACTTCGATGCCGTCGGGCACGTGCTGCTGTACGCGCTCGGCACGTTCCTGGTCGCCGGTCTGCTGATGGCAGTCGCCACCCGGCTGGTCAACCGGGCCGTGAACCGCACGATGTACCGGATGCGGCGGGACGTGCAGGCGAAGCTGTCGCGGCTGCCGCTGTCGTACTTCGACAAGCGGCAGCGCGGTGAGGTGCTGTCCCGGGCGACGAACGACATCGACAACATCGGGCAGACGCTCCAGCAGTCGATGGGCCAGCTGATCAACTCGGTACTGACCATCATCGGCGTGCTCGTGATGATGTTCTGGGTGTCCTGGATCCTGGCGCTGGTGGCCCTGGTCACCGTGCCGCTGTCGTTCGTGGTCGCCACCCGGGTGGGCAAGCGGTCGCAGCCGCACTTCGTGCAGCAGTGGCGCTCCACCGGCAAACTGAACGCCCACATCGAGGAGATGTACACCGGGCACGCCCTGGTGAAGGTGTTCGGCCGGCAGGAGGAGTCGGCGCAGCAGTTCGCCGAGCAGAACGAAGCGCTCTACCAGGCCGCGTTCAAGGCCCAGTTCAACAGCGGTGTCATGCAGCCGCTGATGATGTTCGTGTCGAACCTGAACTACGTGCTGGTGGCGGTCGTCGGCGGCCTGCGGGTGGCGTCCGGCGCGCTGTCCATCGGCGATGTGCAGGCGTTCATCCAGTACTCGCGGCAGTTCTCGATGCCGCTGACGCAGGTCGCCTCGATGGCGAACCTGGTGCAGTCGGGTGTCGCGTCGGCCGAGCGGGTCTTCGAACTCCTCGACGCCCCGGAGCAGGAGGCGGACCCGGTGCCGGGCACGCGGCCGGAGCGGCTGCGCGGCCGGGTGTGCCTGGAGCACGTGTCGTTCCGCTACGACCCCGACAAGCCGCTGATCGAGGACCTCTCGCTCACGGTGGAGCCGGGGAACACGGTGGCGATCGTGGGACCGACCGGCGCGGGCAAGACCACGCTGGTCAACCTGCTGATGCGGTTCTACGACGTCTCGGGCGGCCGGATCACCCTGGACGGCGTGGACATCGGGAGCATGACCCGGGACGAACTGCGGTCCGGGATCGGCATGGTGCTCCAGGACACCTGGCTGTTCGGCGGCACCATCGCGGAGAACATCGCGTACGGCGCCGCGCGCGAGGTCACCCGGGGCGAGATCGAGGAGGCGGCGCGGGCCGCGCACGCGGACCGCTTCATCCGCACGCTTCCCGACGGCTACGACACCGTGATCGACGACGAGGGCAGCGGGGTCAGCGCCGGTGAGAAGCAGCTCATCACGATCGCGCGGGCGTTCCTGTCCGACCCGGTGATCCTGGTGCTGGACGAGGCGACCAGCTCCGTGGACACGCGGACCGAGGTGCTGATCCAGAAGGCGATGGCCAAACTGGCCGCCGGGCGCACGTCGTTCGTGATCGCGCACCGGCTGTCGACGATCCGGGACGCGGACACGATCCTGGTGATGGAGAACGGCTCCATCGTCGAACAGGGCGCGCACGCCGAGCTGCTGGCGGCGGACGGGGCGTACGCCCGGCTGTACCAGGCGCAGTTCGCGCAGGCCGTGGCCGAGGTGGACTAGGGCCTCGCGTTCGGATCACGCCGGGGGCCGCCGCGCGGCGGCGGCCCCTTCAGTCCAGATAGCCCCTCAGCTGGTCCGCGAAGGCGTGGTCCCGCAGCTTGCCGAGGGTCTTGGACTCGATCTGCCGTATCCGCTCCCGGGTGACCCCGAACAGCCGGCCGATCTCCTCCAGCGTGCGCGGGCGCCCGTCGGCCAGGCCGTACCGCAGCTGGACGACCTTGCGCTCGCGCTCGCCCAGCGTGGACAGCACCGCGTCCAGGTGCTCGCGCAGCAGCAGGAACGCCGCCGACTCCACCGGGCTCGCCGCGTCGCCGTCCTCGATGAGGTCACCGAGGGCGACGTCGTCCTCCTCGCCGACCGGGGCGTGCAGCGACACCGGTTCCAGGGCCAGGCGCAGCACCTCGCGGACCCGCTCGGGCGGCAGGTCGAGATGGGCGCCGACCTCCTCGGCGGTGGGCTCGTGGCCGCGTTCCTGGAGCATCCGCCGCTGGACGCGGACGACCCGGTTGATCAGCTCCACCACGTGCACCGGGACCCGGATGGTGCGGGCCTGGTCGGCCAGCGCCCGGGACATCGCCTGCCGGATCCACCAGGTGGCGTAGGTGGAGAACTTGTAGCCGCGGGCGTAGTCGAACTTCTCCACGGCCCGGATCAGCCCGAGGTTGCCCTCCTGGACGAGGTCGAGCATGGTCAGGCCGCGGCCGACGTAGCGCTTGGCGACGGAGACGACGAGCCGCAGGTTCGCCTCGATGAGCCGGCGCTTGGCCAGCCGGCCCAGGACGACGAGCCGGTCCAGGTCGAGCGCCAGCTCGCTGTCCAGGTCCGGGGTGGTGCCCAGTTTCTCCTCCGCGAAGAGGCCGGCCTCGACCCGGCGGGCGAGTTCCACCTCCTCGGCGGCGCTGAGCAGCGGGATCCGGCCGATCTCGCGCAGGTACTGGCGGAACAGGTCGGCCGAGGGGCCGCCGGACTCGGCCCGGGCGACGGCCGGGATACCGGTGTCGGGCGGCTCGTCCGGTTCGTCCGCCTCCGGCGCCTCTTCGGCGGGCGGCTCGGCCGCCTCCGGGTGCCCGGCGGCGAGGCTCTGCGGGGGCACGGCCCCGAGGACACCGCTCGGCGCTTCCGGCTCGCTCGTGGTGGTGCTGGTGGCGCCGGTACTGCTGTCGGTCTGGGTGAGGGTCTGGGTCTGCACGTGGGCGACCTCCAGGATGATCGCTGCTGAAGGTGTGCGGCAGCGCGCGCTCCGAGGACTCGGGCACCGCCCCCAGTGTGGGGTACGACACAACACCGCCACGAGGGGCGTGCGGTGACTTTTTGCATCCGTGCGGTGACCGCCTGGTGATGCGGTACGGCGGACTATGCGGCCGGCACCTGCCGGGCCGGACGGCCGCGCAGGAGGGCGGCGGGCAGCGGCCGGCCCCCGCTCACAGCGCCTGTGCGCCCCGCTCCCGCAGCGCCTGGTCGTACTGCTGGAGGACCCACATCTCGTTCTGCACGGCGGCGAGCTGGGCGGGGTCGCCGCCGGTGGACAGGCGGGTCAGCTGGGACTGGATGTCGTGGATGCGGCGCTCCACGGCGCGGCGGCGGATCTGGACCAGGACCGTGCCGGCGTAGGTCTCGTCCACCGTGCGGCGCAGGATCGGTTCGACGGCCAGCTCGGTGACCATCGCGCGGACCGTGTCGTCGGACGCGGCCTCGCGGACCCGGACCAGGTACTCCTGCGGGTCCGACAGGCCGTACTCCGCGCCGCCCGCCTCCGCGATGGTCTGGCGCACGGCCGCGTACGGCGGGGCCGTGAACTCGTCCACGCCGTAGGCGTCGAAGGCGGGCGAGACCAGTTCGGGGCGCTGGAGGGCGAGTTTGAGCAGCTCGCGTTCGGCGGCGAAGACCGGGTTGCGCAAGGTGAGCGCCGGCCCGGAGCTGGCGGGGCGCGGCGCCTCGGCCCACTGCTGCCCGCCGGCCGGGCGGCGCCGGTCCTGCTGCTGCGCGCCCTTGCCGCCCTCGCGGGCCCAGCGGGCGAGCTGGGCGACCCGGCGGACCACGAACTGGGTGTCGAGGATGCCGAGCATCCCGGCCAGGTCCACGGCGACCTCGTGCTGCGCGCCACTGTTCTTGATCTTGGCGACGATCGGCGCGGCCTCGTCCAGGGCGGCGGCGCGGCCGGCCGGGGTGTCCAGGTCGTACCGGCCGAGGATCTGGCGGAGCGCGAACTCGAAGAGCGGGGTGCGGGGTTCGACCAGGTCGGCCACCGCCTCGTCGCCCTTGGCCAGCCGCAGGTCGCAGGGGTCCATGCCGTCGGGCGCGATCGCGATGTAGGTCTCGGCGGCGAACTTCTGGTCGTCCTCGAAGGCGCGCAGGGCCGCCTTCTGCCCGGCCGAGTCCCCGTCGAAGGTGAAGATCACCCGGGCCGAGCCGTTGTCCATCAGCAGCCGGCGCAGGATCTTGATGTGGTCGCCGCCGAAGGCCGTGCCACAGGTGGCGATGGCGGTCGTGACCCCGGCGAGGTGACAGGCCATGACGTCGGTGTAGCCCTCGACGACCACCGCGCGGCTGGTCTTGGCGATCTCCTTCTTCGCCAGGTCGATGCCGTACAGCACCTGGCTCTTCCGGTAGATCGCCGTATCGGGCGTGTTGAGGTACTTCGGGCCGGTGTCCGCCTCGTACAGCTTGCGGGCGCCGAAGCCGACGACCTCGCCGCCGATGTCCCGGATCGGCCACATCAGCCGGCCCCGGAACCGGTCGATCGGGCCGCGGCGGCCTTCCTGGGCCAGTCCGGACAGGAGCAGTTCCTTGTCGGTGAAGCCCTTGCCGCGCAGGTAGCGGATGAGGTGGTCCCAGCCCTGCGGGCTGTAGCCGACGCCGAAGTGGACGGCGGCGGCCTGGTCGAAGCCGCGCTCGGCGAGGAAGATCCGGCCGGTCTCGGCCTCGGCGCTGGTGGCGAGCTGCTCGGCGTACCACTGCGCGGCGGCCTTGTGGGCCTCGACCAGGCGGATGCGTTCGCCGCGCTGGTGCGCCGGGTTGTACCCGCCCTCCTCGTAGCGCAGCGTGATGCCGGCCTGCGCGGCCAGCCGCTCGACCGCCTCCGAGAAGGAGAGGTGGTCCACCTTCATGACGAAGGTGAGGGTGTCGCCGCCCTCCTGGCAGCCGAAGCAGTGGAAGAGTCCCTTGCTCGGGCTGACCTGGAAGGACGGCGACTTCTCGTCGTGGAACGGGCACAGGCCCTTGAGGTTGCCGCCGCCCGCGTTGCGCAGCTGGAGGTACTCGGAGACCACGGCGTCGATCGGGACCGCGTCCCGTACCGCCTTCACGTCCTCGTCGTTGATCCGTCCGGCCACGGATGAATTCTACGGGGGCGCGGTGACCGCGGCGGTGCGCGCCGGGGTCAGGGGAGGAGGCTCGCGAGCGGTACGTGCGGGTCGGAGAGGGCGTCGGTGTTCACCCGGGCCCGGGACCTGATCAGGTTCTGGATGGGTTCTGTGACATCCCACACGTTCACGTTCATCCCGGCCAGCACGCGTCCCTCCTTCACCCAGAACGCGATGAACTCCCGCTTGCCGGCGTCGCCGCGGATCACCACCTCGTCGTACGTCCCGGGCGGCGCCCAGCCGCTGTACTCCATGCCCAGGTCGTACTGGTCGGTGAAGAAGTACGGCACCCGGTCGTGGACCGCCTCCCGGCCCAGCATCGCGCGGGCCGCCGCCGGGCCGCCGTTCAGGGCGTTCGCCCAGTGCTCCACGCGCAGCCGGGTGCCGAACAGCGGGAGCGGGAAGGAGGCCACGTCGCCGGCCGCGTAGATGTCCGGGTCGCGGGTGCGCAGCCGCTCGTCCACGAGGATGCCGCCGCCGTCCGCGGGACCGGCGATCTCCAGTCCGGCCGCCTCGGCGAGCGCCACCCGCGGTGCCGCGCCGATCGCCGCGAGCACGGCGTGCGCCGGGTGCTCCTCGCCGTCGTCCGTGCGGGCCGCGAGGACCACTCCGTCCTGGCCGACGATCTCGGCGAGCCGGGCGCCGAAGTGGAAGCGGACGCCGTGCTCGCGGTGCAGCTCGGCGAAGACGGTGCCCAGCTCGGGGCCGAGGACGCCGTGCAGCGGGGTCGGCGCCGGTTCGATCACCGTGACCTCCGCGCCGTACTCGCGGGCCGCCGCGGCGACCTCCAGGCCGATCCAGCCGGCCCCGGCGATCACCAGGTGCCCGTTGTCCCGGCCGAGGTGCTGCAGGACGCCCTTGAGGCGCTCGGCGTGGGCGAGGCGGCGCAGGTGGTGGACGCCCGCCAGGCCGGTGCCGGGCACGTCCAGGCGGCGCGGTTCTGCGCCGGTGACCAGCAGCAGCTTGTCGTAGCGCACGAGCGTGCCGTCGTCGCCGAAGCGGACCGTCTTCGCGGTGCGGTCGATCCGGTCCACGGTCTGGCCGAGGTGCAGTTCGACGTCGTGGCGCGCGTACCAGGCGGGCTCGTGCACGAAGACGCTGTCGCGCTCCTCCTTGCCGAGCAGATAGCCCTTGGACAGCGGCGGTCGCTCGTAGGGGTGGTCGCGTTCATCGCAGATCAGTATCACCCGTCCGCTGAAGCCCTCCGCCCGGAGCGTCTCGGCCGCCTTCGCGCCGGCGAGACCGCCGCCGACGATGACGAATGTCTGATCCGCGTCGACCACTTGTTTGCCTCCTCGTCAGGGTGCCGCCACAGGGGAGCGTCCCGCACTCGGCGTGCTGCGGGAAGAGGGTGTGACCCGATCAGGCCACGGGGTGTCATGTGCCGTTCACATATGCCCGGTCGGTCAGTGCGGCGTGCAGGGAGAGCGCGGAGGCGTCGGTGAGGGAGGCGATCTGGTCGACGATCACCCGCTTGCGCGCCCGGTCGTCGTCCGCCGCGTCGAACAGCGCCCGGAACTGCGGGTCGAGGCCCTCGGGGGCGCGGGCGGTCAGCGCCTCGGCCAGCTCGGCGACGATCACCCGCTGGTCGGCGCGGAGCCGTTCCTGCTCGGCGCGCTGCATCACGTACCGGTCCGCGACCGCCTTGAGCACCGCGCACTCCATCCGGGTCGCGCGGGGTACGACGAGCCGGGCGGCGTACCGGGTGAACCGCCCCGGGCCGTACTCGGCGCGCGTGGCGGCCTCGGCGGCCAGGCAGAACCGGCCGATGAGCTGGCTGGTGGCGTCCTTCAGCCGGGCCTGGGCGACGGCCGTGCCGTCGTAGCCGTGCGGCCACCACTCCTGGTCCTGGAGGCGGTCCAGGGCGGCGGCGAGTTCGGCCGGGTCGGTGTCCGCGGGCACGTACCGGCCGACGGCCACCTCGAACACCGCCTGCCGTTCCGGCTCGGCGCGCAGGGAGCCCGGGTCGACGTGGCCGGCGTGCAGCCCGTCCTCCACGTCGTGCACCGAGTACGCCACGTCGTCCGACCAGTCCATCACCTGCGCCTCGAAGCAGGTGCGGGTGCCGGGCGCGCAGGCGCGGACCCAGTCGAACACCGGGCGGTCGTCCTCGTACACGCCGAACTTCGGGGACGCCGGGTCGGTGGGGTGGGCGCCGCGCGGCCAGGGGTACTTGGTGGCGGCGTCCAGGGTGGCGCGGGTGAGGTTCAGGCCGACGGAGCGTCCCCCGGTGAAGCGCTTGGGCTCGGTCCGGGTGAGCAGCCGCAGCGACTGGGCGTTGCCCTCGAAGCCGCCGCAGTCGTCGGCGAACTCGTTCAGCGCGCTCTCGCCGTTGTGGCCGAAGGGCGGGTGGCCGAGGTCGTGGGCGAGGCAGGCGGCCTCCACCAGGTCCGGGTCGCAGCCGAGGGCCGCGCCCAGTTCCCGGCCCACCTGGGCGCACTCCAGGGAGTGGGTGAGCCGGGTGCGGGGGCTGGCGTCCCCGGCGTGGCCGCGGGTGCCCGGGGTGACCACCTGGGTCTTGCCGGCGAGGCGGCGCAGGGCGGCGGAGTGCAGGATGCGGGCGCGGTCACGCTGGAAGGCTGTGCGGCCGGGCCGTTTGTCGGGTTCGGGGGCCCAGCGTTCGGCGGACTCCGGGTCGTATGCGGTGCCTTCCATGGGACGACAGTAAGCCCATCGCCCGCCGGGCCCGGCTTCCGGGTGGCCGCGGGCCCGTCGTGGCTCCCCGCGCGGGCCCGCTCAGGCGGCCGACGCCCACGGCGCCGCGAGGCTCTGGTCGTACCGGTGCAGGACCAGGCGGGCCATGGCCTCGTGCGCTCCCAGCGGGGCCGAGGCGATCCACGGCGCCGCCTCGGCGCACTGGGCGGCGAAACGGCCCGGGGCCGTGAAGTACGAGGCGAGGGCCACCCGGCGCCGGCCGCGGGCCGCCAGGGCGCGCAGGGCGGCCGGGACCGTCGGGGCCGCCGCCGAGGCGTAGGCGGGCAGGACGGGGACGCCGAGGCGGTCGGCCAGGAGGCGGGCGGTGCGGCGGGTGTCGGCGGCCGAGCCGGGGTCGCGGGAGCCGGCCGCGGCCAGGACGACGGCGCTGTCCCGGCGGGCGGCGCCGTCCGGGGCGGCCGGCCAGCCGGCCTCGCGCAGCCGGGCGTGCAGGGTCTCGGCGAGCAGCGGGTGCGGGCCGAGCGGCCCGGCCACGCGCGTGGGAACCGCGGCGGCCGCGGCCATCTGCGGGATGTCGTGTCCGACGTGGTAGCCCCGGCCGAGGAGAAGCGGGACGAGGACGGCGTACGGTCCACCGAGGGCCGCGAGTGTGTCGGGCAGCAGGGGCTCGTTCAGCTCGATGTGGCCGAGGTGCACGGAGAGGGCGGGGCGCAGCGCGCGTACCCGGTGCGTCAGGGCCCGCACGGTGGTGAGCGCCCGGGGGTCGCGGCTGCCGTGGGCGACCAGGACGAGGGCGGGCGGTGCCGGGCGGCGGCCGGGCACGGAGAGCGGCCGGCCGGCGGTGCGGAAGGGGAGCGACGCCGTCATGACGACGATCGTGGTCCCGCGAGGTTGCGCGGCCGTTGCCGGGCCGTCACGGACGTTTTCCATCCGGTCACCGCGGCCGGCGGCGCGGTGTGAGGCCGGTGCGGCGAACCGGACCGGCGCCGTGGACGTCCTTACCGGTCGGAGACGGTATGGGGGAATCACATGGAGCGTCGTGCGGAGGCCTCGGGGCGTGCGGAGGACACGGGTCGCACGGGGGGCTCGGGGCGTGCGGAGGACACGGGTCACACGGGGGGCTCGGGGCGTGCGGAGGACACGGGTCGCACGGGGGGCTCGGGGCGTGTGGAGGACACGGGTCGTGCGGAGGGCCGCCGGCCGCGCGGGCCGCGTACGCGGGCCGGGCGGCGGCTGCTGGTGCGGGCGGTGATGGCCGGGTGTGCGCTGGCGCTGCTGCCGGCGGCCTGGCTGCGGGTGTCCACCGAGGACCGGCTGCGCACGGTGGCGGACGTGCCGCGCACCGAGGTGGCGGTGGTGTTCGGGGCGGGACTGTGGAACGGCCGGCCGTCGCCGTACCTCGCGCACCGGCTGGACGCGGCGGCCGAGCTGTACCGGTCGGGGCGGATCCGGGTCGTCCTGGTCACCGGGGACAACAGCCGGGAGGAGTACGACGAGCCGGACGCCATGCGCGCCTACCTCGTCCGGCACGGCGTGCCGGACCGGCGGATCGTCGGCGACTACGCCGGGTTCGACACCTGGGACTCCTGCGTCCGGGCCAAGCGGATCTTCGGCGTGGACCGGGCGGTGCTGATCAGCCAGGACTTCCACATCCGGCGGGCGGTGGCGCTGTGCGAGGCGGCGGGGGTGGACTCGTACGGCGTCGGGGTGGCCGCGAAGCACGACGCGACCTGGTACTACGGCGGGACGCGCGAGGTGTTCGCGGCGGGCAAGGCGGCGCTGGACGCGCTGTTCCGGCCGGACCCGCGGTTCCTCGGACCGCGGGAGCCGGGGGTGGCGCGGGCGCTCGCGGCCGGGCGGTGACGGCCCCCTCACGGCGTCCGGGGCGGCGCGGGGAGGCGGCCGTGCCGGGCGCGTAACCCGGGACGGCCCGGGGCCGTAACACGGCCGGCGCACGCTGGGCCGCATGGAGAACACCTCGACGCCCACCCACTGCCCGTACTGCGCCTTGCAGTGCGGGATGAACATCACGCCCCTGCCGCAGGGGGGCGTCGAGGTCACCGAGCGCCCGGACTTCCCGGTGAACCGGGGCGCGCTGTGCGGCAAGGGCCGGACGGCGGCCGAGGTGCTGTCCCCGGCGGTACGGCTGACCACGCCGCTGGTGCGCGAGGGCGGCCGGCTGGTCGAGGCGGACTGGCCGCGGGCGCTGGACCGGATCGCCGGGCAGCTCGCGCGGACCCGGGAGCGGTACGGCCCGGACGCGCTCGGCGTGTTCGGCGGGGGCGGGCTGACCAACGAGAAGGCGTACGCGCTGGGCAAGTTCGCGCGGGTGGTGCTGGGCACCTCGCAGATCGACTACAACGGCCGGTTCTGCATGTCCTCGGCCGCGGCGGCGGGCACCAAGGCGTTCGGTCTGGACCGCGGGCTGCCGTTCCCGCTGGAGGACATCCCGCGGACCGGGTGCGTGATCCTCGTCGGGTCCAACCTCGCCGAGACCATGCCGCCGTCGCTGCGCTTCTTCTCGGAGCTGCGGGAGAACGGCGGCACGCTGATCGTCGTCGACCCGCGCCGGACCCGGACCGCGGACCAGGCCGACCTGCACCTGGCGCCCCGGCCGGGCACCGATCTGGCGCTGGCGCTCGGCCTGTTGCACCTGGTGGTGGCCGAGGGCCGGACCGACGAGGAGTACATCCGGGAGCGGACCACGGGCTGGGCCGAGGCACGGGCCGCGGCGATGGCCCACTGGCCGGAGTACGTGGAGCGGATCACCGGTGTGCCGGTGCCGCGACTGCGGCAGGCGGTGCGGATGTTCTGCGAGCCCGAGGCGGCGATGGTGCTCACCGCGCGCGGACCGGAGCAGCAGTCCAAGGGCACGGACACCGTGGGCGCGTGGATCAACCTGTGCCTGGCCACCGGCCGGGCGGGCCGCCCGCTGTCCGGGTACGGCTGCCTGACCGGGCAGGGCAACGGGCAGGGCGGGCGCGAACACGGCCAGAAGGCCGACCAGTTGCCCGGCTACCGCAAGCTGGACGACCCGGCGGCGCGACGGCACGTGGCCGGGGTGTGGGGCGTGGACCCGGACACGCTGCCCGGTCCGGGGCGCAGCGCGTACGAACTCCTCGACGCGCTCGGCGGGGACGTGCGGGCGCTGCTGCTGATGGGCTCCAACCCGGTGGTGTCGGCCCCGCACGCGGCGCACGTGGAGGAGCGGCTGCGGTCGCTGGACTTCCTCGCGGTGGCCGACGTGGTGCTGTCGGAGACGGCGGAACTGGCGGACGTGGTGCTGCCGGTGACCCAGTGGGCGGAGGAGACGGGCACGACGACCAGTCTGGAGGGCCGCGTCCTGCTGCGCCGCCAGGCCGTCACCGCCCCGCCCGGTGTCCACAGCGACCTGTACGTCCTGCACGAACTGGCCGGCCGCCTCGGCGTGGAGAAGGGCTTCCCGACCGACCCGGAGGAGGTCTTCGAGGAACTCCGCCGCGCCAGCGCCGGCGGCCCGGCCGACTACTCCGGCATCACCTACCGCCGCCTGACGGAGGAAAACGGCGTCTTCTGGCCCTGCCCGGAGGGAACGACGGGGGGCGGGGGTTCGACGGGGGCTGGGGAACGGGGTACGGCGGGGGCCGGGGGCCCTGCGGCGGTCGCAGCCGGGGACGTGGCCGGGGGTCCCGGGTCGGTTCATCCCGGTACTCCTCGGCTCTTTCTCGACCGGTTCGCCACGCCGGACGGGCGGGCGCGGTTCGTGGCGGCCGGGTACCGGGCGACCGCCGAGGAGCCGGACGCCGAGTACCCGCTGCTGCTGACCACCGGCCGGGTGGTGGCCCAGTACCAGTCGGGGGCGCAGACCCGGCGCGTGGCGGAGCTGAACGCGGCGGCGCCCGGCCCGTTCGTGGAACTGCACCCGCGGCTCGCGGCCCGGCTGGGCGCGGCCGACGGCGAACCCGTGGCGGTGGTCTCCCGGCGCGGCCGTGCCGTCGCGCCGGCCCGGATCACCGACACCATCCGCCCGGACACCGTGTTCATGCCCTTCCACTGGCCGGGCGAGGGCCGCGCCAACACGCTCACCAACCCGGCGCTCGACCCGACGTCCCGGATGCCGGAGTTCAAGTCCTGCGCGGTGCGGGTGGAGGTCCTCGGCCCCGGCAGTGACCCGGTGGGTGCGGCGGACGCGGAGAGGCTCACGTAGGTTCGCGGTATGTCCGACACCGACCCGTACGACCTCGACGCCTATCTCGACCGCATCGGCTGGAAGGGCGAACGGCACGCCGGCCTCGCCACCCTGCGGGGCGTGCACCTGGCACACGCGCTGTCGCTGCCCTTCGAGAACCTGGACCCGCTGCGGGGCACGGCCCCCTCGCTCGCACCCGCCGACCTGATGGCCAAGATGGTGCACGGCCGGCGCGGCGGCTACTGCTACGAGCACAACACCCTGCTGCGGCTGGCCCTGGAGGCGCTCGGCTTCCCCGTGACGCCGCTGGCCGCCCGGGTGGTGGCCGGCGCCGGGACACCGGAGAACCGGCCGCGCACGCACGCGCTGCTCAAGGTGGAGGTGCCGGGCGAGCCGCGGCCGTACCTGGCGGACGTCGGCTTCGGCGCGGCCGGGGCGCTGCTGCTGCCGGTGCCGCTGGCGCCCGGCACCGAGCACGAGGGCGCCGGGCGCCGGCACCGGCTGGCGCGGGCGGCGCACGACGGCCCGCTGGAGCTGTGGGAGTTGCAGGCGTACGACCGGCGGACCGGCGAGTGGGCCGGCCAGTACCGGTTCACCGAAGAGCCGTTCACCGCGGCCGACTTCGAGGTGTTCAACTGGTTCGTCGGCACCCATCCGCGCTCCCCGTTCACCCGCCGCCCCTACCTCCAGCGGACCACCGCCGCGTGGCACCTCTCCCTGGACGGCGCCCGGCTGACGCGGACGGCGGCCGACGGCACGGTGACCGAGCGCACGCTGACCGACGAGGCCGCGGCGCGGCGCCTGGCGGCACAGGAGTTCGGCATCGAGGTGCCCGAGGGGCTGGCGCTGCTCGACTGAACCGGCGGGGGCCGGCCGGCGGCCGTTCACGAGCACGGGAACGCCGCCATACCCGCGCCGGCCCCCCACACATCTCCCCACGGGGACTATGGACACGACATGTCATGGCCATTTAAATCTCGGGCATCAGCGCCGCCCCCACGCCTAGCCTGGCGCCTTCCCGAGGAGACAGATGAGCCGGATACGGCAGCACGTCC
Source organism: Streptomyces sp. NPDC017095 (assembly GCF_044332325.1). NCBI lineage: Bacteria > Bacillati > Actinomycetota > Actinomycetes > Kitasatosporales > Streptomycetaceae > Streptomyces > Streptomyces sp. NPDC017095. Next base: position 129,912 of record NZ_JBIROU010000002.1, read on the forward strand.
GAGGAACCCGCCGCACAGCCACCGCCGGTGCCGCCGCCGCCACCGCGGCCCTGCTGGCCGTCGGCCTGGCCCCCGCCGCCCACGCCGCCGGCGGACCGACCCGGGCCACCGCGATCGAGCACGCGGCCTCCGCGCTCCTCGCGCACGCGTCCGCACTGGGCCTCGCCGCCTCCCAGGACACCAGCGTCCGGGACGTGATCGTGGACCGGGACGGCGCCCAGCACGTCCGCTACGACCGCACCTACCGCCATCTCCCCGTCCTCGGCGGCGACTTCGTCGTCCACCTCGCCCCGGACGGCGCCTACCGCGGCGCCGACCGCGCCACCCGGCAGCCGGTCTCCGTGCCCACCGTCACCCCGCGGGTCTCCGGTCCCGAGGCGGCCGGCCTCGCCGTCGGCGCGCTGCGCGCGGCCCACCCCGGCACCGCCCTGAAGCAGGTCAAGGCCAGGCCGGAGCTGGTGGTCGACGCCCTGCACGGCAGCCCGAGACTGGCGTGGCGGACCAACGCCGCCGGCCTGGACTCGCTCGGCAACCCCGTCGCCCGGACCGTGCTGACCGACGCGCGCTCCGGCGCCCGGATCGACGCCTGGGACAGCATCGAGACGGCCACCGGGGACGGCGCGTCCCTGTACGGCGGGACGGTGCCGCTGCAGACCACCCAGTCCGGGTCGTCGTACCAGCTCAAGGACCCGACGCGCGGCAACACCTACACCGGTGACGCCGAGAACAAGACCGACCTGTGCCTGTTCGGCATCTGCTTCAGCCGGGCCCCCGCGACCCTGTTCACGGACGCCGACAACCACTGGGGCACCGGCAGCACCGCGGACCGCGCCTCGGCCGCCGTCGACGCGCAGTACGGCACCGACGCGACCTGGGACTACTACAAGAACGTGCACGGGCGCACCGGCATCGCCGGGGACGGCAAGGGCTCGTACAACCGGGTCCACTACGGCAGCAATTACAACAACGCCTTCTGGGACGACAGTTGCTTCTGCATGACGTACGGCGACGGTGACGGGACCACCTTCGGGCCGCTGGTCGCCCTCGACGTCGCCGGGCACGAGATGTCCCACGGCGTGACCTCCAAGACGGCCGCGCTGACCTACTCGGGCGAGTCCGGCGGCCTGAACGAGGCCACCTCCGACATCCTCGGCACGATGGTGGAGTGGTACGCGGCCAACGGCTCCGACCCCGGCGACTACCTGATCGGCGAGAAGATCGTGAAGCCCGGCTTCGGCAAGGCGGCCCTGCGCTTCATGGACAAGCCGTCCCGGGACGGCAGTTCGGCGGACTACTGGAGTTCCTCGGTCGGGAACCTCGACGTCCACTACTCCTCGGGCGTCGCCAACCACTTCGCCTATCTGCTCGCCGAGGGCAGCGGCGCGAAGACCGTCAACGGCGTCGCCTACGACTCGCCGACCTACAACGGCTCCACGGTCACCGGCATCGGCCGGGACAAGGTCGGCAAGATCTGGTACCGGGCGCTGACCGTCTACATGACGTCCTCGACGAACTACAAGGGCGCCCGCACGGCGACCCTCAGCGCGGCGCAGGACCTCTACGGCGCCGGCAGCGCGGAGTACAACGCCGTGGCGGCGGCCTGGAGCGCGGTCAACGTCACCTGAGCGGACGCCGGGCCTCCGGTGGCCGGTGCCGCACGCGGGCACCGGCCACCGGTGTGTCCGCCGCCGGACGCCGGCCGGGCCAGTCCGGTCCGCACCGCGCCGGGCCGCGCCGGGCTGGGCCGGTCCGCACCGCGCCGGGCTGGGCCGCGCCGGGCTGGGCCGGGCTGGGTCGGTCCGCGCCGGGCCACACCCGCACCCGCACCCGCACCCACGCCATGGGCTGCCGGGCCTGCCGTCACCCGTTCACGCCCACCACCGCCCCATTCGTGTGTTTGTCGTACCGATATCCCCCGGTCCTCGCCCACCCGCCCGCGACCTGCCCGAACACCGCGCGGGCTCACCCGTGCGGAGGGCCGGGGCGGCACCCGTTCACCGTAGTCCTGACGCTCCCTCAGGAAGCGGGCCGGCCGCGGAGCCACTTATCTCGGAAGGGCAGGGGCGCACCCCTGGACGAGTCGGACAAGCCCTGGGGAGCACCATGCGACGCACTGCCCGTCTCCTGGCCGGTACCGCGCTCGCCGTGGCCGCCGCGGCGCCCGCCCACGCCGTGGCCCCCGCACGCGCGGCGGCCGCCTCGCCGGGCGTCCCCGCCGGTCGGCTGGAGGCGTCCCCGGCCACCGTGATCCCGGGCGAGGAGGTCACCGTGCACACCGCCGGGTGCGGCAGCGCGGGCGCCGCGACCGGGGACGCGGGCGCGCTCGGCGCCGGCGCCTTCCCGCTGGCGCCCGGTGCCCGGCAGGGCGAGGCGACCGGCCGGTTCCGGGTGCCGCCGAGCGCGCAGCCCGGGACGTACGAGATCGTCGCCCGGTGCGCCGACGGGGACCGGCAGGTCTCGGGCGACCTGGTGGTGACGCTGACCGCGGCGCACGCGCAGGTGCAGCCGCGGGGCAGCGTGAAGACGGGGGTCGGCGGCGGACTCGGCCGCGACCCCGGGCAGACCGCGGCGGGTGTGGCGGCCCTGGCCGTCGCCGCCGCGGGCGGTACCTGGCTCCTGCATCGCCGGGCGAGAGGCGACGGGATCTGACGGACACCCTCCGCTGTCCGTCCGCCGGTACCGCACATCCCGCCCCCTCCGGGTCCGACGCCCCTCGCGGCCCGGAGGGGGCGGGATACGAAGGGGGCCCGTCTCCGGGAGAGGGGATGCGTATGCGCAGGAAGGCGAGGAGCGCCGGGGGTGTCAGGCGCGGCCGGGGCTCCCGGCGCGGCGACACCGCCATAGCCGCCGTCACCGCCGTCGCGCTCGGCGCGGGCCTGTGGCTGCTGGGCGGCACCGGGCCGCGCACGCCACCGCAGCCGACTGCCGCCGAGGGCCGCCCCGACCCCGGCGGCGACGGGCTCGCGGCCCCCGCCCTCCCGCCGTCCCCGCCGCTGCGCGTCCGCATCCCCGCGATCGGGGTGAACGCGCCCCTGACCGGCCTGGCCCTCACCTCCTCCGGCAGCCTGGACGCGCCGCCCGCGAAGGAGAAGAACCTGGCCGGCTGGTACGAGGCCGGCACCACGCCCGGTGAGACGGGCACCGCGGTCATCGCCGGCCATGTCGACAACGCCGAGGGTCCCGCCGTCTTCTACGACCTCGGCGCGCTGCGGCGCGGCGCCCGGATCGAGGTGGACCGCCGGGACGGCTCGGTGGCCGTGTTCACCGTGGACGCGGTGGAGGTGTACGCGGCCCGGGACTTCCCCGACGACAAGGTCTACGGCGCGGCGCCCCGGCCCGAACTCCGCGTCATCACCTGCGGCGGCGGCTACTCGAAGACCACCGGCTACCAGGGCAACGTGGTGGTGTTCGCCCGCCTGACGGGCAGCCGCTGACCCTCAGTGCGCCACCGGCTCCCCGCCGAGCACATGCTTCTCCCCCCACGTCCCGAGCGGCGCCAGCGCCTCGTTCAGCTGCACGCCGACGCCGGTCAGCGAGTACTCCACGCGGGGCGGGACCTCGTCGTACTCCACGCGGTGCACGATGCCGTCGGCCTCCAGCTCCCGCAGTTGCGCGGCGAGCACCTTCTCGGTGACGCCCGGCAGCAGCCGGCGCAGCGCGCCGAACCGCCGGGTCCCCTCGCCCAGCGCCCACAGGATCGACACCTTCCATTTGCCGTCGATGACGTCCATCGCCGCGTCCGTGCCGCACACGTACGACCCCGGCCGCCGTCCCACCGGCATGCTGTTCCCCCTTCCGACCCGCACACTTCCCTGCCGGTAACCACCCACTCGCAAGTACGTACTTCTGCGCGGCGGCTCCGCTGGGCGAGCCTAGTCGCCATGACCGACACCTCCCTCTCCCCCGCCTCCCCCACGCCCCTGACCCTGCTCGGCACCGGTGCGATGGGCACCGCGCTCGGGCGGGCCTGGCTCGCCGCCGGGCACCCGCTGACCGTCTGGAACCGCACGCCCGGGCGCACGGCCGCACTGACCGCCGAGGGCGCGGTGGCCGCCGGGAGCGCCGCGGAGGCGGTGGCCGCGAACCGGCTCGTCGTGGTCTGCCTGCTGGACGACGCCTCGGTGGGCACCGCCCTGGCGGACGCCGGTCTGGCCGGCCGGGACCTGGTGAACCTCACCACCGGCACACCCGCCGACGCCCGCGCCCGCGCCGCCTGGGCCGAGGAGCGCGGCGCCCGTTTCCTGGACGGCGGGATCATGGCCGTACCGCCGATGATCGGCGCGCCCGGCGCCTTCGTGTTCTACAGCGGCCACCCGGAGCTGTTCGCGGAGCACCAAGCCACCCTCGCCGTTCCGGCCGGCACCGAGTACACCGGCGCGGACGCCGGGCTGGCCGCGCTGTACGACGTGGCGCTGCTGAGCGGCATGTACGGCATGTTCGCGGGGCTCACGCACGCGTTCGCGCTGGTGCGCGGCACGGAGGTGGCGCCCGAGAACCTCGCCGCGCCGCTCGTGCGCTGGCTGGACGCGATGGCCGGGTCGGCCCACGACACGGCCGCGCGGCTGACGTCCGGCGACTACACGACCGGGGTCGTCTCCCACCTGGCGATGCAGGTCGCGGGCAGCGAGACGCTGGTGCGCACGGCGGCGGAACAGGGCGTGAGCGCGGAGCTGCTCACGCCGTTCCTGGAGCTGATGCGCCGCCGGCTGGCCGACGGCCACGGCGCGGAGGACACCACCGGCCTGGTGGACCTGCTGCGCACCCGGTGACCGCGGGTCCGCGGGCCTCGCCCCGCTTCCCCGCGCCCGTCCGGTCCCCTCACACCCGCCGCCCCGTCCCGCTGAGGGCAGCGTTCCGCCCGGGAAACAGGGGTGATGCCGCCGGGTAACGTCCGGGCCGCACGCTCGGGACATGACCTCGAATACGCGTGTGGTGGTGATCGGCGCCGGCCTGGCGGGCGTGACGCTCGCCCGGCTCCTCGCCGAGCTGGGCACGCCCGCGCTGCTGGTCGGCGAGGAGCGGCACGCGCCGTACAACCGGGTGCTGCTCGCCGAAGTGCTGGCCGGCCGGTACGCGCCGGAGGTGATCACCCTCCCGCCGCCGGCCGGCCTGCTGTGCGCCCGCGTCACCGGCATCGACCGCGCAGCCCGGACCGTCGCCTGCGCGGACGGCATGTCGATCGCATACGACACGCTGGTCCTGGCCACCGGTTCCAACCCGGTGCTGCCCCCGCTGCGCGGCCTGTTCACCCCGGACCGCCGGCTGCCCGAGGGCGTCCACGCCTTCCGCACCCTGGACGACTGCCTCGGCCTGGCCGGGGCCGTGCGGCCCGGGACGCGCGCGGTCGTCATCGGCGGCGGGCTGCTCGGCGTGTCCGCGGCCCGCGCCCTCGCCGTGCGCGGCGCCCAGGTGGTCCTGGCCCAGCAGGGCGAACGGCTCATGGAGCGCCAGCTCGACCCGGACGCCTCCGGCCTGGTGCTGCGGCACCTGACCGGGCTGGGCGTGGAGGTGCACACCGAGTGCCGGGTGCGGGACGTGCGCTGCGTGGCCGGCGCGGTCCGCTCGGTGGAGCTGGCCGACGGCTACGCCCTCGACGCCGACCTGGTGGTCCTCGCCTGCGGGGTCCGGCCGCGCACGGCCCTCGCCGAGCAGGCCGGCCTCGCCGTCCGCCAGGGCGTCCTCGTCGACGACGAGCTGCGCACCTCCGACCCGCACGTCCACGCCGTCGGCGACTGCGCCCAGCACGACGGCACCGTCTACGGCCTGGCCGCACCGGCCCTGGAACAGGCCGGCACGCTCGCCGAACTGCTCGCGGGCGACACCGGCGCCCGCTACCGCGGCACCCGGTCCCTGACCCGGCTGACCCTCACCGGTCCCGGCTCCCCCCTGGCCCCCTTCGACCTCGCCGCGTTCGGCGAGACCGAGGCGCGTCCCGGCGACGACGTGGTGCGGATCGCCGACGCCACCCGGGGCACCTACCGCAAGGTCGTCGTCCGCGACGACCGCCTGGTCGGCGGGGTCCTCGTCGGCGAACTCGGCACCGTCGGCGCGCTCGCCCGCGCCTGGGAGGGAGCCGAACCGCTCCCCGGCGACACTCCCCTGCTCCACCTGCTCACCAACGATGGAGGCTCCTGAATGTCCGCCACCCCCGGGGCCACCCCCACGATCGTGCTCGTCGGCCACGGCATGGTCGGCCAGCGCTTCCTGGAGGCGCTCGCCGAGCGCGGCCTGACCGCCACGCACCGCGTGGTCGTGCTCTGCGAGGAGCCGCGTCCGGCCTACGACCGCGTACAGCTGACCTCGTACTTCTCCGGCCGCACGCCCGAGGAGCTGTCGCTGACCGACCCGCGGTTCCTCGAAGAGCACGGCATCGAACTGCACCTCGGCGACCCGGCCGAGACGATCGACCGCGAGGCGCGGCGGGTGACCGCCCGCTCGGGCCTGACCGTCGGCTACGACGTGCTGGTGCTGGCCACCGGCTCCTACCCGTTCGTGCCGCCGGTGCCGAACAAGGACGCCGCCGGCTGCTTCGTCTACCGCACCATCGAGGACCTGCTCGCCATCGAGGAGTACGCGCGGACCAGGGCCGTCACCGGTGCCGTCGTCGGCGGCGGACTGCTCGGCCTGGAGGCCGCCGGCGCGCTCAAGGGCCTCGGACTGAACGCGCACATCGTGGAGTTCGCGCCGCGCCTGATGCCGGTGCAGGTGGACGAGGGCGGCGGCGCGGCGCTGCTGCGCACCATCGAGGAGATGGGCCTGACGGTGCACACCGGCGTGGGCACCCAGGAGATCGTCACGGACGAGGCCGGCGCCGTCACCGGGATGAAGCTGTCCGACGGCTCCGAACTCGCCACGGATTTGGTGGTGTTCAGCGCCGGCGTCCGGCCCCGCGACCAGCTGGCCCGGGAGGCGGGCCTGACGGTCGGCGAGCGCGGCGGCATCGCGGTGGACGAGCAGTGCCGGACCGTCTCGGACCCGCACGTGTTCGCGATCGGCGAGTGCGCGCTGGCCGCCGACGGCCGGGTGTACGGCCTGGTGGCGCCCGGTTACGAGCAGGCCGAGACGGCCGCCGCGACCATCGCCGCGGACGAGGCGTCCTTCACCGGCGCCGACCTGTCGACCAAGCTGAAGCTGCTCGGCGTGGACGTCGCCTCCTTCGGCGACGCGCACGGCACCACCGCCGACTGCCTGGACGTCGTCTACTCCGACTCTCGCTCCGGTCTGTACAAGAAGCTGGTCATCGGCCGGGACGGCACGCTGCTCGGCGGCATCCTGGTCGGTGACGCCGAGGCGTACGGCACCCTGCGCGCGCTCACCGGCTCGGTGCCCCCCGTCTCCCCCGAGGCGCTCGTCCTGCCCGCCTCGGCGGGCTCCGGGGCCCAGCTCGGCCCGTCGGCGCTGCCGGACGAGGCGGTCATCTGCTCCTGCCACAACGTCAGCAAGGGCACGATCCGCGCCGCGGTCACCGAGCACCGCTGCACCACCGTGCCCGAGGTGAAGAAGTGCACCAAGGCCGGTACCGGCTGCGGAAGCTGTGTGAAGGTGCTGGGCCAGCTCGTCACCGCCGAGCTGGAGGCGTCCGGGGTCGAGGTCGACAAGGGCCTGTGCGGCTGCTTCGGGCAGACCCGCGAGGAGCTGTACGAGATCGTCCGCGCGCTGCGCCTCACGTCGTACCGGGACCTGCTGGACCGCTACGGCCGGGAGGGCGCCCGGGGCGGCGAGGGGTGCGAGGTGTGCAAGCCGGCGGTCGGCTCGATCATCGCCTCGCTGGCCCCGTCGATCGGCGCGAGCGGCTATGTCCTGGACGGCGAGCAGGCCGCGCTCCAGGACACCAACGACCACTTCCTCGCCAACCTCCAGAAGAACGGCTCGTACTCGGTCGTCCCGCGCATCCCCGGCGGTGAGATCGCGCCCGAGAAGCTGATCGTCATCGGGGAGGTCGCCCGGGACTTCGGGCTCTACACGAAGATCACCGGCGGGCAGCGGATCGACCTGTTCGGCGCCCGGGTGGAGCAGCTCCCGCTGATCTGGGCCCGGCTGGTGGACGCCGGCTTCGAGTCGGGGCACGCCTACGGCAAGGCACTGCGCACGGTGAAGTCCTGTGTGGGCTCGACGTGGTGCCGGTACGGCGTGCAGGACTCGGTCCGGATGGCGATCGACCTGGAGCTGCGCTACCGGGGCCTGCGGTCCCCGCACAAGCTGAAGTCGGCGGTCTCCGGCTGCCAGCGCGAGTGCGCCGAGGCCCAGTCGAAGGACTTCGGCGTGATCGCCACCGCGAACGGCTGGAACCTGTACGTCGGCGGCAACGGCGGCGCCACCCCGCGCCACGCCGACCTGCTGGCCCAGGACCTGTCCGACGCCGAACTGGTCCGCCTGATCGACCGGTTCCTGATGTTCTACATCCGCACCGCCGACCGTCTGGAGCGCACCAGCACCTGGCTGGAGCGCATCCCGGGCGGCCTGGAGCACGTGCGCGACGTGGTGGTGCACGACTCGCTCGGCATCTGCGACGAGCTGGAGAAGCTGATGCGCGAGCACGTCGCGCACTACCGCGACGAGTGGGCGCAGACCGTCAACGACCCGGAGAAGCTGGCCCGGTTCGTGTCCTTCGTGAACGCCCCGGACACCCCGGACCCGGTGGTCTCCTTCGTGCCCGAACGCGACCAGATCAAGCCCGACCTGCCGCTGCTGTCCATCGGCACGCGGCCCGCCGACGACGTCCTGGAAGGAAGCGCCCAGCGATGACCCTGGCAGTTGAGACGACCGATCTGAAGGTCCAGCTCCGGCTGGAGGACGGCTGGTTCACGGTCTGCGACCTGAGCGCGCTGGTGCCGGGCCGCGGGGTGGCCGCCCTGCTGCCGGACGGCCGCCAGGCGGCCCTGTTCCGCGACCGCGGGGACCGGCTGTACGCCGTCGACAACCGCGACCCGTTCACCGGCGCGGCCGTGCTGTCCCGCGGCCTGACCGGCACCCACCGGGGCCGCCCGTTCGTGGCCTCCCCGCTGCTGAAGCAGCGCTTCGACCTGGCCGGCGGGCAGTGCCTGGACGACGAGTCGGTGCGGGTGGCGGTGTACGCGGTGCGCACCCTCCAGCTTTCTTGACCGATCGTTTCAGTAAGCCTAGGCTGCACCCCATGGCCAGGACCAAGGAGTTCGACCCGGACGCCGCCCTCCAGGCAGCCCTGGAGCTGTTCTGGCGGCGCGGCTACGAGGCCACCTCGATGGCCGACCTGGTCGCGCACCTGGGCATCGGCAAGGCGAGCCTGTACGCCACCTTCGGCAGCAAGCACGAGCTGTACCTGCGGGCGCTGGAGCGGTACGGGCAGGCACAGGACCCGGTGCTGACGCGCGAGCTGTCCGCGCCCGGCGCGGTGCTGCCGGCCGTGCGCGCGCTGGTGCGGCGGTTCGCCGCCGAGGCCACCACGGCGCCCACCCGGGAGCGGGGCTGCCTGGTCACCAACACGGCGGTCGAACTGGCCCCGCACGACCGGGAGGCCGCCCGCCGGGTGGAGCGCAGCTGGGACACCGTCGAGACCCTGCTGCACTCCGCCCTGGTCCGCGCCCGGGCCCAGGGGGAGCTGGCCGCCGACCGCGATCCGGCGGCCCTCGCCCGCCTGCTGTTCGTGCTGCTCCAGGGTCTGCGGGTGGTCGGCAAGGCGTCGGCGGACCCGGCCCGGGTGCGGGACGCGGCGGAACAGGCCCTGGCCCTGCTGGACTGACGGACGCGCTTCCTCCGGGAGGCGCGTTCTTTTCCGCCCTCAAACTGAACCGATCGGTCTAGAAAAGGGAACCTCTGATGACCCACCGCTTCACCGGCCGCACCGCCCTCGTCACGGGCGCCGGCTCCGGCATCGGCCGCGGGGTGGCCCTCGCCCTCGCCCGGGAGGGCGCCCGGGTCGTCGTCGCCGGGCGGCGCCGCGAGCCCCTGGACGAGACCGCGGCCCTGATCGGGCGGGAGGGCGGCACGGCGCTCGCCGTGACCGCCGACGTCACCCGGGCCGGCGAGGTGCGGGACCTGGTGGCCGCCGCCGTGGACCGGTTCGGTTCGCTGGACGTGGCGGTGAACAACGCCGGTGTCCTCGCGGGCGGCGGACGGCCCGTGGGCGAGCTGTCCGAGGAGGACTGGCAGCAGATGCTCGGCATCAACGTCACCGGCGTCTTCCTCGCCCTCCAGGCCGAGATCGCCCGGATGCGCACCCAGCCGGACGGCGGCGCCATCGTCAACATCGCCTCCCGGATCGGCGTGCACAGCCGGCTGCCCGGGACCACCGGCTACGCCGTGAGCAAGGCGGCCGTATCGGTCCTGACCCGTGGCGCCGCCCTGGACCACATCGCCGACGGGGTGCGGATCAACGCCGTCAGCCCCGGCCCCACCGCCACCGCCATGTCCCTCAGGCCCGGCGAGACGGAGGCCGGCCGGGCCGCGCGGATGCGCACCGAGGCGCCGCTCGGCCGGATCTCCACGGTCGAGGAGGTGGCCGCGGCCGTGCTGTACCTGGCCTCGGACGACGCGGCCTCGGTGGTCGGCGCGGACCTGGTGATCGACGGCGGCTCCACGGCCTGAGCCGCGCCGCCCGCCGGCCGGGGCCGCCGCCCGTCAGTCGATCCCGGACCGCTCCACGCCGGCCACGATCCACCGCTGGAAGCACAGGAACACCAGCAGCAGCGGCAGGACCGACACGGCCGCCGCGACGAACAGCTCGTGCAGCCGTACGACCTGGGCGGTGGTGAACGAGGACAGGGCCACCTGCACCGTCCAGGCGCTCTGGTCCTGTCCGATCACCAGCGGCCACAGGAAGGAGTTCCACGCGCCGAGGAACACGATCGTGCCGACGGCCGCGAACACCGGACGGGCGTTCGGCACGACGACGAGCCAGTACGTCCGCCAGTACCCGAGCCCGTCCACCTGCGCCGCGTCCTCCAGCTCGCGCGGGAAGCCGAGGAAGTACTGCCGGAAGACGAAGCAGGCGAACGCGGAGAACAGCGTCGGGACGATCAGGCCGCGCAGCGTGGACACCCAGCCCAGCGACGACACCAGCACGAAACTCGGCACGAAGGTGACGGCCGCCGGGACCAGCAGGGTGCCCAGGATGCCGTAGAAGACCTTGTTCGCGTGCCGGTAGGGGATGCGGGCCAGGCCGTAGCCGGCGAGGGAGGCCAGGAGCAGGGTGCCGAGGGTGGTGGCGACGGCGATCAGCGCGGAGTTGAGCAGGGAGCGCGCGAAGGGCACGGAGGGGTCGGCGAACAGTTCCCGCACATGGCCCCAGCGCGGCCGGGCCGGGAAGAAGGTCCAGTCGGGCGAGGTGATGTCCCGCTCGTCGGCGAGTCCGTTGCGCACGAGCAGGTAGAACGGGACCAGGAAGAGCAGGGCGAGCGCGCTCAGCAGCGCCAGCCGCAGCGCCCGCCCGGCCCGTACCAGGGCGTCATCCATCGCCGTCCGTCCTTCCCAGCCGCAGCCAGCGCGTCTGCGCCACCGTGACGACCGCGACGACCAGCGCGAGGATCACCGCGCCCGCGCTGCCCAGCCCCAGGTTCTGGCCCTGGCCGAGCGCGGTGTAGTAGAGGTAGACCAGCGGCGGGCGGGCGTACGGCGGATAGCCCCGGGCGTCGGACAGCAGGTTGTAGAACTCGTCGAAGGCCTGGAAGGCGCCCACGACGAGCAGCAGCACCACCGCGACCGAGGTGCCCCGCAGCTGGGGCAGGGTGATGTGCCGCAGCACCGTCCAGCCGGGCCGGGCCCCGTCCACGGCCGCCGCCTCGTACAGCACCGGGTCGATCCGCTGGAGCCCGGCGAGGAACAGGATCATGTAGAACCCGGCTTGCAGCCACAGCCGTACGGTCACGATGACCAGCCAGTACCAGGGCGGGTCGGTGGTGGACAGCCAGGCGACGGGTTCGCCGCCGAACCAGCCCAGCACCGTGTTGGCCAGCCCGAACCGCACCCCGCTGAAGATCGACGTCTTCCAGATGAGCGCCGCCACCACATAGCTGCACGCGGCCGGCAGGAAGAACACCGACCGGAAGAACGCCCGGGCCCACCGGACGCGGTTGACCATCAGGGCGAGGGCCAGGGAGGACACGTAGGTGACGGGCACGATGAAGGCGGTGAAGAGGAGGAAGGTCCGCAGGCTGTCGGTGAACGCCCCGTCGCGCAGCATGGCCGTGTAGTTGCCCAGCCCCGCGAAGTCCGTGGGCGTGACGGTGTTGTGCGCGTCGAAGAAGCTGAGCGCCACGCTCCACAGCAGCGGCACATAGGTGAACAGCGCCAGCCCGAGCGCGAACGGCCCGGTGAACACCCAGAACCACAGGGTGCGCCGGTGCCTCACGACGGCTTCTTCACGTGCCGCACGCGCTTCAGCTCGGCCGTCACCCTGGCCACGACCGCGCGCAGTTCACGCGCCGGGTCCGCCCCGTCCTTGATGATCCGGCTGAGCGCGTCCTGGTAGGCGGTCTGGGCGGCCGGGGTCCACAGCAGCGGCTGGGCGTAGCCGTGGTCGGCGGCGAACCGCACGGCGTCGGCGGCCGGCCCCGTCCGCAGCCGGCCGGCCTTCGCTGCGAGGGACAGCCGGGCGGGGATGTGGAAGCCGTAGGACAGCGCGAAGTCCGTCTGGAAGTCGGTGCGTTCCACCCACAGCCACTTCACGTACTCCTTGGCCGGCTCCCGGTGGCCGCTGCGGGCGCTGACGGCGGCGCCGTAGGCTCCCACGGGCACGGCGGGCCGGCCCCGGGCGCCGTCCGCCGGGAACGGCAGCACCCCGAAGTCGTCCCCGAGTTCCTCGCGGACCCGGGGCAGCGCCCACAGTCCGCACCACTGCATCGCGGTCAGCCCCTGGACGAACGCCGACGGGTCGGACCAGTCGGCGGGCGCGCCGAGCAGGAGGGACTTGCCGGCGTAGAGCCGGCGCAGCTTGCCGAGGGTACGGGCGGCGGCCGGATCGTCGAAGCCGGCCGCGCCGTCGGCGGTGACCAGGTCGAACCCGGCCGCGCGCAGGGGTGTCCCGCCGAGCACGCCCGCTCCGCCGTCGTTGCCGAGGAAGAGTCCCTTCGTCTCGCCGTCGGTGAGCCGCGCGGCGGCGTCGATCAGGGCGTCCAGGGTGGCGGGCGGCTCGACGCCGGCGTCCCTCAGCAGGCTCTTGCGGTAGTAGAGCAGTTGCATGTCGACGACCTGGGGAATGCCGTAGACCTTCCCCTCGTACGTCATCGGTCCGAGCACGGCGGGGTTGAAGTCGTCCCGCACGCCCGCCAGCAGGTCGGTGAGCTCGACGACCTGGCCCTGCTGGATCTGGTCCAGTGTGGGCCCGTTGACCTCGAAGACGTCGGGCCCGGAGTCGGTCAGCAGCGCGGCGGCGGTCTGCTGGTCGTAGTTCCCGGGGCGCCACTGTACGGAGACGCGCGCCTTCTTGAAGGCGGCGGCGTACCGCTGCACGGCCCGCTCGGTGCCGGGCTCGCCGTACTGGTGGTACCAGTGCGACAGCCGTGGCCCCGAACCGCCGTCATCGCGGCCGGTGTTCGCGCCACACGCCGTGAGCAGTCCGGCGCCCGCGCCCGCGGCCAGCAGCGCCCTGCGGCTGATCGTCATCCCGTGCCCCCCTGCCGTCCGTCACCGATGCACGGCCCAACGATCAACCATGCGGGGCGAATACGAAAGAGGGCCTCGGGGCCGTAGGCCGGCGTGGGATGGGCACCCGGATTCGGACGTCCCGGCGGCGGCGCACAACTTTTCCGGCGCGGGACGCATCCAACACAGTGACCTTCATCCACCCATTCGTCCGATGGAGGAGGATGTGCCATGTTTCCGTATCCGTCATCTCCCCGAGTCGCCCGCGCCGCGCGCGGGCGCGGCCCGGTGCTCGCGCTGACCACGGCGCTCGTCGGTGTCACCGCCGCCGGTGCCGCCTGGAGCGCGGCACCGGCGGCGGCCGGCGCCCCGGCCGCCGCGCGCACCTGTGCCGTGAGCGACCTGTACCTGTCCATGGGCGGCAAGGAGGGCGCGGCCGGATCGCTCTACTGGCCGGTCCGGTTCACCAACACCAGCACCACCAAGTGCGCCCTGCGCGGTTATCCGGGCGTCAGCGCGCTGGACAGCACCCACCGCCGGATCGGCCCGGCCGCCGCCCACAGCGGCAGCCGCTACGGCACCGTCACCCTGAGCCCCGGCCACTCCGCCTCGGCGGTCGTCCGCACCACGAACGGCCCGGTGGGCGGCCCCTGCCTGCGCACCGGCAGCTACCTGCGGGTCTACCCGCCGGCCTCCCGCACCGCGACCCTGGTCCCGGCCCCCTGGAAGATCTGCTCCGGCGTCTTCCAGGTCGGCCCGGTCAACACGGAGGGCACGCTCTGACCCTCTGAGTTCCTTCCGCACGCCACCTGTTCATCACGAAACCATCACCTTCCCCCCACGCACGGCGCGCCGCACCTACGGTCGTCGGCACGTGCCACCGTCCGGTGCACGTGCCGTCGTCTGGGGGGACGCCATGACGAACCCGTACACCACACCGCCCGCGCCGCGAAGCCCCCGCTGGGCCCGCAAGCGCTACCTGCTCCCCGCCCTGGCCCTCACGCTCTTCGCCGGCGTGGGCATAGGCGCCGCGGGCGAGGACACCGCGCCCCGCACCGAACCGGCCGCCGCCGCCCCGCACCCGACGGTGACCGTGACCGCCACGGCGACGGCCACGCAGACGGCCGCACCGGAGCCCGCTCCCACGGTGACCCGCACCCACACGGTGAAGGTCAAGGTCAGGGTCACCCACACCGTCACGGCCGAACCGGCGGCCGACACCGGCACCGGCACCGACACCTCGGCCGGCGTCTACTACGCCAACTGCACCGAGGCCCGAGCCGCGGGCGTCACCCCCCTGCACACGGGCGACCCGGGCTACGACGGCCACCTGGACCGGGACGGAGACGGCGTGGCCTGCGAGTAGCCCCCCTCCGGCGCCCACGGACGTCCCGCAACACACCTCACTCAGCGGGCCCCAGACGCAGTTCAGCCCACACGACCTTCCACGCCCGGTACCGGTCGTATCCCCACCGGTCGCAGAGGGCGTCGAGCAACAGCAGGCCACGGCCGCTCTCGGCGCCCTCGCCGGGACGGTCCATGACGGGCAGCCCCTGCCCGGTATCCGAGACGCCGATCCGCACACGGTCCCCGGTGAGCCGATGGACGGTGACCCGGGCCGTACGGCAGCGGGTGTGTCGCAGCGTGTTCGTCAGCAGCTCACCGACGACCAGCGTGGCCGCGTCCACCAGTTCCTCTATGGCCCAGACGCTCAGAGCCGAAGCGATGAGCAGCCGGGCTCGCCTGGCGGACTCCGGCTCACACGGCATCATCTCGGCATATCCGGGTGCGCCAACAGACTCGGGTCTGGCAGCGGGTTCGCGCACGGACTTCGTCCCTCCACCTAGGAGCCGCCCTTCCGGGTGCGAGCGGCACTGTGCTTCACCGCCGCCCGGGGAGCCGACGGGCACTCCCGGGCGATGGTGACCAGGCAACCGCACTGCGTTACCGTCGCCCAGAGCGGGGCCCGGGCGTTTTCCGGGCACTGCCCCCGCACGGACGCTGCGGTCTGCGACGATGCCGATCGGACCAGCGCAGGAGGCGATGATGGGCAGGCGGCCGAGGCTCGCCGGGCAACGCGCGGCGCGGGGTTGCGGCCCGGCGCACAGCGGCGGATGGCTCCGGTTCGACGGCTCGCGTCTCGCCGAGGAACGCGGAGCTTGCTACCTCACGCTCGGCCGCCCCGACCTCGCCGAAGACGCGCTGGCGTCGGCGATGGCGCAGAACCTCAGCCCTCGTCGGCGTGGTGCCGTCCTCGTCGATCTCGCGGCGCTGGGGGCGCATCGGGGCGATGTCGACCAGGTGGTTCACTTCGCCGGCCAGGCCCTCGCCGTGGCCGGGCGGACGCATTCGGGATACGTGTCCGCCCGGCTCCACGGTCTGCGTCCCCGGCTCGCCGGGCTGTCCTCCGACGCCCGGGTCCCGGACCTGCACCACCGGATCGCGGCACTGCCGGGGTCCGCCTGACGAAGGGAAGAACTGCATGAGCGAGGACGGCCGGATCTTCCGGGAGGCGTGGATCGCCGGTGTGCGCAGGCACTTTCCCGGGGAGCCGAAGTCCGGTTACGTCACTCCGTGGGAGGAGACGCCCGCATGGGAGCGGGAGGCCGCCGCGGTGGTGTGCGGCCAGGTACGCGACTTCCTCCGGGTCAGCGCGGGGCGTGCCGCCCGGCTGAGCCGTGAGCAGAAGGGCCAGTTCGTCGCGGTGTGCTGGGCGGCGCAGATGCACCGGCACTTCGAGGACCCGAAGCCGGGGTATGTCGCCGGCTGGGACCTGCTTCCCGCATGGCAGCGCGAGACCGACGCCGACATCTTCGAGGCCGTCGAGCGAAGTGTCTGAGTCTGTGAGGGCGCGCGGAAGGGCGGCATCCCCCGCACTGGGATGCCGCCCTTCCTCTTTCGTGCTCCGCGGCCGCCGCCGACCGGTTGAGGGTCGGGGACCGGCGACGGCCGCGGGGTCCGGGGGTCAGCGGTGGTCGCTGCCCGTCGACTGGGTGGCCGCGCGGCCGGCCTCCAGGCGGGCGACCGGGATGCGGAACGGAGAGCAGGAGACGTAGTCCAGGCCCACCTCGTGGAAGAAGTGGACCGACTCCGGGTCGCCGCCGTGCTCGCCGCAGACACCCAGCTTCAGGTCGGGGCGGGTGCGCCGGCCCGCCTCGGCCGCCGACTTCACCAGGGAGCCGACGCCGTCCCTGTCGATCGTCTCGAACGGGGAGACGCCGAAGATGCCCTTCTCCAGGTAGGCCGTGAAGAAGCTGGCCTCGACGTCGTCGCGGCTGAAGCCCCACACCGTCTGCGTCAGGTCGTTCGTGCCGAAGGAGAAGAACTCCGCCGCCTCGGCGATCTGACCCGCCGTGAGGGCGGCACGCGGCAGCTCGATCATCGTGCCGATCGCCAGCTTCAGCCGCGTGCCCGTCGCCGCCTGGACCTCGGCGACGACCCGGTCGGCCTCCTCGCGGACGATCTCCAGCTCCTGGACGGTGCCGACGAGCGGGATCATGATCTCGGCGCGCGGGTCGCCCTTGGCCGCCTTGCGCTCGGCCGCCGCCTCGGCGATCGCGCGGACCTGCATGGTGAACAGGCCCGGGATGACCAGCCCGAGGCGTACGCCGCGCAGGCCCAGCATCGGGTTCTGCTCGTGCAGCCGGTGCACGGCCTGGAGCAGGCGCAGCTCGTTCTCGTGCGGCTCCTGGCGGGACTCGGCCAGGGCCACGCGGACCGAGAGTTCCGTGATGTCGGGCAGGAACTCGTGCAGCGGCGGGTCCAGCAGGCGGATGGTGACGGGCAGGCCGTCCATCGCCTCGAACAGCTCCACGAAGTCCTTCTTCTGGAGCGGCAGCAGGGCCTTGAGGGACGCCTCGCGCTCCTCCTCCGTGTCCGCCAGGATCAGCCGCTCGACCAGCTCACGGCGGTCGCCGAGGAACATGTGCTCCGTGCGGCACAGGCCGATGCCCTGGGCGCCGAAGCGGCGGGCGCGCAGCGCGTCCTCGGCGTTGTCGGCGTTGGCGCGCACCCGCAGCCGGCGCTTGCGGTCGGCGAAGGCCATCATCCGGTGCACGGCCTCGACCAGCTCGTCGGCGTCGTCGGCGCCCGGGTGCATCCGGCCCTCGAAGTACTCCACGACCGGCGACGGCACGACCGGGACCTCGCCCAGGTAGACCTTGCCGCTGGAGCCGTCGATGGAGATCAGGTCGCCTTCCTCGACGACGTGTCCGCCGGGGACCGTCATCCGGCGGCGCTTGGTGTCGACCTCCAGCTCCTCCGCGCCGCAGACACAGGTCTTGCCCATGCCGCGGGCGACCACGGCCGCGTGCGAGGTCTTGCCGCCGCGGCTGGTGAGGATGCCCTCCGCCGCGATCATGCCGTCCAGGTCGTCCGGGTTGGTCTCGCGGCGGACCAGGATGACCTTCTCGCCCGAGCGGGACCACTTCACGGCCGTGTACGAGTCGAAGACCGCCTTGCCGACCGCCGCGCCCGGCGAGGCCGCGATGCCGCGGGCGACCTGCCCGGCCTTCGCCTCCTCGTCGAAGCGCGGGAACATCAGCTGGGCGAGCTGGGCGCCGGTGACGCGCTGGAGCGCCTCGGTCTCGTCGATCAGGCCCTGGTCGACGAGCTGGGTCGCGATGCGGAAGGCCGCGCCCGCCGTGCGCTTGCCGACCCGGGTCTGGAGCATCCAGAGCTGGCCGCGCTCGATGGTGAACTCGATGTCGCAGAGATCCTTGTAGTGGTTCTCCAGGGTCTCCATGATCTGCATAAGCTGGTCGTAGGACTTCTTGTCGATCCGCTCCAGCTCGGCCAGCGGGACCGTGTTGCGGATGCCCGCGACGACGTCCTCGCCCTGCGCGTTCTGCAGGTAGTCGCCGTAGACGCCCTGGTGGCCGGAGGCCGGGTCCCGGGTGAAGGCGACGCCGGTGCCGGAGTCGGGGCCGAGGTTGCCGAAGACCATCGAGCAGACGTTGACGGCGGTGCCGAGGTCGTGCGGGATGCGCTCCTGGCGGCGGTACAGCTTGGCGCGGTCGCCGTTCCAGGAGTCGAAGACCGCCTTGATGGCGAGGTCCATCTGCTCGCGCGGGTCCTGCGGGAAGTCCCGGCCGGCCTCCTTCTTGACGATCTTCTTGAAGGTGGTGACCAGCTTCTTGAGGTCCGCGGCCTCCAGGTCGGTGTCGACGGTGACCTTCTTGGCGGCCTTGGCCTTCTCCAGGGCCTCCTCGAAGAGGTCGCCGTCGACGCCGAGGACGGTCTTGCCGAACATCTGGATGAGGCGCCGGTAGGAGTCCCAGGCGAACCGCTCGTCGCCGGCCTGCTGGGCCAGCCCCTGCACGGACTCGTCGGACAGGCCGATGTTCAGGACGGTGTCCATCATGCCGGGCATGGAGAACTTGGCGCCGGAGCGGACCGAGACCAGCAGCGGGTTGTCGGCCTGGCCCAGCTTCTTGCCCATCGTGGCTTCCAGGGCGTCGAGATGCGCACTCACCTCGTCACGCAGTGCCGCGGGCTCCTCACCGCTGTCCAGGTAGACCTTGCAGGCCTCCGTGGTGATGGTGAAGCCGGGAGGGACCGGCAGACCGAGGTTGGTCATCTCGGCGAGATTGGCACCCTTGCCGCCGAGAAGGTCCTTGAGGTCCTTGTTGCCTTCGGTGAAGTCGTAAACGAACTTCGCTGCGTGGGGTTCTTTGTTTTCCGACACGGGTCTCGACTCCTTGAGGCCACGGTGGCTGCCCTGACGGCGAGGAACATACCCAGATCGAAGGCTCATGGGGAGGTCCACTTGTCCGTCATGCGCCTGTAACCACTCGTCCGCCAGCGGATCGAAAGTCAAGGCTTGGCAAGCGAAGCCGGGCTTATGTTTTCACTTCTTGAACGCAACCGCGCCCACAGGTGCAGATTTACGCTCACATGAGCAACCACCGCCACGACTGATTTCGATCGATGAACGATCAAGGGGTGGCACCCAGTGCCACCCCTTGGAGAAGTGCAGCCGCTCAAGATCCGCTCATGTGAGCGGGACCCTTATCAAGGGTGGCGAGAATCACGCTGCCACAGACCGTTCCGTTCCACCATCCGGACCACCTCCCGGACACCAGTCCGAGCCCCCCGCCGGCCCTGGCGGCGCCGCCCCGGCCGGCCCCGGCGGTGCCCCGGTCACACGCCCAGCTCCGCGAGCCGTTCCTCCACCCGTTCCGGCGCGTACAGGTACTCCACCACCAGCGCACCGGCCCCGATCAGCCCCGCCCGCTCCCCGAGCCGGGAGGTGACGACCTCCAGGTGGGCCGTGGAGCGGGGCAGCGCCCGCTGGTAGAGCAGCTCGCGCACACCGGTCAGGAAGGGCGTCCCGGCCAGGTCGCCCGCGATCATCAGCACGCCCGGGTTGAGCAGCGTCACGACCGTCGCCAGCACGTCCCCGACCCGGCGCCCGGCCTCCCGGGCCAGTGCGGCGGCCTCCGGGTGCCCGTCGGCCAGCAGCTCCCGCACGTCCGAGCCCGAGGTGGCCGGCACCCCGGACGCGGCCAGCCGCCGGGCCACGGCGCCGCCGCTGGCGACCGCCGCGAGACAGCCGTGGGAGCCGCACCGGCACAGCGCGTCGGCGCCGACCCGGATGTGCCCGAGGTCGCCCGCACCGCCGTCGGCGCCCCGGTAGATCGAGCCGTCCACGACCACCCCGGCGCCGATGCCGGTGGACACCTTGACCAGCACGAAGGCCGGGCAGTCGGGGTACCCGGTGCGCTGTTCGCCGTAGGCCATGAGGTTGGCGTCGTTGTCGACCAGGACCGGCACCGCGGGAGCGCCGGTGTACTCGGTGAGGGCGCGGGACAGCCGGCCGCGGATGTCGTAGCCGTCCCAGCCCGGCATGATCGGCGGCTGGACCACCCGGCCGGACTCGCTGTCCACCGGGCCCGGCACCGCGAGCCCGATCCCGCACACCTGCGCCGGCAGGTGCCCGGTTGTGACCAGCAACTCGGCGAACCAGCGGGCGAGTTCGCCGAGGACCGGGCCGGGGCCGTCCTCCACCACCAGCGTGCCGGCGTGTTCGGCGAGGATGTCACCGGTCAGCGTCAGGACGGCCGCGCGGCCGTGCCGGGTGTCCAGGTCGGCGGCCAGGACCACCGCGTGCGAGCCGTCGAACTCCAGGGTGGCGGAGGGGCGTCCGCCCAGCGGGGAGCCGACACCTCCGCCGGCGCCCTCGCGCAGCCAGCCCGCCCGGAACAGCCGGTCCAGCCGCTGGCCCACGGTGGCCCGGGACAGTCCGGTCGCCTGCTGGAGCGCCCCGCGGGTCACGGCCCGTCCATGGCGCACGAGTTGGAGCAGATCGCCGGCACCCGCCTGGTTCCCGCTCCTGCCGGTCCTGCCCGGACGTCCGGTCATGCGCACCCCCTTGTGTTCCTCAAGTCTGCATTACATAGTGAGTTTTGCGTGTTAAATAGACGTAACCCTACGGTGGCCGCAGCCGAACCCGGGCGGCCGGACGTCTCCGGGGAGTCCCGAGTGGATCGCACCGCCCAGCTCAGTTCCCGTCCCACTCCGTTCGAGATCGCATACGATCCGCCCGCCGGACCGGCGTCCGCCCACGTCAGGGCGGCCCGGGTGCTGGAGGCCAACTGGACGGGCGCCTCCACGGTGCCGTCCCGCAACCTGTATCCGCACCAGTGGTCCTGGGACAGCGCGTTCATCGCCATCGGGCTGCGGCACCTCTCGCCGCTGCGCGCCCAGACGGAGCTGGAGACGCTGCTGGCCGCCCAGTGGGCCGACGGACGCGTCCCGCACATCGTCTTCAACCCCTCCGTACCGCTCGACGCCTACTTCCCCAGCCCCGACTTCTGGCGCTCCGCCACCGCCGGCCGCGCCGCGGGCGCCCCGCGCACCGTACAGACGTCCGGCATCGTCCAGCCACCGGTGCACGCGCTGGCGGTCTGGCTGGTGCACCGCGCCGACCCGGACCTGTCCCGGTCCCGGGGCTTCCTGGCCCGGATGTACCCGCGGCTGGCCGCCTGGCACCGGTATCTGCTGCACCGGCGCGACCTGGGCGGCGGCGGTCTGGTCTCGGTGGTCCACCCCTGGGAGCAGGGCATGGACAACAGCCCCTGCTGGGACGCCCCGCTGGCCCGGATCGCCCCGGCCCCGGCCCGCTCCTTCCGCCGCGCCGACCTCGACCACGGCGCGCCCGAGGACCGGCCCACGGACCTGGACTACGGGCGGTACGTGCGGCTGGCCGCCGACTACCGGGACGGCGGCTACCGGGACGGGCCGGACGGCGGCCGGGGCGGCGAGGAGTTCGCCGTGGAGGACCCGGCGTTCAACGCGCTGCTCATCGCCTCCGAGCACGCCCTCGCCCGGATCGCCGGGGAACTGGGCGCGACCGGCTCCGCCCGGCGGGAGCGCGCCGAACGGCTGACCCGGGCCCTGGTGGAGCGGCTGTGGGACGGCGCGGCCGGGCTGTTCCGCTGCCGGGACCTGCGCGGCGGCGGACTGCTGCCCGAGCGCGGGGTGTCCGGGCTGGTGCCGCTGCTGCTGCCCGGACTGCCCCGCGAGATCGCCGCCGCGCTGGTGCGCACGGTCCACGGCCCGCACTTCTCGCTCGGCGACCGCACCCGGCTGGTGCCGAGCTACGACCTCCAGGGCGAGGCCTTCGACCCGCACCGGTACTGGCGCGGCCCGGCCTGGTTCAACATCAACTGGCTGCTGGAGCGCGGGCTGCGGGCGCACGGCGAGACCGGCGCGGCCGACGCGCTGCGCACCGCGTTCCTGGACCTGGCCGACGCCACCGGCTTCGCCGAGTACGTCGACCCGTACACCGGCGAGCCCTGCGGGGCGGCCGGCTTCGGCTGGACGGCGGCGCTCGCGCTCGACCTGCACCACGAGCGGTCCGCACCGCACGAGCGTCAAAGGCTGGACAAGAGCCCGCCAAGGGGCGTGTCCGAGCCGGGCGTCAGCACGTTCGTCAGAAGTGACCAAGGAGGGGACCGGGGATGACGGACCGGCATCATCTGCTCGTGCACGGCGCCACCTTCGCCGCCGTGGGCGACCGCGGCGACATCACCGGGGTGCGCGGTGGCGGCTCCCCGGACGGGTTGTTCGTCCGGGACGCCCGGCACCTCAGCCGCTGGCAGCTCACCGTCGACGGCGCGGTGCCCGAACCGCTCGCCCCGGTGGCGGACGGGGACGCAGCCCGCTGTGTGCTGGTCCCGCGCGGCGGCCGGCAGGAGCCGGCGGCCCACACCCTGTTCCGGGAACAGGCCGTCGGCGACAGCTCGTTCGTGGAGTCGGTGAAGGTGACCAGCAACCGGCCGGCGCCGACCACCGTCCGACTGGCGCTCACCGTCGACGCCGACTTCACCGACCAGTTCGAACTCCGCTCCGACCACCGCACCTACGCCAAGGCCGGCGCCGTGCGCTCCCGTCAGGTGCTGTCCGACGGCATCGAGTTCACCTACCGGCGGGCCGAATGGCGGTCCGTCACGACGATCACCGCCGATCCGGCGCCGGACGGCGTGGAGGAGACGGGCACCGGTGCCCGCCGGCTGGTGTGGACGCTCGACCTCCCGCCGCACGGCACGACCGAGCTGCTGCTGCGGGTGATCGCCCGCCCGCACGGTGAGCGGCGGGCCCTGCGGGTGCCCCGCGACCCGGCCGCCGTGCACCGGCAACTGCGCGCCCGCGAGGAAGAGTTCAGCGAGGGCGTGGCCTTCCCGACCGGCTGGCCGGAGCTGGCCGCGGCCTGCGCGCGGGGCCTGGCCGACCTGGCCGCGCTCCAGGTGCCGGCCGCCGGTCCGGACGGCGAGGAGCTGCGCGTCCCGGCCGCCGGCGCGCCCTGGTTCCTCACCCTGCTGGGCCGGGACGCGCTGCTCACCTCCCTGTTCACGCTGCCGTACCGCCCCGGGCCGGCCGCCGCCACCCTGCTGGCCCTGGCCGCCACCCAGGCAGGCGGCGGCACCGGGTCCCCGGCCGCCCAGCCCGGCAAGATCGTGCACGAGGTGCGGCACGGGGAGCTGGCCCACTTCGGACAGGTGCCGTACGGCCGCTACTACGGCTCGGTCGACGCCACCCCGCTGTTCCTGATCCTGCTCGGCGCCTACACCGAGCGGACCGGGGACCCCGCCCTCGCCCGCCGCCTGGAACCGCACGCCCGGGCCGCCATCGGCTGGATGCTCGACCACGGCGGGCTGACCTCGCGCGGCTACCTCGTCTACCGCGCCGACGAGGGCGGCCTCGCCAACCAGAACTGGAAGGACTCCCCCGGCGCGATCTGCTGCGCCGACGGCACCCGGCCCACCGGCGCGGTGATGGCGGCGGGCGCGCAGGGCTACGCGTACGACGCGCTGCGCCGCACGGCGGGGCTGGCGCGCGCGGTGTGGGCCGACGAGACGTACGCCGCGCTGCTGGAGCAGGCCGCCGCCGATCTCCGCGACCGGTTCCAGCGGGACTTCTGGATGCGGGAGCAGTCCTTTCCGGCGCTGGCCCTGGACGGACACGGCCGCCAGATCGACGCGCTGGCCTCCGACGCCGGGCATCTGCTGTGGTCGGGGCTGCTGGACAAGGAGTACGGCGAGGTGGTCGGCCGGCGGCTGCTGGAGCCGGACTTCTTCTCGGGCTGGGGCGTGCGCACGCTGGCCTCCGGACAGCCGGCGTACCACCCGCTGTCGTACCACCGCGGCTCGGTCTGGCCGCACGACAACGCGCTGATCACGCTGGGGCTGGCGCGGTACGGGCTGCACGACGAGGCCCGCACGGTGGCGCACGCGCTCATCGACGCGGCGGCGGTCACCGGGCACCGGCTGCCGGAGGTGCTGGCCGGGTACGGGCGCGATCCGCAGGCGGCACCGGTGCCCTACCCGCACGCCTGCGTGCGGGAGGCCCGGTCGGCGGCGGCGCCGCTCGCCCTGCTGACGGCGGTGGGGGGCGCCTGAGGGACGGGGCGGCCCGGCCGCATCCCTCAGGGGCGCTGCCTCGGCACCGGCTCCGTTGACCAGGTGTTTGCCCGGGCGGGGTGAACGGCGCCCGGGGGCGGGCCGTACCCGGAGGCATGAGCGCGCTGCCGTCGGCCGAGGACGTGGCCGAAGAGATCACCGGACCCGCCCCGCCCGGCTCCCGCCGCCCCCGGGTCCCCTGGCGGGCGTGGACGCGGCGGTGGCGGGCACGGCACCCGGGGGCCGCGCGGGCGCTGTCCGTGACCGTCACCGTGCTGGCCGCGGCGGTCGTCCTCGCCGCGCTCGTGATGCCCGACTCCGTGGCCCGGCTCGGGCCCGCCGCCTTCGTGCGGCTGCCGGCGGAGGCCGTCGTCGGGGCCGCCGTGCTGCTCGCGCTGCCGCACCGGCCCCGGGTGGCGGTCGCGGCGGTGTCCGGGGTGCTGCTCGGGGCGGTGACCGTGCTGGATGCGCTGGACATGGGCTTCGGCCAGTACCTCGGCCGCACGTTCGACGTGGTGCTCGACTGGAGCCTGCTCGGTGACGCGGAGTCGTATCTGGAGGACTCCCTGGGGCGCCCGGCCGCGCTGGCCGCCGTGGCCGGGGCGGTCGTCCTCGTGCTGCTCGCCCTCGTCCTGCCGGCGCTGTCCCTGGTGCGGCTCGCGGGCCTGCTCGCCCGGCACCCCGGCCCGGCGCACCGCGCCACGCTGGTCGCCGCCGTCGTCTGGATCACCTGCTCCGCCCTCGGCCTGCGCTTGACGGACGTGCCGGTCGCCTCCGACCGCACCGTGAGCGCGCTGCGGACCCAGGCCCACCGGATCGCGGACACCCTCAGGGACGAGGCGGCCTTCCGGAAAACGGCCCGGACCGACGCCTTCGGGAACACACCGCCCGGCCAGCTCGTGCCCGACCTGCGCGGCAAGGACGTGATCTTCACGTTCATCGAGAGCTACGGCCGCAGCGCCGTGGAGGACCCGGGCATCGCGCCCGGCGTGGACCGGACGCTCGACGCCCGCACCCGGGCCCTGGCCAAGGCCGGTTTCCACGCCAGGAGCGGCTGGCTGACCTCGGCGACCTACGGCGGCAGCAGCTGGCTCGGCCACTCCACCACCATGTCCGGGCTGTGGATCAGCAACCAGCAGCGCTACCGCACGGTCATGGCCAGCGATCACCTCAGTCTCACGGAGGCGTTCCGGAAGACCGGCGCGTATCAGACGGTCGGGGTGATGCCGGGCGTGCAGAAGGGCTGGCCGGAACAGGCGTGGTACGGCCTGGACAAGGTCTACGACGCGTTTCAACTCGGCTACCGGGGACCGAAGTTCAGCTGGTCGACCATGCCCGACCAGTACGCGCTCCAGCAGTACCAGGAGCGGGTGCACGCCCGGCCGCCGGCCGCCGGCAAGTCCCGGATGTCGCTGCTCATCCTGACCTCCAGCCACCAGCCCTGGGCGCCGGTCCCCCGGATGACCGACTGGGACCGGCTCGGCGACGGCTCGGTCTTCGGGCCCATGGCGGCGGCCGGCGACGACCCGGCCGACGTCATCGCCGACACCGCCCGCTCCCGCGAGGCGTACGGCAGGTCGGTGCGGTACTCGGTGACCGCGCTCACCGAGTGGCTGGAGCGGTACGGCACCGACGACACCGTGCTGGTCTTCCTCGGCGACCACCAGCCCATCGCCCGGGTCAGCGGCGGCCACGCCAGCCGCGACGTGCCGGTGTCGATCGTCGCCAAGGACCCCCGGATCCTGGACAAGACCGACGCCTGGCACTGGACGGACGGCCTGCGCCCGGCCCATGACGCGCCGGTGTGGCGGATGAGCGCCTTCCGGGACCGCTTCCTGCGGGCCTACGGCTCGACACCGCACCCCAGGAAGGGCTGACCGGACGGCTCAGCCGCCGGAGGTGTCCAGCTCCGCGTCCTCGCCGAGACCCGCGCAGTCGTAGGGGTCCGTCAGCCAGCCGTCCGGCAGCACCACCCGGTTGTTGCCGGACGTACGGCCGCGCGGCCCCTCCGCACCGGCCGGCCACGGCTGGTCGAGGTCCAGCTCGTCCAGCCCGGCCCGCAGCTCCGCCAGCGAGGAGGTGATCGCGAGCCGCTTGCGCATCTCGGAGCCGACCGCGAAGCCCTTCAGGTACCAGGCGACGTGCTTGCGGAAGTCGACCACGCCCTTGGACTCGTCGCCGAGCCACTCCCCGAGCAGCGTGGCGTGCCGGACCATGACGTCGGCGACCTCGCGCAGCACGGGCCGCACCCGGTCCCCGGCGCGTCCCTCGAACGCGGCGACCAGGTCCGCGAACAGCCACGGCCGGCCCAGGCAGCCACGGCCGACCACGACGCCGTCGCAGCCGGTCTCCCGCACCATGCGCAGCGCGTCCTCGGCCGACCAGATGTCGCCGTTGCCGAGCACGGGGATCTCCGGCACATGCTCCTTCAGCCGGGCGATGGCCTCCCAGTCGGCGGTGCCGCCGTAGTGCTGGGCGGCGGTGCGGCCGTGCAGCGCGATGGCGGTCACGCCCTCCTCGACGGCGATCCGGCCGGCGTCGAGGTAGGTGATGTGGTCGTCGTCGATGCCCTTGCGCATCTTCATGGTCACCGGCAGGTCACCGGCGCCGGTGACCGCCTCGCGCAGGATCGCCCGCAGCAGGTTCCGCTTGAACGGCAGCGCGGAGCCGCCGCCCTTGCGGGTCACCTTCGGCACCGGGCACCCGAAGTTCAGGTCGATGTGGTCGGCCAGGTCCTCTTCCGCGATCATGCGGACGGCCTTGCCGACGGTCGCCGGGTCGACGCCGTACAGCTGGATCGAGCGCGGCTGCTCGCTCGCGTCGAACCTGATCAGCTGCATGGTCTTCTCGTTGCGCTCGACCAGCGCCCGGGTGGTGATCATCTCGCTGACGAACAGTCCCCGGCCACCGCTGAACTCCCGGCACAGGGTGCGGAACGGCGCGTTGGTGATGCCCGCCATGGGTGCGAGCACGACGGGCGGCGTCACGGCGTGCGGGCCGATGGGAAGCGGGTGGGTCATCGTCAGGACTCCGGGGGTGGACGGGGGCACTCGGCACGGGACTACGGTCACCCATTGTCCCCCACTCGGCCGGCAGTCCGCCCGGAAGTCCCGCGAGCCGCGCCGGCCGGCCCTCGTCCCGGTCCGGCGCACCGGCCGGACCAGCAGACCCGTGCACCACTCATTAGTTAGACGCACTATCGAAGTCGGCGTACGATGAGGCGCATGCCCGAGTTGAGCCATCGCCGACGCCTGCTCGTGCTCGCCATCTGCTGCATGAGCCTGCTGATCGTGAGCCTGGACACCACCGCGCTGAACGTGGCGCTGCCCGCGATGCAGCGCGACCTGCACGCCACCACCTCCGGTCTGCAGTGGACGATCGACGCCTACACGCTCGTCCTGGCCTCGCTGCTGATGCTGGCGGGCTCCACGGCCGACCGGATCGGACGCAAACGCGTCTTCATGGCCGGCCTGACGGTGTTCACCGCGGGCTCCCTGCTCTGCTCCCTGGCCCCGAACCTGGAGCTGCTCGTCGTCTTCCGGATGATCCAGGCGGTGGGCGGCTCGATGCTCAACCCGGTCGCCATGTCGATCATCACCAACACCTTCACCGACGCCCGCGAGCGCGCCCGCGCGATCGGCGCCTGGGGCGCGGTGGTCGGCATCTCCATGGCGGCCGGCCCGCTGGTCGGCGGGCTGCTGGTGCAGTCGGTGAGCTGGCGCTCGATCTTCTGGGTCAACCTCCCGGTCGGCCTCGCCGCCCTCCTGCTCACCTTCCGCTGCGTCCCCGAGTCCCGCGCGCCCCGGGCCCGCCGCCCCGACCCGGTCGGCCAGGTGCTGGTGATCGCCCTGTTCGGCTCGCTGACGTACGCGATCATCGAGGCGCCGGAGTCGGGCGCCGGACCGGTGGTGCCGTTCGCCGTGCTCGCCGTGGCCGCGCTGCTGGCCCTGCTGTGGTACGAGCCCCGGCGCGCCGAACCCCTCATCGACCTGCGGTTCTTCCGCTCGGCGCCGTTCTCCGGCGCCACCGTGATCGCGATCAGCGCGTTCGCGGCGCTGGGCGGCTTCCTGTTCCTGTCCACCCTGTACCTGCAGAACGTGCGGGGCCTGGACGCCCTGCACGCGGGCCTGTGGATGCTGCCGATGGCCGTGCCGACGTTCCTGTGCGCGCCGCTGTCCGGCCGCCTCGTCGGCACCCGCGGCCCCCGGCTGCCCCTGCTGCTGGCCGGTACGGCGATGACCGCGAGCGGTGTCCTGTTCGCCGCGTTCGAGGCGCAGACGTCGGACACCACCCTGCTGCTCGCCTACGTCCTGTTCGGCATCGGCTTCGGTTTCGTGAACGCGCCGATCACCAACACGGCCGTGTCGGGCATGCCCCGCGCCCAGGCCGGGGTCGCCGCCGCCGTCGCCTCCACCAGCCGGCAGCTGGGTTCGACGCTCGGCGTCGCGGTGGTCGGCGCGGTCCTGGCGTCCGGCATAGGGGCCTCGCCGTACCGGCAGGTGTTCGTCACCGCGGCTCGCCCCGGCTGGTGGATCCTCACCGGCTGCGGCCTGGCCGTCCTCGTCCTCGGCCTGCTGACCAGCGGCCGCTGGGCCCGCCGCACCGCCGAACACACGGCGGCGAGCCTGGAGACGGCGGAGATACGCCCGGTCGCGGGAACGGCGGCGGAGCGGGCCTGAGCCGGGGGGCGGGGCCCGGGCCGTACGGACGCACCCGGGCGGCCGGCACCAGGCGGTGGCCGCCTGCCGGTTACGCCGGGCGCAGTCCGCGCACCAGGAGTCCCACGACCGCCTCGAACTCCTCCTCGATGCCGGGCGCCGTCCACTCCCGGGCGTAGCACGGGTCGTGGAAGCGGCCCGTGGCGTGGAAGACGGCCCGGGCCGCGGCGGCCGGGTCGGGCGCCTGGAAGGCGCCCGAGGCGGCGCCCGCCGCGACGATGCGGGCGAGCTGGGCGATGAGGTCCGCCACGTGGTCGCCGATCGCGCCGCCGAGGTCGTCGGCGAGGACGGAGTAGGTGGCGAACAGCTCCGGATCGCCGCCCGCCTTCTGCCGCTTCGCGGCGAAGAGCGTCGCGAGCCAGTCCCGCAGCCGCTGCTCCGGGTCGCGGTCCTCGGCGGCGGCGATCCCGGCGAGCTGCCGCGTGGTCTTGTCCAGCCAGCGCTTGGTGACCGCCTCGCGCAGCGCCGCCTTGGTGCGGAAGTGCCGGTAGACGCTCCCGTGGCTGACACCGAGCGCGCGGGCCACGTCGACCACGGTGGCCTTGGCCGGGCCGTGCCGGCGCAGCACCTCCTCGGTGGCTTCGAGGATGCGCTCGGCGGTCAGGATCTCGCTGGTCGGTGGCATGCCTAGACGGTACCCGGCACCCGGGTCAGCGTTCGCTGTCGAGCATGGCCATCTGCTCCGCCGCGTACCGCTCGCCGGCCGCCGCGTTTGCCGGCACGGCGGCCTCGATCACGGCGAGGTCGGCCGCGTCCAGGGTCACGTCCAGGGCGCCGAGGGCCTCGCCGAGCCGCTCGCGGGTGCGGGCGCCGATCAGCGGGACGATCTCGGTGGAGTACCGCGCGCCCCGGGTGAGCACCCAGGCGATGGCGAGCTGGGCGACCGTGACGCCCTTGCGTTCGGCGATCGCGCGCAGGGCGTCGACCAGGGTGAGGTTGTGCCGCAGGTTGTCGCCCTGGAAGCGGGGCGAGTGGGCGCGGAAGTCGTCCGCGCCCAGCGGCCGGCCGGCCGTGATGTGGCCGGAGAGCAGCCCGCGCGAGAGCACACCGTACGCGGTGACGGCGATGCCCAGTTCGCCGAGGGTGGGCAGGATCTCCCGCTCGGGGCTCCGGGAGATGAGCGCGTACTCGATCTGGAGGTCGGTGATCGGGGCGGTGGCTGCGGCCCGGCGGATGGTGTCCGCGCCGACCTCGCTGAGCCCGATGTGCCGGACCCAGCCCTTCTCGACGAGTTCGGCGATGGCGCCGACGGTCTCCTCGATCGGCACGTCCGGGTCGAGCCGGGCGGGGCGGTAGATGTCGATGTGGTCGACGCCGAGGCGCGTCAGGGAGTACGCGGCGAAGTTCTTGACGGCGGCCGGGCGGCCGTCGAAGCCGGACCAGCCGTCGTCCGGATCGCGCAGGGCGCCGAACTTGACGCTGAGCAGCGCGTTCTCGCGCGAGGCGGCCGGGGCGGTGCGCAGCGCCTCGGCGATCAGCAGTTCGTTGTGGCCCATGCCGTAGAAGTCGCCGGTGTCGAGCAGGGTCACGCCGGCCGCCAGGGCGGCGTGCACGGTGGCGATCGACTCGGCGCGGTCGGACGCGCCGTAGGCGCCGGACATGCCCATGCAGCCCAGCCCGAGGGCGGAGACCCGGGGGCCGGTGGTGCCGAGGGCGCTGGTGGGCATCGGGTGGGTTCGCGTCGTCATGCCCTCCACCCTGTCATGACGACTGACAGATTTCAATATCTGTCATTCCCTACTTGTCATCGGTGTGCGCGCATGTGGTCCAGACCTCTTGACGAAAGGTCTGGACCAGCGCACTGTCATGGCGACAGTGTCATGCCTCTGACACCCCACGACCCCCTGCCGGGAGGCCCGATGCTCCGCCGCACCCTGCGCCTGCTCACCGCCGCCCTCACCACCACCGTCCTCGCCCCGCTCGCGATCGCCGCCGCGCCCGCCGCCTCCGCCGCCGCCGACACCTGCGCGGTGAAGTCACGGCCGGTGGGCAAGGTGCTCCAGGGCTACTGGGAGAACTGGGACGGCTCCGCCAACGGGGTCCACCCGCCCTTCGGCTGGACCCCGATCACCGACTCCCGCATCGCCGCCCACGGCTACAACGTGATCAACGCGGCCTTCCCGGTGATCCGCTCCGACGGCACGGCCCTGTGGGAGGACGGGATGGACGCCGGCGTGAAGGTGGCCACGCCCGCCGAGATGTGTCAGGCCAAGGCGTCCGGCCAGACGATCCTGCTGTCCATCGGCGGGGCGGCGGCCGGCATCGACCTGTCCTCCCCGGCCGTCGCCGACCGGTTCGTGGCGACCATCGTGCCGATCCTGAAGAAGTACAACTTCGACGGCATCGACATCGACATCGAGACGGGCCTGGTCGGCAGCGGGAACATCAACCAGTTGTCGGCGTCCCAGACCAACCTGATCCGCATCATCGACGGCGTCCTCGCCCAGATGCCGTCCAACTTCGGCCTGACGATGGCGCCCGAGACGGCGTACGTCACCGGCGGCAGCGTCACCTACGGCTCGATCTGGGGCGCCTACCTGCCGATCGTCAAGAAGTACGCGGACAACGGCCGGCTGTGGTGGCTGAACATGCAGTACTACAACGGCAGCATGTACGGCTGCTCCGGCGACTCGTACGCGGCCGGCACCGTGCAGGGCTTCACCGCGCAGACCGACTGCCTGAACAAGGGCCTGGTGGTGCAGGGCACGACGGTGAAGGTGCCCTACGACAAGCAGGTCCCGGGGCTGCCCGCCCAGCCCGGCGCGGGCGGCGGCTACCTGTCCCCGTCGCTGGTCTCCCAGGCGTGGCGCACCTACGGGACGTCGCTCAAGGGCCTGATGACGTGGTCGGTCAACTGGGACGGCTCGAAGAACTGGACGTTCGGCGACAACGTCAAGGCACTCCAGGGCCGCTGAGCGGGCCCGGACACACGGATGCCGGGCGGGCCGAGATCGGCCCGCCCGGCATCCGGCGGTGTGACTAGGCGCCCAGGAGGCGCTGGGCGAGGTAGCCCTCGACCTGGTCGAGGGAGACCCGCTCCTGCTTCATCGAGTCGCGCTCGCGCACGGTGACGGCGTTGTCCTCCAGGGTGTCGAAGTCGACGGTCACGCAGAACGGCGTGCCGATCTCGTCCTGGCGGCGGTAGCGGCGGCCGATGGCACCGGCGTCGTCGAAGTCGATGTTCCAGTGCTGGCGCAGCGCCTGGGCGAGACCCTTGGCCTTCGGCGACAGCTCCGGGTTGCGGGACAGCGGGAGCACCGCGACCTTCACCGGGGCCAGCCGGTGGTCGAGCCGCAGGACGGTCCGCTTCTCCATCTTGCCCTTGGCGTTCGGCGCCTCGTCCTCGACGTAGGCGTCGAGCAGGAAGGCCAGCATGGTGCGGCCGACACCCGCCGCCGGCTCGATGACGTACGGCATCCAGCGCTCGCCGGCGTCCTGGTCGTAGTACGACAGGTCCTGGCCGGAGGCCTGGGAGTGCGCGGTCAGGTCGTAGTCGGTGCGGTTGGCGACGCCCTCCAGCTCGCCCCACTCGCTGCCGCCGAACTGGAAGCGGTACTCGATGTCGGCGGTGCGCTTGGAGTAGTGGGAGAGCTTCTCCTTCGGGTGCTCGTACCAGCGCATGTTCTCCTCACGGAGACCCAGGCCGGTGTACCAGTTCCAGCGCTGCTCCATCCAGTATTCCTGCCACTGCTCGTCCTCGCCGGGCTTGACGAAGAACTCCATCTCCATCTGCTCGAACTCGCGGGTGCGGAAGATGAAGTTGCCCGGCGTGATCTCGTTGCGGAACGACTTGCCCATCTGGGCGATGCCGAACGGCGGCTTGCGGCGCGCGGTGGTCTGCACCTGGGCGAAGTTGGTGAAGATGCCCTGGGCGGTCTCGGGGCGCAGGTAGGCGACGGAGCCGGAGTCCTGGGTGGGGCCGAGGTGGGTGGAGAGCAGACCGGAGAACTGCTTGGGCTCGGTGAACTGGCCCTTGTTGCCGCAGTTCGGGCAGTTCACGTCCGCCAGGCCGTTCGCCGGGGCGTGGCCCTTCTTCTCCTCGTACGCCTCCTCCAGGTGGTCGGCGCGGAACCGCTTGTGACACGAGGTGCACTCGGTCAGCGGGTCCGTGAACGTGGCGACGTGGCCGGAGGCGACCCAGACCTCCGGGGCCAGGATCACGGACGAGTCGATCCCGACGACGTCCTCGCGCGACGTCACCATGTAGCGCCACCACTGGCGCTTGATGTTCTCCTTGAGCTCGACACCCAGCGGTCCGTAGTCCCAGGCGGCACGCTGTCCGCCGTAGATCTCACTGCAGGGGTAAACGAAGCCACGGCGCTTGCTCAGGCTGACGATGGTGTCGATCTTGTCGGCGGCCACGGTGCTCTCTTCATTACGACGACGGGCGTTGAAGCGAGATGCTTCCAGCGAATGATTCAGGTTACCGGCGCAGGCTCCCCCACGACCAAATCGGCCCCTGTCCCGACCGTCTGACGAGCGTTGTTGACAACGGTTTCCATGTTTGTTGAAAATGACTGTCATGAACGTACGACGACACCTCATACCCGCCGCCGCGGTCGCCGCGGTCACCGCCCTCGGGGCCGCCACCCTGTCCGCCTGCTCCACGGACACGGCGGCGGGCAACACCGGCAGGTTCGACGTCGTCGCGTCGTTCTACCCGATGGCCTTCCTCGCCGAGCGGATCGGCGGGGACCACGTCCACGTCACCACCCTCACCTCGCCCGGCCAGGAACCGCACGACCTGGAACTCAGCCCCCGGCAGATCGCCTCCCTGGAGGAGTCCGACGCGGTCCTGTACCTCAAGGGCCTCCAGCCCTCGGTGGACGAGGCCGTGGCCCAGGCCCCGGTCAAGACCCGGATCGACGCGGCCACCCTGACCACCCTGGAGCGCCACGGCGACGAGGTCGGCGGGCACGCGGCCGGGCACGACGGCCACGAGGACGGCGAGAAGGCGGGCCGGGACCCGCACGTCTGGCTCGACCCGGTGCGCTACGCCCAGGTCGCCGAGGGCGTCGCCAAGGCCTTCGAGCGGGCCGACCCCCAGCACGCGGCCGACTACAAGAAGAACACCGCCGCCCTGGTCAAGCAGCTCGACGAGCTGAACACCGAGTTCACGGACGGCCTCGCGCACACTCGGACCAAGGTCTTCATCACCACGCACGCCGCCTTCGGCTACCTCGCCGAGCGCTACGGCCTCACGGAGGAGGCCGTGAACGGTCTCGACCCCGAGTCGGAGCCGAGCGCCGCCCGGGTCCGGGACCTGGAGAGGATCGCCAAGGCCGACGGCGTCTCCACCGTCTTCTACGAGACCCTGGTCAGCGACAAGACCGCGAAGACCCTCGCCGCCGACTCCGGGCTGCGCACGGACGTCCTGGACCCGCTGGAGGGCATCACCGGCACGTCCCGCGGCAAGGACTACTTCGCGGTCCAGCACGCCAATCTGACGGCCCTGCGGCAGGCCCTGGGCGCCAAGTGAGCAGCACGGGAGACGAGATGACCAGCGAACCCGTCATAGCCCTGCGCGCGGTGACCGCCGAACTCGGCGCCCGTCCCGTGCTGCGCGGCATCGACCTCACCGTCGGCCGCGGCGAGGTCGTCGCGCTGCTCGGTGCCAACGGCTCGGGCAAGTCCACGGCGATCCGCACGATCATCGGCCAGGTGCCCGCCACCGGCGG
The DNA here is from genome assembly GCF_044332325.1 of Streptomyces sp. NPDC017095. Lineage (NCBI taxonomy): Bacteria > Bacillati > Actinomycetota > Actinomycetes > Kitasatosporales > Streptomycetaceae > Streptomyces > Streptomyces sp. NPDC017095. The sequence goes on from NZ_JBIROU010000002.1 coordinate 164,766, forward strand.
CACGGTCGAACTCTTCGGCACCCCGCGCAAGTCCTTCCGGGACTGGGCGCGCGTGGGCTACGTCCCGCAGCGCACGACGGCCGCGGGCGGCGTCCCGGCGACGGTCACCGAGATCGTCGCCTCGGGCCGCCTCGCCCGCACCCGCTTCGGACCGTTCCGCAGGACCGACCGGGCGGCCGTCCACCGCGCCCTGGAGCAGGTCGGCATGGCCGACCGCGCCAAGGACACGGTGACCGCCCTGTCCGGCGGCCAGCACCAGCGGGTGCTGATCGCCCGCGCGCTGGTCGCCGAGCCCGACCTGCTGATCATGGACGAGCCGATGGCGGGCGTCGACCTGGCCAGCCAGGAAGTGCTGGCCCGGACGCTGGAGCGGCAGGTCGAGGCCGGCACGACGGTCCTCCTCGTGCTGCACGAGCTGGGCCCGCTGGAACCGCTGATCGACCGGGCGGTGGTGCTGCGCGACGGCTGCGTCCTGCACGACGGCCCGCCGCCGCGCGCGGTCGGCCAGCACGCCCTGCCCGGCCACGACCACGTACACCCGCACGCGCCGGAGGGCGCCGCGCCGATCCGCACGGGACTGCTGAGCTGATGGACTTCCTGAACTACGCCTTCATGCAGCGGGCGCTGCTGGCCGCCGTGCTGGTCGGCATCACCGCGCCCGCGGTGGGCATCTACCTGGTCCAGCGCCGCCAGGCCCTGATGGGCGACGGCATCGGGCACGTCGCCATGACCGGTGTCGGCCTCGGCTTCCTGCTGTCCGCGTCCCCGGTGTGGATGGCGACGGCCGTCTCGGTCCTCGGCGCGGTGCTGATGGAGCTGATCCGCTGGTACGGCCGGACCCGCGGCGACATCGCCCTCGCCATGCTGTTCTACGGCGGCATGGCCGGCGGCGTGATGCTGATCAACCTGGCGCCGGGCGGCTCCAACGCCAACCTGACGTCGTACCTGTTCGGCTCCCTCTCCACCGTCTCCCCGTCCGACGTGACGGCGATCGTGGTCCTGGCCGCGTTCGTGCTGCTGGTCACGCTGGGCCTGCGCCGGCAGTTGTTCGCGGTCAGCCAGGACGAGGAGTTCGCGCGGGTCACCGGTCTGCCGGTGCGCGCCCTGAACCTGCTGACCGCGGTCACCGCGGCGGTCACGGTGACGGTCGCCATGCGGGTGGTCGGGCTGCTGCTGGTCTCCGCGCTGATGGTGGTGCCGGTGGCCGCCGCGCAGCAGCTCAGCCGCAGCTTCGCCGTGACGTTCGCGCTCGCGGTGGCGATCGGGGTGGCGGTGACCGTCGGCGGCACGGTCACGTCGTACTACCAGGACGTGCCGCCCGGCGCCACGATCGTCCTGCTGACCATCGCCGCGTTCATCGCGCTGACCGCGCTGGCCACGCCGCTGGCCCGGCGGCGCGCCCGCGCGGCGGCGGCGGCACAGCCCGCCGGAGACCCGGCGGAGTGCACCCTTCCGGCCGCGCGGGGCGCCGCGGACGAGGTCGGCGCCTGACCGCTGTCCGCCCGGGCTGGCACAATGGCCCGGGCAGGAGCGAGGCAGCTAAGGAGACAACGGTGACGACCGCCGGACCGCCCGTGAAGGGCCGCGCGACCCGCCAGCGTGCAGCCGTGGCAGCGGCCCTGGACGAGGTCGACGAGTTCCGCAGCGCGCAGGAACTGCACGACATGCTCAAGCACAAGGGCGATTCCGTCGGTCTGACCACGGTCTACCGCACCCTGCAGTCCCTCGCCGAGGCCGGCGAGGTCGACGTCCTGCGCACCTCCGACGGCGAGTCGGTCTACCGCCGCTGCTCGACCGGCGAACACCACCACCACCTGGTCTGCCGCGCCTGCGGCAAGGCGGTGGAGGTGGAGGGCCCGGCGGTGGAGAAGTGGGCGGAGGCCATCGCCGCGGAACACGGTTTCGTCAACGTGGCCCACACCGTGGAGATCTTCGGCACCTGCGCGGACTGCGCGGCGGGCTAGCGCCGGCCGAAGCAGCGCTCCAGTTCGTCCAGGTCGTAGAAGGCGCTGCCCTCGGCGACCGGACGGCAGCCCTCCTTGAAGGCCGTCTCCTTCTCGTTGTAGAGCATGCGGACCAGATAGCGGTCGCCCTTGGCGAAGACGTCCCACTGGATGTTGGCGCCCAGCGGGGAGACCGAGGCACCGCGCCAGGAGTTGCCGGCGTAGGTGTACGGCTCGTCCGGCGCCGCCGGCTCGGTGCTGCCCGGCAGCCCCATCAGCGCGGCCAGCGGGATGATCTCCTCGGCGTGGCTGAAGCGCAGCTCGGCGCCGAGGTCGCTGGTGCCGGCCCGCTTGGCCTCCGCCTGCCGGAAGAAGTCGTCCAGCAGGACGTCCGCCATCTTGTACGTGATGTCGCTGCCGGCGAAGCCGGGGCCCTTCTCGTAGAAGTCCTCGGCGTCGGACAGGTAGCCGAACCAGGCCGCGTCCGCCGGGGACAGGAAGCGCTCCATGCCCCAGCCCCGGCCCTCCGGGCTCTCCTCGCTCATCGCGGGCGCGATGGCGTACAGGTCGTAGACGGCACGGGCCGCGCCCACCGGGTCGGCGATCCGCGCGACGAACGGCTCCTGGAACAGCTTCCGCAGCACGCTGTGGGCGGCCTTGAGGGTCTTCGGCCGGCCGGTGATGCCGTCCAGGGTGTCCTTGAGGCGCTGGTCGTGCTCGATGTAGTCCCGGTAGGCGGCGCCGCCGGCCGCCTTGTGGAAGTACAGCAGGTCCTTGTCGGTGCGGGCCGGCCCGATCAGCGGCTTCAGCTCCGGGTCGGCGGCGGCGAGGGCGGCGGTGAACTCGGTGCCGCTGTCCACGGCCCGGCCCTGCCCGGAGCTGACCACGTCGATCCGCTCGCCGTCGGCGGCGATCTTCGTGAACAGCGCCGGCAGCCGCCGCTCCAGGCGCACGGCGGTGTCCGCCAGCTCCCGCCGGCCGCGCCCGCTGAGGTTGCCGTAGCCGACCTTGGCCATGGCGGCCTGGAGGGCGCGCGCCTTCGGGCCGAACTCCCGGCCCAGACCGGTGAGGCGGTCCTCCGCGCGGGCCTGGTCCCACAGGGCGAGGACGAGGTCGGCGTCGTCGCTGTCGCTGGCCGCGCGGGACCCGTGCCGGGAGACGTTCTCGGTGAAGACGGGAACGAAACCGGCCGGGGCCTGCTGGTAGCCGTGCCGGCCCTGCCGGGGCGCGTACGGCGCCTTCGTGCCGTAGCTCTCGCGGTGCGCCGGGCCGTCCTGCGTGGCGTGGGCGGGCAGCGCGGTGAGGAGGAGGGTGCCGAGGGCGAGCACGGGGAGGAGACGTCTCATGAGCCGCATCCTCGGCACCCCGGGTGAACGGTTGGTGACTACGAGGCGGAATCGCCGCGCATGGCGGCTTCCATGGCGAGGAGTTCCTCGTTCGGCACGGCCCCGCCGAAGCGCCGGTCGCGGGAGGCGAACTCGACGCAGGCCCGCCACAGGTCACGGCGGTCGAAGTCGGGCCACAGCACGTCCTGGAAGACCATCTCGGCGTAGGCGCTCTGCCAGAGCAGGTAGTTGGAGGTGCGCTGCTCGCCACTCGGGCGCAGGAACAGGTCGACGTCCGGCATGTCCGGGTAGTACAGGTACTTCTGGACGGTCTTCTCGTCGACCTTCGACGGGTCGAGCCGGCCCGCCCGCACGTCCTCGGCGAGCCGCTGCGCCGCGTCGGCGATCTCCGCGCGCCCGCCGTAGTTCATGCAGAAGTACAGGGTGAGCAGGTCGTTGCCCTCGGTCTGCTCCTGGGCGACCTGGAGTTCCCGGGCGACCGACTTCCACAGCCGGGGCATGCGGCCCACCCAGCGCACCCGGATGCCGAGCTCGTCGAGCTGGTCCCGGCTCTTGCGGATGAAGTCGCGGTTGAAGTTCATCAGGAAGCGGACCTCCTCGGGCGACCGCTTCCAGTTCTCGGTGGAGAAGGCGTACAGCGAGATGTTGCGGACGCCGACCTCGATGGAGCCCTGGAGCACGTCCAGCACCCGCTCGGCGCCGACTTTGTGCCCCTCGGTGCGCGGCAGGCCGCGTTCCTTCGCCCACCGTCCGTTGCCGTCCATGACGATCGCGACGTGGTTCGGCACCAGCTCGCCCGGCAGCTTGGGGGCGCGGGCACCGGACGGGTGCGGCTCCGGCGCCTTGTACTCGCGCCGCCGGCGCCCCAGGATCCCGCGTACGACCATCTGCTTCTCGTCTCCTCGACCGTGCGACTACTTCTCTACGTACCGCAGGGAGCGCAGCCCGCGCTCCAGGTGCCAGTGCAGGTAGGCGGACACCAGCCCGCTGCCCTCGCGGACGTGGCGCGCCTCGCACGCGTCCGCCGTCTCCCAGTCTCCCGTAAGCAGCGCCCCGAGCAGCACCAGGGTCTGCGGGGAGGGCACGACGCTGCCGGGCACCCGGCAGTCGGCGCACACGGAGCCGCCGGAGGCGACCGAGAAGAACCGGTTCGGGCCGGGCATCCCGCACCTCGCGCAGTCGCCGAAGGTGGGCGCGTAACCGTTCACGGCGAGGGAGCGCAGCAGGAAGGCGTCGAGGACGAGGTGCGGCGCGTGCTCGCCCCGGGCGAGGGTGCGCAGCGCGCCGACCAGCAGCAGGTACTGCTGTACGGCCGGCTCGCCCTCGTGGTCGGTGAACCGCTCGGCGGTCTCCAGCATGGCCGTCCCGGCGGTGTAGCGGGCGTAGTCCGTGACGATCCCGCCGCCGTAGGGAGCGATGGTCTCGCTCTGCGTGCACAGCGGCAGCCCGCGCCCGACCAGCTCGCTGCCGCGCGCGAAGAACTGCACGTCCACGTGGGAGAACGGCTCCAGCCGGGCCCCGAACTTCGACTTGGTGCGGCGCACGCCCCGCGCCACCGCCCGCACCCGCCCGTGCCCGCGGGTGAGCAGGGTGATGATCCGGTCCGCCTCGCCCAGCTTCTGGGTGCGCAGCACGATGCCGTCGTCGCGGAACAGACTCATGGGGCCATTGTCCCGTACCCGCGCGGCCCCGGGCGCCGGATCCGGCCTCCGGCGGTGTGACCTGGGACGGCTGATCCATTCGTGTGCGCCGCCTTGACCGCCTCCACGGCCGCTCCTATGGTCGCGCTACCGGCCGGACGTAGGACGTAGGACGTCGTATCCCACCCCTCCCCACACCGGCCCGCTGGAGGACCCGTGCGCGACGACGTGATCCCCGACGTACCGGCACCGCGCCGCCGGTCGTTCCTCGCGGGTGCCGGGGCGCTGGGCGCGGGCGCGCTGCTGGCCGGCTGTTCCGCCGGACCGGAGTCGACCAACGACACCGGCGGGGGCGGCGGCGCGGACCGGACGCTGACCGCCGTCATCGGGTACGGCAACGACGGGAGCTGGGACCCGACGCAGACCGCGTCGGCGTTCGCGATGGCCGCCAACCACCACATCTACGAGGGGCTGCTGGACACCGACCCGATCACCCGGGTGCCGTATCCCGCGCTCGCCACCGAGGTGCCGGCGGATCCGCGCGCCACCACCTGGCGGTTCACGCTCCGCCCCGGCGCCGTCTTCCACGACGGCAGGCCCGTCACCGCCGACGACGTGGTGTTCGTCTTCGACCGCATCCTGGACCCGAAGACGCAGACCCTCGCCCAGGGCTTCTTCGCCTCCTGGCTGGAATCCGTCCGCGCGGCCGGCCCCCGGACCGTCGAACTGCGGCTGAGGTTCCCGTTCCCGGACGGACTCTCCCGGCTCACCCTGGCCAAGATCATGCCCGCGCACGTCTACTCCCGGCCGGGCGCCTGGGACGACGCGGTCCGGGGACTGGCCGTGGGCTCCGGGCCGTACCGGCAGAGCGCGCACCACCCGAAGTCGAACACCGTCTTCGAGGCGTTCGCCGCCTACAACGGGCCCCGCAGGCCCGCCTTCAAGCGCATGAACTGGCTGACGATCGTGGACGCCGCGTCCCGCGTCGCGCGGATCTCCGGGACCGGCGCCGGGGCGCAGATCGCCGACAACATCCCCTACGCCAACATCCCGCGCCTGGAGCAGGGCGGGATGAAGGTGGCCGGCGGGGCCGGGATGAACAACCTCTTCCTGATGTTCGACACCCGGCACAAGCCCTTCGACGACGTCCGGGTGCGGCAGGCCCTGCACTACGCCATCGACAGCGAGAAGATGGTGCGGGTCGCGCTGAAGGGCCACGGCAGGCCCGCGTCCTCGTTCCTCGACACGCACAACCCCGGCTACCGGCGGGCCCGGACCGTCTACGGCCACGACCCGGCGAAGGCCAGGGCGCTGCTGCGGGCCGCCGGGGTGAGCGGCCTGAACGTGACCCTCATGGCCGTGAACGTGAGCTGGGTCGTGGACTGCCTGCCGACCGTCAAGTCCTCCTGGGACGCGATCGGCGTACGGACCACCCTGGCGCCGCAGGAGACCACGGCCGTCTTCACCAAGCTGGACCAGCGGCAGGACTACCAGGTGGTGGCCGCCGCCTCCAACCCCAACCAGTTCGGCCTCGACGCCGACCTGATCATGCGCTACAACCACGGCCCCGGGAACCTGTGGATGCGCTACACGCGGTGGGCCGACGACCCGGCCGCGCGGCGGCTCTTCACGGCCATGGACCGGGCCACCCGGGAGCCGGACCCGGCGCGGAAGAAGGCGATGGTCCAGGACTACATCGACCTCGTCGCCGAACAGGCCGTGCTCTACCCGGTCGTCCACAACGAGCTGATGACCGCCTGGAACCCGCGCGAGCTGACCGGCATAAGGGCCCAGCCCTACCCGGGCGTCAACCTCCTCCAGGCCACGTGGGCCTGACGGCATGACGGCCGTCGTACGGATCCTGCTGCGCCGGATCGCCCTGCTCGTGCCGCTGCTCCTCGGCATCGTGCTGTTCGTGTTCCTGGTGATGCGGTTCTCCCGCGTCGACCCGGCGTCCGCGTTCTTCCAGGGCGCCAACCCGACCCCCGGGCAGCTCCACGACTTCCGCGCGCGCAACGGGCTGCTGGACCCGCTGCCCGTGCGCTACGTCCACTTCGTCGGCGACCTGCTCCACGGCGACCTCGGCACCAGCGCCCTGACCCGTGCCCCGGTGGCCGGACAGGTCACCACCGCGCTGCCGCTCACCCTCCAGCTGACCTTCCTCGGCCTCGCCCTCGCGGTGGTGCTGGCGCTGGCCGGCGGGGTGACGGCGGCGGTGTACCGGGACCGGCTGCCGGACCAGGTCATCCGGGTGGTGTCGCTGGTCGGGGTGGCCGCGCCCGGGTTCTGGCTGGCGCTGCTGATGATCCAGTACCTGGCCGTGGACCGGGGCTGGTTCCCGACCGGCGGCTACGTCAACCCGGCCGACTCGGTCACCGGCTGGCTGCGCACCATGGCCCTGCCCGCCGCCGCCCTGTCCCTGCCGGTCGCCGCCCAGCTCACCCGGATCGTGCGCACCTCGGTGGTGGAGGAACTGGACAAGGACTACGTCCGCACGGCCATCGGGAGCGGGCTGCCGCCCCGGGTCGTCGTCGGCCGGAACGTGCTGCGCAACGCCCTGGTCAACCCGCTGACCGTGCTCGGGCTGCGGGTCGGCTATCTGCTCGGCGGCGCCGTCGTCATCGAGACGATCTTCGCGCTGCCCGGCATGGGCAAGCTGATGATCGACGCCGTGCAGAACGGCGACCCGGCGGTGGTCCAGGGCGTCGTGCTGACCACCGCGACCGGGTTCGTCGTCGTCAACCTCGTCATCGACATCCTGTACCTGCTGGTCAACCCACGACTGAGGGCGGGCTGATGGTCACACGCGCGCGCCTCGCCGAACGGCTGTCGCGGCCCAGGGTCCGGCCGCGCGGCCGGCTGCCGCTGCCGTCCAGGGCCGCCGTCTGCTTCCTGGCCGTGGTCGTCCTGGTCGCCGTCCTCGCCCCGCTGCTGGCCCCGGACGACCCGCTGGACCAGCAGGACCCGGCCGGCGGGACCGGGGCGCCGTCCGCCGCGCACTGGATGGGCCAGGACAGCCTCGGCCGGGACATCCTGAGCCGGCTGCTGTACGGCGCCCGCTGGTCGCTCGCCATCGGGCTGGGCGCGACCGCGCTCGCGCTCGTCGCCGGGGCCCTGCTCGGGGCCGTCGCCGCGACCTCCCGCAAGGCCGTCGACGAGACGCTGATGCGCTGCCTGGACGTGGTGATGGCGTTCCCGGGCATCGCGCTCGCGGCCGTGCTGGTGGCCGTGTTCGGCGGCGGCATCACTGTGCTGATCTGTGCGATCGCCTTCCTGTTCACGCCCCCGGTGGCCCGGGTGGTGCGGGCGAACGTGCTGGAGCAGTACGGCGAGGACTACGTCACCGCGGAGCGCGTGATCGGCGCCCGCACCCCGCACATCGTGCTGCGGCACGTGGCCGTCAACTGCGCCGCGCCCGTCCTGGTGTTCTGCACGGTCCAGGTCGCCGAGGCGATCGTCTTCGAGGCGTCGCTGTCCTTCATCGGCGCGGGCGTGCGGCCGCCGGACCCGTCCTGGGGCAGCGTCATCGCCGACGGCCGGAACATGGTGCTGACCGGCGGCTGGTGGGCGACCGTCTTCCCCGGGCTGCTGATCCTGTGCACCGTGCTGGCGCTGAACATCCTCTCCGAGGGCGTGTCGGACGCGTGGGCCGCGCCCGCGCCGCGGGAGGTGCCGGCGGCGCGGGAGGCACCGGGGACGCCCGGACCCGGCACCGGCGGGGTACTGCGGCTGCCCGGCCTCGCCGAGGCCGCCCGGCGGCTGCGCGCCCGGGCCCGGCCGCAACCCGACCGGAGCGGGCAGCCGGTGCTCGCCGTGGAGGACCTCGCCATCGGCTTCCCGGACCGGCACCGGGGCGTGGACATCGTGGCCGGCGTCGGCTTCGAGGTGTACCCCGGGGAAGTGCTCGGCCTGGTCGGCGAGTCGGGCTGCGGCAAGTCGCTGACCGCGCTCACGGTCATGGGCCTGGCCCCGAGGGGCGCCCGGATCAGCGGGCGGGTGCGGTTCCGGCAGCGGGACCTGCTCACCGAGCCGGCCCGGGTCCGGCGGCGGCTGCTCGGCCACGAGATGGCCATGGTCTACCAGGACGCCCTGTCCTCGCTGAACCCCGCCATGACCATCCGCGCCCAGCTGCGGCAGCTCGTCCGGCGCGGCGGCCGCCGCAGCCCCGGGGAGCTGCTGTCGCTGGTCGGGCTCGAACCGGAGCGCACCCTGCGCAGCTACCCGCACGAGCTGTCCGGCGGGCAGCGCCAGCGGGTCCTCATCGCGATGGCCCTCTCCCGCGAGCCGAGGCTGATCATCGCCGACGAGCCGACCACCGCCCTGGACGTCACCGTGCAGGCCCAGATCATGGAGCTGCTGCTCGGGCTGCGCGCCGAACTGGGCTTCGCGCTGGTCCTCGTCTCGCACGACCTGGCGCTGGTCGCCGACGTCACCGACCGGGTGGCGGTGATGTACGGCGGGCGGATCGTGGAGAGCGGGGTGACCGCCGACCTGGTGGCCGCGCCGGCCCACCACTACACGCGCGGGCTGCTGGGCAGCGTGCTCTCCCTGGAGTCGGCGGCGGAGCGGCTGACGCAGATCCAGGGCGTCGTACCGGCCCCGGCCGGCTTCCCGGCGGGCTGCCGGTTCGCCGACCGCTGCCCGCTGGCCACCGAGGTGTGCCACCGGACCGTGCCGGTGCTCACGGGCACGCCCGCGCACACGGCCGCCTGCCACCACCCGGCGGTGGAGCCGACGTCCGCCGAGAGCGAGGAGGCCCTGCAGTGACCGCTGTCGTGGAGGTGCGGGACGCGCACGTCGTCCACCGGGCGCGCGGCGGCGGCCTGTTCCGGCGGGACCGGGTGTACGCCCTGACCGGCGCCGGCCTCACGGTGGCGGCCGGCGAGACGGTCGGCGTGGTCGGCGAGTCGGGGTGCGGGAAGTCGACGCTGGCCAAGGTGCTGGTGGGCGTGGAGCGGCCGGTGTCCGGGACGGTGGCGTTCGGCGGCCGGGACCTGTGGACGATGCCGGCCGCCGAACGCCGGTCCGTGGTGGGCGCGGGCACCGGCATGATCTTCCAGGACCCGTCGACCGCGCTGAACCGCCGGCTGACGGTCCGCCGCATCCTGCGCGACCCGCTGGACGTCCACCGCCGCGGCACCCGGGCCGGGCGGGAGGAGCGGGTACGGGAGCTGATGGCCCTGGTGGGTCTGGACCGGGCGCTCGCCGACGCGCTGCCCGGACAGCTCTCCGGCGGACAGCGGCAGCGGGTCGCCATCGCCCGCGCGCTCGCCCTGGACCCGGCCCTGGTCGTCGCCGACGAGCCGACCAGCGCCCTGGACGTCTCGGTCCGCGCGCAGATCCTCAACCTGCTGCTGGACCTGAAGGAACGCCTGGGGCTGGCCCTGGTGTTCGTCTCGCACGACATCCAGACGGTACGGCGGATGAGCGACCGGGTGATCACCATGTACCTGGGCCGGATCGTGGAGGAGGCCCCGGCCGGCCGGGTCACCGACGCCGCCCGGCACCCGTACACCCGCGCCCTGTTCTCTGCCACGCCCGGACTGCTGGACCCGGTCGAGCCGATCCCGCTGACCGGTCCGGTGCCCTCGGCGACCCGCCCGCCGAGCGGCTGCCCGTTCCGCACCCGCTGCTGGAAGGCCGACGAGGTGTGCGCCCGGGTGATGCCGGACTTCTCGGCCGCGTCACACCCCGGACACCGCTACCGGTGTCACCATCCTGTGGAGGAGGACACGCCGACCCGAGACCTAGCGCGCCAGGAGCCCTGAATGACCTCTGCCACCCCGCTCACCGGTGTCGTCCCGCCCGTCTGCACGCCCCTGACACCGGAAGGCGAGGTGGACGTGGCCTCGCTGCTGCGGCTGGCCGGCTTCCTGGTGGAGGCCGGGGTGCACGGGCTGTTCCTGCTCGGCTCGACCTCGGAGGCGGCCTTCCTGACGGACGCCCAGCGCCGGCAGGTGGTGGCGGCCGTCACCGCGCACGTGGGCGGTCAGCTGCCCGTCCTCGCGGGCGCCATCGACATGACCACCCCGCGCGTCCTGGAGCACGTCTCGGCGGTCACGGCGGCGGGCGCGGGGGCCGTCGTCGTCACCGCGCCGTTCTACGCCCGTACCCACCCGGCGGAGATCGAGCGCCACTACCGCCGGATCGCCGCCGCCAGCCCGGTCCCGGTGCTCGCCTACGACATCCCGGTCGCGGTGCACACCAAGCTGCCGGCGGACCTGGTGCTGGGGCTCGCCGGGGACGGCGTGCTGGCCGGGGTGAAGGACTCCAGCGGCGACCTGGCGGCCTTCCGGGAGATCGTCACGGGTGCCCGCGCCCGGCCCGGGTTCAGCGTGCTGACCGGCGGCGAGCTGATCACCGACGCGGCGCTGGCGCTGGGCGCGGACGGGGCGGTGCCGGGTCTGGCCAACGTCGACCCGCACGGGTACGTGCGCCTGTACCGGCAGTGCCGGGCGGGCGACTGGGCGGGCGCGCGGGCCGAACAGGAGCGGCTGTGCGCCCTGTTCGGGATGACCGGTGCGGGCGATCCGGCGCGGATGGGCGGCAGCTCGGCGGCGCTGGGCGCGTTCAAGGCGGCGCTGCACCTGCGCGGTGTCATCGACTGCCCGGTGACCGCCGAGCCGCAGGTCCCGCTGTCCGGCGAGGAGGTCGAGCGGGTGGGCAGGTTCCTGGAGGCGGCCGGACTGCTCGCTCTCGACGGGTCCCGGCGCTGACGGTCACGGCCGAGCCTGTGGCGGTGCCGGTCTCGCGCGCTCGTCCGGCCGGGGACCGCCGAGTGCCTCCGGCCCTGACGGCGGTCGTGTCCGCCGGGAGCCGCCTCGCGACGGCTTCGGGCTTCGGGCTTCGGGCGAGGAGGGCCGTCACCGCCGGGCGCGGTCGGCCCGCAGCGCGCGGTGGACCGCCCAGGCGTCCGCCACCGGGCCGAGGTGGCCCAGCTTGTCGGGGTTGACCACGAGCCGGATCGTCTGGACGCGCCCGTCGAGCACGTCGAGGGCCAGGGCGTTCAGCACCCTGCCCTCGTGGTCCCGGAAGACCGCGCCCGGCCCGGCGTTGACCTCGCAGGGCTCGCACACCACCCCGGCCCGGGCCAGCGCCGGGAAGACGGAGCCGAGCAGCCGGGCCACGTTCCCGGCGCCCTGGACCGCCCGGGCCAGCCGGGGCGCCTTGCCGCCGCCGTCGCCGGTCATCGACACGTCGGCGGCCAGCAGGTCCCGCAGCCCGCCGACATCGCCCTCGCGCAGGGCGTCGAAGAACCGGGACGCCAGCCGCTCCCGCTCGGTGCGGTCCGCCGCGAAACGGGGCCGGTCCTCGGCCATGTGGCGCCGCGCCCGCACCACGAGCTGACGGCAGGCCGCCTCCGAACGGTCCACCGCCGAGGCGATCTCCGGGAAGCCGAAGTCGAACACCTCCCGCAGCACGAACACCGCCCGCTCCAGCGGGCTGAGCCGTTCGAGCAGCAGCAGGGCCGCCATCGACACCGAGTCGGCCAGCTCCGCCGACCGCTCCGGGTCCTCGTAGGGGTCGGCGAGCAGCGGCTCGGGGAACCAGGGCCCGGCGTACGCCTCCCGGCGGACCCGGGCCGAGCGCAGGACGTCGATGGAGAGCCGGGTCACCGTGGCCGACAGGAACGCCCTGGCCGACCTTGGCCGGACCGGCGAGGCGGAGAACCGCAGCCAGGTCTCCTGGACGGCGTCCTCGGCCTCGGCGACGCTGCCGAGGATCCGGTAGGCGATCGAGAACAGCAGGGGCCGCAGCTCCTCGAATTCCCCGGTCCTGTCCACCGGGACATCATCCCCCCTCCCGCACACCTCCTCGGCGCCGGCCCGGGCATCCGCACGACCGGACGGGACGGCCGCCGCTCCGGTGCTGCTCAGATGGCCGGGAGGCGGCGGAACTCCAGGGACTCGTACGGGCCGTGGACGCCGGTCTCGTAGAGCACGCCCACCCGGCCGCGGGCGAGCTGGACGAGGTCGGAGTAGGCGGCCGGGCGGTCGCTGAGGGTGCGGACCCGGGTGAAGGTGCGGCCGGCGTCCGTGCTGGCCCACAGTGCGAGGGCGCGGCGGGCGGACGGCACGGAGGGCCCGGAGAACAGCAGGGGCGCGTCCCGGCCGCGCGGTTGCAGGACGCTGCCCTGGACCACGGGGACGGCGTCCAGGGCGGGCTGGGCGGCGAAGGGCCGGTCCAGGGTGCGGCCGCCGTCACCGGAGTAGGTGTCGAGCCGGTTGCCGGGCGCGGTGCCGTTCTGGTCGCGGGCGGAGAGGTAGAGGCGGCCGTCGGGGAGCTGGGCGGCGCTGGTCTCGTTGGCGTTGGCCACCCCGTCGTACCCGTCGTCCACGAAGCCCAGGTGCCAGGTCAGGCCGAGGTCGTCGCTGTAGAGGGCGTGGGCGCCGTAGTACCTGGCCTCCTGCCCGGTGTCGGGCGAGCCGGCGGGCGGGGCCGCGGAGTGGTCGGCGGGGACCAGCAGCCGGCCCCGGTGCGGGCCCCGGGTGAGCGCGACGGCGTGGCCGGGACCGGTGGCGTACCAGCGCCAGCCCGGCCGGGTCACCCGGGCCGTGATGTCCCGGGGGGCGCTGAAGTGCCGGCCGTCGTCCCAGCTGTGCTGCACGTACACCCGGCGGCCCCGCCCCGGCGCCACCTCGCCGCGCATGATCTGCGCCTCCGTCACGTCTCCGGCGTTGCCGCAGGTCACCAAGGTCACGGCGCCGGTGCGCGGGTCGGCCACGGGTGCCGGGTTGCCGCGGGTGTCGCCGCGTCCGGCGCTGACCACGGTGAGCGGGCCCCAGGTGCAGCCGCCGTCGGTGGAGCGGCGCAGGACGACGTCGATGGCGCCGCTGTCCCCGGCCCCGCCGCGCCGGCCCTCGGCGAAGGCCAGGACGGCACCGCGGGCGGTTCTCACCACGGCCGGGATGCGGTAGACGGCGTAGCCGCCCTGTCCGGAGACGTACGGCACCGAGGAACCGCAGTCGGCGGGCGCCGCGTGCGCGGGCTGCCGGACGGCGGTGAGGGAGCCGAGGAGTGCCAGGCTGGTCAGGAGGGAGCGGCTGCGCGGGGTCACGCCCTGATGCTCCCCACCCCGAGGGGGCCGCTCTTACTCCGTCCGGGTGATCAGGACGGCGTCCGGGCCGCGGCCAGCAGCCGCGTGACGTCGTCGGCGCAGAGGGTGAGGGCCGCGCCGACGGTGGCGAGGGCGTCGCGTTCGGCGGGCGTGTAGGGGCCGTCGGCGAGAGCGATGCGGGCGCCCTGGAGCAGCAGGGACTCGCGGCCGGCCCGGGCCAGGTGCGGGGCGAGCGGGTCCAGGGCCTCGTGCAGCTCTATGGTCAGCCCGGCACCGCAGGGCTGCTCGAAGTACCGGCCGGTGTCGGCGGCGAGGGCCTCGACCAGCGCGGCGAGCTGCTCCTCGGTGCAGTCGGCGAAGCCGGCCGCGCGGACCGTGCCGGCGGCCGTCTCCAGCACCGTACGGGAGCCGGTGCCGCCCGCGGCGAGCACGGCGAGGGCGACGGTGTGCACGGCGTCGCGGAGCATCGCGGAGAAGCGGCGGGTGGTGGGGTGGTCCAGGACGTCGGTGGCGAAGTGCTGTCCGCAGGCGGCGCACTCCACGACCGGTCCGGTGGCGCCGCGCGGCAGCAGGGGCACGCCGAGCAGGGTGAGCCGGCGGCGGCCGGTGAGCCGCTGGTAGTTGCGGTCGCCGCCGCAGCCGGGGCAGAAGAACTCGCCGTCGCCGACGGGTGTCCACGCGGTGCGGGTGCCCAGGAAGCGCGCAGCCCTGGTGGCACGGTCGTCTCGTCCCCGTACTGGCAGCACGTCGCACCTCCGTAACCGCGCGGCAGCATCGCCGCGCTGGCGTGATGTTAGCCACATCACCGAGCCGGAGTCAGTACCCCGGAGGAGACCTTTCCGTGACCTGAGGGGCGCGATGGCCGGTATACGACGCCGCCCTGACCGCCGTATGCGGCGGTCAGGGCGGCGAAAGTGCTGGTCGGGCGGGGTCAGCGGGCGGCGCGGTTGACGGCGGAGACGACCGCCTTCAGCGACGCACGCGTCGTGTTCGCGTCGATGCCGATCCCCCACAGGACCTTGCCGTCGATCGCGCATTCGATGTAGGAGGCGGCCTGCGCGGAGGCGCCCTCGCTCATCGTGTGCTCCTGGTAGTCCAGCAGGCGTACGTCGATGCCCAGGCCCTGGAGGGCGTCGAAGAAGGCCGAGATCGGACCGTTGCCGGAACCGGTCAGGACGGTGTCCTCGCCGTCGACGGTGGCCTCCACGGTCAGGGTGTCGACGCCGTCGGTGTCCGTGGTCGACTGGCCGGTCTTGACCTGGACACGGCCCCAGGGGTTGGCCGGGTTCGGCAGGTACTCGTCCTGGAAGACCGCCCAGATCTCCTTCGGCGTGATCTCGCCGCCCTCGGCGTCGGTCTTCGCCTGGATGATCCGGGAGAACTCGATCTGCATCCGGCGCGGCAGGTCCAGCTTGTGGTCGTTCTTCAGGACGTACGACACACCGCCCTTGCCGGACTGGGAGTTGACGCGGATGACGGCCTCGTAGGAGCGGCCGACGTCCTTGGGGTCGATCGGCAGGTACGGCACCGCCCACTCGATGTCGTCGACCGTGACGCCCCTGGCCTCCGCGTCGGCCTCCATGGCGTCGAAGCCCTTCTTGATGGCGTCCTGGTGGGAGCCGGAGAAGGACGTGTAGACCAGATCGCCCACGTACGGGTGGCGCGGGTGGACCTCCATCTGGTTGCAGTACTCCCACGTGCGACGGATCTCGTCGATGTCGGAGAAGTCGATCTGCGGGTCGACGCCCTGCGAGAACAGGTTCATGCCCAGGGTGACCAGGTCGACGTTGCCGGTGCGCTCGCCCTGGCCGAACAGGCAGCCCTCGACGCGGTCGGCGCCGGCCATCAGCGCCAGCTCGGCCGCCGCCACGGCCGTACCGCGGTCGTTGTGCGGGTGGACGGACAGGCAGACGTGTTCGCGGCGGGAGAGGTTGCGGTGCATCCACTCGAAGCGGTCCGCGTGCGTGGACGGCGTGGAACGCTCCACGGTGGCGGGCAGGTTGAGGATGATCTCGCGGCCCGGACCGGGCTGCCAGACGTCCATGACCGCCTCGCAGACCTCCAGGGCGAAGTCCAGCTCGGTGTCGGTGAAGATCTCCGGGCTGTACTGGTAGCCGAACTCGGTCTCGGGGCCCAGCAGTTTCTCGGCGTACTCCACCACCAGGCGGGTGCCGTCGACGGCGATCTGCCGGATGTCGTCCCGGGAGCCGCGGAAGACGACCCGGCGGAAGACCGGCGCGGTGGCGTTGTACAGGTGGACGGTGGCGCGCCGGGCGCCCTTCAGCGACTCCACCGTGCGCTCGATCAGGTCCTCGCGGGCCTGGGTCAGCACGGAGATCGTGACGTCGTCCGGGATCGCGCCCTCTTCCTCGATGATCGAGCGCACGAAGTCGAAGTCGGTCTGGCCGGAGGCGGGGAAGCCGACCTCGATCTCCTTGTAGCCCATCTTCACGAGCTGGTCGAACATCCGGCGCTTGCGCTCGGGCGACATCGGGTCGATCAGCGACTGGTTGCCGTCGCGCAGATCGGTGGAGAGCCAGCGGGGCGCGGCGGTGATCCGCCGGTCCGGCCAGGTGCGGTCCGGGATGTCGACCTGCTCGTAGCGGCCGTACTTGTGGATCGGCATGGGGCTGGGCTGCTGGCGGTTGGCCATGATGGCGTGGGCTCCTCTGGATGTCTCCGAGTGGGCGGCCGACGACGCAACGCCAAGCTCCGCGGGGAGGGAGTCGGCCTCGACTACAGGCCCTCGCCGCGGCAGCTAAGAAGAAGCAGCCAGAAACGCATGATGCTCCGCAGCCTAGCCGAGCCGTTCCGGGTGCGCGGGCCTGTCCCAGTATGCGGGACCGTGTGACACATCGGGACAAAAAGTGTGCGGGCCCACATCTCCCTAGCACATCGTGACCCAGCGTTGCGACCCCTGTCCGGGTATTTCACCAATCATGGTGGCAGGTAGTGACACTCGCATCACGCAGTGCAATGGTTCCTATATGACCGCCAACGGGGGCTTCCAGCCCGTCTTCTGCACGATCGTGCCGCCCCACGTCCTCGACAGACTCGCCCGCAACGACGACCCCGCGCTCTCCCACCCGGCCCGCCGCTCCCTGGAGCACGACTCCTACCAGCGCACCAAGCGCCGGCTGACCACGGTGATCGGCGCGGCCCCCGCCGCGGCGCCCGCCGGCGCCCCCGCCGACAAGCCGCACCGCACGATCTACGACGCCGGGCACACCGAGGACCTGCCCGGCACCAAGGTCCGCGAGGAGGGCTCCGAGCCCGGCTCCGACGCCACCGTCAACCGCGCCTACGCGGGCCTCGGCGCCACCTTCGAGCTGTATCTGAAGGTGTACGGCCGGCACTCCATCGACGACCACGGGCTGCCGCTGGACGCCACCGTGCACTTCGGCGAGAACTATGACAACGCCTTCTGGAACGGCGAGCAGATGGTCTTCGGCGACGGGGACAACGAGATCTTCCTCGACTTCACCCTCCCGGTCGACGTCATCGGCCACGAACTGACCCACGGCGTCACCCAGCACACCGCGAACCTGGAGTACTACGGCCAGTCCGGCGCGCTGAACGAGTCGGTGTCCGACGTCTTCGGCTCGCTGATCAAGCAGTACACCCTCGGCCAGACCGCCGCCGAGGCCGACTGGCTGATCGGCGCCGGCCTGCTGGCCCCGCGTGTCACCGGCGTGGCCCTGCGCTCGATGAAGGCCCCGGGCACGGCGTACGACGACGACGTCCTCGGCAAGGACCCGCAGCCGGCGAAGATGGAGGACTACGTCCACACCGGCCGCGACAACGGCGGCGTGCACATCAACTCCGGCATCCCGAACCACGCCTTCTACCTGGCCGCCACGGCCCTCGGCGGCCACTCCTGGGAGAAGGCCGGGCAGATCTGGTACGACGTGCTCACCGGCGGCGCCCTCAAGGAGGACGCCTCGTTCACCGACTTCGCCTCGCTGACGGTGAAGGCGGCGCGCGAGCGGTACGGCGCCGGGGGCGAACTCCAGGCCGTGCAGAAGGCGTGGGAAGAGGTGGGGGTGCGGACGCTGTGAATCCGTACTAGACACGGACCCATGCGAATTCGAGTACGGCGCACGGGCGGTTTCGCGGGCATCGAGCGCCGGGCCGAGGTGGACACCTCGGACCGGCCCGACGCCCCGGAGTGGCAGGCACTCGCCGAACGCGTCCTCGCCACCGGCCGGGGCACCCCGCCGGCGGGCGTCCCGGACGGCTTCGGCTACGAGATCACGGTGGACGGCCGCACGGTGTACACGGCCGATCCCCGGCTCACCGACGACGAGCGGGAGCTGGTGTCGAGAGTGCTGAAGGAAGGCGCGTAACGACCGCTCCCGGCAAGGGCGTTGACTTCCCTTGCCCGGGGTGCGGATGATCCGGCCATGGCGACTGACGCGGGCACCGCGCTGCCCCGGTTCCCGGCCGGCTTCCTGTGGGGTGTGTCGACCTCGGCGCACCAGATCGAGGGGGCGGCCGGGGAGCGGGAGCCGTCCGTCTGGGACGTGTTCACGGCCCGGCCGGGACGGGTGAGGGACGGCTCGACGGCGGCGGTGGCCTGCGACCACTACCACCGCTACGCCGAGGACGTGGCCCTCCTCGCCGGCCTCGGCGTGGACGCGTACCGCTTCTCCGTCTCCTGGCCCCGGGTGAACTCGCCCGGCGGGCTGGACTTCTACGACCGCCTGGTGGACGCGTTGTGCGCGGCGGGCGTACGGCCCGTGCCCACGCTCTTCCACTGGGACCTGCCTGCCTCGCTGGACTGGCTGGACCGGGACACGGCGGCCCGGTTCGCCGACCACGTGACGGTCGTCGCCGAACGGCTCGGCGACCGGGTGGGCACCTGGATCACCCTGAACGAACCCGCCGAACACACGTTGCTGGGCCACGCGGTCGGCGTGCACGCGCCCGGCCGCCGGCTGCTCTTCGACGCGCTGCCGGCCGCCCACCACCAGCTCCTCGCGCACGGCCTCGCGGTCCGGGCGCTGCGCGCGGCCGGCGCCGCGGACATCGGCATCGCCAACTCCCACGGGCCGGTCCGGGCCGCGTCCGGGGACCCGGCCGACGTGGCGGCGGCGGACCTGTACGACACCCTGCTCAACCGGCTGTTCGCCGAGCCGGTCCTGCTCGGCGCCTACCCGGACGGCCTGGCCGAACTGATGCCCCCGGGCGCGGCCGGGGACCTGCGGACCATCGCCGAGCCCGTCGACTGGTACGGCGTCAACTACTACGCGCCGTCCCGGGTGGGCGCTCCCGGCCCGGCCGGCGGCGAGTACGGCGGCCTGGCACTTCCGGAGGGGCTCCCCTTCTCCCTGCGCGGGTTCGAGGACTGCCCGGTGACCGACTCCGGCTGGCCGGTGGTCCCCGAGGGGCTGACCGACCTGCTCACCGGCTTCCGCGACCGCTACGGCGACCGGCTGCCGCCTGTCGTCATCACCGAGAACGGCTGCGCGTACGAGGGCGTCGACGACCCGGAGCGGATCGCCTACCTGGACGCCCACCTCCGCGCCCTGCACACCGCCCTGACGGCGGGCGTGGACGTCCGCGGCTACTTCGTGTGGTCCCTGCTGGACAACTTCGAATGGGCCGAGGGCTACACCCGCCGCTTCGGCCTGGTGCACGTCGACTACGCGACGCTGCGCCGCACGCCGAAGTCCTCGTACCACTGGTTCCGGGACGTGCTGCGGGCCCAGCGCGCGTAAGGCCTCAGAACCCCAGCTTGCGGAGCTGCTTGGGGTCGCGCTGCCAGTCCTTGGCCACCTTCACGTGCAGGTCGAGGAAGACGGGCGTGCCCAGCAGGGCCTCGATCTGCTTGCGGGACTTGATGCCGACCTCCTTCAGGCGCTTGCCCTTGGGGCCGATGATGATGCCCTTCTGGCTGGGGCGCTCGATGTAGACGTTGGCGTGGATGTCCAGCAGCGGCCGGTCGGCGGGGCGGTCCTCGCGGGGCAGCATCTCCTCCACGACCACCGCGATGGAGTGCGGCAGTTCGTCCCGGACACCCTCCAGCGCGGCCTCGCGGATCAGCTCGGCCACCATGACCTGCTCGGGCTCGTCGGTCAGGTCGCCCTCGGGGTAGAGGGCGGGGCCCTCGGGCAGGAGGGGGATCAGCAGGTCGGCGAGGAGGTCGACCTGCCGGTCGCCGACCGCCGAGACCGGCACGATCTCCGCCCACTCGAAGCCCAGCTCCTTGCCGAGCTGGTCGACGGCGATCAGCTGCTCGGCCAGCGCCTTGCCGTCCACCAGGTCGGTCTTGGTGACGATCGCGACCTTCGGTGTCTTCTTGATGCCGGCCAGTTCCTTGGCGATGAACCGGTCGCCCGGGCCCAGCTTCTGGTCGGCGGGCAGGCAGAACCCGATCACGTCGACCTCGGCCCAGGTGGTGCGGACCACGTCGTTGAGCCGCTCGCCGAGCAGCGTGCGCGGCTTGTGCAGACCCGGGGTGTCGACCAGGATCAGCTGCGCGTCCGGCCGGTGCACGATGCCCCGGACCGTGTGCCGGGTGGTCTGCGGGCGGTTGGAGGTGATCGCCACCTTCTGCCCGACCAGAGCGTTCGTGAGGGTGGACTTGCCCGCGTTGGGGCGGCCCACGAAGCAGGCGAAGCCGGCGCGGTGGACGGTCTCGGCCGGCTGCTCGGAAGTCTGGGTACGAACGCTCATGCCGCCCATTCTCCCTGATCCACGGAGCGGCGCCGTACCACCGCGGCCGTACCGCCGCCGCCGGACGGCCCCGGCGGCGGGCTCGCGGGAACCGGCGCGCGACGAAACGTCACGGAAACACACCCGTACGCGACCGGAAACGCACACCGGTGACCCTCTGACGCAGCCCCCACAGCGTTGGAGACGCCCGTGACCCTCGCCGCCGCACCGGTGAACCCCGGCGACACCGCCTGGCTGCTCGCCGCGACCGCCCTCGTCCTGCTGATGACCCCGGGCCTGGCCCTGTTCTACGGCGGCATGGTCCGCACGAAGAGCGTCCTCAACATGCTGATGATGAGCTTCGTGTCGATCGCCCTGGTGACGGTGGTCTGGCTGGCGGCCGGCTACTCCCTCGCCTTCGGCGACGACCTCGGCGGCGGGCTGCTCGGCAGTCCGGCGCACGCCGGGATGCGCGGCCTCGGCCCGGACAGCGTCCACGGCACGGTCCCCACCCTGCTCTTCGCGACCTTCCAGCTCACCTTCGCGATCATCACGGCCGCGCTGATCAGCGGCGCGGTCGCGGACCGGACGAGGTTCCCGGTGTGGCTGGTCTTCGTCCCGGTGTGGACCCTGCTCGTATACGTTCCCGTCACCCACTGGGTGTGGGGGCCGGGCGGCTGGATCGCGGACCGGCTGGGCGCGTTGGACTTCGCCGGCGGTCTGCCCGTCGAGATCACCTCCGGTGCCTCCGGGCTCGCCCTGTGCCTGGTCCTCGGGCCCCGGCTGGGGTTCCGGCGCGATTCCATGCGGCCGCACAACCTGCCCATGGTCGTCCTCGGCGCCGGACTGCTGTGGTTCGGCTGGTTCGGCTTCAACGCCGGCTCCGCGCTCGGCGCGAACGGCCTCGCCGCCGCCGCGTTCCTCAACACGCTGACCGCCGGCTGCACCGGCCTGCTCGGCTGGCTCTTCGTGGAGCAGCGGCGCGACGGCCACCCGACCACGCTGGGCGCCGCCTCGGGCGCGGTGGCCGGTCTGGTCGCCGTCACCCCGTCCTGCGGCACGGTCTCGCTGCTCGGCGCCCTCGTCGTGGGCCTGACCGCCGGTGTCGTGTGCAGTTACGCGGTGGGCTGGAAGTTCAAGCTGGGCTACGACGACTCGCTGGACGTCGTCGGCGTGCACCTGGTCGGCGGGATCATCGGCACCCTGCTGATCGGACTGTTCGCCGAGAAGGCGATGACCGGCGGCACGGAGGGCCTGTTCTACGGCGGCGGGCTCGCCCCGCTCGGCAGGCAGCTGCTCGCCGTGGCGGCCGTGGCGGTGTACGCCTTCTCGGTGACGTACGGCCTGGGCCGGCTGCTGGACAAGGCGCTGGGCTTCCGGGCGAGCGAGGAGCAGGAGTACACCGGTCTGGACCTTACGGTGCACGCGGAGACGGCATACGATCACGGCGTCCTGGGCCACGGCGCCCCGGTCGGCCCGTCCGTCCCCGCCTCCGCCCCGCAGGCTCCCACCCGGAAGGTCGACACCCCGGCATGAAGCTCATCACCGCGATCGTCAAGCCGTACCGTCTGGACGAGGTCAAGACCGCCCTGCAGGAGCTGGGCGTGCACGGTCTGACCGTGTCCGAGGCGAGCGGCTACGGCCGGCAGCGCGGCCACACCGAGGTGTACCGGGGGGCGGAGTACCGGGTCGACCTGGTGCCGAAGGTGCGCATCGAGGTCGTGGTGGAGGACGCCGTGGCGGAGGACGTGATCGACGCGGTGGTCCGGGCCGCGCAGACGGGCAAGATCGGGGACGGCAAGGTGTGGGCCGTGCCGGTGGAGACGGTGGTCCGGGTGCGCACCGGAGAGCGCGGGCCCGACGCCCTCTGAGCCCGCGCCCGGTGCCGGTGTCAGCCGGCGGAGACGGTGCGCCGCACGGTGCCGTCGGGCGCGGCGAGCAGGACCGGCGTCCCGGAGCCGCCGAGGTCGGCGACGGCGGCCAGGTCGTCCGCCGCGGCCGTGTCCGCCTCGCTCACCACGGCCGCCGCCTCCAGGGACCGCGCTCCCGAGGCCACGGCCATCGCGACGGCCGTGCGCAGCGCGCTCAGCTTCAGCGACGCGAGGTCCACCGACCCGGCGACGTACGTGCGCCCGGTGTCGTCCCGTACGGCCGCGCCCTCCGGCACTCCGTTGCGGGCCCGGGCGGAGCGGGCCAGGGTGACGATCTTGCGGTCCTCGGGGTCGAGCGCGCTGCTGTCGGTCATGCCCCGAGCATACGAACCCGTCCGGCGCCCGCGAAGCCCCGGTGCCCCGCGCCGCCGCGGGACGCCGTCAGGGCCGGTCGAGCCGGAGCCGCTCGGCCCGCGGCAGGCCGGCGACGACCAGGTCGTAGGAGTCCTCGATCAGCTCCCGCAGCAGCCGGTCCGGCAGCTCTCCGCCGGCCGCCACGGTGTTCCAGTGGCGCTTGTTCATGTGCCAGCCGGGGACGATCAGCCCGGGGTGCCCGGCGCGCAGCCGGACCGCGTCCTCCGGGTCGCACTTGAGGTTGACGGTCAGGGGCCGCGCGCCCAGGTTCGTCAGCGCGAACATCTTGCCCAGCACCTTGAAGACCGAGGTCTCGGGGTTGAACGGGAAGTCCTCCACCGCCGCGTTGCACGACAGACAGAAGGCGCGCAGCTCCTCGGGCGTCACCCGGGTCCCTCCTCTTCGGCGGCGGAGCCGGGGACCGGCTCCACCAGGACCGTGACGATCTTGTTGCGGCGGCCGGCCGCGGCCTCCGCCGTCAGCCGCAGGACGCGTCCGTCGGGCAGGTCCACCTCGGCGCGGGCACCGGCGATGGGCACCCGGCCGAGCGCCTTGGCGAGCAGTCCGCCGACGGTCTCCACGTCCTCGTCGTCGTACTCCTCCAGCCCGTACAGCTCGCCGAGGTCGGTGATGTCCAGCCGGGCGGTGACCCGGAACCGGTCCTCGCCCAGCTCCTCCACCGGCGGCAGCTCCCGGTCGTACTCGTCG
Source organism: Streptomyces sp. NPDC017095 (assembly GCF_044332325.1). Lineage (NCBI taxonomy): Bacteria > Bacillati > Actinomycetota > Actinomycetes > Kitasatosporales > Streptomycetaceae > Streptomyces > Streptomyces sp. NPDC017095. The sequence goes on from NZ_JBIROU010000002.1 coordinate 188,403, forward strand.
GTGATCTCGCCGACGATCTCCTCCAGGATGTCCTCGATGGTGACGATGCCGGCGGTGCCGCCGTACTCGTCGATGACGACGGCGACGTGGTTGCGTTCCTTCTGCATCTCGCGCAGCAGGTCGCCGGCGTTCTTGGTGTCGGGCACGAACACGGCCGGGCGCATCACCGTGGACACCAGATCGCCCTCGGCCTCCCGGCTGATGTGCGTCCTGCGGACCAGGTCCTTCAGGTACACGATCCCGACGATGTCGTCCTCGCTCTCGCCGGTGACCGGTATGCGCGAGAAACCCGACCGCAGGGCCAGGGTGAGCGCCTGCCGGATGGTCTTGAAGCGCTCGATGGTGACCAGGTCGGTGCGCGGCACCATCACCTCGCGCACCAGGGTGTCGCCCAGTTCGAACACCGAGTGCACCATGCGGCGCTCGTCGTCCTCGATCAGCGACTCCTTCTCGGCCAGGTCGACCAGCGCGCGCAGCTCCGCCTCGGAGGCGAAGGGGCCGCGCCTGAAGCCCTTGCCGGGGGTGAGCGCGTTGCCGATGAGAATCAGCAGGGAGGGCACGGGTCCCATGATCCGGGCCAGCGGCAGCAGCACGTACGCCGCCGCGGTGGCCGTGTTGAGCGGGTGCTGGCGGCCGATGGTGCGCGGGGAGACGCCGACGGCGACGTACGACACGAGCACCATCACGCCGATGGCGACCAGCAGGGCCTGCCAGGTGGCGGCGAACTCCCGCAGGCAGGCGTAGGTCACCAGGGCGGCGGCGGCCATCTCGCAGGCCACGCGGACCAGCAGGGCCATGTTCAGGTAGCGGGTGGGGTCGGCGGCGATCTGGGCCAGCTTGGCGCTGCCCCGCCGGCCGGCCTTCACGGCCTCCTCGGCGCGGAAGCTGGAGACACGGGCGAGGCCCGCCTCCGCGCAGGCGGCGAGCCAGGCCACGACGACCAGCGCGATCGCGCCGACCACGAGCTGAGCGGACATCCGGGCCGCTTACGAGACGGTCGGCGCCGGGGACGGGCCGGTCAGGCCGCGCTCGGCCCGCCAGCCGTCCACGATGGCGGCCTGGAGCCCGAACATCTCCGCCTTCTCGTCGGGCTCCTCGTGGTCGTACCCCAGCAGGTGCAGCACGCCGTGGACGGTGAGGAGCTGGAGCTCCTCGTCCATGGAGTGCCCGGTGGGCGCCTCGGCGCCCTGCCGGGCGGCGACCTCCGGGCACAGCACGATGTCGCCGAGCAGCCCCTGCGGCGGCTCGTCGTCGTCCTTGGACGGGGGCCGCAGCTCGTCCATCGGGAACGACATGACATCCGTGGGGCCCGGCAGGTCCATCCACTGGATGTGCAGCTGTTCCATGGCGTCGGCGTCCACGACGATCACCGACAGTTCGGAGAGCGGGTGGATGCGCATCCGCGCGAGCGCGTAGCGGGCGATGTCCCAGATCGCCTGCTCGTCCACCGCGGTGCCGGACTCGTTGTTGACGTCGATCGACATGGTCGTGCTGGTCTACTTCCCCTTGGTGCCCTTGGCTCCGGTCCTGCCACGGCCGTCCTTGTGGGCGCCGTTCTCCGTGCCGTGGTCGCTGTCGTACTTCTCGTACGCGTCGACGATACGGCCCACCAGCTTGTGCCGTACGACATCGTGGGACGTCAGGCGGGAGAAGTGGACGTCCTCGACGCCCTCGAGGATGTCCTGGACCTGCCGGAGGCCGCTCTTCTGGCCGTTGGGCAGGTCGACCTGGGTGACGTCACCCGTGATCACGATCTTCGACTCGAAGCCGAGGCGGGTGAGGAACATCTTCATCTGCTCGGGGCTCGTGTTCTGGGCCTCGTCCAGGATGATGAAGGCGTCGTTCAGGGTGCGGCCGCGCATGTAGGCGAGCGGCGCGACCTCGATCGTCCCGGCGGCCATCAGCCGCGGGATGGAGTCCGGGTCGAGCATGTCGTGCAGCGCGTCGTACAGCGGGCGCAGATACGGGTCGATCTTCTCGTAGAGCGTGCCGGGCAGGAAGCCGAGCCGCTCGCCCGCCTCCACCGCCGGCCGGGTCAGGATGATCCGGTTGACCTGCTTGGACTGCAGGGCCTGGACGGCCTTGGCCATGGCCAGGTAGGTCTTGCCGGTGCCGGCGGGACCGATGCCGAAGACGATCGTGTGCTGGTCGATCGCGTCGACGTACCGCTTCTGGTTGAGGGTCTTGGGGCGGATCGTGCGGCCCCGCGAGGACAGGATGTTCTGCGTGAGCACCTGCGCCGGGGTCTCGGCGCCGTCGCTCGTCCCGTTCTCGCTCGCCTTGAGCATGGCGATCGAGCGTTCCACTGCGTCCTCCGTCATCGGCTGCCCGGTGCGGAGCACCAGCATCATCTCGTCGAACACGCGCGCGATCAGGGCGACGTCGACCGGGTCGCCCACCGCGCTGATCTCATTGCCCCGGACGTGGATGTCGGCCGCCGGGAAGGCCCTCTCGATCACGCGCAGGAGGGAGTCGCCGGAACCCAGCACGGTCACCATGGGGTGCTGGGCGGGGACGGTGAACTGCGCTTTCGCCTGCTCCTGGGCGGGCGTGCGAGCTGTGGGTGTCTGTGTCATGGGCCGGCGCTGAAGGCCTGCGCTTCCTCCTCGTCACGGCCGCGTAGCTGAGGGCGGCCTCGCACTGTCCAGAGTACGACGGGGCGACGACAAGCCAGTAGGACTTTTCCCCCGTCCGCCCCGCCCAAGCTCAGCCGGTCCGCCGGAACCCGAGGGTCGGCACCGCCCGGCGCAGCGGCCAGGGCCGGTCCAGCTCCCTCGGGACGAGCCGGTCCAGGAACGCGTAGCGGCGCAGCGCCATCGGGTCCTGGCCGGGCAGGGACTGCACCTTGCGCCACCACGCCCCGATCTCCGACCAGCCCGGCGCGGACAGCGAGCCGCCGAACTCCTGCACCGACAGCGCGGCCGTGAGCCCGGCGAAGGCCAGCCGGTCGGCCAGCGGCCAGCCCGCCAGGGAGCCGGTCACGAACCCGGCGACGAACACGTCCCCGGCCCCGGTCGGGTCCAGCGCCTCCACGGCGATCGCGGGGACCTCGGCGGCCTCGCCGGTGCGCCGGTCCACGGCGTAGGCGCCCTCGTCCCCGAGGGTCACCACGGCCACCGGGACGTACCCGGTCAGGGCGTGCGCGGCGGCCCGCGGGCAGTCGGTGCCGGTGTACCGCTTCGCCTCCTCGGCGTTGGGCAGGAACGCCTCGCAGTACTCCAGGTCGGGCAGCGCGGACAGGTCCCAGGCGCCCGTCTCGTCCCAGCCGACGTCGGCGAAGATCCGGGTGCCCGCGCGGGCGGCCTCGGCGATCCAGGGCGCGCCGCGGCCGGGGGTGAGCGAGGCGACGGCGGCCCGGGCGCGGGGCGGCCGGGCGGGGGCTCCGCCCTGGCCGAAAACGGCGTCCGGCGGCGGCTCGTGGCCGTGCGAGACCATGGTCCGCTCGCCCTCGTAGGCCATGGAGACGGTCACCGGGGAGTGCCAGCCGGGCACGGTCCGGGAGGCCGACAGGTCGATGCCCTCGCCCTGCGCCAGGGCGTCCCAGCAGTACTCGCCGTAGTGGTCGTCGCCGAACGCGGCGGCCAGCGCGGTGCGCAGGCCGAGCCGGGCCAGGGCGGCGGCCATGTTGGCGACGCCGCCCGGGCTGGAGCCCATGCCCCGGGCCCAGGACTCGGTGCCGCGCACGGGCGCCGAGGCCAGGCCGGTGAAGATGATGTCGAGGAAGACCGTCCCGGTGAGGTACACGTCCCAGGGCGGGTCGCCCGGGGCGCGCAGCGCGGCGAGCGGGTCGACCTGGACCTGGCTGCGCGCTGCCTGTGTGAGGTGTTCCGGTTCCTCTCCGGTGAGGGTGTGCGACGGCGTCACGGTGCGCTCCCTGGCGTGGTGCGGTTCCGGCCAGTGTGCACCAGGCCGCGCGCCGGCCGCCGTCACCCGGTCACCAGCGGGGCATCGCCGGGGTCCGCCAGGAGGGGTCGGCGAGGCGCATCGCCGCCGCGTCGTCGCGGTCGCGCAGCGAGCCGTCGTCCTCGGCCCACCGCCGGTGCAGCCGGGCCAGTTCGTCCCGGTCCGGTTCGACGCCGAGGCCGGGCGCGTCGGACACCGCGATCCGGCCGTCCGTGAAGGCGAGCCGCTCGGTGAGGACGTCCTCGGACTGCCAGGGGTAGTGGGAGTCGCAGGCGTGGGTCAGGCCGGGGACGGTGGCCGCCACCTGGGTCATCGCGGCGAGGCTGATGCCGAGGTGGGTGTTGGAGTGCATGGACACCCCGACCCCGAAGGCGGCGCAGATCTCGGCGAGGTACCGGGTGTTGCGCAGCCCGCCCCAGTAGTGGTGGTCGGAGAGGACCACCTGGACGGCGTTCTTGGTGAACGCCTCCTTGATCTCGCCGAAGGTGGTCACGCACATGTTGGTGGCGAGCGGGAGGCCGGCGCCGGCGGCCACCTCGGCCATGGCGGGCGTGCCCAGCGTCGGGTCCTCCAGGTACTCCAGCACGTCCCCGAGTTCCTCCGCGACCTTCAGCGAGGTCTCCACCGACCAGGCGCCGTTGGGATCCAGCCGCAGCGGGTGCCCGGGAAAGGCGTCGGCGAGGGCGCGGACGGCGGCGATCTCCTCGCCGGGCGGGAAGACCCCGCCCTTGAGCTTGAAGGACGTGAACCCGTGCCGCTCGCGGAGCCGGCGGGCCTGCGCCACCACGCCGGCCGGGTCGAGCGCGGCGCCCCACTCGTCCGGCTCCGCCGGGGCGCCCGCCGGGTGCCCGTCCCACTTGTAGAAGAGGTAGGCGCTGTACTCGACGGCGTCGCGCACCTTGCCGCCGAGCAGCGCGTGCACGGGCAGCCCGAGCGCCTTGCCCTGGGCGTCCAGGCAGGCCACCTCGAAGGCGGACAGCACGGACAGCCGGAGCTTGTCGGCGCTCAGCACGCCGCGCAGTCCGCCGGCGTCGGCCGCGCCCTCCAGCCGGGAGGCGTCCACGGCCAGGTCGATCCCGAAGAGTCCGTTCAGGTCCATGACCGAGCGTCCGGTGAGCCGTTCGGCCAGCGGCCGGGCCAGCTCCAGGTACTTGGTGTCGCCGTAGGTCTCGCCGAGCCCGGTGATCCCGTCGGCGGTGACGATCTCCACGATCAGCCGCGGGGTGTACGGCTGGTGCACGCCCTGGGTGTTGAGCAGCGGCGGGTCGGCGACCAGGATCGGCGTCAGCCGCACCTCGGCGATGGTCAGGTCACGGGTCACAGGGAGGCTCCTACGAGGTCGAGTCCGGTGCCGAGGAGGGCCTTGAGGCCGGCGAGGTCGGCGGGCGGGGGGTCGGCGAGCGGGGCGCGCACCGGCCCGACCGGCTGGCCGCGCAGCCGGGCCGCCGCCTTCACCAGGGACACGGCGTAGCCGGGCGCGCGGTCGCGCAGTTCCACGAACGGGACGTAGAAGGCGCGCAGCAGCCGGTCGACGGTGGCGTGGTCCGCCGCGCGCAGCGCGGTGAAGAAGGCGCCGGCGATCTCGGGCGCGAAGGCGTGCACGGCGGAGGAGTAGGCGGGCACGCCGACGGCGGCGTAGGCGCGGGCCTGGATCTCGGCGGTGGCGGCGCCGTTGAAGAAGAGGAAGCCTTCGGGGGCGGCCAGGGTGAGGCGCTGGAGCCGGTCCAGGTCGCTGTGGCCGTCCTTGAGGCCGATGACGTTCGGGACGCGGGCGATGCGCCGCAGCGCCTCGGTGCCGTAGGCGGTCTGGCCGCGCTGGTAGGCGATGAGCGGCAGCCGGGTGCGGGCGGCGAGCCGCTCCAGGTGGGCGGCGAGGCCGTCCTGCGGCGCCTCGGTCAGATAGTGCGGCAGGACCAGCAGGGCGTCGGCGCCGGCGTCCTCGGCGATCCGCGCGAACCGGGCGGCCTGCGCCCAGCCGTATCCGGTGCCGGCCACCACCGGCACCCGGCCGGCCGCCTCCTCGACGGCGAGGGTGACGACCGTCCGGTACTCGTCCTCGTCCAGCGAGAAGAACTCGCCGGTGCCGCAGGCCGGGAAGAGGGCGCCGGGGCCGGCGGCGAGCCGGCCGGCGACATGGGCGCGGCAGCCGTCGGGGTCGAGGGTGCCGTCGTCATGGAAGGCGGTGAGCGGGAAGGACAGCACGCCGTGCGCCATCCCCTCCGCGAGCCGCCGCGCCACGTCCTGCGGAGCCGGACCGCCACCCACCCTGACCATCTCCTCTTATGAATTGCGTCCACATATGAGAACGCTGATTGAGATGGTCGTACCCGATCCCGTGCCACGGCCAAACCTGCCGTGGCCGGGATCACATTTCGCGGCCCGCCGCTTTACGCCACGGCGTCCCCGAACTCGTACGCCTCGACCTCGGCGAGGTAACGCCCCCGGCGCTCCTCGTCGTCCTCCAGGAAGGCGGCGAGGAAGGAGTTCCGGGCCAGCTCGCGCAGACGGTCCGGGGACAGCCCCAGGGCCTGGCGCACGGCCGCGAAGTTGTCGCCCGCGTACCCGCCGAAGTAGGCCGGGTCGTCGGAGTTGACCGTGCACAGCAGGCCCGCGTCGAGCATCGCGGGGAGCGGATGGTCGGCGAGCGTGTCCACGGCCCGCAGCCGGACGTTGGACAGCGGGCACAGGGTCAGCGGGATCCGCTCCCGGACCAGCCGCTCGACCAGCGCCGGGTCCTCCATGCAGCGCAGACCGTGGTCGACGCGCTCCACGCCGAGCACGTCCAGCGCCTCGGTGATGTACTCCGGCGGCCCCTCCTCGCCGGCGTGCGCGACCCGGCGCAGGCCCAGCGCGGCGGCCGCCTCGTACACCTCGCGGAACTTCACCGCCGGGTGCCCGACCTCGGCGGAGTCCAGGCCGACCCCGGTGATCCGGTCCAGGTACGGCCGCGCGGCCTCCAGCGTGGCCAGGGCCGACTCGGCGGACTCGTCCCGCAGGAAGCACATGATCAGCTTGGTGGAGACGCCGTGGCGGGCCTCGCTGGCGCCGAGTGCCCGCCACAGCCCTTCCACGACCGTGCCCATGGACACGCCCCGGGCCAGATGGGCCTGCGGGTCGAAGAAGATCTCCGCGTGGCGCACGCCCTGCGCGGCGGCCCGGGCGAGGTAGGCGTCCGCCAGGTCGGCGAAGTCCCGCTCGGTGCGCAGGACGGCCATCAGCTCGTAGTACAGGTCCAGGAAGGACTGGAGATCGTCGAACCGGTACGCCTCGCGGAGGGCTTCGGTGTCCGCGTACGGCAGGCTCACGCCGTTGCGGGCGGCCAGTTCGAACGCCAGCTCCGGTTCCAGGGTGCCTTCGATATGGAGGTGCAGTTCAGCTTTGGGAAGGGGCATCAAAGCATCGTACGGGTGGTTTACCGCCGTTTCGGAACCGGTACCCGCAGCAGGTCGTAGGCCACGGTCAGCTCGCCGGTGTAGCCCGCCGCCCGCGCCTGCCGCTCGAACGCGCCGGGGTCGGTGTAGCGCTGGCTGAAGTGGGTGAGGACGAGGTGCCGCACACCGGCGTCCCGGGCCACGGCGGCGGCCTGCCCGGCCGTCAGGTGTCCGTGCTCGACGGCCAGGTCCGCGTCCTCGTCGAGGAACGTGGACTCGATGACGAGCAGGTCGCAGCCCTCCGCCAGCGCGTACACGCCGTCGCAGAGCCGGGTGTCCATGACGAACGCGAACCGCTGCCCGCGCCGCACCTCGCTGACGTCGTCCAGCGTCACGTCCCCGAGCCGGCCCTCGCGCTGGAGGCGGCCCACGTCCGGGCCCCGCAGTCCGTGCGCGGCGAGCCGGTCGGGCAGCATGCGGCGGCCGTCGGGCTCGACGAGGCGGTAGCCGTAGGAGTCGACGGGGTGCGAGAGCTCGCGGGCCTCCAGGATGTACGACCCGGTCGCCGCGAGGGTGCCGGCGGCGGCGACCGGGGCCTCGGTGACGCCGACCGTCTCCCGGTAGGCGGTCGCGTAGCGCAGGCGGTCGAAGAAGCGCTGCCCGGAGCCCGGATAGTGCGCGGTGACCTCGTGCGGCACCCGGTCCAGGTTGATCCGCTGGATGACACCCGCCAGGCCCAGGCAGTGGTCGCCGTGGAAGTGGGTGACGCAGATCCGGTTCAGGTCGTGCGCCGCGACCCCGGCGCGCAGCATCTGCCGCTGCGTGCCCTCGCCGGGGTCGAACAGGATGCCCTCGCCGTCCCACCGGAGCAGATAGCCGTTGTGGTTGCGGTGCCGGGTCGGGACCTGGCTGGCGGTGCCGAGGACCACCAGTTCACGGACGGACACGCCGGATCACCCGGGCGGCCACTGGAGGCCCCGGCCGCCGAGGACATGGGCGTGGGCGTGCCAGACGGTCTGGCCGGCGTCGGCGCCCGTGTTGAAGACGAGGCGGTAGCTGTCCAGCCCCTCCGCCTCCGCCACGGCCCTGGTCTCGGCGAGGACGTCGGCCGCCGCCTGCGGCGCGCCGGCGGCGAGGGCCGCCGCGTTCTCGTAGTGCGCCTTCGGGATCACCAGCACATGGGTCGGGGCCTGCGGGTTTATGTCCCGGAAGGCTACGGTCGTGTCGGTCTCGCGGACGATCGTCGCCGGGATCTCACCCGCGACGATTCTGCAGAACAGGCAGTCGTCCTGCGCTTCGCCGGCCATGCGTGTGCCTCCTGTGATCCATTTCCGTGGGCATCGTAGTCGTTCGGGCGCGCAGCGGTAGGGGTGCGCCCCCTCAGCCCGGCAGTCCCGGCAGTCCCGGCGGGGTGCGCGCGGGCCGCTGCGCCAGCGCCTCCAGCGCGAGCCCGACCGCCGCGTCGAGCTGGGTGTCGCGGCCCGCCGCCCAGTCCTGCGGGCGCTGGACGACCTCCACGTCGGGGTCCACCCCGTGGTTCTCCATGTCCCAGCCGACGCCCTCCAGCCACATCGCGTACTTCGGCTGGGTGAGCAGGGTGCCGTCGACGAGGTGGTAGCGGCTGTCCATGCCGATGACCCCGCCCCAGGTGCGGGTGCCGACGACCGGGCCGATGCCGAGGGTCCTGATCGCCGCGTTGACGATGTCGCCGTCCGAACCGGAGAACTCGTTGGCCACCGCGACCACCGGGCCGCGGGGCGCGTCGAGCGGGTAGCTGGTGGGGCGCATGCCGCGCGGCAGGTCCCAGCCGATGATCCGGCGGGCCAGCTTCTCCACCACGAGCTGGGAGGTGTGGCCGCCGCGGTTCTCCCGGACGTCGACCACCAGGCCCTCCCGGGCCACCTCCACCCGCAGGTCGCGGTGGATCTGGGCCCAGCCGGGCGCCTGCATGTCGGGGATGTGCAGATAGCCGAGGCGGCCGTCGGAGGCCGCGTGGACGTGGGCGCGGCGGTCCGCGACCCAGGCGTGGTAGCGCAGCGGCTCCTCGTCGGCGACGGGCACGACGACGGTGTGCCGGGGCTCGCCGCCGCCGGCCGGGGAGACGGTCAGCTCCACCGGCCGGCCGGCCGTGCCGATGAGCAGCGGGGCGGGGCCCGTCACCGGGTCCACCGGGTGGCCGGCGACCGCGATCACGGCGTCGCCGGGCCGGATCGCGACACCGGGCGCGGTGAGCGGGGAGCGGGCGTCCGGGTCGGAGGTCTCCGCCGGCAGGATCCGGTCGATGCGCCAGCTGCCGTCCGGGTGCCGGGAGAGGTCGGCGCCGAGCAGGCCCTGCCGGGCCCGGCCGGTGCCGCCGGGCGGGATGACGTAGGCGTGCGAGGTGCCGAGTTCGCCGTGCACCTCCCAGAGCAGGTCGACCAGGTCGCTGTGGGTGGCGAGGCGGCCGAGCAGCGGGCGGTAGCGGTCGAGGACGCCGGACCAGTCGACGCCGCCGAGGTCGGGGCGCCAGAAGTGGTCGCGCATGAGCCGGCCGGTCTCGTCGTACATCTGCCGCCACTCGGCGGCCGGGTCGACGGTCTGCCGGACCCGGCCGAGGTCGACGGTGACGCTGGTGTCGTCGTCCTCGGAGCCGGCGCGGCGGTCGCCGGGCACGACCCGCAGCCGGCCGTCGGTCCACAGCAGAACGCGTTTGCCGTCGCCGCTGACCTCGAAGTGGTCGGCGTCGGAGGCGAGGTGCTCCAGGCGGCGCTGGGCGAGGTCGTAGCGCTCCAGCTCGGTGTGCGGGCCGGGGTCCTCGGGGTGGGCGCGGGCGGCGCCGAGGACGCCCCGCACCGGATGGCGCAGCCACAGGACGCCGTCCTTGGCGGCGCGCAGGCCGGAGTAGCGGCCGGCCTCCACCGGGAACGGCACGATCCGGTCGGCGAGCCCGTCGAGGTCGACGCGGGTGGCGGGGGTGCCCTCGCTGTCGGGTGTCTCGTCCTTGTCGGGATTCTCGAAGGGACGGCCGTGGCGCTGCGGGCCGAACGGCGAGGGCGTGGTGGCGGCCAGCGTGATCAGGTGCGGGCGGGCGCCGACCACGAACGCGAGGTCGAAGACGTGCTCGTCGTAGACCGGGTCGAAGGCGCGGTGGGAGAGGAACGCGAGGTGCTTGCCGTCGAGGGTGAAGGCGGGCGCGTAGTCCTGGAAGCGCAGCGGTGTCGCCTCGGTCACCGACAGGTCGGTGGTGTGGGCGATGCGCAGCTGGGAGAGCGGGCGCGGGCCGGGGTGGGACCAGGCCAGCCAGGCGGAGTCGGGCGAGAAGGCCAGGCCGGAGACCTCGCCGTCGTCACCGCGGTCGACCTCGTGGACCTCGCCGGTCTCCCGCTCGACGAGCAGCAGCCGGCCGTCGTGCGCGGCGACGGCGGCCCGGCTGCCGTCGGGGGCCATGGCCAGTTCCAGGACCCGGCCGAGCTGTCCGGCGGCGAGCCGGCGCGGCGGGGAGCCGGGCACGGTGCCGGTCGCGGGCGCGAACTCCAGCGCGTCCTCGCCCTCGGCGTCCGTCACCCACACCGCCCACTCCTCGCCGTCGACGCGGAAGGCGCGCGGCAGCCGGGCGCGGACACCGGGCACGGCGGCCAGGGCACGGGCGGGTCCGGAGCGGTGGGTGACCCAGTGCACGCCGCCGCGCACGCAGACGGCGCTGCCGCGCGCGGTGTGGTCGGGGGACGCCTCGCCGAACCAGCGGGAGGCGTTGACCGGGTACGGCCGCAGGTCGACGCGGGGCCCGCCGAGCCGTACGTCCAGCCGGCGCGGCTCGGCGCCCTCCAGGTCGTCCAGCAGCCAGAGTTCACCGGCCGAGCTGTAGACGACCCGGGTGCCGTCACCGGCCGCGTGCCGGGCGTAGAAACCGTCGAGAGGAGTGTGGCGGCGCAGGTCGGAGCCGTCGGCGAGGGACGAGTACAGCGCGCCGGTGCCCTCGTGGTCGGAGAGGAACGCGATGCGGTCGCCCGCCCAGAGCGGGCACTCGATGTTCCCGTCGAGGTCCTCGTGCAGCCGGACGAACTCCCCGGCGCCCGCCTCGTCCCCGGGGCCGCGGTCGATCCACAGCTTGCCCGCGGTGCCGCCGCGGTAGCGCTTCCAGTAGGCGGCCTCGCGGCCCATCGGCGCGGACAGCAGCACGGTGGCCGGGCCGGAGGCCACCGCGCCGACCGGGCCGTAGGGCAGGGTCTCGGCCGGGCCGCCGTCGAGCGGGACGGCGTGCGCCCAGGTGTGCCGGAAGCTGGGCCGGCCGTGCGCGCCGAGCGCGAGCACCCGTCCGTCCGGGGTCCAGCCCCGCACCTCCGTCCGGCTGTTGCCCCAGTACGTCAGCCGCCGGGCGGGGCCGCCGTCGACCGGGGCGACGTGCACCTCGGGGGCGCCGTCGCGGGTGGAGGTCCAGGCGAGGTGCCGTCCGTCCGGCGATATGCGGGGCCAGCTCACCGACATGTTGTCGGCGCTGACCCGCCAGGCGCGGCCGCCGGCCAGCGGTGCGAGCCACACGTCGTCCTCGGCGGCGAAGGCCACCAAGTCGCCGTGCAGGTGCGGAAATCGGAGGTAGCCGGGACTGGTTCCCGTCGGAGCGCCCTGAGTCACCCCGTCACTGTACGCAGCGCCGGGCGCGCCCCGCGCCCGGTTTCCGGTCACCCGGGTCAGCCGCGCAGCAGCAGCCACTCCTGGAGTTCGACGAGGTTGCCCTCCGGGTCCTTGAGGTGGGCCACGCGCATCCGGTCGGTCAGGGGCGCCGGGCCGCGCAGCAGGGCCGCGCCCCGGGCGGTGATCCGCGCGCAGGAGGCGTCGAGGTCGTCGACGCGCAGGACCACCAGGGACCGGTGGCCGGTGGCGGTGTCGCCCAGTTCGGCGAGGATCCCGGCCATCATCGCGCGGTCCTGGAGCGCGATCCCGGCGGAGCCGGCGTGCGGGCTGAACTTCTCGTAGGGGCCCTCGGCGGCGCCGGACTGCGGCTTCAGGCCGAGGACGTCGGCGTAGAAGCGGTAGCAGGCGGTGAAGTCGGTGACGAGGAGCCGGACCTGGGCGAGTTCCACGGTGCCTCCGGGGCGGGTCAGGACCAGCGGCCGGTGCGGCCCAGCAGCAGGGCCGCGGCGGCGGTGCCGGCGGTGGAGGTGCGCAGGACGGTCGGTCCGAGCACATACGGCCGGGCGCCGGCCCCCGCGAAGAGCGCCAGCTCGTCCGGCGAGACCCCGCCCTCGGGCCCGACGACCAGCACGATCTCGCCCCGGGCGGGCAGTTCGGCGGTGGCCAGCGGGGTGTCGCCGCTCTCGTGGAGCACGGCGGCGAAGTCCGCGCCGGCCAGCAGCGCGCCGACCTGCTTCGTGGTCGCCGCGTCCGCCACCTCGGGGAAGCGGACCCGGCGGGACTGCTTGCCGGCCTCGCGGGCGGTGGCCCGCCACTTGGCGAGGGCCTTCAGCCCGCGCTCGCCCCGCCACTGGGTGACGCAGCGGGACGCCTGCCAGGGCACGATGGCGTCGACGCCGACCTCGGTCATGGTCTCGACGGCGAGTTCGCCCCGGTCGCCCTTGGGCAGGGCCTGGACGACGGTGATGCGCGGGCTGGCCGGTTCCTCCTCGCGGACGGTCTCCAGTCCGGTGACGACCAGGCGGTCCTTGCCCTCGGCGGCCTGGACGGCGCCCTCGGCCCAGCGGCCGCGTCCGTCGGTGAGGATCACCGGCTCGCCGGGCCGCAGCCGCTTCACGGACACGGCGTGCCGTCCCTCGGGCCCGTCGAGCACGAACTCGGTCCCGGCCGGGTCGAGTCGGTCGACGACGAAGACGGGGGCGGTCATCGCGGGTCACCTCCGGGCCGCGGCAGCTCCGTCAACGCCGCGCCGGCCTCGGCGAGTTCGGCCGCCAGCACCTCCACCAGCCGTCCGGCCGGCAGTTCGCGGGCCATCCGGTGGCCCTGGCCCGCCCACAGCGCCATGCCCTGCGCGTCCCCGGCCTTGGCGGCGGCCTTGCGCAGCGGCGAGGTGAGGTGGTGGACCTCCGGGTAGGCGGCCGGGGCGTAGGGGCCGTGCTCGCGCAGGAAGCGGTTGACCAGCCCGCGGGCCGGGCGGCCGGTGAAGGCGCGGGTCAGCTCGGTGCGGACGAACAGCGGGTTGGTCAGCGCCTGTTTGTGCGGGTCGGAGGCGCCGGACTCGGGGGTGGCGAGGAAGGCGGTGCCGAGCTGGGCCGCGCTCGCGCCCGCCGCGAGGACGGCGGCGATCTGGCCGCCGCGCATGATGCCGCCGGCGGCGACGACCGGGATGCTCACGGCCTCCCGGACCTGGGCGACCAGCGACAGCAGGCCGATGCCGGTGCCGTCGTTCTCCGGGACGTCCCGGTGGGTGCCCTGGTGGCCGCCGGCCTCCACGCCCTGCGCGATGACCGCGTCCGCCCCGGCCCGCTCCACCGCGCGGGCCTCCTCCGCGGTGGTGGCGGTGACCAGGGTGAGGGTGCCGGCCCGGCGCAGCCGGTCGAGGATCTCCCGGGCGGGCACGCCGAAGTGGAAGGAGACCACGGGCACCGGGTTGTCGAGCAGGACGGCCAGCTTGGCGTCGTATCCGTCGTCCCGGCCGCCGTCCGGGTCGCCCAGCTCGGTGTCGTACCAGGCGGCCTCGCCGGCGAGCTGCTGGGCGTAGACCTCGACGGCCCCGGACTCGGCGAGTTCCGGCTGCGGCATGAAGACGTTGACGCCGAAGGGCCGGCCGGTCAGCCCGCGCAGCTGCTTGATCTCCTGGTACATCCCGTCGGCGGTCTTGTATCCGGCGGCGAGGAAGCCGAGGCCCCCGGCCTCACAGACGGCGGCGGCGAGCCGCGGGACGGAGACACCGCCCGCCATGGGGGCCTGCACGATCGGGAGGGGGAACAGACCGGTCAGCGCGGAGGACATGACCGCATGGTGTCACGTCCGTCGAACAAGTCCGAATCGGGGCGGCCCTCGGCCGGCGCCGGGGGCCGCCGCGTCTCAGCGTCCGTTGAACGCGTCCTTCAGCCGGGAGAACAGGCCCTGCTGACCGGGCTGGAACTGGCCCTGGGGCCGCTCCTCGCCGCGCAGCTTGGACAGCTCCCGCAGCAGGCGCTCCTGTTCCGGGTCCAGCTTGGTCGGCGTCTGCACCTCGACGTGCACGATCAGGTCGCCCCGGCCGCCGCCGCGCAGGTGCGTGACCCCGCGGTCGTGCAGCGGGATCGACTGGCCGGACTGGGTGCCGGGCCGGATGTCGACCTCGTCCATGCCGTCCAGGGTCTCCAGCGGGACCTTGGTGCCGAGCGCCGCGGCCGTCATCGGGAGGGTGACCGTGCAGTGCAGGTCGTCGCCGCGCCGCTGGAAGGTGGAGTGCGGCAGCTCGTGGATCTCGACGTACAGGTCACCGGCCGGGCCGCCGCCGGGGCCGACCTCGCCCTCGCCGGCGAGCTGGATCCGCGTGCCGTTGTCGACGCCGGCCGGGATCTTCACGGTCAGCGTGCGGCGGGAGCGGACCCGGCCGTCGCCGGCGCACTCCGGGCACGGGGTCGGCACGACCGTGCCGAAGCCCTGGCACTGCGGGCAGGGCCGGGAGGTCATGACCTGGCCCAGGAAGGACCGGGTGACCTGGGAGACCTCGCCCCGGCCGCGGCACATGTCACACGTCTGCGCGGACGTGCCCGGGGCCGCGCCCTCGCCGTTGCAGGTGTTGCAGACGACGGCGGTGTCGACCTGGATGTCTTTGGTCGTCCCGAAGGCCGCCTCGTCCAGCTCGACCTCGATCCGGATCATCGCGTCCTGGCCGCGCCGGGTGCGCGAGCGCGGCCCGCGCTGCGACGCCGTGCCGAAGAACGCGTCCATGATGTCGGAGAAGTTGCCGAAGCCGCCGGCCCCGAAGCCGCCCGCGCCGGCCCCGCCGGACTGCGAGAGCGGGTCGCCGCCGAGGTCGTAGACCTGCTTCTTCTGCGGGTCCGACAGCACCTCGTAAGCGGCGTTGATCTCCTTGAACCGCTCCTGGGTCTTCGGATCCGGGTTGACGTCCGGGTGCAGCTCGCGCGCGAGCCTCCGGAACGCCTTCTTGATCTCATCCTGCGACGCGTCGCGGCGCACGCCGAGAACGGCGTAGTAGTCCGTGGCCACTTACGACTCCGCCAGGATCTGTCCGACGTACCGTGCCACTGCGCGTACCGCTCCCATCGTTCCCGGGTAGTCCATGCGGGTCGGTCCGACCACGCCGAGCTTGGCAACCGCCTCGCCGCCCGAACCGTAGCCGACCGACACGACGGAGGTGGAGTTGAGTCCCTCGTGGGCGTTCTCGTGGCCGATGCGCACGGTCACGCCCGGGTCCTTGGCCTCGCCGAGCAGCTTGAGGAGCACGACCTGCTCCTCCAGCGCCTCCAGCACCGGCCGGATCGTGAGGGGGAAATCGTGCCCGAAGCGGGTCAGGTTGGCGGTGCCGCCGATCATGAGCCGCTCCTCGTTCTCCTCGACCAGTGTCTCCAGCAGAGTGGAGAGCACCGTGGAGACCGTACCGCGGTCCTCGGGATCGAAGGCCTCCGGCAGGTCCTCGACCAGCTTGGGCACATCGGCGAACCGGCGGCCCGCGACCCTGCTGTTCAGCCGCGCCCGCAGATCCGCCAGCGAGCCCTCGCCGAACGGCGCCGGGCAGTCGACCATACGCTGCTCGACCCGGCCGGTGTCCGTGATCAGCACGAGCATCACCCGGGCGGGAGCCAGCGAGAGCAGCTCCACATGCCGGACCGTGGACCGGGTCAGCGAGGGGTACTGCACGACGGCGACCTGCCGGGTGAGCTGCGCGAGCAGCCGCACCGTCCGGGCCACGACGTCGTCGAGGTCGACGGCGCCCTCCAGGAAGTTCTGGATCGCCCGCCGCTCGGGCGCGGTCATCGGCTTGACGCCCGCCAGCTTGTCCACGAACAGCCGGTAGCCCTTGTCGGTGGGGATGCGCCCCGCGCTGGTGTGCGGCTGCGCGATGTACCCCTCGTCCTCCAGGGCCGCCATGTCGTTGCGGACGGTGGCCGGGGAGACGCCGAGGCTGTGCCGCTCGGTGAGCGCCTTGGAACCGACCGGCTCCTCGGTGCCCACGTAGTCCTGGACGATGGCGCGCAGCACCTGAAGCCTGCGTTCACTCAGCATGCGCGCACCTCCAGCACGTCGTCCCCTCGTCCGTTCGGGTCGTCCGCCTGGCACTCCTCCCACGTGAGTGCCAGCATCCCCGGCCCAGTGTACGGCTGTCGGGTACACACTGGGCAAGGTCGGGCCGCCGTACCGGTTCCTACCGCTAGCGTCGCCGGTATGACCGTGACTTGGGAAGAGCTGGGCTGGGAACGGCTGGCCCCCGGGGTGGGCCGGTGCAGGCTCCCCGGGTGGGACTGCACGGCGGGGCTGGTCCTGGGCGCGGGGACGGCGCTGCTCGTGGACGCGGGTTCCAGCCTCGCGGAGGGGGCCCGGCTGCGCGCGCTGGCCGAGGAACTGGCAGGCGGCCGTGTGACCCATCTCGCGTTCACCCACCCCCACTTCGACCACGTCTTCGGCGCCGCCGCGTTCGCCGGGGCGCAGGTGTACGGCGCGGTGGGCCTGGACGCCGTGTTCGCCCACGAGCGCGCGGGGCTGCGCCTGGACGCGGTGCGCAACGGCCTGCCGGTGGCGGACGCGGACGAGGCGGTGGACACGCTGGTGCCGCCCGGCCACCTGGTCTCCGGGGAGTGGACCCTCGACCTCGGCGGCGGCCGCCAGGCGTTGCTGGCCAACGTGGGCCCGGGGCACACGGCGCACGACCTCGTGGTGCTGGTGCCGGGCGATCCGGAGGTGGTGTTCTGCGGCGACCTGGTGGAGGAGTCCGGCACGCCGCAGGCCGGTCCCGACGCGGTCCCGGCCCGCTGGCCGGCCGCCCTGGACCGGCTGGTGGCGCTGGGCGGCGAGGACGCGCTGTACGTGCCCGGTCACGGAGCGGTGGTGGACGCGGCGTTCGTGCGGCGCCAGCGCGAGGAGCTGGCGGCGCGTTTCGGCGTGACCTGAGCGGCACCCGGCGCCGGTCCCGGCGTGTCGTGCGCGTCGGCACGCGGCTTCTCCTATCGTCATCCGAATGCGCCAGTACTCCGCCGACCTGACCCCGCCGTGGAAGAAGCCCGCACCGGTGCCGGAGGTGCCGGCCGAGGCGGGGCTGGTGGTGGAGGAGGCCGGCACCGGGTTCTGCGGGGCGGTGATCGGCTGCGAGGCGGGCGCGGTGACCCTGGAGGACCGCTTCGGCAAGCACCGGGTGTTCCCGCTCGCGCCGGGCGGGTTCCTGCTGGAGGGCAGGACGGTGACGCTGGTCCGGCCGGCCCCGGGCGCGGCGCGGCCGGCCCGTACGGCCTCCGGTTCGGTCGCCGTCCCGCAGGCCCGCGCGCGCGTGGCCCGCGCCGGGCGGATCTACGTGGAGGGCCGGCACGACGCCGAGCTGGTCGAGAAGGTGTGGGGCGACGACCTGCGCGTCGAGGGCGTGGTCGTGGAGTACCTGGAGGGCGTGGACGACCTGCCGGCGATCGTGGAGTCCTTCGCCCCGGGTCCCGGCGCCCGGCTGGGCGTCCTCGTGGACCACCTGGTGCCGGGCACCAAGGAGTGGCGGATCGCCGAGTCGGTGACCAGCGCCCACGCGCTGGTCGTCGGGCACCCGTACATCGACGTCTGGCAGGCGGTGAAACCGGCCTCGCTGGGCATCCCGGCCTGGCCGGCGGTGCCGAAGGGGCAGGACTGGAAGACCGGGGTGTGCCGGGCGCTGGGCTGGCCCGCGGAGAACACCGGCGCGGTCTGGCAGGCGATCCTGAAGCGGGTGACCTCCTACAAGGACCTGGAGCCGGAGCTGCTGGGCCGCGTGGAGGAGCTGATCGACTTCGTCACGGGCGGCGGGGCCTGACGTCCGGACGGGTGCCGGGCCCTGCGGGGTCCGGCACGCGTCCGGGGTTCACCCGCCGGGGTGATCAGTCCACCAGGTCCCGCACCACCGCGTCCGCCAGCAGCCGGCCGCGCAGCGTGAGGACGGCCCGTCCCTCGTCGTACGGGCCCCGCTGGAGCAGTCCGTCGGCCAGCGCGCGCCGGGACGCCGCGAGGCCGTCCGCCCGCAGCAGGGACAGCGGCACGCCCTCGCGCAGCCGCAGCTCCAGCAGGACGCGTTCCACCCGCCGGTCCTCCTCGGACAGCAGTTCCCGGCCGGCGCCCGGGGAGCGGCCGGCGGCGAGGGCCGCCGCGTACGCCCCCGGGTGCTTGACGTTCCACCAGCGCACACCGCCCATGTGCGAGTGCGCCCCGGGGCCCGCGCCCCACCAGTCGGCGCCCCGCCAGTACAGCTCGTTGTGCAGGCAGCGGCCCGCCTCGGAGGTGGCCCAGTTCGAGACCTCGTACCACGCGAAGCCCGCCCGGGACAGCGTCTCCTCGGCGATCAGGTAGCGGTCGGCGTGCGCGTCGTCGTCGGTCATCGGGATCTCGCCCCGGCGGATGCGACGGGCGAGCCCGGTGCCCTCCTCCACGATGAGCGCGTAGGCGCTGACGTGGTCGGGGCCGGCGCCGATCGCCGCGTCCAGGGAGGCCCGCCAGTCGTCGTCGCTCTCCCCCGGTGTGCCGTAGATCAGGTCCAGGTTGACGTGGTCGAAGCCGGCCGCGCGCGCCTCCGCCACGCACGCCTCGGGCCGGCCGGGCGTGTGCGTGCGGTCCAGGACGTCCAGGACGTGCCGCTTGGCGCTCTGCATGCCGAAGGAGATCCGGTTGAAGCCGCCCTCCCGCAGCGTGGCGAGGTACGCGGGGTCCACCGACTCCGGGTTCGCCTCGGTGGTGATCTCCGCGTCCGGGGCGAGCCCGAACTCCGCGCGGACCGCGTCCAGCATCCGTACGAGGTCACCGGCGGCCAGCAGCGTGGGCGTGCCGCCGCCGACGAAGACCGTGCGGACCGGGCGCGGGTCGTCGCCCAGCACCTTCCGCGCCAGCCGGACCTCGTCGGCGAGGGTGTCCGCGTAGTTGTCCCGGGAGGCGAGCACCCCGCCCGTGCCGCGCAGCTCGGTGGCGGTGTAGGTGTTGAAGTCGCAGTAGCCGCAGCGGGTCGCGCAGTACGGCACGTGCAGGTAGAAGCCGAGCGGGCGGGCGGCGGCCCCGGCGAGCGCGTACGCGGGCAGCGCGCCGTCGGCGGGGACGGGCTCGCCGTCGGGGAGTGCGGAAGGCATGCCCTCCATTGTCCAGCACCGCGGGCGTCACTCCGCCTGGAGCACCAGCAGGGCGAGATCGTCCTCGGGCAGACCGCCGCCGAAGTCGTGCACCAGACGGCTGATCCGTTCCGCGATCCGCTCGGCGCTGAGCCCGGCGCAGCCGGCCAGGGCGTGCGCGAGGCCGTCGCCGTCGTCGAACTGGCGGGAGCCGGAGCGCCGCTCGGTCACGCCGTCGGTGACGCACAGCAGGCTGTCGCCGGACCGCAGCTCCAGCGTCTCGCTGGTGTACGTCTCGTCCTCCACGACGCCGAGGAGGGTCTGCGGGCGGGCCGCGGTGCGCACGCTCCCGTCCGGGCCGAGGACCAGCGGCAGCGGGTGGCCGGCGGAGGCGAGGGTGCAGCGGACGCCGCCGTCGTGCGGGGTCAGCTCGCCGTAGAGCAGGGACAGGAAGCGGGTCTGCGGGCCGTCCCCGAAGGCCGGCCGGCCGCCGGCGGTGACCAGGGCGCGGGCGGCGGCGTCGGCGGCCTCCGTGGCGTCGTCCAGCAGGAGCTGGTTGAGGCGGTCCAGGACGTCCGCGACGCCGTACCCCTCGCGGGCCAGCAGGCGCAGCCAGGGGCGGGCCAGGCCGATCACGACGGCCGCCTCCGGGCCCTTGCCCTGGACGTCGCCCACGGCGAAGCACCAGCGTCCGTCGCCCGCCGGGAACAGGTCGTAGAAGTCGCCGCTGGGGCCGCCCTTGTCGCAGGGCTCGTAGACGAGCGCGCTGCTCACGCCGGGGATCTCGGCGACCGCGCCGGGCAGCAGGCCGCGCTGCAGGACGGCGCTGATGGTGGCCTGGCGGGCGTACTGGCGGGCCGCGCCGATGGCGAGGGCGACCCGCCGGCTGAGGTCCTCCACCAGGCCGGTGATCTCCTCGGGGAAGCCCGCGGGTCCGCACCGGCCGATGACCAGCGTGCCGAGCGGCCGGCCGCCCGCGACCAGCCGGTACGACAGCGCCGTGCCCTGGGCGCCGTGCGGGCCGAGCGCGTGGCCGGGCCAGGGGTAGGGCTCGGGACCGGAGCGCGCTCCGTCCGGCGGGCACGGCGGCTCCTTCTCCAGGGCGCACCGCAGTTCCTCGATGCGGGCCTCGCTGGCGTGCCAGACCCGGGCGGGGCCGTCGCGGACGCCGCCGCGCACGGACGCCTCGTCCTCCAGCCAGACCGCGCACCAGTCGGCGAGCCGGGGCACGATGAGCTGGCCGGTGAGCGCGGCGACCAGGTTCTCGTCGAGCTGTCCGGCGAGCAGGTCGGAGGCCTCGGCGAGGAAGGACAGGGCGCCCCGGCCGAGCCAGTCCCGGTCGCCCTCGGCGCGGTGCGGCAGCGGGGCGAGGTCCCCGGCCACCTCCAGGGCGGGGTCCGGGGCGGGTCCGTCCAGGGCGTCGCTGCCGCCGGGTGGCAGCCGGGCCCAGACGGTCTTGGTGCCGGCGCGGTAGGTGACGCCCCAGGACTCGGCGAGCGTGGCGACCAGGCGCAGGCCGCGCCCGTACTCGGCCGTGTCGTACGGCCCCTCGCCCGCCGACGCGTCCCGCGGCGCGCGGGACGGGTGCCGGTCGCGCACCTCGATCACGAACGCGCCGCCGTCCTCCAGCAGCCAGTCGACCCGCACCTCGGTGCCGGCGTGCACGACGGCGTTGGTGACCAGCTCGCTCACCACGGCCATGGCGTCGTCGGCCAGCCGCGGGGAGACGCCGGGCGCGTGGTCCAGCGCGGCCCGCACCAGCGCGCGGGCCGAGCCGGGAGCGAGAGGGCTGCCGGGCAGCGTGGCCCGGCCCCGCACCTGGCCGGGCGGGGAGCCGTTCTCCCGCTGCGTCGGTATGGCCGCCATGTCCATGCGGCCAGGGTGACAGACCGGGGGCGCCTATAAGCGGGCAGTTACCGAAGTGGACAGAAGACGGCGGCTTTTGAGCGCCGGTGAGCGGCTGAGGGGCACCGGGGGCCGCCTCGGGCCGCACAACGGACCGGCCGCTCCCCCGGGCTACTGCTCCCGGGTCCCGGCGTACATCTCCTCGATGAGGTTCCGGTACTCCCGCTCCACCACCGGCCGCTTCAGTTTCAGGCTCGGCGTGATCTCGCCGTGCTCCACGTCGAGGTCGCGCGGCAGCAGCCGGAACTTCTTGATGGTCTGCCAGCGCTGGAGGCCGACGTTGAGCTGCCGTACGTACCCGTCGACCAGCTCCACCGTCTGCGGCGCGGCGACGATCTCGGCGTACGGCCGGCCCGCCAGGCCGTTGTCCTTCGCCCACTCCCGGATCGCGCTCTCGTCCAGGGCGATCAGGGCGGTGCAGTAGTTCCGGTCGGCGCCGTGCACGAGGATGTTGGACACGTACGGGCACACCGCCTTGAACTGGCCCTCGACCTCGGCCGGGGCGACGTACTTGCCGCCGGAGGTCTTGATGAGGTCCTTCTTGCGGTCGGTGATGCGCAGATAGCCGTCGGGCGACAGCTCGCCGATGTCGCCGGTGTGGAACCAGCCGTCGGACTCCAGCACCTCGGCGGTCTTCTGGGGCTGCTGGTGGTAGCCCTGCATGATGCCGGGGCCGCGCAGCAGGATCTCGCCGTCGCCGGCGATGCGGACCTCGGTGCCGGGCAGCGGCTTGCCGACCGTGCCGGTGCGGTAGGCCTCGCCCGGGTTGACGAAGGAGGCCGCGGAGGTCTCGGTGAGGCCGTAGCCCTCCAGGATGTGGATGCCGGCGCCGGCGAAGAAGTAGCCGATCTCGGGCGAGAGCGCGGAGGCGCCGGAGACACAGGCGCGCAGCCGGCCGCCGAACGCCTCGCGCAGCTTGCCGTAGACGAGCGCGTCGGCGGCCTTGTGCCGGGCGGCGAGCCCGAAGGGCGCCGAGGCGGTGCCGGTGCGGCGGAAGTTGTCCTGGGTGACCTTGGCGTACTCGCGGGCGACCTCGGCGGCCCACTGGAAGATCCGGTACTTGGCCGCGCCGCCCTCGCGGGCCTTGGCCGCGACGCCGTTGTAGACCTTCTCGAAGATGCGCGGCACGGCCGCCATGTACGTCGGCCGCACCACCGGCAGATTCTCGATGATCTTGTCGACGCGGCCGTCCACGGCGGTGACGTGCCCGACCTCGATCTGGCCGGAGGTGAGCACCTTGCCGAAGACGTGCGCGAGCGGCAGCCACAGGTACTGCGTGTCGTCCATGGTGATCAGGCCGGTCGCCGCGATGGCCTTGGCCATGTACGCCCAGTTGTCGTGCGGCAGGCGCACGCCCTTGGGGCGGCCGGTGGTGCCCGAGGTGTAGATCAGGGTGGCGAGCTGGTCCCTGGTGATCGCGCCGACCCGCTCCTTGATGAGCTGCGGGTGCTGCTCCAGATAGGCGGTGCCGCGCTCCTCCAGCTCGGCGAGGGTGGTCACCCAGTCGCCCGTCTCCACCCCGGCCGGGTCGATCACCACGACCTTGGTCAGGGCGGGCAGCTCGGCGCGCTTCTCCACGGCCTTGGCGAGCTGGGCCGCGTCCTCGGCGATCAGCACCCGGCTCTCGGAGTCGGAGAGGATGAACGCGGACTCGTCGGCGTTGGTCTGCGGATAGACCGTGGTGGTGGCGCCGCCGGCGCACATGATGGCCAGGTCGGCGAGGATCCACTCGACCCGGGTGGAGGAGGCGAGCGCCACCCGCTGCTCGGCCTCGATGCCCAGCTCGATGAGCCCGGCCGCGATCGCGTACACCCGGTCGGCCGCCTGTGCCCAGCTGAGCGACGCCCAGTCGTCGGGGCCCTGGCCCGCGGCGGGCGGGACCGGGTAGCGGTAGGCCTCCGCGTCCGGTGTGGACGCCACGCGCTCCAGGAAGAGGGCCGCCACGGACGGCGGACGGTTCTCGATCAGAATCTGTGTGTCGCTCACGACATCCTCCGGGGGCCCGCGACGGTGCGGCTGACTCGGTGCGGCTGGTTGACTCACTGTGGGGGTGCGGACTGTTGTTTAACTCGCCAGTAACTAGCGAGCAGGCATCAGGGTAAGGCGCGACCGCCCGCTGCGTAAGGGGCACCGGCCTGTCACTTTCCCCGCACGGCGGTGCCCGGGACGCGCCGGGGCCCGCCGCGCTTTCGCACGGCGGGCCCCCGCATGCCCGGTTTGCCGTCGTGACCGACCGCTACCCCCGGTTACTTCTTGCTCTTGGCCGACCCCGCGCTGTCATCGCTGGACAGGACGGCGATGAAGGCTTCCTGCGGAACCTCCACGGAACCCACCATCTTCATCCGCTTCTTGCCTTCCTTCTGCTTCTCCAGCAGCTTCCGCTTGCGCGAGATGTCACCGCCGTAGCACTTGGCGAGGACGTCCTTGCGGATGGCGCGGATGGTCTCGCGGGCGATGACCCGGGAGCCGACGGCGGCCTGCACCGGCACCTCGAAGTTCTGCCGCGGGATCAGCTCCTTGAGCCGGGCGACGAGCCGCACGCCGTACGCGTACGCCTGGTCCTTGTGGGTGATCGCCGAGAAGGCGTCCACCTTGTCGCCGTGCAGCAGGATGTCGACCTTGACCAGGGAGCTGCTCTGCTCGCCCGTGGTCTCGTAGTCCAGCGAGGCATAGCCGCGGGTCTTGGACTTCAGCTGGTCGAAGAAGTCGAAGACGATCTCCGCGAGCGGCAGGGTGTAGCGGATCTCCACCCGGTCCTCGGAGAGGTAGTCCATGCCGAGCAGCGTGCCGCGCCGGGTCTGGCACAGCTCCATGATCGCGCCGATGAACTCGGTGGGCGCCAGGATCGTCGCCCGCACGACCGGCTCGAAGACCTCGTCGATCTTCCCCTCGGGGAACTCGCTCGGGTTGGTGACGGTGACCTCGCTGCCGTCCTCCAAGATCACGCGGTAGACCACGTTCGGGGCGGTGGCGATCAGGTCGAGACCGAACTCGCGCTCCAGCCGCTCCCGGATCACGTCCAGGTGCAGCAGGCCGAGGAAGCCGACGCGGAAGCCGAAGCCGAGCGCGGCGGAGGTCTCCGGCTCGTACACCAGCGCGGCGTCGTTGAGCTGGAGCTTGTCCAGCGCCTCGCGCAGCTCGGGGTAGTCCGAGCCGTCCAGCGGATACAGACCGGAGAAGACCATCGGCTTCGGGTCCTTGTACCCGCCGAGCGCCTCGGTCGCGCCCTTGTGCTGGCTGGTGACGGTGTCGCCGACCTTGGACTGGCGGACGTCCTTCACACCGGTGATGAGGTACCCCACCTCACCGACGCCGAGACCGTCGGCCGGCAGCATCTCGGGCGAGCTGACGCCGATCTCCAGCAGCTCGTGGGTGGCGCCGGTCGACATCATCCGGATGCGCTCGCGCCGGTTGAGCTGGCCGTCGATGACACGGACGTACGTCACGACACCGCGGTACGAGTCGTAGACCGAGTCGAAGATCATCGCGCGGGCGGGGGCGTCGGCGACCCCGACCGGCGCCGGGATCTCCTTGACGGCCTTGTTCAGCAGCGCGTCCACGCCGAGACCGGTCTTCGCCGAGACCTTGAGCACGTCCTCCGGGTCGCAGCCGACCAGGTTCGCCAGTTCCTCGGCGAACTTCTCCGGCTGCGCGGCCGGCAGGTCGATCTTGTTCAGCACCGGGATGATCGTGAGGTCGTTCTCCATCGCCAGGTACAGGTTGGCGAGGGTCTGCGCCTCGATGCCCTGGGCGGCGTCGACGAGGAGGATGGTTCCCTCGCAGGCGGCCAGCGACCGCGAGACCTCGTAGGTGAAGTCGACGTGCCCCGGGGTGTCGATCATGTTGAGGATGTGGGTCGTGCCCTGGTCGGGGCCCTCGGTGGGGGCCCAGGGCAGACGCACCGCCTGGGACTTGATCGTGATGCCGCGCTCGCGCTCGATGTCCATCCGGTCGAGGTACTGAGCACGCATCTGCCGCTGCTCGACCACACCGGTCAGCTGGAGCATCCGGTCGGCGAGCGTGGACTTGCCGTGGTCGATGTGCGCGATGATGCAGAAGTTGCGGATCAGAGCCGGGTCGGTACGGCTCGGCTCGGGCACATGGTTAGGGGTCGCGGGCACGCAGGGTCCTGTCTCTTGAGGCGCCTTATGCCTCGGGTCGGATCGTTACGTAGTCTCCATGGTCCCACGGGCAGGGACCGGGGGCCGTTTTGGGCCGTCCGGAGCGCCACTGGTACTGTAGATGGCTGCGCCTCATGCCCTCTCAGCGCGAGGCGCGACTCATCAGTTCGGATCATCGGTACGGGACCCGTGCGGCCCCGTGCCTGAACCTGAAAAGGCTCCTTCGTGGCGAACATCAAGTCCCAGATCAAGCGGAACAAGACCAACGAGAAGGCCCGGCTGCGCAACAAGGCCGTCAAGTCCTCCCTGAAGACCGCGATCCGCAAGGCTCGCGAGGCCGCTGCCGCGGGTGACACCGAGAAGGCCACCGAGCTGCAGCGCGCTGCCGCGCGTGCGCTCGACAAGGCCGTCTCGAAGGGTGTCATCCACAAGAACCAGGCCGCCAACAAGAAGTCGGCGCTTGCTTCCAAGGTCACGTCCCTCTAGGGC
Source organism: Streptomyces sp. NPDC017095 (assembly GCF_044332325.1). Lineage (NCBI taxonomy): Bacteria > Bacillati > Actinomycetota > Actinomycetes > Kitasatosporales > Streptomycetaceae > Streptomyces > Streptomyces sp. NPDC017095. The sequence continues at coordinate 214,359 of NZ_JBIROU010000002.1, forward strand.
TGAACCCCCTTTGATCTGATCGCCGGAGGGACCCAGAGCGGGCCCTCTCTCATCCGCTCCCGTCCGGCACAACGAGCCTGTTCGCGGCCTGCGTTCGCCACGCGGGAACGGGCTCAACGGTTTCATCCGACGGCCCCGGCGCCCCGTTCTTCCCCAAGACGGATGCCGGGGCCTTCGGCATGCCGTACTTGCCCGGCAGCGCGGACTCGTCTCGGCGGCACTGCGGGCCTGCCTTCGCGGCACCGGGGGCCTGGCTACCCGGGCCGCGGACCTACCTCCGCGGCATCGCGGACCCGGCCACCCCGGCACCCGGCAGCGCGGGGCCCCGGATCGCGGGCGCGTCTCCGGGGGATCATGGGCCTACCTTCGCGGCATCACGGGCCTGCTTCCCCGGACCACGGGCCTGCCTTCGCGGCATCGCGGGGCTATCTCTGCGGCACCGTGGGCGCACCTCCTGGCACCGAGGATCCGTCACCTCGGCAGCGGGGGCCCCGGATCGCGGGCCTGCCTTCGCGGCACCGTGGACTCGGCCACCCCGGCACCCGGCAGCGCGGCCCCGGATCACGGGCGCGTCTCCGGGGGATCGCAGGCCGGTCAGGCGCGTCTCCGGGGGATCGTGGGACGGTCAGCCGCGGCCTCGGGACCTTGCGGCCCGGGCGATCACCACGACCGCCTTCTCCAGCGCGTACTCGGGGTCGTCGCCGCCGCCCTTCACGCCCGCGTCCGCCTCCGCGACCGCCCGGAGCGCCACCGAGACCCCGTCCGGCGTCCAGCCCCGCATCTGCTGGCGCACCCGGTCGATCTTCCACGGCGGCATGCCCAGCTCACGCGCCAGATCGGCCGGCCGGCCGCCCCGGGCCGAGGACAGCTTGCCGATCGCCCGCACGCCCTGCGCCAGCGCGCTGGTGATCAGCACCGGCGCCACGCCCGTCGCCAGCGACCATCTCAGCGCCTCCAGCGCCTCCGCCGTACGCCCCTCCACGGCCCGGTCGGCGACCGTGAAGCTGGACGCCTCGGCGCGCCCCGTGTAGTACCGCCCGACGACGGCCTCGTCGATCGTGCCTTCCACGTCGGCGACCAACTGCGACACCGCCGAGGCCAGCTCCCGCAGATCGCTCCCGATGGCGTCGCAGAGCGCCTGGCACGCCTCGGGCGCGGCCGACCGTCCGAGGGTGCGGAACTCGCCGCGCACGAAGGCCAGCCGGTCCGCCGGCTTGGTCATCTTCGGGCAGGCCACCTCCCGGGCGCCCGCTTTGCGCGCGGCGTCCAGCAGTCCCTTGCCCTTGGCGCCGCCGGCGTGCAGCAGCACGAGCGTGATCTCCTCGGCGGGCGAGCCGAGGTACGCCTTCACGTCCTTGACCGTGTCGGCGGACAGGTCCTGCGCGTTGCGCACGACCACGACCTTGCGCTCCGCGAAGAGCGAGGGGCTGGTCAGCTCGGCGAGCGTGCCGGGCTGGAGCTGGTCCGGGGTGAGGTCACGCACGTCCGTGTCGGCGTCGGCGGCCTTGGCTGCGGCCACCACCTCCCGCACGGCACGGTCGAGCAGGAGGTCCTCCTGGCCCACGGCGAGGGTCACCGGGGCGAGAGGGTCGTCGTTCGCACTTTTCCTGGCCATCGCCTAAAGCATCCCACGCGGCACTGACAGCGGCCGGGGCCCATGCGTCCGTCCGGCGCCGGTTCAGGGGCCCGTGTGTCCGGTGCCGGTTCAGGGCTCCTCGCGCCAGCCGTCCCACTCGCCCGCGAACGCGTCCAGCTCGGCCGGGTCCAGCCGTTCGCGCTCGTCGCGCAGGACCACGAGCCACTGGGCGTCCTCGGCGTCGTCCTCGCCGGCCAGCGCGTCCCGGACCAGCCGGGGCTCCTCGTCGATCCCGAACCGCTGCCCGAGCGCCTCGGCCGCCTCCTCCGCGGCGTCGCGGTCGGGCAGCACCAGCACGTGTCTCACATCGCTCACCGCCCCATTCTCCGGTACGGCTGCGAGCCGGCCGGCCCGGGGCAGGACGGGTGTGCCGGGTTCCGCGGGGGTCAGTTCTTCGGCACGATCTGGACGTCCAGGTCGACACGGATGCTCGGTCCGACCACCGCGATGCCCCGGGCCAGCATCGACTGCCAGCTCACCGTGAAGTCGTCGCGGTGCAGCTCGGTGGTGGCCCGGCAGGCGGCCCGCGTCTCGCCCTCCATGCCGTTGCCGAGTCCGAGGTACTCGGTGTCGAGCGTGACCGTGCGGGTCACGCCGTGCAGCGACAGCGCCCCGGTGACCGCCCACCGGCTGCCGCCCCTGTGCACGAACCGGTCGCTGTAGAACTCCAGCGTCGGGAACCGCCCCACGTCCAGGAAGTCCGCCGACCGCAGGTGGTCGTCGCGCATCCGGACCCTCGTGTCGATGGACGCCGCGTCGATCACGACGTGCATCGCCGACTGTTCCATCCGCTCGGCGATCCGCACGACCCCGGCGAAGGAGTTGAACCGCCCGTGGACCAGGGCGAGTCCGATGTGCCGCGCGGTGAAGGCGATCGAGGAGTGCGCGGGCTCCACGTCCCAGTCGCCCGGCGCGGGCGGGGCCGGCGGCTGGGCCACCTGAAGGATCACATCGCCCAGCGAGGCGAGGGAGTTCTCACCGACCAGCGCGGTGGCCCGGTACGGCGCGTATCCCTCCGCCCCCACCGCGATCCGGTACTCCCCCGCCGGCAGCGTGGCCACGAACAGCCCGTACGGGTCCGTCCCGCCGGACACCACCCGGCGCCCCAGGGAGTCACTGACCGTCAGCTCCGCGCCGTGCACCGGCTCGTCGACCGGGTCGACCACCCGGCAGCTGAGCACCCCGGCGCCCGGCGGTGTGCGCAACGCCGCCAGGGGGCCCGTCCGTTGCCCGCGGTTCGTCCGGTCACCCAGCCAACGGCCGAACATCAACGACACCCCTGTACGCCTCGACGTGATCCCTTGCCGAAGATCCATTCGATCACCGATGCGGCTTTCGAGGCAACACGGTCCCACATCTCAGGAATGCGGAGCATGCGCGGGAGTGGGCCGAATTGGCCGCGCCGGCCCGGTTTCCGCGCCGCCGGCACCCGGCGGGCGGCGACGGTGGGCTCAGTGCTCGCTCGTCACCCGTATCCGCCCCTGCCGCCCGCCGGTCCCGGTGATCGCCAGCGCGCCGTCCTTGTCGGTGCGCAGGACCGTCGCCCCGGCGGTCCGCAGCGCGGCCAGCGTCACCGGTGCCGGATGGCCGTAGGGATTGCCGACGCCCGCGGAGACGAGGGCCACCCGGGGCGCCGCGCGCCGCAGCAGCCGCGGGTCCTGGTAGGCCGAGCCGTGGTGGGCCACCTTCAGGACGTCGACCCCGGCCAGGCCGGCCGCCGCCGGGGACCGCAGCAACGCCTGCTGGGCCGGTGGTTCGAGGTCTCCGAGCAGCAGCAGCCGCAGCCCGCCCGTGCGGACGAGCAGCGCGACACTGGCGTCGTTCGGCCCCTCCGGCGCGAAGAGGACGCCCCCCGGCTGAACCGGCTGCACCTGCGGTCCGGTTGCCGTTCCCGTCCAGTCGGGCGCTGCCGTCCCGGCGGGCGCTGCCGTCCCTAGGGCCGCTCCCGTCCCGGTGTGCGTTCCCGTCCCGGCGGGGGTGCGCGGTCCGGTGTTGGTGTGCGGCGGTGGTGGCCACACGACCCGCCAGGTGAGCGGTCCGGTGCGCCGTTCCTCTCCCGCGACGGCCGTCGTCACCGGGATGTGCCGCTCGGCCGCCTGCCGGTGGACGAACTCCGCCTGGTCCGCCGGTTCCGCCAGCCCCGTGGTCTCGATCGCGGCCACCGAGCGGCCCCGCAGGACGCCGGGCAGTCCCGCGACGTGGTCGGCGTGGAAGTGGGTGAGGAGCAGCAGGGGAACGCGGGTGACACCGAGCCGCCGCAGGCAGTCGTCGACCAGTTCCGGGTCGGGTCCGGCGTCCACGACCACCGCGGCTCCCCCGCCCGCCGCCAGCACCGTCGCGTCGCCCTGCCCGACGTCGCACATCACGAACCGCCAGCCCGGCGGCGGCCAGCCGGTGATCACCCGGGTCAGCGGGGCCGGCCGCGTCACGAGGAGCACGAGCAGCACGCCGAGCGGCACGCACCACCCGGGGTGCCGTACCAGTCTCCGCCCGGCCAGGACCACGGCCACGGTGACCGCCGCGAGCGCCAGGGCCCCCGGCCAGCTCCCCGGCCAGTCCACGCCCGCGCCGGGCAGCGCCGCCCCGGTCCGGGCGACCCCGGCGATCCACCCGGCCGGCCACCTCGCGCACCGGGCCAGCGCCTCGGCCGCCGGCATCGCCACCGGCGCCGTCGCGAGCGCCGCGAACCCCAGCACGGTGGCCGGTGCCACCGCCACCTCGGCCAGCAGATTGCAGGGCACCCCCACCAGGCTCACCCGGGCCGACAGCACCGCCACCACCGGCGCGCACACGGCCTGCGCCGCGGCAGCCGCCGCCAGCGCCTCGGCCAGCCGCGGCGGCACCCGGCGCCGCCGCAACGCCTCGCTCCAGCCCGGCGCCAGCACCAGCAGCGCGCCGGTGGCCAGCACCGACAGCAGGAAGCCGTAACCGCGGGCCAGCCACGGGTCGTACAGCACCAGCAGCAGCACGGCCGTGGCCAGCGCCGGGAGCAGCGATCTGCGGCGCCCGGTGGCGAGCGCGAGCAGCGCGACCGCGCCGCAGGCCGCGGCCCGCAGCACGCTGGGGTCGGGCCGGCAGACGACCACGAAGCCCAGCGTCAGCGCTCCCGCGAGCAAGGCCGTCGCCCGCAGTGACAGCCCCAGACGCGGGGCGAGGCCACGGCGCTCCGCGCGCTGGGCCAGCCCCGGCGGTCCGATGAGCAGCACGAGCAGGACGGTGAGGTTGCTGCCGGAGACGGCGAGGGTGTGCGCCAGGTCCGTCTCCTCGAAGGCGTGCTCCAGCTCGGGTGTGATCCGCGAGGTGTCCCCGACGACCAGTCCGGGAAGCAGCGCCCGCGCGTCTCCCGGCAGGTCCTCGGTCGCCTCCCGCAGACCGGCCCGGAGTCTCCCGGCGAACCGTTGCGGCCCGCTCGGCCCCGCCACGATCCGGGGCCCGGGCCGGCCGCGCACCCGCAGCACGGCCGCTGTCCGGTCGCCGCCCGCGAGCGCGGGTGCCAGCCGTCCGCCCACCTGGAGCCGGGTGGACGGCAGCAGCCCGAGCCAGGCGGCGCGCGCACCCGGCCCGTGCCCTCCGGCGCCGGCCGGCGGGCCGGGGTTCCGGTCGCCCGCGGCGCTTCCTTCCGGTGCCGGGACGTCCGCGTCGACGACGAGCAGCACCGGTGTCCGGGTCCGCGCCCGGCTCCCGTCAGCCGTCTCCACGCTCCGTAGGTCGGCCCGTGCCAGCACCGCCACGGACGCCGTGTGATCGCCGCGCACCCGTGGTCCGCTCAGCCAGGGGTCGCCGGTCAGTTCGGCCTCGGCGGTGACGTTCGCGGACCGCCGGGCCAGTTCGGGCACCGGGCCGCGCCGCACGTCGGCCCCGTGCAGTCCGGCGGAGACGGCCGCCGCGGCGGAGCAGAGCAGCGCCGCGGCGACGGCGGTCCGCGCCCAGCGCAGCCGCCCGGGCGTCCGGCCGGGCCGTTCCCGCGCCCGGAACCGTCCCGGTCGCCGCACCGACAGCAGGAGGACGCCACCGGTCAGGCAGACGACGGCGGTCGCGGTGGTCCAGGCCGGCGGCGCGTCCACGGTCAGGGCCGCCGTGCCCCAGGCCGCGAGCGCGGGCGGCACCAGGCGCAGGTCCAGGGGATCGTTCCGGCCGGTGTGCACGGGCCCCTGCCGCTCGGGCTCGGCACGCGGGCCGGCCACGGTGAGCGCGCGGTTCACGGCCGCACCAGGTCGCGCAGATCGGTGAACCGGCGGTCGCCGATGCCGTCTACCTCGCGCAGTTCGTCCACGGAGCGGAAACCGCCGTGCCGGGTGCGGTAGTCGATGATGTGCTGGGCCAGCACCGGGCCGACCCCGGGCAGGGTGTCGAGCTGGTCCGCGGTGGCGGTGCCGAGGGAGACCGGCGCCGCCGGACCCGCACCGGTGGCTCCGGGGAGGGAGCCGGCCGCCGGACCGGGCGCGGCGCCTGCGGGCGAGCCGACGACGACCTGTTCGCCGTCGACCAGGAAACGGGCCCGGTTCAGCCCTGCCACGCTCACACCCGGCCGGACCCCGCCCGCGGCGCGCAACGCGTCGGCCACCCGGGCGCCGGCCGGCAGCCGCAGGATTCCCGGTTTGCGGACCTTGCCGCCGACGTCCACGACGATCTGCGCGCCGGGTGTCGCCGACGTCTCCCCGGACGGTCCGGCCGCCGCCTCCTCGCCCTTCGTCGTCAAGGGCGCCGGGCTGCGCACCACCTGAGGGGCGCTCACGGACCGGGTCCGGCCCGTCCAGAAGTGCTGCGCGGCGAGAACGGCCGCGGCCACGAGCACCACGGTGAGCGCCACGACGGCCCGCCGCTCCACGCCGTACCGTGCCTGGAGCCAGAGCGGCAACCGCTCCCGCACCGCCAGTCCGGCACGCTCCCGCCAGCCGGAAGCGACGGACGCCTCGGGCTCCCCGGACTTCCCGGGCCTCCCCGGCTCCCCCGATCCTCCCCACCCGTCAGGTCCGTCAGCTCCGTCAGACTCGTCGGGCCGTGCGGACCCCTCGCGCCGCTCCGACCCCACCCTCGCGGCGAATCCGGTACCCCCCTCCGTCCCCACCCCAGAGGCCCCAGACGCCCCAGACCCAGCGGACGCCCCGGACGCCCCAGACCGAGCAGGCGGCGCAGAGCCCGCAAAGCCGTCAGATCCCGCGGAGACCTCCGCCTCCGGCAGACCCGCGAGCCCTCCCCGCCCCGGTGGCGCCTTGCCCGACTCCCGCCAGGGCGCGGCCCGTTCGCCGAAGAGGAGTTCCGCCCGGCGGCGCAGTTCGTCCGCCGGGGCGGGCGGGCGGTGGCGGGTGCGGGGAGGTCCGGGGGCGCGGTGGTGGCGGACGCGGCCGTCGGAGCCGGGGCCACGGCCCGGGCCGCTGGTCGGGGTCGCGGTGCGGGAACGGGATCGAAGTGCCATGGGACGAGCATGGACGACCGCGCCGCCCCACGGAGTTCGCGGTGAATTACCGTGTATAACCGCCCGGTTGTGGAAAACTCCGCCACCCGTACGAGTGAAGCGGACCGGCGCGCGGGCCTCCCGCAGGGAGCCCGGAACCGCGTCCGCCCGTCAGCGGGGCGAGACGACCGCGCCCAGCAGACCGGGCCCGGTGTGCGCCCCGATCACCGCTCCGACCTCGCTGACGTGCAGGTCGGCCAGGCCCGGGACGCGGGCGCGCAGCCGGTCGGCGAGCGCGGCGGCACGGTCGGCGGCGGCGAGGTGGTGCACGGCGATGTCCACCTCGGCGTTGCCCGCCCGTTCGGCGGCGAGTTCCTCCAGGCGCGCGATCGCCTTGGACGCCGTACGCACCTTTTCGAGCGGCCCGATACGGCCGTCTTCGAGCTGGAGGAGGGGTTTGACGGCGAGCGCGGAGCCCAGCAGTGCCTGCGCGGCGCCGATGCGGCCGCCGCGGCGCAGATAGTCGAGGGTGTCGACGTAGAAGTAGGCGCAGGTGCCCGAGGCGCGTTTCTCGGCGGCCGTGACGACCTGGTCCACCGTGTCGCCCGCCTCCGCGGCCTCGGCCGCCGCGAGCGCGCAGAAGCCGAGCGCCATCGCGACCATTCCGGTGTCCACGACCCGCACGGGCACCGGCGCCTCGCGCGCCGCGAGGACCGCCGCGTCGTAGGTGCCGGACAGTTCGGCGGACAGGTGCAGGGAGACGATGCCGTCCGCGCCGGCCGCGGCGATCCTGCGGTAGGTCTCCGCGAACACCTGGGGGCTGGGGCGGGAGGTGGTGACCGGGCGCCGCTTCTGCAGCGCCTGGGCGAGGGAGCGGGTGGAGATCTCGGTGCCCTCTTCCAGGGCCTGGTCGCCGAGGACCACGGTCAGCGGCACCGCGGTGATGCCATGACGCTCCATCGCCCGGGGCGGCAGATAGGCCGTTGAATCGGTGACGATCGCGACATGGGGGGACATGGGCTGGAGGTTACCTGGCGTAGTGCTCGCTCGGCAGCCCGGCCCCGGCCGGGTGGCCGTGGCGCGGACGGCTCATGTGGTGCTCTCGGGGCGGGGTTTCCGCTGCCAGGGGGCGGCCGGACGCCAGGCCGGCGCGGCGATCGCCTCCGGAGCGGACTCCTCGGCGGCGCGGGCTTCCGCCGTCCCCGGCCGGGGCGCTCCGGCGGGCTGGCCGGCGGCGGGGGCGTGCGCGCCGGGCCACTGCGGGGGCGCCTGGCCGGGCTCGGCCGGCGTCCAGTGGCGCAGGGCGCCGGCCTCGATGTCGATCTGGGCGCTGAGGGAGTCCAGATCGTCGTCGGAGAAGCGGCGGGCGCGGTCGCGCGCGGCCCACCGCAGCGAGTCCGCGGAGGCGGTGATCCGCTCGGTGCGCTCGCGCAGTCCGGGCAGGCGCGCGGCGAGCGTGGCCCGGTCCGGCTCGGTCTCCAGGCGCTTGAGGTCGGCGTCCAGGTCGCGCCCGTGCTCGCTGAGCCGCTCGAACAGGCCGAGGGACTCCTTCAGCGACTCGTCCGCGGCCGCGCCCGCGCGCAGCGCGTCCTGGGTGGCGCGCAGCGAGGTACGCAGCGCGAGCCGCAGCTGGGCGACCTCGCCGGCCGGTCCGGGCTGCACGAAGGACTTGGCGCGCAGGGTGTGGTCCTCGACCGTGCGGCGGGCCTGCGCGACGGTCCGGTCCACACCGCGCTTGGCGGCGCCCACGGCCTTGACCGTGGCGTAGGCGCCGAGGCCGACGAGGAGCAGGAAGAGCAGGGCGAACACGGTGAGCACTACTTCCATGGCGCTCCTCCTGCGGTCGGTGTGCTGTGCGCGGTCACGCTCTCCACGGTAAACGCAGCGGGCAGGCCCGGAGTTCCGCCGGAACCCCGAACCTGCCCGTAGGGGACCACCCCCAGCCGGTGCACAGCGCCCGGTTCCGCCGCCCGGGTACCGCCCGGGACGGCACCCGGTGGCTACGCCGGACCGGCGCCCGCGTGCCTACGCCGTGACGATGTTCACCAGCTTCGGCGCCCGCACGATCACCTTGCGGATGCCCGCGCCGCCCAGCGCCGCGACGACCTTCTCGTCGGCCAGCGCGGCCTTCTCCAGCTCCTCCTCGGAGATGGCCGGCGGGACCTCCAGCCGGGCCTTGACCTTGCCCTTGATCTGCACGACGCAGGTCACGGTCTCGTCGACGACGTAGGCCGGGTCGGCGACCGGGAAGTCCCGGTGGACGACCGAGTCGGTGTGGCCCAGCTTGCGCCACAGTTCCTCGGCGATGTGCGGGGCCAGCGGGGCGATCATCAGCACCAGCGGCTCGGCCACGGACCGCGGCACCGCGCCGCCGGACTTGGTCAGGTGGTTGTTCAGCTCGGTGACCTTGGCGATGGCGGTGTTGAAGCGCAGGCCCTCCAGGTCCTGGCGGACGCCGTCGATGGCCTTGTGCAGGGCGCGCAGGGTCTCCTCGTCGGGCTCGGCGCCGGTGACGGTGACCTCGCCGGTGGCCTCGTCGACGATGTTGCGCCACAGCCGCTGGAGCAGCCGGAACTGGCCGACCACCGCGCGCGTGTCCCACGGGCGGGAGACGTCCAGCGGGCCCATCGCCATCTCGTACAGGCGCAGCGTGTCGGCGCCGTACTCGGCGGCGATCTCGTCCGGAGTGACCGCGTTCTTCAGGGACTTGCCCATCTTGCCCAGCAGGCGGGTGACCTGCTCGCCCTGGTGGAAGTAGGCGCCGTCCCGCTCCTCGACCTCGGCGGCCGGCACCGCGATGCCCCGGCTGTCGCGGTAGACGTAGGCCTGGATCATGCCCTGGTTGAACAGCTTGTGGAACGGCTCCGCGGAGGAGACGTGTCCCAGGTCGTACAGGACCTTGGACCAGAAGCGCGCGTACAGCAGGTGCAGCACGGCGTGCTCGGCGCCGCCCACGTACAGGTCGACACCGCCGTGCGGCCGGTCCTCGCGCGGGCCCATCCAGTACCGCTCGATCTCCGGGTCGACCAGCGCGCGGTCGTTGTGCGGGTCCAGGTACCGGAACTCGTACCAGCAGGAGCCGGCCCAGTTGGGCATGGTGTTGGTCTCGCGGCGGTACTTCCTGGGGCCGTCGCCCAGGTCCAGGGTGACGTGGACCCAGTCCTCGTTGCGCGACAGCGGCGTCTCGGGCTGGGTGTCGGCGTCGTCCGGGTCGAAGGTGCGCGGGCTGTAGTCCTCGACCTCGGGCAGCTCCAGCGGCAGCATCGACTCGGGCAGGGCGTGGGCGACGCCGTCCTCGTCGTAGACGATCGGGAAGGGCTCGCCCCAGTAGCGCTGGCGGCTGAACAGCCAGTCGCGCAGCCGGAAGTTGACCGTGCCCTCGCCGATGCCCTCGCGCGCCAGCCACTCGGTGATGCGGGCCTTGGCCTCGGCCACGCCCAGGCCGTTCAGCCTGAGGTCGTCGCGGTCGGAGTTGACGATCTTCGCGTCGTAGGAGACGAAGGCGTCGTCCCAGACGGCGGGGTCGGTGCCGCGGCCGTCGGTCGGCTCGACCACACAGCGGACGGGCAGCTCGAAGGCGCGCGCGAAGGCGAAGTCGCGGCTGTCGTGACCGGGGACGGCCATGATCGCGCCGGTGCCGTAGCCCATCAGGACGTAGTCGGCGATGAAGACCGGGATGCGCTCGCCGGTGACCGGGTTGGTGGCGAACACGCCGGTGAAGACGCCGGTCTTGTCCTTGGCCTCGGCCTGCCGCTCGACGTCGGACTTCGAGGCGGCCTGCGCGCGGTAGGCGGCGACGGCCTCGGCCGGGGTGGCGTGGCCGCCGGTCCACACCGCGTGGGTGCCCTCGGGCCAAGCCTCGGGGGTGAACTTCTCGACCAGCGGGTGCTCGGGCGCCAGCACCATGTAGGTGGCGCCGAACAGGGTGTCCGGGCGGGTGGTGAAGACCGTGATGCGCTCGCCGTCGACCGGGAAGTCGACGCGGGCGCCCTCGCTGCGGCCGATCCAGTTGCGCTGCTGGAGCTTGATGGCCTCGGGCCAGTCCAGCTCCTCCAGGTCCTCCAGCAGCCGGTCGGCGTAGGCGGTGATGCGCATGTTCCACTGGCGCAGCTTGGCCTTGAAGACCGGGTAGTTGCCGCGCTCGGAGCGGCCGTCGGCGGTGACCTCCTCGTTGGCCAGCACGGTGCCCAGGCCGGGACACCAGTTGACGGGCGCCTCGGAGGCGTAGGCCAAGCGGTACTCGCCCAGGACGTCGGCGCGCTCGCGGGCGCTCAGCTCGCTCCACGCGCGCGTGGTGCCCGGAACCGGCAGCTCACCGGACTCGAACCGGGCGACCAGCTCGGCGATCGGGCGGGCCTTGCGCGCCTCCTCGTCGTACCAGGAGTTGAAGATCTGCAGGAAGATCCACTGGGTCCACTTGTAGTACTCCGGGTCGATCGTGGCGAACGACCGGCGCTTGTCGTGGCCCAGGCCCAGCCGGCGCAGCTGGGACTTCATGTTCTCGATGTTGGCCTCGGTGGACACGCGCGGGTGCGTGCCGGTCTGCACGGCGTACTGCTCGGCGGGCAGGCCGAAGGCGTCGAAGCCCAGGGTGTGCAGGACGTTGTGGCCGGTCATGCGCTGGAACCGGGCGTAGACGTCGGTGGCGATGTAGCCGAGCGGGTGGCCGACGTGCAGGCCGGCGCCGGAGGGGTACGGGAACATGTCCATGATGAACTTCTTGGGCCGGGCGGCCAGCTCCGGGTCGCCCGCCAGGTCGCCCGTGGGGTTCGGCGCCGCGTAGGTGCCGTCGGCGTCCCAGAAGTCCTGCCAGCGTGCCTCGATCTCGGCCGCCAGGGCGGCCGTGTAGCGGTGCGGCGCGGCCTCCGCCGACGCGGCGGTGGCAGCGGGGTTCGTCTCGCTCATGATCCTCAAAGCTCCATCGATCGTCTCTGCCTGCGGAAATGAAAAAACCCCTCGCACAGGAGGGGACGCCGCGCCGATGCCGACCTCACGGCTGGACCGGGGTCGGTACTGATCAGCGCGGCCCGCTAAGCAGAAGGCGTACGGCACGCATGGCGCTAGGGTACCGCAGCCCTTGAGCAGGTCGCGAGGCGCTTGCGTATCCCTGAGGGACATGTCACGAAGCCCGTCCGGCACTGAACGGAAGCCCGTCCGGCACTGAACAAAGGCCAGCGATTACCGCGCGTACCGCCCCCTAAGGGACACCGTCCTTCTCACATTGTCCGTTGATAACAACGCAATAACCCAAACCCCGTACCGATCGGTATGGCGCCACTTAGAGTGCGGCAGCGGGACCGCTTTCCCGGAACTGCTCGGAGTTGCCCCCATGAACCCTCGTCGTAGTACCAGCTCGCTCCCCGCGCCGGGCCGCTCGGCCTATGGGGTGGCGTCCGCCGTCTTCCTGCTGCTCCTCCCCGTGGCCGTGCCGGCCGGAGGCAGCGGGTTCCGCGACTTCCTGAACTTCGGCGCGGGCGTGCTGTCCCTCGTCTCGCTGAGCTGCTCGGTGATCTGGGGTCTGTTCGCCCAGGACCGGATCTTCCTCGACACCCGGCAGCGGATCATCGGCCAGGCGGTGCACCGGACGACCGCGGTGGCCTCGATCGCCTTCCTCCTGCTGCACGTCACGACCAAGATCGCGCTCGGCCACACCGGGCTGATCGCCGCGGCCGTCCCGTTCTCGCTCGGCGTCACGGGCATCGCCGGCCTGATCGGGCTGGGTTCGCTCGCCGGCCTGCTGATGATCTTCGTGGGTGTCACGGGCGCCCTGCGCGGCGCCTTCGCCGGCCCGGCCCCGGTCGCCGCGCGCTGGCGGGCCATGCACATGCTGGCCTATCCGGCCTGGTGCGCGGCGCTGGTCCACGGTCTCTACGCGGGCCGCTCGGCCAAACCGGTCTTCGTGATCCTCTACAGCCTGTCCCTACTCGCTGTGATGGGCGCCCTCGCGCTGCGCGCCGCGCCGCGCCCGGTCAAGCGCGGGGTCGCCGACCGGCTGGCGGCCCTGTTCGGCGGCCCCGGGCGGCCCGTGGGCGGCAGGCCGGCCGGGCGCCGCGCCCGGGCGGCCGGCCCGGCCCGCTCCGGCTTCGGGGGCCGCCGCGAGCCGGTGCCCGCCGGCCCGGCGTCCGTGCCGTTCCCCCAGGCCCCGGCCGACGGGCCCGCCCCCGGCTTCGCCGCGGCCTACCGCGCGGTGCCGGCACCGGGCGGTCCGCCGCCGCCCTACGCCGGCCGGACGGCGCGCAGGGACCCGTCGCCGGATGTGTGGCCGACGGGGGCCGTCTCGCGGCCGGACGGCCCGTCCCCCACTTCGGGCACTCCGGGCAGCTGGCCGGTCCCGTCCCCGCCGCCGGTCGGCGAGGCCCCGCCGTCCGCCTACGACCCGCTCCGGGACACCGGACCCACCGTCCCCGCCTACGGCGATCCGGGCGCCGCCGGATACGGCGGAGGTGACGTGTACGACACCGGTGAGACGAACGGCCGCCGCGGCGCGTACCACCCTGGTGACACGTTCGCCGGCGGTCCCGCCGCCGAGACGCCGCCCGGCTTCCCCTACCGGACGCCGGGCGCGGGCGAACCATGGAACACGCCTTCCGGAGGCTTTGAGTGAACGAGGCCCTGCCCGACGTCCCCGAGGTCCGCGTGGTCGGACTTCCCCAGCTCACGTCGGGTTTCGACCTTGTGGAGCGGCTCGACCTGCCCATGCACCTGAAGGTGCACGGGCCGCTCGACCCGCTGGGCGGCGAACAGCTCGCCCAGCTCGCCGAACGCATCGGCCTCAGGGGCCGCGGCGGCGCCGGCTTCCCTTTCCACAAGAAGCTGCGCTCGGTCGCCGAGTCGGCGATCAAGCGCGGGGTGCGGCCGGTCGTCGTGGTCAACGGCAGCGAGGACGAACCGGCCTGCCGCAAGGACACCGTGCTGATCAACCGCGCCCCGCACCTCATCCTGGACGGCGCGCTGCTGTGCGCCGAGGCGCTCGGCGCGCGCACGCTCGTCATCGGTGTCACCCGGGAGTCCACGCAGCGCTCCATGGAGGCCGCGCTCGCCGAACGCGGCCTGGGTAACAGCCGCAGGGCGGCCCTTCGCGCGTGGGTGCAGCGCAACCCGGTGCGCATGGTCACCGGTGCCGCCGCCTCGCTGATCCGCTCGATCGACGGCGGCCCGGCGATCCCGCCCGGCCGCAAGGTCAGCGCCTCGCGCAGCGGGGTCGGCGGGGCACCCACCCTGCTGTCGAACGCGGAGACGTTCGCGCAGCTCGCCGTCGCCGCCCGCATCGGCCCGGAGCGCTACGGCAACACGGGCCTGTACGACGAACCGGGCACCGTGCTGCTCACCGTGTCCGGCGCGGTCGCCCGCCCGATGGTGATCGAGGTCCCCACCGGGGTGCCGCTGCGCTACGTGCTCCAGCTGGCGGGCGCCCCGCCGGTGCCACAGGGGGTGCTGACCGGCGGCTACCACGGCAAGTGGATCGACGCGGCCACCGTCGACGAGGCGATCGTCTCGCGCAACGCGCTGGAGGCCGTGGGGGGTTCGCTGGGCGCGGGCGCGATCCTGCCGATCAGCCAGGAGACCTGTCCGCTGGGCGAGTCGCTGCGGGTGGCGCAGTGGCTGGCCGAGGAGAGCGCCGGCCAGTGCGGGCCCTGCTACCTGGGACTGCCCGCCGCCGCGCGCGGGTTGGAGGAGATCCTGAACGGCGGCGGCCCGGCCGCCCTGGAGGCGCTGAAGCAGGTCGCGAGGAACGTGAAGCGGCGCGGCGCGTGTTCGCACCCGGACGGTTCGGCGATGTTCCTGGAGTCGACCGTCCGGGCGTTCACCGACGACCTGGCGGCGCACGTCCTCGGCAACGGCTGCGGACGGCCCGTGGAGGGCGTGCTGCCGCTCTTCGAGGGCGGCAGGGCCCCGACGGGCGGCGCGGAGCCCGCGGACACCGGCGCCAGCCGGCAGAAGATCCACGTCGACTGGACGCTCTGCCGGGGGCACGGGCTGTGCGCGGACATCCTGCCGGAGGTGTTCGAGCTGGGCGCCGACGGCTTCCCGACCGTCGCCCAGGCGCAGGTGCCGCGCTACGCGGAGGCGAAGGCGCTGCGCGCGGTGCGCCGCTGCCCGGCGCTCGCCCTGCGCATCGAGGAGGACACGCGCGGGCAGGCGCCGGCGCGCAATCTCCCGGTCCTGTCCCCGGGGCGCGGCCGGCGCGCGCTGGGCCGCTGAGCGCACGGGCGGGGCGGGCCACCCGGACCGGGTGGCCCGCCCCGGCAATTCCCTGTGACGCATCTCGCAACACGCCGAAGGCGGACCATCCCTTGGGATGATCCGCCTTCGCTTTCTGTGGAGCTAAGGAGAATTGAACTCCTGACCTCCTGCATGCCATGCAGGCGCTCTACCAACTGAGCTATAGCCCCTTGTTCTGTTGTTCCGCCCGGTTCCCCCGGCGACGACGTAAACATTACAGGGCCCTCGACGCAGCACCAAATCGATTGCGGCTTCGCTCCGGTACGACCGCTAATGTCGCTTTTCATGACCGAGAGCGCGCCGCCCGCAGCACACCGCCGTATCCCGGTCGCGCCGGGCGTGTGCCTGGTGTCGTTCGGGGTGTTCTGCGCCGCGCAGCGGGCCGCGCGGGTGTCGCTGGTCGACCTGATGGTCTACCGGGCCGAGGGCGCCGCCGTGCGCGCCGGCGGCGACCTGTACGCGCTGCGGGCGACCGCCGCGCACCTGCCCACCACCTATCCGCCGTTCGCGGCCCTGCTCTTCACGCCGCTGCCCCTGCTGGACACCGCGCTGCTGCGCGCCCTGGCGACGGCCGGCAATCTGGCGCTGCTGGTGGTGTTCGTCCGGCTGTCGCTGCGGCTCGTCGGCCACGCGCGCGGGGAGACCGCCTGGTGGGTCGCGGCGGCGGCCGTTTGGTGCGAGCCGGTGTGGACGACCCTGCGCTACGGCCAGATCAACCTGCTGCTGGCCGTCATGGTGCTGTGGGACCTGACCCGCCATCCCGCCGGCGGACGCGACCGCTGGGCCGGGGCGGGGCTCGGGCTGGCCGCGGCGGTCAAGCTGACGCCCGCGCTGTTCGGGGTGTTCCTGCTCGCCACGGGGCTGGCGGACCGGCTGCGCGGCGGGCGCGGTCAGCCGTGGCTCGGGCACGCGCGCGGGGCGGCCGTGGCGTTCGCCGTGCCGACCCTGCTGGCGGCGGCCGTCCTGCCGGACGACTCCCGGCGGTTCTGGACGGACGCGGTGTTCCGCGCGGGCCGGGCCGGGCGCGCCGAGGACACCGCCAACCAGGCGCTGCGCGGTGTCCTGGCCCGCCTCCTGGGCACGCCCGACCCGGCGGGCCCCTGGGTACTGTGCGCGGCCCTGGCGGCCGCCCTGGGCCTGACGGTGGCGGTACGGGCGGAGTTGCGGGGGCGCAGGGCGTGGGCGGTGTGCGCCTGCGCGGTCACCGCCCTGCTGGTCAGCCCGGTGTCGTGGACGCACCACTGGGTGTGGTGCGTGCCGCTGGTGGCGCTGCTGTGGACGCGCGGGCACCGGGTGGCGGCCCTGGGCACCCTGCTGGTCTTCTGCTCGTATGTCCCGTGGTGGGTGCCGCACGGGCCCGGCCGGCCCGAACTGCACCTGGGCGGCCCGCACTTGCTGCTGTCGGTCCTCTACGGGGCGGCCGGCGCGCTGTTCCTCGCGCTGGCCCGGACACCGTCGCCGGGACCCGCCTGCTCAGAGGTCCGCGTCAGGCCGTGACGAACTGGTAGAACCGCTTGAGCGTGCAGTGCTCCTCCAGGAGCCGGCCGTAGATCGGCTCGCCCTCCAGTTCCCGGTACGTCTCGATCGGGTCGCCTTTTATGATCAGCGCCCGCGCGCATTCCTCGCACCAGTACTGGTAGTCGGGGTTGATCGGCTCCATGTCGCGGACGATCGGCGTACCGCTCCCGCACCAGTCGCACTTCCGCCGGTGTGCACCCATCGATCAGCTCCAGATGTGGCCGCAGGCCGTGCACACGTAGGAGATCCCGCCGTTGTCGCCGAGCACTTGGGCCACATGCGCGGAACCGCAGGAAGGGCAGCTGAGCCGGGTGGCCGTGTCCCGTATCAACGCCGCACCGGGGAGGTGGCCGACCTCCCCGAGGATGCTCGCAGGCATCGCCACTCCCTCCCGTCGGGCCGCGCTCCCTTCCGGCCATGTGATTCTGCCACGACCGGACCAACACGGTCAGCGACGCCTCAGTACCAGTCCGGACACGGCTCCCGCCACGATCGTTCCGGCCAGTGCCCGCGCCCCGCCCGGACGTCTCCGCCGGGTATACGGCCGCCGGGCGCCCCCTGACTCAAACCGGTCCGGGAACAGGTGCCGAATGCGGAAGATCCCGCCCCCGGGAAGGGACGGGATCTTCATCACCGAGCTGTGGAGCTAAGGAGAATTGAACTCCTGACCTCCTGCATGCCATGCAGGCGCTCTACCAACTGAGCTATAGCCCCTGGTGTTCTTCCCGCTCGGCGGGGCGAACAAGAAGAACTTTAGCCTGTGACCTGCCGGAAAGTGAAATCCGGGGCCGGCGGGCCCCGGGCCGGTCAGTCGTCGTCGCCGAGGACGGGCTCCGGCAGGGTGCCCGCGTTGTGCTCCAGCAGACGCCAGCCGCGGGCGCCCTCGCCGAGCACGGACCAGCAGCAGTTGGAGAGCCCGCCGAAGCTCTCCCAGTGCCGGGCCTCCAGGCCGAGGAGCCGGCCGATGGTGGTGCGGATGGTGCCGCCGTGGCTGACGACGACGAGGGTGCCGTCGTCGGGCAGCTTCTCGGCGTGCCGCAGCACGACCGGGGCGGCGCGGTCGGCCACCTCGGTCTCCAGTTCGCCGCCGCCGCGCCGGACCGCCTCGCCGCGCTTCCAGGCGGCGTACTCCTCGCCGTGGCGGGCGATGATCTCGTCGTGCGTCAGCCCCTGCCACACGCCCGCGTAGGTCTCGCGCAGGCCCTCGTCGCGGGTGACCTCAAGGCCGGTGAGAGCGGCCAGCTCGGCGGCGGTGTTCGCGGCACGGCGCAGGTCCGAGGAGACGATCGCGTCGGGCCGCAGGGAGGCGAGCAGCCGCGCGGCACGGCGGGCCTGCCCGAGACCCGTCTCGGTCAGCTCCACGTCGGTGGTGCCCTGGAAGCGCCGTTCGACGTTCCACGAGGTCTGGCCGTGCCGCCACAGGATGATGCGGCGGCCCCGGCTCGTGCGGTCGGTCACCTCACCGGTGGCGCTCGTCACCACTCCCGGCCCGCCTCCTGGTCGCCGTCGACGGCCTGGAGCCGGGCGTGCTCCTCGCCCTTGCCGCGGGTGGCCTTGGCGTCGGCGGGCAGGTCCAGCTCGGGGCAGTCCTTCCACAGCCGCTCCAGGGCGTAGAAGACACGCTCCTCGCTGTGCTGGACGTGGACGACGATGTCGACGTAGTCGAGCAGGACCCAGCGGGCCTCGCGGTCGCCCTCGCGGCGGACCGGCTTGGCGCCGAGTTCCTTCAGCAGGCGCTCCTCGATCTCGTCGACGATGGCCTTGACCTGGCGGTCGTTCGGCGCGGACGCGAGCAGGAAGGCGTCCGTGATCGACAGCACGTCGCTCACGTCGTAGGCGATGACGTCGTGGGCCAGCTTGTCGGCCGCGGCCTGGGCGGCGGTGGTGATGAGTTCAAGGGAACGATCGGTGGCGGTCACTACATGGCTTTCCGTCGGCGGACTTTTGTCTTCAAGGGTCTCACGGACCGCCGGAGGACCCCACGTGATAAAGGGATCACGTGGGGTCCTCCGGCACCGGTCAGGACGCGGACGGCGCGTAGTCGCTGCCGAGGACCACCGAGACGTCGGCTCCGGAGGAGACCGTGCCCTTCGTCACGGCGCTCTCGGGCAGGCCGAGGGTCTTGGCGACCTCGGTGGCGTCCGCGCGGTCGGCGGCGTCCGCGTAGAGCACCTTCGAGGCGGTCTCGGTGCCGGCGGCGCTGCCGCCCTCCAGGAAGGTGAAACCGCCGTTGAGGAGGACGACGCGGGCCTTGTCGGTGTCGGCCTTCACCCCGGTGGCGTTCCGCACCGAGACGCGGACCGCGGAGCCGGCGCCGGGGCTCTTGGCGGTGCCGCCGAGGATGTCCTTCACCACGCTGTCGCCGGTCTGCGCGCTGAGCGTGCCGTCGGGCCCCACGGGCAGCAGGGCGGTCTTGTAGTCGCCGCGCTTGGCGAGGTCGGCCAGCTTGGCGAGGAAGGCGCCGAGGTCCTTGTCGGTGAGCGGCGGGTCCAGGATCTGCGCGAGCGTCCGCACGGTGACGGTGGCGGACGCCGGGTCGGAGGACATCTTGCGCAGCACGCCCTGGAGGACCTGGCCGAACCGCTGCAGCCGGGCGTTCTCGGGCTCCCCGGAGGCGCGGTAGGTGGCGTAGGCGACGGCCATCTTGCCGCTGAGGGTCTGGTCCCGGCCCTTGTGGACGAGCGGGGCGGCGCCCTTCTTGCCGGCGTCCGGGTCGGGCACGTCGGTGTCGGTGTCGGTCTCGATGTCGCCGACGAGGTCGACGAGGTTCTGCAGATAGGGGGTGTCGAGCCGCCAGGTGCCCTGGATGCTGGTGCCGAGGACCGTGTCGAGCTGGTCGCGGGTGCCGGAGGTGCCGTCGTCGTCCACGGACGCGGCGAGGGTCGTCGCGGAGCCGTCGTCGCCGGTCAGGGCCAGCGAGTTGGGCAGCAGCACGGTGGTGCCCTGCTGGGTGGTCGTGTTGTCGACCAGCAGCGCCGTCAGGGTGCCGCCCCCGGCGGTGTTGTGCAGGTGGACGGCGAGCACGTCGCGTTTCTGGGCGGCGGCCGGTGCGGCGGCGCCGTCCGTGCCGCCGGAGGACAGACCGGGCAGCTTGCCGGCGTACCAGAGGTAGCCGACGCCGCCGGCCGCGACCAGGGCGAGGACGACGAGCAGGGCGATGAGGCGGCTGCGGGCGCGGCGGCGGGCCTCCTCGCGGCGCTCGGTGCGGTTCTCGGTGAACTTCAGCCAGTCGATGACGTCCTCGGAGTCGCCGTCGGGCTCCTCGACGAAGGCGAACTGCTCGGTGTGGTAGTCCGGGGCGGCCCCGCTCTCCCCGGGACCCGGTACGTCCTGCGCGGGACCGGGCCCGCTCTCGCCGGGGCCGGTCACGTCCTGCGCGGGGCCGGCCTGCTGCGGGATGTAGGCGGTCTGCTCCGCGACCCGGGGCTGCTGTCCGCTGCTCGCCGCCTGCCCGTAGGGGTCGTACCCGGTGGCGTCCTGGGTGCCGGTGGCGTACGGGTCGTAGGGGGTCTGCGAGCCGTAGGGGTCGTACGGGTCGTAGGCGGGCTGCTGCCGTCCGGGGTCGTAGGAGGGTGCCGGCGGCTGCTGGCCGGTGGCGTACGGGTCGTAGCCGTAGCCCTGCTGCTGGGCGTACGGGTCGTAGGCCGCCGGCTGGGCCTGTGCGGCCTGCTGTGCCGGGACCTGCCGGTACATGGGCCGGCCGTACTCGTCGTAGCCGACGAGTTCGTACGGGCCGCCGTCGTAGCCGGCGTCACCCGCGTCGTATCGGTCGTTCACCGGTGCCCCTCTCGGCTCACTCGCCGCGGTACAGCTCGCGCTTGTCGATGTAGCGCACGACTCCGTCCGGGACCATGTACCAGATGGGGTCGCCCTTGGCGACTCGCGCACGGCAGTCCGTGGAGGAGATGGCGAGCGCCGGCACCTCGACGAGCGAGACACCGCCTTCCGGCAGGCCCGCGTCGGTCAGCTGGTGGCCGGGGCGGGTGACGCCGATGAAGTGCGCGTAGGAGAACAGCTCCTCGGAGTCGCGCCAGGTCAGCAACTGGGCGAGGGCGTCGGCGCCGGTGATGAAGAACAGGTCGGTGTCGGGGTTGAGGGCACGCAGGTCGCGCAGGGTGTCCACGGTGTAGGTGGGCCCGCCGCGGTCGATGTCGATGCGGCTGACGGAGAACTGCGGGTTCTCGGCGGTCGCGATGACCGTCATCAGATAGCGGTCCTCGGCCGGGGAGACGTCGCGGTGGGACTTCTGCCACGGCTGGCCGGTGGGAACGAAGACCACCTCGTCCAGGTGGAACTGCGCGGCGACCTCGCTGGCCGCCACGAGGTGCCCGTGGTGGATCGGGTCGAACGTCCCGCCCATGACGCCCAGGCGCCGCTTGCCCGTGTGGGCGGGGCCGCTGCCCGGTGCGTACCGCGGGTGGTTCACCGTGTCGCCGGCCGTCTCGCGCGCCGGACCGGTAGGCATGTCCTGCTCTCCCATGCGTGCAGACCCTACCGGCCCGGTCCGGGGCGCTTGCCGGGGCCGGGGTCCCCGCTCAGCGGTCGCGGTTGAAGCGCGTGGTGATCCACAGCAGCAGGAGCAGGATGATCAGGGCGCCGCCGCCGGTGATGGCCGGGTTGAGACTGTCGTGGTTTCCGCCGTGCTCGCCGCCCTCGGCGGCAAGGGTGACCAACTGGGCTGCGGCGCTGTGGAAGCTCATCTTCGGCAGGACCTAACGCTGTGTGGGCGGAATAAAGATGTCGGCCCATCGTAAGCGGGCGGCCCCGCGGCACTCACGCCGACTCCGCCATCGGGACCGGCGGGCCGGTCGCGGCGGGGAACTTCCGCCGCTTCTCAGTCGTCCTTCCGCTTGTAGCCGCGCAGCAGCAGCCAGCCGGTCAGCACACAGCCGAGGACCATCACGACCAGGACGACACGCAGCAGGTTTCCCGTCCCGTGCTGCTGGGCGGCGCTCGCGGCGGCCTCGGTGAGCCAGGCGGCTGCAAGGTGGTGATCCATGGCGGGACTCCTTCGGGTGTACTGCCCGCCACGGTATCTCCGCCTAGGCTGGGCCCCGCCTCGGGGGCACGGTGGCACTCAGACGCACATGGGGGAAGACATGTCCGACGACGGCCGGCAGCACACCGGGCACGAGCAGGTGCCGGGCAGGCGGCGCAGGCGCTTCCCGGGAATCTCCTCGCGCGCCTACGAGCACCCGGCGGACCGTTCGGCCCTGGTGGCGCTGCGCAAGCTGAGCGGGTTCGACACCGTCTTCAAGGCGCTCAGCGGCCTGCTGCCGGAGCGGAGCCTGAGACTGCTGTTCCTGTCCGACTCGGTGCGGGTCTCCGAGCGGCAGTTCGCGCACCTGTACGACATGCTGCGCGACGCCTGCCACATCCTGGACCTGGAGAAGGTCCCGCCGATGTACGTCACGCAGGACCCGCAGCCGAACGCGATGTGCATCGGCCTGGACGAGCCGGTCATCGTGGTCACCACGGGTCTGGTGGAGCTGCTCGACGAGGAGGAGATGCGGGCGGTCGTCGGGCACGAGGTGGGGCACGCGCTGTCCGGGCACTCGGTGTACCGCACGGTGCTGCTGTTCCTGACCAGCCTCGCGGTGAAGGTCGCCTGGATCCCGCTGGGCAATCTCGCGGTCATGGCCATCGTCACGGCGCTGCGGGAGTGGTTCCGCAAGTCGGAGCTGTCCGCCGACCGGGCGGGCCTGCTGGTGGGCCAGGACGTCCGGGCCTCGATGCGGGGCCTGATGAAGATCGCGGGCGGCAACCACCTGCACGAGATGAACGTGGACGCGTTCCTGGAGCAGGCCGAGGAGTACGACGCGGGCGGCGATCTGCGCGACTCCGTGCTGAAGATCCTGAACGTGCTGCCGCGTTCGCACCCGTTCACCACGGTGCGGGCCGCCGAGCTGAAGAAGTGGGCCGAGTCGCGGGACTTCCAGCGGATCATGGACGGCCACTATCCGCGGCGCAGCGAGGACAAGGACACCTCCGTCGGTGACTCCTTCCGCGAGTCGGCGTCCGCCTACGCGAGCGATGTGAAGGACTCCAAGGACCCGCTGATGAAGCTGGTCACGGATCTCGCGGGCGGCGCGGGCGACCTGGGCGGCCGGGTCCGCCGCGGTTTCGACGGCTTCCGCAGCCCGCCGCCGGCCCGGGGGGACGCGCCGGGCGGGGACGAGGAGCAGGCGGGACGTTAGCCGGCCCCGGCGGCTCCTCGCCTCCCGGCGTCCGGCGCGTGCCGCGCACCCGTCCTCAGAGCCGCGGCTGGGCCCCGGCGGCCAGGGTTCCGCACAGGGCCGCGGGGCCGCCGCCGGTGTCGTAGGGGTTGGTGCCGGCCGGGGTGCCGGGCCCGGCCGTCTGGCCGGCCAGGAGCGGGCGCAGGTAGGCCGAGGAGTCCTCGCCGCAGGCCAGCGGGCCCGCCTGGACGGAGGCCGTGACCAGCCGGACCTGCCGGGTGCGCAGGTCGTCGCGGTCGAAGTGGAAGGTCAGCTCGCGGCGGACGGTGAAGAGGGAGGCGGGGGCGTCGGAGGCGGCGCCGGCGGGGCGCAGGGCGTAGACGAAGGTGTGGTCGGCGGTGACCGCCAGGGTCGCCGGGTCGGCCTCGGCGGCCGCCAGGGTGCCGAAGGCACGGACCGGGTCGCCGGCCGGCCGGGCCCGCGCGGGGTCGATGCGGACCACCCAGCCCGTGGCCTCGTGCCGGCCGTCCGCGGCCGGGTGGGCGAAGCTGCGGTCGAACTGGTCGAGCTGCCCGGAGTCGACCAGGGAGCGGGCGTCCTGCGCCGTGCGGCCGGTGAGCACGTCGGGGTCGAGCGAGGAGCGGACGATGTAGTCCTTGGCGGTGGTGAGGGCGGTCACCACCTGGCTTTCGGAGAAGTGGGCGGTGCGGCGCGAGGCGGGCAGGGGTATGCCCTCGGCGCCGGCCTCGTAGTGGGCGGCGGGGCTGTGCGCGAACAGGCGCTCGGCACCGGGGGCGCCGGGCACCTTTCCGAGCGGGGCGAGCGGGATGACGGTCATCCGCGGGGACTCCACGGTCCGGCGGGCCTGCGGGGAGCCGTAGGGGTGGCGCACGCCCAGGTAGAGCGCGGTGCCGAAGGCGACGGTGAGCAGCAGGGCGAGGAGCACTAGCTGCCGGGTGAGTCCGCGGTGCGCGGGCCGGCGGCGGCGTACGGCGGGCGCGTGGTCGGCCATGCGTTCCGCGGCGGAGAACTCCTGGAGGCGGGCAGCGCGCACGAACGACTCGTCGAAGACGACGGATCGGTACTCGTCCTCCGCACCGCCGGGGCCGCCCTCGGGTGTCCCCTCCGGTGGGTCGCCAGGCCGGCCCATATCTTCAGGGTAGGTCGCGCGGAGCCCGGGTAAACGCCCTGCCCCAGGCCAAGTTGTGACAGGTTCCCGCCCCGCGCGGGCGGAGCGCTCAGGGCGAGCGCGGGATGGCCGAGACGACCGGCCGGCGGTGGTCGGCGGGGGTGGCGGGAGGCGGCGCGGTGCCCTGTTCGAGGCCGGTGCGGGCCGGGGCGGGGACGCGGTCGCGGGCGCCCGAGGAGCTTCCCCGGTAGACGGCGGCGAAGGCGAGGGCGACCATGCCGATGCCCATCACGACGGCGAGGATCCAGGCGACGGGCCGGTGCCAGCGGACCTGCTTGCCGTAGAGACCGAAGGGGCCGTCGCCGAGGACATAGGGGTCGTCCGGCTCGTCGTCATCGTCGCGATCTTGGCCGGATCCGGGGCGCTCGGGGCCGTAGCCGTCGTCGTAGCGCTCGCCCGTGGCGTGGGCGCGGCGGGCGGCCTCCGCCTCGGATGCCTCGGCTCTGGCCTGGGCCGCGGCCAGCAGGCGTTCGACGGCGGTCGGCTCGTGCACCGTGGCCGCCCGTATGAAGGCCTCGTCGAAGACCACGGAGGCGAACTCGTCGTTCGGCACTCCGCGGTCGTGGTCGTCGTCGGGCTCCCCGCCGTCAGGGAACGGCGTGCCCCCCACGTCCTCCGGCACGGATCCAGCGTAGACCGGAGGGGTCGATTTGGGCAGACCGCAGGGGGATGCGTCTGCCTGGTGAGATGCCTTTTCGGCCGTGCGCCCGGGGCGGATGCCGCGCCGGACGCACAGGGCCGAACGGGTGAACCTCAGCGGCGTACGTGCCCGTCGCCGGTGACGATGTACTTGGTGCTGGTCAGTTCCGGCAGCCCCATCGGGCCGCGGGCGTGCAGCTTCTGCGTGGAGATGCCGATCTCGGCGCCGAAGCCGAACTGGCCGCCGTCGGTGAAGCGGGTGGAGGCGTTCACGGCGACGGTGGTGGAGTCGACCAGTTGCGTGAAGCGGCGGGCGGCCTGCTGGGAGGTGGTGACGATGGCCTCGGTGTGGCCGGAGGTCCACAGCCGGATGTGCTCGACGGCCTTGTCCAGCGAGTCCACCACCGCGGCGGCGATGTCGTAGGACAGGTACTCGGTCTCCCAGTCCTCGGGCGTCGCCTCGACCACGGTGGCCTGGGAGTCCTTGGCGTAGGCCATGACCCGCTCGTCGGCGTGGACGGTGACCCCGGCCTCGGCGAGGGCGTCCAGGGCGCGCGGCAGGAACTCGGGCGCGATGTCCTGGTGGACGAGGAGGGTCTCGGCGGCGTTGCAGACGCTGACCCGCTGGGCCTTGGAGTTGATCAGGATCTCGACGGCGGTGTCGAGGTCGGCCTGGGCGTCGACGTAGACGTGGCAGTTGCCGGTGCCGGTCTCGATCACGGGGACAATGGACTCGTTGACCACGGTCTGGATCAGGGAGGCGCCGCCGCGCGGGATGAGGACGTCGACCAGGCCGCGGGCGCGCATCAGCTCGCGGACGGAGTCGCGGCTCTCGCCGGGCACGAGCTGGATCGCGTCGGCGGGCAGTCCGGCGCCCCCGACGGCGTCCCGCAGGACGCGGACCAGGGCGGAGTTGGACTCGTAGGCGGAGCCGGAGCCGCGCAGCAGGACGGCGTTGCCGGACTTCAGGCAGAGGGCGGCGGCGTCGACGGTGACGTTCGGGCGGGCCTCGTAGATGATGCCGACGACGCCGAGCGGGACGCGGACCTGGCGCAGGTCGATGCCGTTGGGCAGGGTGGAGCCGCGGACGACCTCCCCGACCGGGTCGGGCAGCTTCGCGACGTCCCGGACATCGGAGGCGATGGCGCGCACCCGCTCCGGCGTGAGGGTGAGCCGGTCGACGATGGCCTCGCTGGTGCCGTTCTCCCGGGCCTTGGCCACGTCCTTGGCGTTGGCCTCGACGATCTCGGCGGTGCGGACCTCCAGCGCGTCGGCGATGGCGAGCAGCGCGTCGTCCTTCACGGCCCGCGGGAGCGGCGCGAGGTCGGCGGCGGCGGCCTTGGCCCGGTAGGCCGCCTGGGTGACCGGGGACATCGAGTCGTACGGCGAGAGGGTGGTCATGGTGGAAGGGTAGTGCGCGGGGCGCCGCGGTTCAGCGGTCGTCCCACAGCCCGAGACGTACCGGAAGGGGCGGACCCGGTCAGAACGGGTGCACGCCCACCGGTGTCGCCGGCGGCGGGCCATAGCCCTCGGCGACGCGCTGGTGGTAGGTCTCCCGGTCGATGACCTCCAGGCCGACGATCTCCCAGGGCGGCAGGCCGGCGCTCTGCCGGTGTTCGCCCCACAGGCGCAGCGCCACGGCGGCGGCGTCGTGCAGGTCGCGGGCCTCCTCCCAGTACCGGATCTCGGCGTGGTCGGTCGCGTATCTGCTGGTCAGCAGGAAGGGGTGGTCGTGGGCGAGCTGTTCCAGGGCCCGCCGCAGCTCGGCCAGCGGGACCTTCCGCCCGGAGACGCTCAGGGTGACGTGCCAGAGCCGGGGCAGGTCGTCGGGTTCCTCGTAGGTGTCCCCGGCCGCGACGCTCGTCAGAGCACCGCGGGTCCCCGTCCCCGGGCGCGCTCGTCTCACGACGGCCTCCTTCCCGCACGGCCCGCGGGGCCCGCGTGGCTCGCTCCGCCCGCATGGCTCGCTTGGCCTCTTGACGGAACGTGTCCCTTCAACATGTCCCTGGGACAAAGTTGAGCAGGCCCCAGGGCTCCGCGTGGGGGTTTTACGGAACGTCCCCCACCGGGGGCGCCGCGGACGCCCCGCTTTACGAGCGGTTTTGCGAGCGTTTACCCGTGCAGCAGCACCAGGTCGTCCCTGTGTACGACCTCGCGTTCGTAGGCGGCGCCCAGCTCGCGTGCCAGCTCGCGGGTCGAACGGCCGAGCAGCCGGGGGATCTCCTTGGCGTCGAAGTTGACCAGTCCCCGGGCCACCGCGCGGCCCGTGGTGTCCCGCAGTTCGACGGGGTCGCCGGCGCTGAACTCTCCTTCCACAGCGGAGATTCCGGCGGGCAGCAGCGACTTGCGGCCGTTGACGACCGCGTCCACCGCGCCGTCGTCCAGGGTCAGGGCGCCCTGCGGGGTGGAGGCGTGCTGGAGCCAGAGGAGCCGGTCGGCGGAGCGCTTGCCGGTGGGGTGGAAGTAGGTGCCGGTGTCACCGCCGGCCAGCGCCTCGGCGGCATGGACGGCGCTGGTCAGCACCACCGGGATGCCGGCGGCGGCGGCGATCCGGGCGGCCTCCACCTTGGTGACCATGCCGCCGGTGCCGACGCCGGCCTTGCCCGCGCTGCCGATCTCGACGCCGGCGAGGTCCTGCGGGCCCCTCACCTCCGCTATCCGGGAGGTGCCGGGCCTGCTGGGGTCGCCGTCGTAGACGCCGTCGACGTCGGAGAGGAGGACGAGCAGGTCGGCGTGGACAAGGTGGGCGACGAGCGCGGCGAGGCGGTCGTTGTCGCCGAAGCGGATCTCGTCGGTGGCGACGGTGTCGTTCTCGTTGACGATCGGCAGGGCGCCCATCGCGAGCAGTTCGTCCAGGGTGCGCGAGGCGTTGCGGTGGTGGGCGCGGCGGCTCATGTCGTCGCTGGTGAGCAGGACTTGGCCGACGCGGACGCCGTAGCGGGCGAAGGAGGCGGTGTAGCGGGCGACGAGCAGGCCCTGGCCGACGCTGGCGGCGGCCTGCTGGCGGGCGAGGTCCTTGGGGCGCCGGTGCAGGCCCAGCGGGGCGAGGCCGGCGGCGATGGCTCCGGAGGAGACGAGCACGATCTCCTTCTCGGCGCCGCCCGCCCGTCTCCCGCTGCCCTCGGCGGCGGCCCCGCGGCCCGCAGCCTCGTCGCGGATCTTGGCGAGGACGTCGACCAGCGCGTCGACGCGGTCGGCGTCCAGGCCGCCCGCGGCGGTGGTCAGCGAGGAGGAGCCCACCTTGACGACGATCCTGCGGGCCTCGCCCACGGCCTGCCTCACCCTTGTCACCGTGCCTACCGTCCCCTCACACGCTGTCCGGCTGCCTGACCGGCAATCTACGCGAAGCGGGTCGGGCGGTGCGCACCGGTCCGGCTCCCGGACACGGCGCCGCGGGTGCCGCGGGCTCCCCGGGAACGGTCGGCGGCCGTCGCCGCGCGGACCGTCCGGCCCGCCGCGGCCGTCCGGTCAGGCCGCCGCAGCGCCGACGCCCTTGCCCGGCAGGAACCGGCGCAGCGTGCGCCGGGCCTTGCGCAGGGCGCGGCGCGGGACGGAGTTGGCGGCCGCCTCCCGGTAGCCGAGGAAGGCGCGGGCCTCGCGGGCGTCGGCGAGGTACATCTCGTCGGGGACGCGGGCGGCCCGGGACCGGAAGTGCGGGTAGATGAGGTACAGCCGGGTGCCGCGCTTCTCCACCACGGCGGCGGCCTGCTTCTTGGCCTTGACGAACTTCACCACGTCCAGCAGCAGGTCGGGCCGCTGCATGGCGACCAGGTGCAGCCGCAGCCGCTCGTGCACCTTGAGCCGGTGCGCCACACCCGGCGTCCAGTAGGCGTCCATCAGCGGCTTGGCCAGCTCGAACTTGTGCCGCCGCACCTCTTCGCCGTCGGTGAGGAACTTCGGCCCGAACTGCGGCAGCAGCGTGATGAGGAACGGCCGGACCATGAGCAGGTCGCGCTTGTCGCCGGCCGGGACCATGTCGGCGATCAGCTTCATCAGGGCGCGCGCGGAGTCGAAGCGCAGGGTGTAGCTGCCGCTCTTGGTGACCTGCTTGCCGTCGTCGCGGCCGACCAGGTAGTAGCAGGTGTAGTCGGCGACCACGGAGACACCGCTCGCGCGCAGGTACGCCTCCAGCGTGAACAGGGCGTCCTCGCCGGTGAACAGCGACTCGTCGAACCGCATGTGGTGCTGCTCCAGCAGGGACCGGCGGAACAGCTTCTGCGCGCTGAGCGTGAACTTGATGTTCGAGGTGAAGACGTCGGCCCGGTCGAGCGTCTCGCCCCACATGGACTTGGGCGCGGTGCGGTTGACGCCCTCGACGCGGCCGAGGACGACGTCCGTGCCGTTCTTCTCGGCCATGGCGATCATGCGTTCCAGGGCCTCGGGGCCGAGCCGGTCGTCGGCGTCGAGGAAGAAGACGTAGCGTCCCGACGCCTTGTCCAGGCCGACGTTGCGCGGACCGCTGGGGCCGCCGGAGTTCTCCTGGCGGATGACGGTGACCGGCATGGGGGCGCGGGCCGCGAACTCCTCCAGGCACTCGCCGGTGCCGTCGGTCGAACCGTCGTCGACCGCGATGACCTCCATGCGCGCCGGGTCGATGGTCTGCGCCTCGACGGATGCCAGGCATTCGACCAGGTACGGCATGGCTTCGTACGCCCCGATGACGACGCTCACATCAGGCTGCGGCACGACGGTCACTCTTCCCCCTTCACGGAAAATTTCCCCCTATCGCCTCAATGGCACGGTGTTAGACGGGCGGCAAAGGGAAGCGGTTGCTCCGAGTCGTGGGTGTCACAGCTCACAGACAGCCGCCTCACGGAGAGTATGCCCGGACGGTAAGAGCGGCGCGGGATCTGTTGAGAACCGGGCAAGACGAGGCCCCCGGGGAAGTGGTCCCCGGGGGCCTGGCGGTCCTGGTTTCCGGCGGCGGGTCAGCCCGCGGTCACGCCGTCGGTCTCCCCGGCCGTCGCGGCGCGCTGGCCCGGCACCGCGTTGGTCAGCTCGGCCGCCTCGGCCGGGTCGGCGTTCGCCGCGGCCAGCCGGGCCTGCTGGCCGGCGTTGCGGACCTGGGCCTTGCGGGCCAGGGCGGCGACCGCGCCGTTGAACTGGTCGATCGACGTCGGCTCGGCCGGGCCGAGCAGGTACTGCTTCAGCTCCTCGCGGTCCGCCGCCAGCGGGTCGGCGGACGGGTCGCGCACGGCGTCCAGCAGACCGCCCAGCTCCTCCGCGCTGTTGGTGAGGATCACCGCGGCGCGCACGGCCGTGTTGTGCCGCTTGAACTCCTCGGCGCCCACCCCGGCGGAGTCGGTGACGGCGTACGGCTTGCCGCTCGCGATGAAGTCGGAGACCACGGAGGAGATGTCGGAGACCATCGCGTCGGAGACGTTGAAGCAGTCGTACAGCCGCGGCTCGGCGCCGGTGATGACGCGGTGCTCGTACGACGGGAAGGAGCGCCAGTAGGCGTCGTTCCACTCGGCGCGCAGCCGGGCGATCTCCGCGTGCCGCTCGGTGTCCACGACGCCGTCACGGCTGGCCTCGGCCTCGTCGCCCTTGGTGCCGCCGGCGCCGGCCAGCTCCTCCAGCCGGGCCTCGATGCGGGTCAGCTCGGCCCGCGCCTGGTCGGCCGCGGCGCTGTCGGCGGTGAAGCGGGGATCGGCGGCGCGCTCGGCGGCGGCCTGTTCGACCAGGGCGGCGATGCGCTCGTGGGCGGCCTTGGCGTCCCGGCTGACGGTGCCGGTGAACGGGTGCGGCTTGTACAGGACGCGCACCGGCGGGTCGGCGGTGATCAGCCTGCGCACGATGTTCTCGCCGGCGAGCACGATCGAGGTGTTGCCGGGGTTGCCGTCCCAGCCCTCCCAGGTGGGGGCGTACAGGACGGTGGGGACGCGGTCCCCGGGTACATCCTGCCGGGGCTGGATGGGCGCGAGCTGCGGGCGGCCGACCTCCACGATGTCGTCGTCGCGGACGCCGACGTCGGCGATGGCGTAGCGGTCGCGGCCGGCCCGGCCGGCGGTCCACACCTCGTCGTACACCTTGCTGTACGGGTTGACGCTGGCCAGCTTGTCGCTGTCGCCGTGGCCGATGAAGACGTGCTTCATGGTGGGCACGCGCAGCAGGTGGATGTTCTTGCCGACGTTGGCCGCGTAAAGGGCGACGCGCACCGTGGACAGGTCCAGGTTCATCAGGTGCACCCCTCCGGGCACGCAGATGACGGGGACCGTGGTGGGCGCGAGGTTGGCCAGGATGACGCGCTCGCGGAGGATGATCAGCGGCCGGGTCTCCAGCTGCTCCATCGTCTCCAGCCACATGTTGACCTGGTAGGCGGAGTCCTTGGAGCCGGAGAAGTACAGCACCGTCTCGGGCCGGTAGCCGGACAGCCAGTCGTCGACGGCGGCGAGGACGGTCTCGGGCCGCGGCGGGATCGCGGTGCGGCGCACGTACGGCATGAGGCGCAGCACGTATCCGGTGCCCAGGCCGAGGGTGAGGCCGATGCCGAGGCAACCGAACCCGGCGGACCCGGCCGCCGCGGAGACCAGGACGCCGGCGACCGCGAACAGATCGAGGTGGAGCATCTTCTCCGCGGAGCGGTGCAGCAGCACGCGCGGCGGGGCGTCCGGGATGCGGATGCGGGACTTCAGGTCGATGTTGCGGGTGGCGACCGGCATCCGGCGGCGGTTGCGGATGAGGGTGACCAGGGCGCCGTGCGGGGCCTGGAGGCCGTAGAAGGCGACGAAGCAGGCGATCGCGCCGTAGAAGATCAGGTCGTCCGAGAGGGACAGCCGGGCCAGGAGCAGGACCAGCAGCAGCTGCCGGATCAGGAAGCGGATCGACAGGCCCGCCCGGACCTTGCTGAGGCGGCTGATCAGGTAGCTGCCCTTGCGGTGCAGATAGTGGTCCGCCAGATACGTCACGGCGGCCAGGGCCGCGAAGGCGGGGACGCTCGGGACGAGCGCGGCCAGCATGAGCGCCGGGAAGCCCAGCATCACGAGGACCGCCGCGGCCAGCTCGGCCGCGCTGCCCACCCTGGCGACGCGAATAGCGGTGGATATCACGGAGAAACCTGCTCTGGGAGGGGGGAGTGCCGGTTGTGTTGATTCATGCCGGACATGCCGGTGCTTCACAGGAAGTACGTAGAGGTGCGGTGTACGGATTCAGGCCCCTGCGAACACCCGGCGGGCGACGGCAGAGGCCTGAATTCATGACAGCTATTTGCCCGTAATATTACATGCTGTCCTGGCGGTCCAGCACCGAGGCCAGGGCCTGTTCGAAGCCGGAGGCCCGGGCGGCGCCCGCGGTCGGGTCCTGCTGGCGGACGTCGATGACGTGCCCGGTCAGCTCCGACAGCAGCACGTCCAGCGAGGTGCGGGCCACGGCCTCGGACGAGAGCAGGGTGTCCGCCGGCTCCTGGCCGAACGCCTTGGTGCGCATCGGCGTCGCGGTGCGCTCGGGGTTGATGCAGTTGACCCGGATGCCGTCGGCGGCCCACTCGTCGGACAGCGCCTGGGTGAGGTTGACCATGGCGGCCTTGGTGGAGGAGTACAGGGAGTACTCGGCGCGGCCGCGGGTGTAGCTGCTGGAGGTGTAGAGCAGCAACTGGCCCTTGGTCTCCGACAGGTACTTGTAGGAGGAGCGCGCGATCTGCACCGGCGCCAGGTAGTTGACCTTCAGCGCCTCCTCGATGGTGGCGTTGTCGGTCTCGGCCAGCTTGCCGATGCGCAGCACGCCCGCGGTGTTGACGACGTAGTCGATCCGGCCGGTCTCCGCGTACGCCTTGGACAGCGCGTCGTCGACCTCCTCGGGGTTCTCCACGTGGGTGCCGGTGGTGGAGCGGCCCAGTGCGTAGACGTGCGCGCCGTAGGAACCGGCGAGTGCGGCGATGTCCTTGCCGATGCCGTACGAGCCGCCGAAGATGACGACGGTCTTGCCGGTGAGCAGTTCGCGGTAGGCGTCCTCGCCGTTCTGCTCGGGCGCGGCGGTGGAGGCGAGCTGGAACAGCTTGTCGGCGATGAAGACGTCGACCGGCTGCGTCACCTTCATGTTGTACTCGTCGCCCGCGACGACGTGGATCGGCACGTCCGGCAGGTATTTGAGGACCACCGAACAGTCGTCCGTGGCCTGGAAGTTGGGGTCGCCGGCGGCGACCTCGTAGGCGCGGCGGATGGTGGACAGCCTGAAGGCCTGCGGGGTCTGGCCGCGGCGCAGCCGGGAGCGGTCCGGGATCTCGGTGATGAACTCGCCGTCCTCGCCGTGGGTGCGCGTGACGATGATGGTGTCCGCGGACGGGATGGCGACGTCCACGGCCTGGTAGCGCTCCAGCGCGGCCACGCAGTCGTCGATGACGCGCTGGGACAGCAGCGGGCGTACGGCGTCGTGGAAGAGGACGTTGAGGTCCTCGCCCTCGGCCAGGCCCTCGCCGAGGGCGGCGATGGCGCGCTCGGTGGTCTCGTTCCGTGTCGTGCCGCCTTCGATGACCTTCCGCACCTTGGCGAAGCCCGCCCTGGCGACGATCTTCTCGACGTCCGGCACATAGCCCGGCGCCATCAGCACGATGACGTCGTCGATCGAACCGGCGTTCTCGAAGGTGGCCAGGGTGTGCTCGATGACGGCCTTCCCGGCGATCTTCAGCAGCTGCTTGGGGATCGACAGACCCACCCGCTGACCGGTGCCACCGGCCAGGATCACTGCGGTGGTTCGGGGCTTGGCTATGTGCTGGGACACAGGCGACCTACCTTGGGGCAACAGGGAACCGGGAAATGGTCCCACTTCCGGTAACCGTGATGCAAGGTGACCGCCCCTCGCCGCATATCCGCGCGCAACCTGTCATTCACCTTGTACCCCGAGTGACACCTTGTACCCCGAGTGATTGGCCGCACGCGGTTGAACCTCCGTGAATTCGCTGTGAGTAAGTCCACAGCGGCCCGGGGAACCTGCTTCCGGGCCGCCACGGCGAACACCCGGTCACGGAGCGCCCCTGCCCCGGCTCCGGTGCCAACCGGCGCTGGTCAGGCCCCTGTCGGGCGGCCGGCATCCTCCGGCCGGGACCGGCGGCGCCCGGCCGCCCAGGGCGCGTCCGCCTGTTCCGGCGCCCGGCGGGCGGCGGGATCTTCACCTGCCGGGGCGCCGGGGCGTACACGTGTTCTTCATATGCGGCACGGCACCACCACGAGCCACAGGCGAATACGGCGCGGCGGGGAGTTCATTGTCACGGAATTCCGCGCGTGAACTGCCGCGTATTTCGGCCCCGGCCCGCACGAACGACCGATTCACCGTGCCGGGAACCGGTTGAAGAAGATATCCGGGAAGCGCGAGAGACGGGTGGGAGGATGCCCCTACAGTCTGGTTCTCCCGGGTGAACGGACGGTAAGACGGGGGTGTGAGGGCGGACGGAGAGGAGCCCGGGCCCCGTCGGACCCGGACTCCCGCCGGCGTCACACCAGCCGGACACCCGGCTCGTCCGACTCCACCCGCAGCCGGGCCAGCGTGCTCGCCGTCGCCTGCGGCCTCAGCACCGTGTCGACGGCCCGGACGCGCGCGTCGATGCCGTCCCGGCGGATGTCGAACAGGTGGTAGCCGCGGTGGGCGTCGATGAACTTCCAGTGCGGGTTGTCCGCCATCAGCGGGTCCCACTGCCGGTGGAAGGCGTCCTGGTCCTGGTCGCCGCTGCTGGAGACCGAGGTGCCGACGAACTCGGCGCCGACCACGTCCGAGTCCGGGTCGGCGTAGTCGGTCCTGAGGTCGCTGATCATCGTCAGATGGCGGTCGCCGCTGAGCACCACCGGGTTGCGGACCTCGGCCAAGTCCTGCAGCAGGGCGTTGCGTTCGACCTGGTAGCCGTCCCAGGCGTCGTAGTACCAGAGCTTGCCCTCGCCGGGCAGCAGGTCCGTCTCGGCCATCATGATCTGCGAGGCGATGAGGTTCCAGCGGGCCGGGGAGTCGCGCAGCCCGTCGAGCAGCCACTGCTTCTGCTCCGCGCCGAGCATGGTCCGCGCCGGGTCCCCGGCGCCCTCCTGCGAGGTGGCCTGGTCGCTGCGGTGCTGCCGGGTGTCCAGGACGTTGAGCCGGGCCAGCCGGCCGAACTCCAGCCGGCGGTACATCTGGATGTGCGGACCCGTGGGCACCGCGGAGGCGCGCACCGGCATGTGCTCGTAGTACGCCTGGAACGCCGCGGCGAGCCGGGCGGTGAACTTGTCGTGCGGCTGCTTGTCCGGGTCCTGCGGGATCTCGCCGGCCCAGTCGTTGTCCACCTCGTGGTCGTCGAAGGTGACCACCCAGGGCGCCTGGGCGTGCATCGCCGCGAGGTCGGGGTCGGTGTGGTACTGGGCGTACCGGTTGCGGTACTGCGCCAGGGTGTACGGCTCGCCCTTGCCCTCGTGCCGCCGCACGGCCGTCGCCGAGGGCGCGGACTCGTAGATGTAGTCGCCGACGAAGAGCACGACGTCGGGATCCTGGGCGAGCATGTCGGCGTACGGCGTGAAGTAGCCGTGCTGCCAGTTCTGGCAGGAGGCGAGGGCCACGCGCAGGTGGCCGCCGCGCTGGTGCGGGTGCGGCGCGGTGCGGGTGCGGCCGGTGGGCGAGAGCTGGGTGCCGGCCCGGAAGCGGTACCAGTACGGGCGGTCCGGGCGCAGCCCGCGGACGTCCACGTGCACGCTGTGGCCGAGTTCGGGGCCGGCCTGGGCGGTGCCGCGGCGGGCGATCCTGCGGAACCGCTCGTCCTCGGCGATCTCCCAGTCCACGGGGAAGTCCGCGGCGGGCATGCCGCCGCCGTTCAGCGGGTCGGGCGCGAGTCTGGTCCACAGCACGATGCCGTCGGGCAGCGGATCGCCGGAGGCGACCCCGAGGGTGAACACCCCGTCGGGCAGCGCCGGGCCGGCGGCGCGGGCGGTGCCGGGCAGCCAGAGCTGGGCGGAGGCCGCGGCACCGAGGACGGCGGCCCCGGCGGTCAGAAAACGGCGGCGGTCGGGCGATGGTCCGGTCATGCGCTGACTCCCTTGCCACAGTGGCCACATGGACGGGTGGGACGGACACGCGGAAGCTCCCACGGCCGCACGGCCCGCCCGCTGAACCAGACCCATCACGAGCATGACAAATGAGCAGACAACAGGAGGCCCGTCACGGCACGGGAACACCGTCGCGCCGCAACGGTGTTGACGGTAGGCCGGAACACGCCGCACCGGCGGCACCCCCGAGGGTGCCGCCGGTGCTCCTGAGGAACGTGCGGCCGCCCTGGTGCCGCGGCCCCGGGCGCGCAGGACGGCGGCGGCCGCCGCACGGCACGCGGACCGGGCCCGGTGGCATGCGGACCGGCCGGCCGGGCATTGTCCGGAAAGGAAGCGTGCGGACCGGCCGGCCGGGGAAGACCGCGCCGAACCGGCCGGACGCCACCGGGCCGGGCGCCCGCGCGCTCACGGTGCGGCAACCCCCGGCGCCCGTACGGCCGCGGACCCCGGACACGCCAAACGCGGCACGCGGCGGACCGGAGTCCGCCGCGTGCCGCGCCGTCTGGCCCACCCCGCCGGACGGGGTGCCGGGCCTCCTACTCGAACGGGTCGAACTCGTCGTACTCCCGCAGCGCTTCGTCCCGCTCCGCTTCCTTGTCCCGGCGCCGCTGTGCCGCGGGCCGGGGCTCGTCGAAGCGGTGGTCCTCGCCGCGGCGGCCGAGCATCTCCGCGCCGGACATGACCGTCGGCTCCCAGTCGAAGACGACCGCGTTCTCCTCGGGGCCGATGGCGACGCCGTCGCCCGCGCGGGCCCCCGCCTTCATCAGCTTCTCCTCCACGCCGAGGCGGTTCAGCCGGTCGGCGAGGTAGCCCACGGCCTCGTCGTTGTTGAAGTCGGTCTGCCGGACCCAGCGCTCGGGCTTCTCGCCGCGCACCCGGAACAGCGGCTCGCCGCCGATCTCCTCGCGGGTGACGGTGAAGCCGGCGTCGTCCACGGCCTTGGGCCGGATGACGATCCGGGTCGCCTCCTCCTTCGGCTTCGCGGCCCGCGCCCTGCCGACCAGCTCGCCGAGGGCGAAGGTCAGCTCCCGCAGACCGATGTGGGCCACGGCCGACACCTCGAAGACGCGGTAGCCGCGCGCCTCCAGGTCGGGGCGGACCATCTCGGCGAGATCCTTGCCGTCCGGCACGTCCACCTTGTTCAGGACGACGATCCGGGGCCGGCCGCCGAGCCCGCCGTACTGGCGCAGCTCCTCCTCGATGACGTCGAGGTCGGAGAGCGGGTCGCGCTCGGACTCCAGCGTCGCGGTGTCCAGCACGTGCACCAGGACGCTGCACCGCTCCACGTGCCGCAGGAACTCCAGGCCCAGGCCGCGGCCCTGGCTGGCGCCCGGGATGAGACCGGGCACGTCGGCGATGGTGTAGACGGTGGAGCCGGCCGTCACCACGCCGAGGTTCGGGACCAGCGTCGTGAACGGGTAGTCGGCGATCTTCGGCTTGGCCGCGCTGAGCACGGAGATCAGCGAGGACTTGCCGGCGCTCGGGAAGCCGACGAGCGCCACGTCGGCGACGGTCTTCAGCTCCAGGACGACGTCCTGGAGGTCGCCGGGCTCGCCGAGCAGCGCGAAGCCGGGCGCCTTGCGGCGGGCGGAGGCCAGCGCCGCGTTGCCGAGGCCGCCCCGGCCGCCCTGCGCGGCGACGTACGAGGTGCCGTGGCCGACCAGGTCGGCGAGGACGTTGCCCGCCTTGTCCAGCACCACCGTGCCGTCCGGCACCGGCAGGACCAGGTCCTGGCCGTCCTTGCCGGACCGGTTGCCGCCCTCGCCGGGCTTGCCGTTGGTGGCCTTGCGGTGCGGGGAGTGGTGGTAGTCCAGCAGCGTGGTGACCGACTGGTCGACGGTCAGGATGACGTCACCGCCACGGCCGCCGTTGCCGCCGTCGGGGCCGCCGAGCGGCTTGAACTTCTCACGGTGGACGGAGGCACAGCCGTGGCCTCCGTTACCCGCGGCGACATGCAGTTCGACGCGGTCCACGAAGGTGGTCATGGTTCGGTGCCTCCAGAAAGATGTACGGGTACTGCCTGTGTCAACACGCGAAAGGCGGACCCTTCTTCCCGACCGGGAAGTGAGGTCCGCCTCGCGAAAGCGTTCGGCGCTGAATCAGGCGATTCAGGCGACCGGAACGATGTTCACGACCTTGCGGCCGCGGTGGGAACCGAACTCCACCGCACCGGCCTG
Source organism: Streptomyces sp. NPDC017095 (assembly GCF_044332325.1). Classification (NCBI taxonomy): domain Bacteria; kingdom Bacillati; phylum Actinomycetota; class Actinomycetes; order Kitasatosporales; family Streptomycetaceae; genus Streptomyces; species Streptomyces sp. NPDC017095. The sequence continues at coordinate 252,306 of NZ_JBIROU010000002.1, forward strand.
GAGGGCGAACAGCGTGTCATCGCCGCCGCGGCCGACACCGGCGCCCGGGTGGAAGTGGGTGCCGCGCTGGCGGACCAGGATCTCACCAGCGCTCACGACCTGACCGCCGAAGCGCTTCACGCCGAGCCGCTGGGCATTGGAGTCGCGACCGTTCCGAGTGGACGATGCGCCCTTCTTGTGTGCCATTTCTCCTCAGTCCCTTACTTCGCAGCCGTGGGGATCGACGTGACCTTGATCGCCGTGTACTGCTGGCGGTGGCCCTGCCGGCGGCGGTAGCCGGTCTTGTTCTTGTAGCGCAGAATGTCGATCTTCTGGCCCTTGTGGTGGTCCACGACCTCGGCCTCGACCTTGATACCGGCCAGCACCCACGGGTCGCTGGTGACGGTGTCGCCGTCGACAACGAGCAGGGTCGAGAGCTCGACCGTGTCGCCAACCTGGGCGGTGGAAATCTTGTCAACCTCAACGATGTCGCCGACAGCAACCTTGTGCTGGCGACCACCGCTGCGCACGATGGCGTACACGCGGATCTCTCTTTCGCTCGTTCAGAACCGGCACCCCCGCAGGCCAGTCACCCGGGGAAGCCACGGGTGACCTCTCCCGGCCCGCCTTGCGCCCGGGAGGAAGAGGTTTACGGGGATGTGGCGTGTTCAGTGGACACGCCGAGGGTCAAGGCTACGGGGACACACCCGAGGGGTCAAACCGGGCCCCGGCGGGCCCGGCGGACCCCGGGGCGTGCGCCCCGGAGTGTGCGGCCCGTCACCCGGACGGGCCGCACACCACGGGCGTCAGCCCTCGTCGTCGGCGGTGGAGACCGTGGTGGTCTTCTTCGCCGTCGACTTCGCGGCGGCCGTCTTGGCGGTCTTCGTCGCCTTCTTGGCCGTCGTCTTCTTGGCGGCCGTCTTCTTGGCCGCGGTCTTCTTGGCGGTGGTCTTCTTCGCCGCGGTCTTCTTGGCCGCCGTCTTACGGGCGGTCTTCTTGACCGGAGCGGCCTCCTCGGCCGCCTGCTCGGTGGCGGCGGTCTCGCCGGCCGCCGGGACCCCGGCCGCCTCCGCCTCCGCCGTCCGGACCTCCGCCGGGGTCTGAGCCGCCGGGGCCTCCTCCGGCGCGGCCGACGGGACGACCACGACGGCCGCCTCCTCGGACGCGGTCGGCGCGGTGGCCTTGCGCACCGCACGGCGGCGCGGACGAGCCGGAGCCGGCTCGCTCGCGGCGGCCGGCGCGCTCGCGGCCGGCGTCTCCACCTCGACCGGCTCCACGGGCGTCTGGGCCGACGCCGCGGGCGCGGTCTCGGACACCGTCACCACGGCCGCCTCGGCGCCCGCGGGGGAACCGGCCGGGGCCGACGCCTTCCGGGTCGCCCGACGGCGCGTACGGCCCTTGGGCGCGGCCTCCTCGGCGGCCGGCGCCTCGTCCTGCGGCGCCGGGACCACCTGGTCCTCGGCGGCGGCCGGCTCGGCCAGCGCCTCGGCCGCCGGCTCCTGCCGCACCGGGCGCGCCGCCGCCTCCTCGGCGGTGACGTCCTGGGCGGTCGGAACCCCGGCCCCGGCCGTCTCGGCCGCCGCCTCCCTGGCCCGCTCGCTCCGCTCGGCCCGCCGGGTCCTGCGGGGAGCCCGCTCGGCCTGCTCGGACCGCTCCGCCTGCTCGGTGCCGTCCGCCTGCTCCGGCTTCGGGGCGCCCGCCGGAGCCGACGCGCGACGGCTCGCCCGGCGCCGCGTACGGCCACGGCCGGCCGCCGCCTCCGCCTCGGCGACGCTGCTGTACAGCTCCTCGTCCGGCGCGAAGTCGGGCGCCGGCAGGGCCACCGGCTCGGCGGCCGCGGCGGCCACCTCCGCGGCGCTCTCCACGGCGGGCTCGACGGCCGTACCGGCGTCCACGACCACCGCGGCGGTCTCGTGCACGTGCTCGTGCTCGTGCTCGTGTGCGGTGTCCGGCGCCTCGCCACCGCGGCCGCCGCGCTTCTTGCGCTTGCCGCCGCCGCCGTTCGCGGCGGGCTGGTCGAGGTGGACGATGACACCGCGGCCGTTGCAGTGGACGCAGGTCTCGGAGAACGACTCCAGCAGGCCCTGGCCGACCCGCTTGCGGGTCATCTGGACCAGGCCCAGCGAGGTCACCTCGGCCACCTGGTGCTTCGTACGGTCCCGGCCCAGGCACTCCAGCAGACGGCGCAGCACCAGGTCGCGGTTGGACTCCAGGACCATGTCGATGAAGTCGATCACGATGATGCCGCCGAGGTCGCGCAGCCGCAGCTGGCGCACGATCTCCTCGGCCGCCTCCAGGTTGTTCCTGGTGACCGTCTCCTCCAGGTTGCCGCCCTGGCCGGTGAACTTGCCGGTGTTGACGTCGATGACGACCATCGCCTCGGTCCGGTCGATCACCAGCGAACCGCCGCTGGGCAGCCAGACCTTGCGGTCCAGCGCCTTGGCGAGCTGCTCGTCGATCCGGTAGGTGGCGAAGACGTCGACCTCGCTCGTCCACCTGGACAGCCGGGCGGCCAGGTCCGGGGCGACGTGCGCGACGTAGCCGTGGATCGTCTGCCAGGCCTCGTCACCGCTGACGATGACCTTGGAGAAGTCCTCGTTGAAGATGTCGCGCACGACCCGGACGGTCATGTCCGGCTCGCCGTACAGCAGCGTCGGCGCGTTGCCGGTCTTGGCCTTCTTCTGGATGTCCTCCCACTGCCCCTGGAGCCGCTCGACGTCCCGGCGCAGCTCGTCCTCGCTCGCGCCCTCGGCGGCGGTGCGCACGATGACGCCCGCGTCCTCGGGGACGATCTTCTTGAGGATGCTCTTCAGCCGGGCCCGCTCGGTGTCGGGCAGCTTGCGGCTGATGCCGGTCATCGAGCCCTCGGGCACGTACACGAGGTAGCGGCCCGGCAGGGAGACCTGGCTGGTCAGACGGGCGCCCTTGTGGCCGATCGGGTCCTTCGTGACCTGCACGAGGACGGACTGGCCGGACTTCAGGGCGGACTCGATGCGGCGCGGCCCGCCGGACATGCCGAGCGCCTCGAAGTTGACCTCACCGGCGTACAGCACCGCGTTGCGGCCCTTGCCGATGTCGATGAAGGCGGCCTCCATCGACGGCAGCACGTTCTGGACCTTGCCCAGGTAGACATTGCCGACGTACGAGGTCGACTGCTCCTTGTTGACGTAGTGCTCGACGAGCACGCCGTCCTCCAGGACGCCGATCTGCGTGCGGTCGCCGTGCTGGCGGACCACCATCACGCGCTCGACGGCCTCGCGGCGGGCCAGGAACTCGGCCTCGGTGATGATCGGGACGCGCCGGCGCCCCTGCTCACGGCCTTCCCGGCGGCGCTGCTTCTTGGCCTCCAGACGGGTCGAGCCCTTGATGGACTGCACCTCGTCGGACGGCTCGCTGGGCTTGCGCGGCTCGCGGACCTTGACGACCGTGCGCTCCGGGTCGTCGGCGGACGGCTCGGCGTCGACGGAGCTGTCCCCGGCCCGGCGGCGCCGGCGGCGACGCCGGCGGGTGCTGGTGCTGGAGCCGGCCGAGTCCTCGGAGCGGAAGTCCTCGGAGTCCTCTTCCTCCTGCTCGGCGGTGTCCTCGGCGTCCTGCGCGGCCTGTTCGGCGGCCAGTTCGTCGGTCTCCTCGCCGGACTCGCCGTCGGCGGCGTCACCGCGCCGGCGGCGGCGGCCGCCACGGCGACGGCGGCGGCGCGAGCCGGACTCCTCGAAGCCGTCGGCGCCCTCGGCGTCGTCGCCCTCCTCGTCCTCGGCGAGGTCCTCGGCGGACTCCGGGGCCTCCTCCGGCTCCTCCTCGGCGGCGGCCTCGGCGGGACGGGTGTCCTCGGGGGCGCCACGGCGGCGCCGGCGCCGGCGGGTACCGGTCTCGGCGCGCTCCTGCGCGTACGCGTCGGTCTTCTCGGGCTCCTCGGTCTCCGCGGTCTCCTCGGGCTCTTCCGTCCCGGCGGCCTCGGCGGCCGCTTCGGCGGCGGCCCGCTCCGGGGTCTGGAACCGGGGCTCGGTGAACACCGGCGCCTGGAAGACGGCGACGGCCGGACGGGCGGGCCGGCGCGGGGCGTCGGCCTCGGTCTCGGCGGTCTCGGCCGCGGTGGACGGCGCGGGCGCGGAGAAACCGGTCGCGGCGCGGGCGGCGCGGCGCCGGGCCCGGCGCGGCGCGGCGGCCTCGGTCTCGGCGGCCGGCGGGGCCGGCTCGGCGGCCGGCGGGGTCTGCTCGGCGGTCCGGGAGGCCGCGGGGGCCTCCGGCTGCGCGTCGGCGGCGGGCGTCTCCTGCCCGGCCTCCACGGCGGCGGGCCCGGTCGCCTCGGCGGTCTCCCCGCTCGCGGCGGCACCCTCGGGCGCGGACACCCGGCGGGTGGCGCGACGGCGCGTACGGCGCGGAGCGGCCTCCTCCACGGGGGCCTCGGTCGCCTCGGCGGGCTCGGTCACGGCGGCGGGCGCGGCCACTTCGGCGGCGACCGGCTCGGCGACCGCCGACGAGGTCTCCTCCACAGCCTTCGGCGCACCGGTCGGCGCGGACGCCCGACGCGTGGCACGCCGACGCGGACGCTCGGGCGCGGCCTCGGCAGCAGTCTCTTCGGCCGGCTCGGCCACGGCAGCAGGCGCGGCCACCTCGGCGGCGACCGGCTCGGCGACCACGGCCGCC
>NZ_JBIROU010000002.1:257027-705928 GCF_044332325.1 Streptomyces sp. NPDC017095
CGGCGCACCGGTCGGCGCGGACACCCGACGCGTGGCACGCCGACGCGGACGCACGGGCGCGGCCTCGGCAGCAGTCTCTTCGGCCGGCTCGGCCACAGCGGCGGGCGCGGCCACCTCGGCGGCAGCCGGCGTACCAGACGTGGCGGCGGGCTGGGTCTCGGTCCCGGTGTCCTCGGCGGACGCGGGCGTGCCGGTGGGCGCCGTCGCGCGGCGGGTGGTCCGGCGGCGCGGGCGCGCGGCGGGCGCGGCTTCCTCGGCCGGTTCGGTCGCGGGTGCCTCGGCGGCGGTGTCCTCGGCGGTACCGGCGGCGGGCGCGGCCGGCGTGGCCATGCTGCGCGTGGCCCGGCGCCGGGCGCGGCGCGGCGCGGCCTCCTCGCCGACGACGACCTCGCCGGCCTCGGGCACGGCGGCGGGCGCGGGCGCGGCGGGTACGACGGTCTCGGCGGCCTCCGCTGCCTCGGGCGCCGGCGAACCGGCGGGCGCGGAGGCGCGGCGCGTGGCCCGGCGGCGCGGACGCGCGGCGGGGGCCTCGTCGGTGGGCGCCTGCGCGGCAGCGGTGTCTTCTCCGGTCACAGCCGCCTCTTCGGTCGCAAGGGCCTCGTCGGCCTCGGTGTCCGCCACCACCTGGGTGACCTCGTCGGCCTCCGCGACCGGTATGGCCGGCACGGTGACCTCGGCGGGCGTCTGCACCGCGGCGGGCGGTCCCGCCGGGCGGGACGCGGCTCGGCGACGCCTGCGCGGCGGCAGGGTGTCGCTCGGAGTGTTCGGTTCGGAACCCTCGATGGGTTCGGTCGGTTCGAGCATGCGGGCGTTTCTCCCGTCAGGCTCCCGGGCGCCGCACCTGGTCCGGCGCCGGTCTCAGGGACCGTCCGCCGTTGACGTCCGCGGCCCGCGCGATACGCGGTGGCCGCCGTCCGGGGCGCGGGCGCCGCACGGGAGCACTCTGTGTCCTGTCTCGCCGGTTCCGTACGCCTTGTCGGTACGGCCTGGCGAAAGTCTTCTGGTCGGTGCGCTGCCCGACCCAGGTGGCTCCCGAGTACGAGGGCGGCGCTACGGCGTCCGTCCCTACGCGGGACCGTCCGCCATGGGCGCCGTCGCGGCGGCCGGCCGGGCCGTCAGGGCCCCGGCGGCCTCGCGGTCGAGCGCGAGCGGGTCGGTCACCGTGCCGGTCTCTTCATCGAACAGCCCCTGCGCCAGCCTGGTCACCGCTGCGGGGACCGGCGGCGCCAGGTCGGCCACGGCGCGGAGACCGGACAGGACGTCGTCGGGTCGTACGGCAGGCGTCACGTGCCGAACAACCAGCCGCAGTATCGCACAGGGCCGGTCGGTCGGCCTATCAGCCGGTGCACCGTGCGTTTCCAGACTCACCACGGCCGGGCGGGCGTCGAAGGTGCGGACGCCGTTCTTGGTCAGGCGCTGGACCTCGACGGCACCGGCCTCGTTGAAGGCCCGCACCGCGCGTTCGGCCTCGGCCGGCTCGACGCCGTCCAGCCGCAGCTCCCAGACGGAGGCCGTCAGCCGGTCGGCGAGGCCCGCGGTGCGCGCCTCCACCGCGTCGGTGATGTCGAGCCCGGCGGGCAGCGACTCGTCGAGGAGGGCGCGCAGGGTCTCCGGGTCGCGCGCCTGGGTGAGCGCGATCTCCAGGTACTCCGCCTCACTGCCCGTGCCGGTGGGTGCGGCATTGGCGTACGACACCTTCGGGTGCGGCGTGAACCCGGCCGAGTACGCCATCGGCACCTCGGCGCGGCGCAGCGCCCGCTCGAAGGCGCGCTGGAAGTCTCGGTGGCTGGTGAACCTCAGGCGGCCGCGCTTGGTGTAACGCAGTCGGATGCGCTGCACCGCGGGTGCGGGCGGCGGGCCTTCGGGCTGTCGCTTGCCCAGTGTCCTAATCCTTCGTGAGTGCGGTCGTACTCCTACCAAGAGTACGTGTGTCGTGGGCCGTGGGTTCCCGCCGGTCCACCGCCTCGGGCCGGCGGGGCTCACCGAACAGCATCCGGCGGAACTCGGCGCGGGTCTGCCGTACCGTGTCGCGGGCCGTGGCCAGCGCCTCGCGCGTGACCCGGCCCACCGCGCGCAGGCCCGCGGCGACGGGCCGCAGGACGGCGTCCCGTACGACGTGCCCGACGGGCGTGAGCACGGTCCGGTACACCCAGCGCACCGGCTCCACGAGGATCCACCGGAAGAGGGTCCCGAGGGCGCGGCCGACGGCCCGGGAGATCCGCCCGGCGACCCGCCAGGCGTGCCCGAGGGCGTCCGCCAACTCCCGCCCGAGGAAGCCGAGGAACCGGCCGGCCGGCGCGAGGACCCAGCGCCACAGGGCGAGCGCGGGCAGCACGAGCAGGACGCGGGCGGTCCAGTACAGGGCCAGGCCGGCGCCGGTGACGAGCAGTCCCAGTACCCGGCCGAGGCCCCGCGCACACCAGGCGACGGCCCGGCCGGCCGGGGCGAGGACCCAGGTGTACAGCCACCGCGCGGGTACGGCGATCAGGTACCGCGCCAGCCAGGCGACGGCCGTGTACGCACCGAACCCGAGGGCGGCCAGCACCGCGCCGGCGCCCGTCAGCAGCCAGGCGACCGCCCGGCCGACGGGGCACAGCAGGCGCGCGTACATCCAGGCGAGCCCGGCACCGGCACCGCGCGCCAGCCAGAGCAGGGCGTGCCCCAGAGGCGTGAGGACGCCCCGGTACAGCCAGCCGGCCGGCACGACGACGAGGACGTGACCGAGCCAGCCGAGCGCCCGGCCGGCGGGCACCACGGCATACCGCCACAGAGCGACGAACGGCCATACGAACACGGCCCTGCCGAGCCACAGCAGCGCCCGCCCGAACGGCCGCAGCACGGTGTCCCGCAGCAGCCGTCCGCCGGCGACGAGCGCGTCCCACACCATCCGCACCGGCACGACCAGCACCAGGACGACGATCCGCACGGGAAGGCGGACAGCGACGACGAGGCACCCCTCGGGCTGGCGGGACGGGGCGGCCGGCTTCTCAAGGTCCATACCCGATGAGACGCGCGAACCACCCGTTCGGATGCGGTCCCCTCCCGCGCGTCGCCTCTCGGCCGGGTGCGCGGACCCTGGTCCGTCTCCGTCACCGCGCGGCCGCCTCGGACTCCCACACGCCCGCCTTGCGGACCTCCGGGCCCGCCACCCGTGCCGCGCCGGCCGTGCACAGCAGCCACAGCAGGTCGAGGGAGCCGAAGAACGATTCCCCCCAACTGTCCACCCAGACGCGGACCTGCGCCGGGCCCACCGGCACGGCGTCCCAGAATGCCCAGCCGCGGGACTCCTCGTCCGGATCGAAGCGGTAGATCCAGTCCTGCAGCGGCCAAGGGCTGCCGCCGCCGCGCTCGGTGTACGCGGTGCGGCCGAGCCGGGCGAATCGCCCGGGCACCTCACCGCCCCGGGCGCAGACCGTCGTGAACCACTCCGGGAACTCGTCCGCCGGCAGGTCCTCGTCGTCGAACCGGGCCGTGCGGGCCAGTTGGAGCGCCGCCGCGAGGACCTGCCGTACCCGCTGCGCGTACTCCGCGGCGGAACCCTCGGCGACCTCGACGGTGAAGACCGCCAGAACGGGCGGAGCCGCATCGGCTGCCGGGCGCCGCCGGACGCGGTCCAGTTCCGCCGCGACGCTCTCCTCGCTGTGGATCACCGTTCGGTCCTGTCCTTCCCCCACGACGCGCCCGCAGTGGCCGGCGACCGCCTGCCGCAGGCCCACGCCCTGCCGGCGGAGACGTTCCGCACGGAGTCGTCGGCGGGAGCACGCGGATCGGTCCGCCTGCCGCCGGGAGGGCTCGGGTCCGCTGCGCTGCTGCCGTCAGCGGGCCGCAGTCGCGTATCCGTCGATGATGCGAGCCGCCTCCGCGAAGGGCATGTGGAAGAACTCGCGGTCCCTGCGGACGCGGTAGTCGGCGAGAAGGGCGTGGACCTCCGCTTCGACGCGCTGGGCGTGGGCGACCGTCCACGCGCCGCGGACGCCCCAGGGGATGATCACACCGGTGGCCGAGTTGATCTCTTTGGCCCGGGTCAGGGGGTCCCGGTCGGTGTAGCCGATCTTGAGCATCTCGGGGGCCTCGCGGGTGGAGAGCACGTAGACGAAGCCACGGCCGTCGAGGGGAGCCGGCGTGCCGGTGATGAAGTCGCCCAGCCGCCGCGGGAGTCCGGCCGCCGTCAGCGTCGCCGCCGCCTCGGCCGCTCCCTGCCAGTTCGCGTCCCTGATGCACAGGCGCAGGTGCTGGAGCGTGCCGGACGCCTGGCGCGCCTCCTTGAGGGGCGGGTAGCCCAGCTGCGCGGAGACCGTGAACCAGTCCCACTGGTCCTTCTTGTACGTCCGGGTGAACAAGCCCTTGACCGTGGACAAGTCGTCGAGCCGGCCCAGGGCCGCGACATGGCCCTGGGCGAGGGTGGCGAGCACCGTCCGCGCGGCCTCGACACGCGCACGCTGCACATCAGGCTTGACGGGGGCCAGCCCGAAGCCCCACTTCTGCTCTATTCGTGTGACCTGCCGGCCCGCCCTCCCACGCGACTCCATACGGCAATCCTAGGCAGCCCCGGGTGCCTCCAGGACTCCCCGGGGCGCCCGTGACCTCTCCGGAGGCCCGTGACCTCTCCAGGAACCGGCAGCGGCGGGCGGGAGGACGCCGCCGGCACCGACGGGCGGAGGGCGCCCCGGCTGGGGAGAGGCCGGCACCGTGCAGCCGGCCCGGTGTCCTCACTCCACTTCGATGCCGTACTCCTGGACGAGCTGCTCCAGCCCTCCGGTGAACCCCTTCCCGCCGAGCACGAAGTCCCAGTCGCCGTTGGGCCTGCGCCGGAAGGAGCCGAGCACCAATGCGGTCTCGCCGGAGCGGCCGTCGGAGACCCCGAGCCGGCCGAGTTCGGTCATCGCCGGGTCCAGCAGCCGGATGCACGCATCGGTGAATCCGGACAGGTCGGCTTCCGGGTTCACCTCCGGGTCGACGGCCGCCGCGAGAACCAAGCGGTCGGCCGCTTCCGGCAGCGCGGCGAAGGAGACACGGAGCGCCGCCTTGTCCGGCGCCGCAGCCGGCACCGCGCGTACCGAACCGTCCGGAGTCTGCGGATTGTTGAAGAAGACGAAGTGGTCTTCGCCCAGGACGCGATCGCCACGGCAGACGAGGGCGCATACGTCCAGTGCGACGCTGCCGGACCACATCATGCCCAGCACGTTGTGGTCGTCGGGCGCTGCCGCAGGACGGGAGGGCGCCGGCTGCGCCGGAGCCGGTCGTCCACCCTCGCCCAGGCGCCCACGAAGCCCGTGCCGGTGCAGCAGGTCGACGAGTTCACCGCCGGAGATGAGTTCCAGGGGCTTGCCCCGAGCGAAGGTGTGCGAGCCGGGGCCGAAGCCCGCCGTGGTCACCAGCACGCCCTTGTTGGCGCCGACGTCCTGGACCGTTCCGTACAGGTCACGCACCGCAGTGGGCGGCACGGTGCTGCGGTAGCGCTTCACCTGTACGACGATCTTGCCGCCTCGGATGGGCGTCGGGTCCAGCGCGTCGACGTCCACGCCGCCGTCATGGGAGCGCTGGGTCGTCACGGCCTGCATCCCCATGGCGCGGAACAGGTCGGCAACGAGTGACTCGAAGGCGATCGGATCCATGTCGTACAGATCCGGTTCCTCGTCACCGCCGTGGGTGACGACATGATGGCCGACGTCCTGCGGCTTCCGGCCCGGGCGTACGGCGGTGAGCTGGTCGGGGCGGGACGCGAGCTGGCCCCTCAACGCGTCGGTCAGACAGCTGACCGCGTCCACCTGTTCCAGGTGCAGGCCGGCCAACGCCGCCCGCTGCGCCATGACGGTCGCAAGGACGATGTGCGTTCGCCTGCCCGTCGCCGGATCGTGGGCGTCCACGAAGCCGTTCAGGGCCACCGAGTCGAGGATGCCGTACTCGTCCGCCGCGAAGAGCTGGCGCAGGACCAGCAGCAGGCTCTGCGCCAGCACCTCTCGGTACAGCCCACGGCGCTGGGTCACAGGACGCGCGGACTCCTTGTCCTCGTCCTGCGCGGGCACGTACCTCACGGATTTCGCCTCGGGGACCACGTCGTACCCGGGCAGCTCCCAGTCCAGGACCAACTGTCGCGCCGCCGGGTCGAAGGCTGCCGCGACCTGCCGGGGGAACCCTTCGGGCCAGGCGGTCGACGAGTAGAGAGCGGCGGAGAAGTACTCCACCGCGGAGTCGGGGTCTCCCCGCCTGACGCCCTCGGTCACCTCGACGACGCCGGCGTTGTGCCGGTGCACTTCCGCCCGCAGGGCCCCGGTCCTCTGCTCGTGGTCCCGGCGGAGGGCCGCCAGCCGCTGCTGCCGCTGTGCTTCGGCGGCTTGCGCGGCGTGCCAGTCCCGTTCGAAACGAGCCTGCGCCTCCGCCTGGACTTGGGCGCGCCGGTTCGCGGTCCAGCCTCCCTGCACCTGGTACCGGCTCGCATCCGGCATGCGCACGGGCCAGGCGAGCTGTCCAGGGTCGAACGGCGGAATCTCTTCCGTGCGCATCAGGGACGATGCCCTGAAGGCCGGCGCCCGGCACCCCGCGACCAGCAGCCCCTGCAAGGCGGCGACCTGCGCGTCCAGCTCCTCCGTGCGCCGTCGCGCCTCCGCCTGCCGGTACTGCCGGTACTCCTGCGCGGCACGTCGTTGACGGGCCCGCGCCTGCCGTTCCTCTTCCCGGCGCCGTCTGGCCTCGGCTTCCACTTGACGCTGGTGCTGACGCTGCGCATCCGCCCAGACACCGACAAAACCAGCAGAGCGACGACTCATGCGCTACAGGCCCTCCCCAGGACGTCGGCACAGCCGACCACGCTCTGGTTGTCCCCACAACCAGTAGTAACCAAAGGACTCTATCCAGCGATCGCGGGCAGGGAAATCGACGTGTCAAAAGCAACGCGCACCGGCGGTTCCGGCGGGTCATGACACGCTCCGCAGCGCACACCGCCCCCTGCACCTCGAACGTGGTGTTCATGGTGCAGGGGGCGGTGGGCGCTGCGCGGTACGGCAGCGGACCGTCAGGGAAGGCGCACGTCAGTGTGTGTGGCCGCTTGTCGCCGGGGCCGGGGTCGCGTTCTTGACCGTCAGGGGCAGGAGCTTCTTGCCGGTGGGGCCGATCTGGATGTGGGTGTCCATCTGCGGGCAGACGCCGCAGTCGAAGCACGGGGTCCAGCGGCAGTCCTCGACCTCCGTCTCGTCGAGGGCGTCCTGCCAGTCCTCCCAGAGCCAGTCCTTGTCCAGGCCGGAGTCGAGGTGGTCCCAGGGCAGGACCTCCTCGTAGGTGCGCTCCCGGGTGGTGTACCAGTCGACGTCCACGCCGAAGGGGGCGAGGGCCTTGTCCGCGCACGCCATCCAGCGGTCGTAGGAGAAGTGTTCGCGCCAGCCGTCGAAGCGGCCGCCGTCGTCGTACACCGCGCGGATGACCGCGCCGATACGGCGGTCGCCGCGGGAGAGCAGGCCCTCCACGATGCCGGGCTTGCCGTCGTGGTAGCGGAAGCCGATCGAGCGGCCGTACTTCTTGTCGCCGCGGATCTTGTCGCGCAGCTTGGCCAGCCGGGCGTCCGTCTCCTCCGCCGAGAGCTGCGGGGCCCACTGGAAGGGCGTGTGGGGCTTGGGCACGAAGCCGCCGATGGAGACCGTGCAGCGGATGTCCTGGGAGCCGGAGACCTCGCGGCCCTTCTGGATCACGCGGGTCGCCATGTCGGCGATCTGCAGGACGTCCTCGTCGGTCTCCGTGGGCAGGCCGCACATGAAGTACAGCTTCACCTGGCGCCAGCCGTTGCCGTACGCCGTGGCGACCGTGCGGATCAGGTCGTCCTCCGAGACCATCTTGTTGATGACCTTGCGGATGCGTTCGGAGCCGCCCTCGGGGGCGAAGGTCAGACCGGAGCGGCGGCCGTTGCGGGTCAGCTCGTTGGCCAGGTCGATGTTGAAGGCGTCCACGCGGGTGGAGGGCAGGGAGAGGCCGATCTTGTCGTCCTCGTACCGGTCCGCGAGGCCCTTGGCGACCTCGCCGATCTCGCTGTGGTCCGCGGAGGAGAGGGACAGCAGGCCCACCTCCTCGAAGCCGGTCGCCTTCAGGCCCTTGTCGACCATCTCGCCGATGCCCGTGATGGACCGCTCCCGGACGGGCCGGGTGATCATGCCGGCCTGGCAGAAACGGCAGCCGCGCGTGCAGCCGCGGAAGATCTCCACCGACATCCGCTCGTGGACGGTCTCGGCCAGCGGCACCAGGGGCTGCTTGGGGTACGGCCACTCGTCCAGGTCCATGACCGTGTGCTTGGACACCCGCCACGGCACGCCGGAGCGGTTGGGGACGACCCGGGCGATGCGGCCGTCCGGCAGGTATTCGACGTCGTAGAACGCCGGGATGTACACCCCGCCCGTCTTCGCCAGCCGGAAGAGGACTTCCTGCCGGCCGCCGGGGCGGCCCTCGGCCTTCCACTCGCGGATGATCCGGGTCATGTCGAGGACGGCCTGCTCGCCGTCGCCGATCACGGCCGCGTCGATGAAGTCGGCGATCGGCTCCGGGTTGAAGGCGGCGTGGCCGCCGGCCAGGACGATCGGGTCGTCGTCGGTGCGGTCCCGGGACTCCAGCGGGATGCCGGCCAGGTCCAGCGCGGTGAGCATGTTCGTGTAGCCCAGCTCCGTGGAGAAGCTGAGACCGAACACGTCGAACGCCTTCACCGGGCGGTGGCTGTCCACCGTGAACTGCGGGACGCCGTGCTCGCGCATCAGCGCCTCCAGGTCCGGCCAGACGCTGTAGGTGCGCTCGGCGAGGACGCCCTGCTGCTCGTTCAGGACCTCGTAGAGGATCATGACGCCCTGGTTGGGCAGGCCGACCTCGTACGCGTCCGGGTACATGAGCGCCCAGCGGACATCGCACTCGTCCCACGGCTTCACCGTGGAGTTGAGCTCGCCGCCGACGTACTGGATCGGCTTCTGCACGTGCGGGAGCAGAGCTTCGAGCTGCGGGAAAACCGACTCGACAGGCATCTCGCGAACCTTCGTGAGCTGACGGGGGTGACCATCAAGCGTAACCCGGACGGCGGTCCGGTCCGAACGGTCAGCCGGCTGCGGACGTCCCGCCGCCGGTCTCCTGCCACCGTACGGCCAGTTCGGCCTCCAGCCGGGCCGCGCGGGCCTCCTCCCTGCCGTACAGCAGCCCGTACGCGAACGTGTCCTCCCCCGCCGCGTGCGCCACCGCCGCCAGTTCCCGCAGGGTGCGGCGGGCCATGACGCCGTCGTGGTGGTCGCCGAGGAGGGTGGTGAGGGATTTCATGGCCTTGGTGCGGCCGCGGGCGCCGGTGGCCTCGGCCGCGTACCGGACGCGCTTGGCCTTCTTGCGGGCCTCGTGCAGGGCGCGGTCGCGGTCGTCGCCCGGCGGCAGCGCGAGCGCGTGCTCCATGCGGGCCGTCAGCTTTTTCGCGCCCTTGCGCACGGCCTTGCCGAGCGTCTTCCGCGGTTTCCCGCCGGCCGCCGCGCGCAGGGGCGGGTCGGTGAGCAGGGCGTCCAGGGTGTCGAGCAGGGCCAGGTGGCGGCGGGAGTCCAGGACGCCGGTCAGATGGGCGTGGGCGCCGCCGTGCCGGGCCCCGGCCCAGGCGGTGAGACGGGCCCGGGCGGGGCCGGTGGCCAGGGCGGGCGGCAGCGCGTCGAGGGCGGTGGTCAGCCGGTCGGCCAGCACCTCCTGGTCGCGGTCGACGCCCAGCTCGCCCGCGAGCCACTTCAGCTCACCGCCGACGGGGCCGGTGACGGAGCCGTCCAGGACGCCGGTGAAGGTGCGCAGGGTGGCGTGGGCGCGGCGGGCCGCGACCCGCATCCGGTGCACCGCGTCGGGGACGCCGCGGCGGACGGCGGGGTCGAGGGCGACCAGCGCGTCCCGCTGGGCGCGCAGGTAGGCGAGGACGTGGTCGCCGGCGGTCACCGGGCGCCCGGGTCCGCCGCTCCCCCGGCGGTGCCCGGCCGTCAGTTCCAGGGCGCGGACCAGTTTGGAGGGGGCGGCGGCGGGGCGTGCGCCCGCCTTGCGCAGCCGTTTGTCCACCTGGTCGAGGAGGGCCGGGTCGCCGCCGTCGGCCAGTTCGACCTCGATCTCGGTCCAGCGCACGGTCCGGCCCGCGCCGGTGAGCCGTTCGGCGGTCACGGTGTCCAGGCTCGCCTCGGCCAGCAGGGTGCCGTCCGCGTCGACCAGGTGCCGGACGTCACGGGCGGAGCGCAGCCGGACCAGCGGGAGCAGCGGGCGGTCCCGGACCCGGGAACGGACCAGGGCGGCGATCTCCTCGGGGACGGTGTCGTGCAGCGGGGCCTGGATCTCGTCGCGGACTCCGGGGGCGACCGGGAACTTCAGGTGCCAGCCGGCGTCGGAGCCGCCGGTGCGGCGGCGCAGGGTGAGCGAGGCGGCAGTCAGGCGTTCGTCGGCGGTGTCGTAGTACGTCGCGTCCAGCTCGACCACGCCCTTGTCGAGAACCGCGGCCACCGCGCCGGCACCGGTCAGGTCGGGCAGCCCGCCCTCGATGGATTCGTACTTGCGCTCGATCTCACGCCTTGCCTCCGCCATACACCGAATCTAGTGTCCGCGACGCCGATACGGCAGAGGACGGCCCGTGGTCCGCCCGCCACGCACCCGTGCCGGGCCGCCACGCCACTGCCACGCCACCGGCACCCCACCCGGAGGTCTACGCCGACATCGGTCGTTGCACCTTGATGGACTGGAGCAGTCCCACGGCCACCCAGACCGCGAACATCGACGAGCCTCCGTACGACACGAACGGCAGGGGCAGGCCGGTGACCGGCATGATGCCGAGGGTCATGCCGATGTTCTCGAAGGACTGGAAGGCGAACCAGGCGACGATCCCGGCGGCCACGATCGTCCCGTACAGCTCGGTCGAGTCGCGTGCTATCCGGCAGGCGCGCCACAGCAGGACGCCGAGCAGGAAGATGATCAGGCCCGCGCCGACGAAGCCCAGTTCCTCGCCCGCGACCGTGAACACGAAGTCCGTCTGCTGCTCGGGCACGAACTGGCCGGTGGTCTGCGAGCCGTGGAAGAGCCCGGCGCCGGTCAGCCCGCCGGAACCGATGGCGATCCGGGCCTGGTTGGTGTTGTAGCCGACGCCCGCCGGGTCCAGGTCGGGGTTGGCGAAGGCCGCGAACCGGTTGATCTGGTACTCGTCCAGGATGTGCAGCTGCCAGATCGCCACACAGCCGATCACTCCGGCGGTGAGCAGGCCGAAGACCCAGCGGTTGGAGGAGCCGGAGGCGAGCAGCACACCCAGGATGATCGCCACCATCGCCAGCACCGAGCCGAGGTCGGGCATGAGCAGCAGGATCATGATCGGCACGGCGGCCAGGCACAGCGCCTGGAAGACGGTCCGGTGGTCGGGGAACGGCTTGTCGCCCGCGTCCACCCGCGCGGCCAGCAGCATGGCCATGCCCAGGATGATCGAGATCTTGAGGAACTCGGCGGGCTGGAGGGAGAAACCGCCGATGACGAGCCAGTTGCGCTGGCCGTTGATCGTCGCGCCGAGCGGGGTCAGGACGATCAGGGCGAGGAGCACCGACAGGCCGTAGAGGACCGGCACGGCGTTGCGCAGGGCGCGGTGGCCGAGCCAGAGCGTGGCGATCATCAGGGCGATCCCGATGCCGAGGTTCATCAGGTGCCGCAGCAGGAAGAAGTACGGGTCGCCCTGGTTCAGTTCGGTGCGGTTGCGGGTCGCCGAGTACACCAGCAGCGAGCCCAGCAGGGACAGGGCGGTGGCCGCGAGCAGTATCGGCCAGTCCAGCCTGCGGGTGAGCGAGTCGCGGGCGAAGAGCCTGGTCCAGCCGGCCCGCTCGGGGCCGTACCCGGAGACGGAGAAGCTGTTCGTGCCGGTCATGAGGGCATCCTCCGGCTTCCCCGCGGGCGGTGACCGCGGCGCCTGCGGGTGGCGCGGTTGCCCGTGGTGGGCGAGGGCGTGGTGCCCGCGGGCGGCTGGCCGGCGCCGTTGGTGGGGTTGTTCTTCTGGGCGGTCTCGGCGTCCTTCGCCGGGTCGCCGGTGACCTTGGGGGCGGCGATGGTGCCGTCCGTGCGGACCTTGGGCAGGCCCTTCTGCGGCTCGGGCAGCAGTGCCTGCTTCGGGTCGATGGAGCCGTCACCCCGGACGCCGTACAGCGCGCTGTAGATGTTGCGCACGGCTTCACCGGAGGCGCCGGAACCCGTGCCGGCCTGGGCGATCGTCATGATCACCGTGTAGTCCTTGGAGTAGGTGGCCAGCCAGGACGTGGTCTGCTTGCCGTAGACCTCCGCCGTGCCGGTCTTGGCGTGCAGCGGGATCTTGTCCTGCGGCCAGCCGCCGAACTTCCAGGCCGCCGTGCCGCGGGTGATGACGCCCGCGAAGGCGTCGTCCATGCCCTTGAGGGTGGCCTGGCTGACCGGCAGCTTCCCGCGCTTCTTCGGCTTGATCTCCCGTGCGGTCTTGCCGTCGGGGCTGATGATCGCCTTGCCGATGGTCGGCTGGTACATCGTGCCGCCGTTGGCGACGGCGCCGTAGATCACGGCCTCCTGGATCGGGGTGACGAGGGTGTCGCCCTGGCCGATGGAGTAGTTGATCGAGTCGCCTTCGCGCATCTTGTTGCCTTCGAGGCAGTTCTCGTAGGCGATCTTCTCGACGTAGGTGCCGTCCTTCTTGCCGGTCCTGCACCAGGCGTCCTTGTTGGCCTTCCAGTACGCCTCTTTCCACTGGCGGTCGGGGACGCGGCCGGTGACCTCGTTGGGCAGGTCGACGCCGGTCTCCTTGCCGAGGCCGAACTGGTGGGCGGCGCGGTAGAAGTAGTCCTTGGGCCGGTTCGCGCCGGGGTGGATGCCGCCGTCCTTCTTCCACTCCTTGTCGGACAGGTAGTAGAAGACGGTGTCGCAGGAGACCTCCAGGGCGCGGCCGAGGGAGATGGGACCGAAGTTCTCGCCCTCGAAGTTCTTGAAGACCTGGTTGCCCACCGAGTAGGAACTCGTGCAGGGGTAGCGGCCGTCGAAGGCGTAGCCGGCCTCTACGGCGGCGGCCGTGGAGACCACCTTGAACGTCGAACCGGGCGCGGCCTGACCCTGTATGGCCCGGTTGAGCAGCGGGTAGTCCGAGTCCTTGCCGGTGAGGGCGGTGTAGTCCTTCGCGGAGATGCCGCCGACCCAGACGTTCGGGTCGTAGGTCGGCGCGGAGGCCATCGCCACGATCCGGCCGGTCTTGGCCTCCATCACCACGACGGCACCGGAGTCGGCTTTGTAATTGGTGCCGGTGATCTTGTCGTACTGCTGGCGGGCCGCCTTCATCGCCTTGTCCAGCTCGTACTCCGCGACCCGCTGGACGCGGGAGTCGATGCTGGTGACCAGGTTCGAGCCGGGCTGGGCGGCGTCCGACTCGGCCTTGCCGATGACCCGGCCGAGGTTGTCGACCTCGTAGCGGGTGACGCCGGCCTTGCCGCGCAGCACCTTGTCGTACGTCCGCTCCAGGCCGGACCGGCCGACCATGTCGGAGCGCAGATAGGGCGAGTCGGTGTCCTTGGCCTGCTGGATCTCCTCGTCGGTGACGGGCGAGAGATAGCCGAGCACCTGGGCGGTGTTGGACTTGCCGGGGCCCGGGTAGCGGCGGACGGCCTCGGGCTCGGCGGTGATGCCGGGGAAGTCCTCGGAGCGCTCGCGGATCTGCAGGGCCTGCTTGGCGGTGGCCTCGTCGGTGATCGGGATCGGCTGGTACGGCGAGCCGTTCCAGCAGGGCTGGGGCGTCTTGGCGTCGCACAGCCGGACCTTGCGCAGGACCTCCTGCGGGTCCATGCCGAGGACGCCGGCCAGCTTGGTCAGGACGGCCTTGCCGTCGTCCGGCTGCTTCAGCAGGTCGGTGCGGGAGGCGGAGACCACCAGGCGGGTCTCGTTGTCCGCGAGGGGCACGCCGCGGGCGTCGAGGATGTCCCCGCGCACGGCGGCGTCGACCACCTGCTGGACGTGGTTGCCGGACGCCTCCTTCTGGTACTCCGCGCCCTGGCGGATCTGCAGGTACCACAGCCGGCCGCCGAGCGTGCCGAGCAGGGAGAGGACGAGGATCTGGATGACGACGAGCCGGATCTGGACCCGTGGGGTCCGACCGGTCTCGGGAATGTTGGTCACTGCGGCTGTCTCCCCCTCTCAGTGCGCGGACGTGTATGCGTGCGGCGTGGGTACGCGGTGCGGGTGGGCGCGCGCCGGCCGGGCGTGCACGCAGGATGAACGACCGGCCGGTGCGCCCGCGTTCCAGGAAAGCTGACCCGAACGAGTGAACCCGCCGGGGTCGAACTCGTCGCCGTTCACAGCCGCTTGACTCCCTTGATCCGGCCGACCCGGGCGGAGCGGGTGCGGGCCTTGGCCTTCAGCGCGCCGAGACCGCCGCGCTGGCCGCCGACGCGCAGCCCGGTGCCGGAGGAGAGCCAGCCGGCGGAGATGTCGCCGGCCTTGGCCGCGGGGCCGGTCTCGGCGAGCGGGTCGTTGTCGGAGCGGCGGGCCAGCCACATCACCGCGGGCACCACGAACGGGGCGAGCAGCAGGTCGTACAGGGCGGCGGAGAACAGCAGCCCCGGCAGGCCGACATGGCGGGCGGCGGTGTCGCCGACCAGGGCGCCCACACCGGCGTAGAGCAGGGTAGAGCCGACGGCGGCGGCGACCACGACGGCCATGGGGCCGGCCGCCGACTTCAGCCGGCCGTTCTCCGGCCGGACCAGGCCGGCGAAGTACCCGGTGACGCACAGGACCAGGGCGTAGCGGCCGGCCGCGTGGTCGGCGGGCGGGGCGAGGTCGGCGAGCAGGCCGGCGCCGAAGCCGACGAGGGCGCCGCCGACATGGCCGTAGACCATCGCCAGGCCCAGGACGGTGAGCAGCAGCAGGTCGGGGACCGCGCCCGGCAGGTGCAGCCGGGCGAGGACGCTCACCTGGATCACCAGGGCCACGACGACGAGCGCGGTGGCGAGCAGGATCCGGTTGGCACGCATGGGATTCGGCTCCTACTGCTGCTCGTTGGTGGCGGTGGCGTTGTCGCTCTGGGGCGTGCCGGCCCCCGGGGAGACCGTGACGGTCACCGTCGGGGTCGGGATCGGCTTCGGCTTGGCCGGGAGCACGGTGTCCCGCGGGTCCTTCTTCGGGCCCTGGACGACCACGCCGACGACGTCCAGCTTGGTGAAGCCGACGTAGGGGGTGACGTACAGGGTGCGGGTCAGGCCGCCGCCGGACGGGTCCACGCGGGAGACCACGCCGACCGGGACACCGGGCACGAACGGCTTGTCGGCCTGCGAGCCGAAGGTGACGAGCCGGTCGCCCTTCTTCACCTCCGCCTTGCCGTTGAGCAGTTCCACGCGCAGCGGACGGTCGCCCTGGCCGGAGGCGAAGCCGAGTTCGTCGCTGCCCTCCATGCGGGTGCCGACGGTGAAGTCGGGGTCGTTGGCCAGCAGCACGGTGGAGGTGCCGGGGCCGACCGTGGTGACCCGGCCGACCAGTCCGTCGGCGTTGAGGACGGTCATGTCCCGCCGGATGCCGTCGTCGGCGCCGGCGTCGATGGTGATGGTCCAGGAGAAGCCCTGCGCCGACCCGATGGCGATGACCTGGGCGCCCTTGATGCCGTACTGCCCCTCGCCGGCCAGCTTCAGCATCCTGTCGAGCTGCTTGAGGCGGCTGCGGGTGCGGTCGTCGCTGCCCAGCTTGGCCTTCAGGGCGGCGTTCTCCTTCTCCAGCGCGGCGAGCCGGTCGTGCCGGGTGCCCGAGTCGCGGACGGCGGAGACGGCGTCGCCGACCGGGTCGACCGCGGAGGACAGTCCGTCCTCCACCGGTCCGAACGCCGCCGCGGCGGCGTGCCGGGCCCCGTCGACCGGCGAGTTGCGCCCTCCGCGGATGTCCACCGTGATCAGCGCGAACGCGATGGCGACCAGCAGGACCAGGAGCAGCCGGCTCTCTTTCGTGTCCCTCACGTGCGGCGGCCGTGCCCTTCCTCAAGTAGGAATTCGGCGGACCCTTGGAAAACGCGAACGGTGCGGCGCGAACCGAAGGGGCCCATGGGGGGGGAGCGTATGTCTCTATATCGACGATCCGCCGCACGAGAGGAGAACATCTCGTACGGCGGAATCGGAGAGTGCCGTCATCTGCGCGGCTGGGCGTCCAGGACCTGCTGGAGCGCCTCGAACTCCTCGACGCACTTCCCGGAGCCGAGCGCGACGCTGTCCAGCGGGTCCTCGGCGATGTGGATCGGCATGCCGGTCTCCCGCCGCAGCCGCTCGTCGAGGCCGCGCAGCAGCGCGCCGCCGCCGGTCAGGACGATGCCCCGGTCCATGATGTCGCCGGACAGCTCCGGCGGGCACTTGTCGAGGGTGGTCTTGACCGCGTCCACGATCGCGTTGACCGGCTCCTCGATGGCCTTGCGGACCTCCGCCGCCGAGATGACGACGGTCTTCGGCAGTCCGGACACCAGGTCCCGGCCGCGCACCTCGGTGTGCTCGTCGGTGTCGAGCTCGTACGCCGAACCGATCGTGATCTTGATCTGTTCGGCGGTGCGCTCGCCCAGCAGGAGGCTGTACTCCTTCTTGATGTACTGGATGATCGCGTTGTCCAGTTCGTCGCCGGCGACGCGGATCGACTGGGCGGTGACGATGCCGCCGAGCGAGATGACCGCGACCTCCGTGGTGCCGCCGCCGATGTCCACCACCATGTTGCCCGTGGCCTCGTGGACGGGCAGCCCGGAGCCGATGGCGGCGGCCATGGGCTCCTCGATGATGTGCACCTGACGGGCGCCGGCCTGGGAGGACGCCTCGATGACCGCGCGGCGCTCGACGCCGGTGATGCCCGAGGGCACGCAGACCACGACCCGGGGACGGGCCAGGTAGCGCCGCTTGTGGATCTTCAGGATGAAGTAGCGGAGCATCCGCTCGGTGATCTCGAAGTCGGCGATGACGCCGTCCTTCAGCGGCCGGACGGCCACGATGTTGCCCGGCGTCCGGCCGATCATCTTCTTCGCTTCGGCACCGACGGCCAGAATGCCACCCGTGTTGGTGTTGATCGCCACGACGGACGGTTCGTTCAGTACGATCCCGCGACCCCTGACGTACACCAGCGTGTTGGCGGTCCCGAGGTCGACAGCCATGTCACGGCCGATGAACGACATTGAGTTCCCCATCCGGATTCATCTGGCTTTCCTGAGCTTTTGAACGCATGTCAGGTCGGCGAGGCGGGTGCTGTGACGTGAAGGCTTCCATCGTAAACGCGCCTGCACGAACACTGCGCGAGGGTCTCCGCCATTGTCACCAGATGGCGTGGCGCCCCGCTTGTGGAGACGGGCGTTCGGGGGCGCGCGTTCCCTCAAATGCCCCGGACCATGCCAGAAGGGTCCGGTACGGGCCCGGACCTCGTCCGCGACGGCTTCCGGCCTCAGGCACGGCCCGGGAAGAAGAGCTTCACCTCGCGCTCGGCGGACTCCTCGGAGTCCGAGGCGTGGATCAGGTTCTCGCGCACGATCACGCCGTAGTCCCCGCGGATCGAGCCGGGCGCGGCGGCGACCGGGTCGGTGGGGCCGGCGAGCGCGCGCACGCCCTCGATCACCCGCTCGCCCTCCACGATCAGCGCGACGACCGGCCCGGAGGACATGAACTCCACCAGCGGCTCGTAGAACGGCTTGCCCTTGTGCTCGCCGTAGTGCTGCTCCAGCGTGTCCTGGTCCAGGGTGCGCAGCTCCAGCGCGGTGATCCGCCAGCCGGCCTTGCGCTCGATCCGGCTGATGATCTCGCCGGTCAGGCCGCGCCGGACGGCGTCGGGCTTGAGCAGGACGAGGGTGCGCTGGGACACGAGGGGCTCCTTACACGACGTACGGGTGCGGTGGGACGAGGTTACAGGGCGTGTCGGGGCGCCTGTTACGCAGCGTCAGCCGGGGAGGAGGAGGACCGGGCCTGCGCCGCGAAGCGGGCCTTCGCCTCGTCCACCTTTCTCCCGAAGTGCACCGAAGCCCACCACAGCGCCGCGAAGACCGCGCCCATGAAGTACATCGTCGGGACGAAGACACCGGAGGCGATCAGGGCGATCTGCAGGGCCCAGCCGAGGGCCACCCCGCCGGGCCGGGTCACCATGCCGCACAGCAGCAGGCACAGCAGCATGGCGATCCCGCTGACCAGCCACACCGTCGATACGGCCAGGTCCGGGTCCTTCATGGCGACCAGCCCGGCGAAGCCGATGACGAAGAACTCGCCGAGCAGGGTCGACGCGCAGAGCGTACGCATGGCCGGTCCTCAGCCCTTTCCCAGCAGCAGCCGGGCCTCGCCGACCGTGATGACGGAACCGGTGACGAGCACACCGCCGCCGGCGAACTCGCCCTCCTCCTCGGCCAGCGTGATCGCGGCCTCCAGGGCGTCCGGCAGCCGCGGCTCGACCTGCACCCGCTCGTCGCCGAAGACCTCGACGGCGATCGCGGCCAGCTCGTCCGCGTCCATGGCGCGGTGACTGGAGTTCCGGGTGACGACGATCTCGGCGAAGATCGGCTCGAACGCCTCCAGCAGCCCGCGCACGTCCTTGTCCCCGCTCGCGCCGACGACGCCGATCAGCCGGCTGAAGTCGAACGCCTCCCGCACGGCCTCGGCGGCGGCCGCGGCGCCCGCCGGGTTGTGCGCGGCGTCCAGCACGACCGTCGGGGAGCGCCGGACGACCTCCAGGCGGCCCGGCGAGGAGACGGCCGCGAACGCCTTGCGCACGGTGTCGACGTCCAGCGGCTCGGCGCGCTGCGCGCCGACGCCGAAGAACGCCTCCACGGCGGCGAGCGCGACGGCCGCGTTGTGCGCCTGGTGGGCGCCGTGCAGCGGGAGGTACACCTCGGGGTACTCGCCGCCGAGGCCGCGCAGGGTGACCAGCTGTCCGCCGACGGCGACCTGCCGGGCGACCACGCCGAACTCCAGTCCCTCGCGGGCGACCGTGGCGTTCACCTCGACGGCCTTCTTCAGCAGCACCTGCGCCGCGTCCACCGGCTGCTGGGCCAGGATCACGGTCGCGTCCTGCTTGATGATGCCGCTCTTCTCGCCGGCGATCGCCGCGGGCGTCGTGCCGAGCCGGTCGGTGTGGTCGAGGTCGATGGGGGTCACCACGGCCACGTCCGCGTCGATCACGTTCGTGGCGTCCCAGGAGCCGCCCATGCCGACCTCGACGACGGCGACGTCCACGGGCGCGTCCGCGAAGGCCGCGTACGCCATGCCGGTGAGCACCTCGAAGAAGGAGAGCCGGTACTCCTGCTGTCCGTCCACCATCTCGACGTACGGCTTGACGTCCTGGTACGTCTCGATGAACCGCTCGGCGGAGACCGGGGCGCCGTCCAGGCTGATCCGCTCGGTGATCGACTGCACGTGCGGGCTGGTGTAACGGCCGGTGCGCAGCTCGAAGGCGCCGAGCAGGGCCTCGATCATGCGGGCGGTGGAGGTCTTGCCGTTCGTGCCGGTGATGTGGATCGACGGGTACGACCGCTGGGGCTCGCCCAGGACGTCCATCAGCGCGGAGATCCTGCTGACCGAGGGCTCCAGCTTGGTCTCGCCCCAGCGGGTGGCCAGCTCCGCCTCGACCTCGCGCAGCGCCTTGTCGACCTCCGGGTCCTCCGGGCGGGCCGGTACGTCGGCCTCCGGCGGGCCGCCCTGGGTGCGCAGGGTGCGGCTGCCGGCCTCGATGACCGCGAGGTCGGGGTCGCGGGTCGTCTCGGCCTCGATGATCTCGTCGAAGCTGTCGAGGGGGTCGGGGGTGTCGCTGGTGCCGGGGTGGTCGCTCACGGGGCCAGTCTACGGAGACCGACCGGGAAAGGGGCGGTTCGGGGTGGGCTGCCCGTCGTCTCGGGGGCGACTGCCCGTGGTCTCGGGGGCGGCTACCCGTCGTCTCGGAGGCGACTGCCCGTCGTCGCCGGGTGCGGGTCCGGCGCGGGGCATGGCGGCCGGGTGGCGGGAGCGCCTGTCGGATACGACCCCGCGCGGATGCGGGCCCGACGCGAGACACGGCGCCCCGGCGGCGGAAGCACCTGCCGGACACGACCCCGCGCGGGCGCGAGTCCGACGCGGGAACCGGCGGCCAGGCGGCAGGAGCGCCTGCCGGACACCACCCCACACGGGCGCGGGCCCGACGCGAGACACGGCGCCCCGGCGGCGGAAGCACCTGCCGGACACGACCCCGCGCGGGCGCGAGTCCGACGCGGGAACCGGCGGCCAGGCGGCAGGAGCGCCTGCCGGACACCACCCCACACGGGCGCGGGCCCGACGCGAGACACGGCGCCCCGGCGGCGGAAGCACCTGCCGGACACCACCCCACACGGATGCGGGTCCCGGCGACCGGGCGGCGCGACCGCCTGCCGGACACGACCCCACACGGATGCGGGACCCGGCGACCGGGCGGCGCGACCGCCTGCCGGACACGACCCCACACGGATGCGGGTCCAGCGCGGGCCCCGCGCCCAGGCGACGGGACCGCCTGCCGGTTACGGCTCCGCGCGGATGCGGCCCCGGCGGCCGGGCGGCGGAAGCACCTGCCGGATACGACCCCGGGCCGCCGTGGGGCATGGGAAGGCCCCGGTGCCTTGGCGGCGCCGGGGCCTTCGGGCGGCGTCAGGTGCGCGCCGCGGTGCGCGGGGGACTCACGCCGCCGGCAGCTTGTCCAGCTGGGCGGTGATGCGGGCGATGTCCTCCTCCGCCTTGGCGAGGCGGGTGCGGATCTTGCCGACCACCTGGTCCGGGGCCTTCGCGAGGAACGCCTCGTTGCCCAGCTTGGCCGTGGCCTGGGCCTTCTCCTTCTCCGCGGCGGCCAGGTCCTTCGCCAGGCGCTTGCGCTCCGCGGCGACGTCGATCGTGCCGGACAGGTCCAGGGCGACCTCGGCGCCCGCCACCGGCAGGGTCGCCGTGGCCGTGAAGGCGTCGCCCTCGGGCTGGAGGCGCAGGAGCTGGCGGATGGCCGCCTCGTGCGGGGCGAGCTGGGTGCCGTCGAGCGTGAGGCGGGCCGGGACCCGCTGGCCGGGCTGGAGGCCCTGGTCGGCGCGGAAGCGGCGGACCTCGGTGATGACCGACTGGAGGGTGGAGATCTCCTGCTCGGCGGCCGTGTCGCGGAAGCCGCTGTCCTTCGGCCACTCGGCGATCACCACGGACTCGCCGCCCGTCAGCGTCGTCCACAGGGTCTCCGTGACGAACGGGACGACCGGGTGGAGCAGCCGGAGGGTGACGTCGAGGACCTCGCCGAGGACCCGCCGGGAGACCTTGGCCGGCTCGCCGCCCGCCTGGAAGACGGTCTTGGACAGCTCCACGTACCAGTCGAAGACCTCGTCCCACGCGAAGTGGAACAGGGCGTCGGAGAGCTTCGCGAACTGGAAGTCGTCGTAGTAGGCGTCGACTTCGGCGACGACCGAGTTGAGGCGGGACAGGATCCAGCGGTCCGTCGCCGACAGGGCGGACGGGTCCGGCAGCGGGCCCTCCACCGTCGCGCCGTTCATCAGCGCGAAGCGGGTCGCGTTCCAGAGCTTGTTGGCGAAGTTGCGCGAGCCCTGGACCCAGTCCTCGCCGATCGGCACGTCCACGCCCGGGTTGGCGCCGCGGGCCAGGGTGAAGCGCAGGGCGTCGGAGCCGTACTTGTCCATCCAGTCCAGCGGGTTGACCGCGTTGCCGAAGGACTTCGACATCTTCTTGCCGAACTGGTCGCGGACCATGCCGTGCAGGGCGATGGTGTGGAAGGGCGGGGTGCCGTCCATCGCGTACAGGCCGAACATCATCATCCGGGCGACCCAGAAGAAGAGGATGTCGTAGCCGGTGACCAGGACGGAGTTCGGGTAGAACTTCGCGAGCGACTCGGTCCGCTCGGGCCAGCCGAGGGTGGAGAACGGCCACAGGCCGGAAGAGAACCAGGTGTCGAGGACGTCGGTGTCCTGGTGCCAGCCCTCGCCGGCCGGCGGCTCCTCGCCGGGGCCCACGCAGACGACCTCGCCGTCCGGGCCGTACCAGACGGGGATGCGGTGGCCCCACCACAACTGCCGCGAGATGCACCAGTCGTGCAGGTTGTCGACCCAGTCGAAGTACCGCTTCTCCATCTCCTGCGGATGGATCGTGACCTTGCCCTCGCGGACCGCGTCGCCGGCCGCCTTGGCGAGCGGGCCGACCTTGACCCACCACTGCATGGACAGGCGCGGCTCGATGGTGGTCTTGCAGCGCGAGCAGTGGCCGACGGAGTGGGCGTAGGGCCGCTTCTCGGCGACGATCCGGCCCTCGGCGCGCAGCGCGGCGACGATCGCCGAGCGGGCCTCCAGGCGGTCCATGCCCTGGAAGGGGCCGTGGACGGTGATGACGGCGTGCTCGTCCATCACGGTGAGGGACGGCAGGTCGTGGCGCTGGCCGATCTCGAAGTCGTTCGGGTCGTGGGCCGGGGTGACCTTGACGGCGCCGGTGCCGAACTCCGGGTCGACGTGGGTGTCCGCGACGACCGGGATGGAGCGGTCGGTCAGCGGCAGCCGGATCAGCTTGCCGACAAGGTGCCGGTAGCGCTCGTCGTCGGGGTGGACGGCGACGGCCGTGTCGCCGAGCATCGTCTCGGCGCGGGTGGTGGCGACGACGATGGTGTCGTCCCCCTCGCCGTACGTCATCGAGACCAGTTCGCCGTCGTCGTCCTGGTACTCGACCTCGATGTCCGAGATCGCCGTCAGACAGCGCGGGCACCAGTTGATGATGCGCTCGGCGCGGTAGATCAGCTCGTCGTCGTAGAGCTTCTTGAAGATGGTCTGGACGGCCTGGGACAGGCCCTCGTCCATCGTGAAGCGCTCCCGGGACCAGGCGACGCCGTCGCCGAGGCGGCGCATCTGGCCGCTGATCTGGCCGCCGGACTCGCCCTTCCAGCGCCAGACGCGCTCGACGAACGCCTCGCGGCCCAGGTCGTGCCGGGACTTGCCCTCCTTGCCCAGCTCGCGCTCGACCACGTTCTGGGTGGCGATGCCGGCGTGGTCCATGCCGGGCTGCCACAGCGTCTCGTAGCCCTGCATGCGCTTGCGGCGGGTGAGCGCGTCGATCAGGGTGTGCTCGAAGGCGTGCCCGAGGTGCAGGCTGCCCGTGACGTTCGGCGGCGGGATGACCACGGTGAACGGCGGCTTGTCGCTCTTCGCGTCCGCCTCGAAGTAACCCCGCTCCACCCAGCGCTCGTACAGCGGCCCCTCTACATCGGCCGGCGCGTACTGGGTCGGCAGTTCGGTGTCGGGCGCGGGTGGCTGCTGCTGAGCGTTCTCGGTCACGGCGCCAGTTTAGAGGTGTCACGGGGTGGTCCCGAAACGCGTTTGTTCTGTAACGGTGCGGCCCCCCGGTGCGGTGCGGTCCCCGGGCCTGGGCCAGGATGTCAGGAACACATAAGCTTCTGGAGGGGAACCCAGGAATGAGCAACAACCAGCCGGGCCCGTACGGCCAGCCGCCCCAGCAGCCGGGCCCGTACGGCCAGCCGGGGCAGCCTGGGCCGTACGGCCAGCCGGGCCCCTACGGCCAGCCGCCGCAGGCTCCCCCGCCCGGCTACGGCCAGCAGCCGCAGGCCCCGCAGCCCGGCTACGGCTACCCCCAGCAGGCCCCTCCGGCGCCGCAGCCGGGATACGGCTACCCGCAGCAGGGTGCCCCGCAGCAGCCGGGTCCGTACGGCCAGCCGCCGCAGCAGCCGAGCCCCTACGGCCAGCAGCCCTACGGTGTGCCGCAGCCGCCGCAGGCGTCCGGCGGGAAGAAGAAGACCGGGCTGATCATCGGTGCGGTGGCCGTGGTGGCGGCGGTCGCGGTGGGCGCGTACTTCGTGCTGGGCGGCGGTGGCGGCAGCAGCCTCGCGGACGACGGCCCGCACAAGCTGACGACGCCGGCGACGGTGCTGTCGGAGTACAAGAAGTCCAAGAGCGACAGCGGCTCGATGACGGACAGCGACACCAAGGACGCCGAGAAGTGGGGCGTGAAGGATCCGCACGACGTCAGCGCCTCCTACCAGGCCGGTGACGCGGACAACCCGCTGAGCAAGAAGATGATCAACTTCGGTGGCGTCTACGGCACGATCGACGACCCCGAGAAGACCGTGGACGCGGTGTTCGCCTACTTCAAGTCCGAGTCGCAGAAGAAGGACAACAGCGACGACGTCGCGCTGAAGGGCGAGCCGACCGCGTACGAGCCGGCCTCGCTCGACGGCGCGGTCCTCAAGTGCCAGCAGGCCACCGCTCCCACCGGTTCCAGCAGCGGCGGCCCGAAGGACGTGACGCTGTCGATCTGCGTCTGGGGCGACCACAGCACCATCGGGTTCGTCATGCCGATGGACTTCGCCAACCTCGCGGCGGGCCGGAGCAGCGACCCGGCCGCCGACGCGGAACTGGCCGCCAAGCTGCGCAACGAGGTCCGCGTCAAGGGCTGACGCGGCGGGAGACATGCGAGGGGGCCCCGGCCGGTCGGCCGGGGCCCCCTCGCATGTCCGGGCGGCTACGCCGTCTTCTGCTCGCCCGAGCCCCGGCCGCGCGTGTCGCGCGGGATCAGGGTCGGGTTGACGTTCGACAGGACGACGTCGGCGGTGATGACGACGCGGGCGACGTCCTTGCGGGACGGCACCTCGTACATCACGCCCTGGAGGACTTCCTCCATGATGGCGCGCAGGCCGCGCGCGCCGGTCTGGCGCAGGATGGCCTGGTCGGCGATGGCCTCCAGTGCCTCGCGCTCGAAGTCCAGCTCGACGCCGTCGAGTTCGAACAGGCGCTGGTACTGCTTGACGAGCGCGTTGCGCGGCTCGACGAGGATCTGCAGAAGTGCCTCGCGGTCCAGGTTGTGCACGCTGGTGATCACCGGCAGACGGCCGATGAACTCCGGGATCATGCCGAACTTGACCAGGTCCTCCGGCATGACGTCCTCGAAGACGTCCTTGGCGTCCAGCTCGCGCTTGGACAGGATCGTCGCGCCGAAGCCGATGCCCTTGGCGCCGGCCCGGGCCTCGATGATCTTCTCCAGGCCGGAGAAGGCGCCGCCCACGATGAACAGGACGTTCGTCGTGTCGATCTGGATGAACTCCTGGTGCGGGTGCTTGCGTCCGCCCTGCGGCGGGACGGAGGCGGTGGTGCCCTCCAGGATCTTCAGCAGGGCCTGCTGGACGCCCTCGCCGGAGACGTCCCGGGTGATCGACGGGTTCTCGCTCTTGCGGGCGACCTTGTCGATCTCGTCGATGTAGATGATCCCGGTCTCGGCCTTCTTGACGTCGTAGTCCGCCGCCTGGATCAGCTTCAGCAGGATGTTCTCGACGTCCTCGCCGACGTAGCCCGCCTCGGTGAGCGCGGTGGCGTCGGCGATGGCGAACGGCACGTTCAGCATGCGCGCCAGGGTCTGGGCGAGCAGCGTCTTGCCCGAGCCCGTGGGGCCGAGCAGCAGGATGTTGGACTTCGCCAGCTCGATCGCGTCGTCCCGGCCGCTGCCGCCGCCGTTCTCGCCCGCCTGGACCCGCTTGTAGTGGTTGTACACCGCGACGGAGAGGGCCTTCTTGGCGGCCTCCTGGCCGACCACGTAGCCCTCGAGGAACTCGTAGATCTCCCGGGGCTTGGGCAGTTCCTCCCAGCGCACCTCGCTGGTTTCCGCGAGTTCTTCCTCGATGATCTCGTTACAGAGATCGATGCACTCGTCGCAGATGTACACACCGGGCCCTGCGATGAGCTTCTTGACCTGCTTCTGGCTCTTGCCGCAGAACGAGCACTTGAGCAGATCGCCGCCGTCACCGATGCGTGCCACGGTGTGCTTCCCCTTCGCCTGGGAGTCGACTGGACGTTACGCGTCCAGCGGCTCCTGGTGCTGCCTTATGTCCGACGGTACCTTGCCGGGCCCGGTGTTCGGGCCCCCCTTGGCAGGGTTCACTTGGAGTGCACCGTGCCAAGGGGGGCCTGACGTGGGTGGGTCCGCGTCAGCGGACCGCGCTGTTGTTCAGCTTGCGGGTGGAGACGATCTGGTCGACGAGGCCGTACGCCAGCGCGTCCTCGGCCGTGAGGATCTTGTCGCGCTCGATGTCCTCGCGGATCTTCTCGATCGGCTGGTTCGAGTGCTTGGCCAGCATGTCCTCCAGCTGCTCGCGCATGCGGGTGAACTCGTTGGCGATGATCTCCAGGTCGGAGAGCTGGCCGCGGCCGGTGGAGCCGGCCGGCTGGTGGATCAGCACGCGGGAGTTCGGCAGCGCCATGCGCTTGCCCGGCGTACCGGCGGCGAGCAGGATGGCCGCGGCGGAGGCCGCCTGGCCCATGCAGACCGTCTGGATGTCGGGCTTCACGAACTGCATGGTGTCGTAGATCGCCGTCAGGGCGGTCATGTCGCCACCGGGGCTGTTGATGTAGATCGAGATGTCCCGGTCCGGGTCCATCGACTCCAGGCACAGCAGCTGGGCCATGACGTCGTTGGCGGAGGCGTCGTCGATCTGGACGCCCAGGAAGATCACGCGCTCTTCGAAGAGCTTCGCGTACGGGTCGTACTCGCGGATGCCCTGCGAGGTGCGCTCGATGAAGCGCGGGACGACGTAGCGGCTCTCGGGGCGGGGCCCTTCGTACAGGCCGCTGGCGGCGCCGGGGAAGTTGCTCATGGGGTGTTCACCGTCCTGGTGGCGTTCTGGGGGCTGGGGTCTCGGCGGTGCGCGGTGTGGCCGGGCCGGTCAGGCACCGGTGCCGCCGCCTCCCGGAACACCCGAGGCGTGCGCGATGATCTCGTCGATGAGACCGTACTCCTTGGCCTCTTCCGGGGTGAACCAGCGGTCGCGGTCGCCGTCGCGGATGATCGCCTCGACCGTCTGGCCGGAGTGGAGCGCGGTCAGCTCGGCCATGCGCTTCTTGGTACGCAGCAGGTACTCGGCCTGGATCTTGATGTCCGACACCGTACCGCCGAGGCCCGCGGAGCCCTGGTGCATCATGATGTCCGCGTGCGGCAGGGCGAAACGCTTGCCGGCGGCACCGCCGGTGAGCAGGAACTGGCCCATGGAGGCCGCCATGCCCATGGCGATGGTGACCACGTCGTTCGGGATGTACTGCATGGTGTCGTAGATCGCCATGCCGGCCGTCACCGAGCCGCCGGGGCTGTTGATGTAGAGGTAGACGTCCTTGTCCGGGTCCGCGGCCAGGAGCAGCAGCTGTGCGGTGATCTTGTTGGCGATGTCGTCGTCCACCTGCTGGCCGAGGAAGATGATTCGCTCGTTGAGCAGCCGGTTGTAGACCTGGTCGCCGAGGCCACCACCGATGGAAGGCTCGCCGGCGGCGGAGGGCATCAGATTCGTCACGTATCCACCTGCTCGTCTTGCGACGGCGCCGGGCCGTCTCGTCGTTCTGCCGGAGGCTTGGCGGGAGGGTTTCAGGAGACTCCCCTGCCCCCGTACTCATGGACCCTAACGCTCGGCTGCCTCCGGGGAATCCCGGAGATGGGAGTGTTCGCCTCGGGCGTAGCGCCTCCGACGGGCACCGGTGGGGGCGGGGGCGGTGCGCGTCGGGGGCGGGAAGGCGGCTGGCGGGGCGGGACGCGGTGGACGGGGCGCTGCGCGCCCGGGCGGGACGCGGGCGTGTTGCGGCGCCGGGGGCCCGGGAGGGGCGCCGGGCTCGGTGGGGGCGGGGCGGGCTGTTGCGGCTCCGGAGGGGGCGGGACGCGCTGGGGGTCAGGTGCGCGTCGGGCGCGGGGCGGGCGTTTTGCGGCTCCGCCGGGGGCGCGGGGCGCCGGGCTCGGTGGGGGCGGGACGCGCTGGGGGGCTGGTGCGCGTCGGGGACGGGGGCGGGCTGGAGTGGTGCGCGTCGGGGACGCGGGGCGTTGGGCTGGGGCTCGCGGCGGTGGCTGCCTGCGCCTGGGGGCGTCCCGGAGGGACAGGCGGGCCTGGAGGCCGGGACGCGCAGGCGTTGCCGGGGAAACGTGCGGGCGCGGTTGCCGGGGCTGCGGAGGCACAGCCCCCGGGACACCCGGGTGCGGCGGGCCTGGGCCGGAGGGGCTCGCCGAGAGACGCGCGGCGTGATCGCCGGGGACCCGGCGCGTCGGCAGGTGCGCGGGCGTCGCCAGGACCCGGAGACGCGGCCACCGGGGCACGTAGGCGCGCGGCCGGGACCCGGGGGGTACGGCGCGGGATACGACGCCTCAGAGGGACGTGGCGCCTGGCAGCCCGGATGTACGGACGCTGGACGCGGGGGCGCGGGGCGCGGGAGCGTGGCCCGCGGGGTCCTGGGCGCGTGGTGGGCGGGCTGCCGGTGTGGCGGCGTACGCGGGCGTAGCTGTCGGGACCGGCGTGGCGGCCGGACGCGCCACCTCGGCCGATCACACGGGGACGCGTGACCAGGCTGCGGGTGCGGCGCCGCAGGGGACGTAGGCGCCGGGGCGCACGGGCGTTGTCGGCGAGACGCCGGCCGCCGGCATTGGAACGCGTGGGCGTGACGGCTGGGGCCTGGGGCGCCGCTCCAACAGGGCGGGGGCCCGGTGGCCGAGACGCGCGGGCACTGCCGGGGGCACGGGGCGCAGGTGCCGGAAGGCGCGAGCGTGGCCCGAGGGGCCCTGGGTGCCCGTGGTGGGCGGGCTGCTGGTGTGGCGGCGTACGGGGGCGTGGCTGTCGTGGCCGGCGGGGCGGCCGGACGCGCCGGCCGCGGCCGATGACGCGGGGACCTGTGACCAGCCTGCAGGTGGGGCGCCGTAGGGGACGTAGGCGCCAGGGCGCGGGCACGTTGCCGGCAAGGCGCCGAACGTTCGGCACCAGAGCGCGTGGGCGTGGTGGCCTGGGTCTGGGGCGCCGCTCCAGCAGGGCGTGGGCACTGGCGGCCGGGACGCGGGGGCGCTGTGGCCTGAGGGCCCGGGGGCGTGGCGGGCGGGCCGCGAGTGCGGCGGCGTACGCGGGCGTGGCTGTCGGGACCGGCGGGACGGCCGGACGCGCCAGCGTCGAGCGATGACGCGGGGACGCGTCACCAGGCCACGGGTGGGGCGCCGGGGCGCGCGGGCGTGGCGGCCTGGGCCTTGGACGTCGCTCCAGCACGGTATGGGAGCCGCGGGTCGGGACGCAGGAGCGCTCTGGCCCGAGGGCCCGGGGCGCGTGGTGGGCGGGCTGCCGGTGTGGCGGCGTACGGGGGCGTGGCTGTCGTGGCCGGCGGGGCGGCCGGACGCGCCGGCCGCGGCCGATGACGCGGGGACGTGTGACCAGGCCACGGGTGGGGCGCCGGGGCGCGCGGGCGTTGTCGGCACGACGCGGAACGCAGGCGTCGGGCGGACTGGGGCGTCGTTCCGGCAGGGCGTGGGGCCTGGCGGCCGGGACGCGGGGGCGCTGTGGCCCGAGGGGCCCGGGGCGCGACGGGCGCCGGCGTGGCGTCGGGGCCGGCGGCGCGACCGGGCCGGGTCGGCGACGCGGGGTGGGGCGCCGTAGGGGTGTGGGTGTTGCCGGGGTATGGCGACGGGCCCCGGGGTAGCCCGGGGCCCGTCGTGTGCGCTGGGGTGGCGCTGGGGGGCCGATCAGCCCTCGGCGTTCTCCTCGGAGGTCTCCGACGCCTCGGCGGCCTCGGTCTCCTCCTCCTCGTCGTCCAGGTCGACGATCTCGCCGTTGGTGTCCTTCACCGTGGCGGCCTCGACCACGACGGCCAGGGCCTTGCCGCGGGCGACCTCGCCGACGAGGAGAGGCACCTGGCCGCCCTCGACGACGGCCTGGGCGAACTGGTCGGGGGACATGCCGGAGGAGGCCGCACGCCGCATGAGGTGCTCGGTGAGCTCCTCCTGGTTGACGTTCAGCTGCTCCTTCTTGACCAGCTCGTCCAGGACGAACTGGGTCTTGATGCCCTTGACCGCGGCCTCGCGGGTCTCGGTCTCGAACTCCTCGGCGGTCTTGCCCTGGATCTCCAGGTACTTGTCGAGGGTGAGGCCCATCTGGCCGAGCTGGTGGTGCTCCAGGTTGTGCTTGCGGGTGTTGATCTCGTCCTCGAGGAGCTTCTCCGGGACGGGGACCTCCACCAGCTCCAGCAGCTTCTCCAGGACGCGCTCCTGGGCCTGCGTGGCCTGGTCGAACTGCTTCATGTTGGCCAGGCGCTTGCGGCTGTCGGCCTTCAGGTCCTCGAGCGTGTCGAACTCGGAGGCGAGCTGCGCGAACTCGTCGTCCAGCTCGGGCAGCTCCCGCTTGGCGACCTGGGTGACCTTGACGGTGACCTCGGCCTCCTTGCCCGCGGCGGAGCCGCCCTTCAGCTCGGAGGTGAAGGTGGCCTCGCCACCGGCCTCCAGGCCCTTCACGGCGTCGTCGATGCCGTCCAGCAGCTCACCGGAGCCGATGGTGTAGGAGACGCCGCTGGCGATGCCGTCCTCCAGGACCTCGCCGTCGACCTTGGCCTCCAGGTCGATGGTGACGACGTCGCCGTCCTCGGCGGCCCGCTCGACCGGGGAGGTGGTGGCGAAGCGCTCGCGGAGCTGCTCGACCGACTTCTCGACGTCCTCGTCGGTGACCTCGACGGCGTCGACCTCGACCTCGATACCGGAGTAGTCCGGGATCTCGACGGCCGGGCGGACGTCGACCTCGGCGGTGAAGTTCAGCGTCTCGCCGTCCTTCAGCTCGGTGATGTCGACGTCGGGCTGGCCCAGCGGGCTCAGCTCGGCCTCGTTGACCGCCTCGGTGTAGAACTTGGGCAGCGCGTCGTTGACGGCCTCCTCCAGCACCGCACCGCGGCCGAACCGCTGGTCGATCACGCGGGCCGGGATCTTGCCCTTACGGAAGCCCTTCACCGTGACCTGCTGGTTGATCTTCTTGTACGCCGCGTCGAGGCTGTCCTTGAGCTCCTCGAAGGGCACCTCGACAGTGAGCCGAACCCGGGTCGGGTTCAGGGTCTCCACGGCGCTCTTCACGGTTCGGTCTCCTTGTGGCTGACTTCTTGGGTTCTGCCGGAGCCAGACAGGTCCGGCGGATCGCCGCCCGGACGAGTTCGTAGGCCGTGGGGGCCGAGGACACACGGGCGCGCAGCTTGCATAGTAACCGCAGCGGGTCAGCGCCCCAAAAGGCGATCTTCACGGCGTCGTGTGCTGGTGGTCGGGGTGGCGGGATTTGAACCCACGGCCTTCCGCTCCCAAAGCGGACGCGCTACCAAGCTGCGCCACACCCCGTCTGGTGTGCGACACGTAGGGTACATGCCGCGACCGGCGACGGCGGCCGGATCGTCCGCACCGACACGCGGAGCCCCTCCGCGGCGACACCCGGGGTCCTTCCCCGCCGGCACGCGGGACACCTCTCCTACGCGGCGGCAGGCGGCCCCGACCGCACCGGCGCACGGTCCCCGTCTGCGGGCGGCGCACAGTCCCCGGCTGCGGGTGGCGCTCGGATCGCTGGCGCGGCGACACGCGCGGTGCCGCCCCGGGGACGGCGCCGACCCTCCCGGGGGCGGTCCGTCGGAAGGCGTTGGCCTCGTCGGCGGGCGACCCGCTACGATGCCTCCAGTGCCGCGGTCACGGACCTGTGGCGCAGCGTTGCGGGCGTAGCTCAATGGTAGAGCCCTAGTCTTCCAAACTAGCTACGCGGGTTCGATTCCCGTCGCCCGCTCTGGATGCCGAAGGCCCAGGTGAGAGGTGGATTCCTCTCCCTGGGCCTTCGGTCGTCCCGGGGGCTGCCCCGCCCCGGGTCCGCGCTGCTCCGGACGGGTGAGCGGCCTCCCCCGCCGGTTCAGAACTTGATCGCGTCGATGGAGTCCGCTATCGAGTTCAGGAAACGGGTGAGCGGCGGTGCCATGCCGGTGGAGGCCAGGAAGAAACCGAAGAGGATCGCCACGACGGCCGGGCCGGCCTTGAGGTTCCCTCCCCGCATCAGCACCACCAGGATGATCGCCAACAGCAGCACCACAGACAGTGAAATGGCCACAACTGATCCCGCCCTCGGTCGGTCCGCTCTCCCGGCCCGGAGGTGCCGTCCGCACCTCCGCCAGAGACATCGTGCCACCAACAGGGCCCTTGCATGCGGCCTATGACACATCGTCGGGCAGCGGCCCGCGGCGGGCGATCTCCCGCACAGTAATTCGACCGGAGATCCGCACCCGGCCCGTCCGGACTCACCGTGGAATTACCCGGATTCGTTTCCGTGTCCACACATCCCGCGCACAGGTATTGGAAATTGATGACACAGAGGCGATGTATGCCCCAATTAGTCGGGAAGAATCGGGACATCAAGGGTCAACCGGTGACCCGTCTGTGCGCATCGTCACCTCAACGGGAGTGACTCGCCCGGCAAATGAACGGGTATCCGAGCGCGATAACCAGGAATGACTGCGGAGGTTTTACGGAATCCCGCAGACGACGCTAGGGTGCCTGAGATGTTTGACGCCGCCCCGTCCCCCGGCCCGAACCGCAGCCCGCTCCCCCCGGCACAGCCGCCGGCGGACGCGGTGCCCGCCCCGCGCGACCCGTCGGGCGCGCCCGAGCGGCCGGGCCCGGACAGACCCGCCCGGCAGCGCGACGCGTTCTTCGACAACGCCAAGTACCTGGCCATCGTGCTCGTCGCGATGGGCCATTCGTGGGAGCCGCTGAAGGGGGACAGCCGGATCCTGGAAGCCGCGTACACCGTCGTGTACAGCTTCCACATGCCGGCGTTCATCATCATCTCCGGCTTTTTCTCGCGCGGTTTCGATATGCGCCCGGACCGGCTGAAGCGGCTGGTCACCGGAGTGCTCGTACCGTATGTGGTGTTCGAGACGGCGTACCCGCTGTTCAAGAACCTCGTCACCGGCTCGCACGAGGACATCAGCCTCCTCGACCCCTGGTACCTGACCTGGTTCCTGGTCGCGCTGTTCGTCTGGCGGCTGACCACGCCCCTGTGGAAGCTGGTGCGCCGGCCGCTGCCGCTGGCCCTCGCCGTCGCCATGCTGGCGACCGTCAGCCCGAACATCGGCGACGACCTCGACCTCCAGCGCGTCCTGCAGTTCCTGCCGTACTTCGTGCTCGGCCTGTGCATGAAGCCCGAGCACTTCCGGCTGGTGCGCCGCCGCTGGGTGCGGATCGCCTCGGCCCCGGTGTTCGCGGCGGCGCTGGCGGTCGGCTGGTGGGCGGTGCCGCGCATGAACACCGCGTGGTTCTACCACCGCGACTCGGCGCAGGAACTGGGCGCGCCCTGGTGGTGCGGCCCGGTGATGACGCTCGCGCTGATGGCCTGCTCGCTGCTGCTGACGGCCTGCTTCTTCGCGTGGGTGCCGGGCCGCACGACGTGGTTCACGGCGCTCGGCGCGGGCACGCTCTACGGCTATCTGCTGCACGGCTTCCTGGTGAAGCTGGGCGACTACCGCGGCTGGTTCGAGCAGCCCTGGCTGCACC
Source organism: Streptomyces sp. NPDC017095 (assembly GCF_044332325.1). Classification (NCBI taxonomy): domain Bacteria; kingdom Bacillati; phylum Actinomycetota; class Actinomycetes; order Kitasatosporales; family Streptomycetaceae; genus Streptomyces; species Streptomyces sp. NPDC017095. The sequence continues at coordinate 290,276 of NZ_JBIROU010000002.1, forward strand.
GGCCGCTCGGCGAGATCCTGGTGACCGTGCTCGCCGCGGCGGCCGTCACGGTGCTGTGCACCGCGCCGGTGCGGCGCGTCTTCCGGTTCGCGATGGAGCCGCGGATGGACTGGGCGTTCCGGCGGGACCCGGCCGAACAGGCCCGCGAGCGGCACCGCCGACGGGAGACGGCCGACGCGTAGGGCCTCTCGTGCGGACCCGGCCGCCGGCCCCCCGGCCGGTCACGGTCGCAGGCCGAGCAGGGCGCGCATCCGGGTGTACTTGCCGGTCAGCCGTTCCCTGACCGGTCCGGGAAGGAGCGCGAGCCGTCGCGGGTCGGCGTTGTGCGCGAGGTCGGCCTCCTTCACCAGCAGCGCGCCCGGGGTGGCGAGGATCCGGCCGGCGTACGCCTCCGGCGTTTCCCCGGGCTGCTTGGTGAGGGCGCGCACGATGGCCTTGGTCCGTCCGGTCAGAGGGGCCGTGGCGAGCCACCGCGCGCTGAGCGCGGCGTCCTCCACGGAGTCGTGCAGCCAGGCCGCCGCGATCTGTTCCGGGTCGCCGCCGCGGGCGCGGACGCCTGCGGCGACGGCCGCGAGGTGCTCGGCGTAGGGCCGGCCGGCCTTGTCGGTCTGGCCGTCGTGGGCGGCGCGTGCGAGGGCCTCGACCTCGGCGAGGGTGAGCGGGGTCATGCCGCCAGTGTCCCCCGGCGGTCGCACGCTCAGCGGGCGGCCGCTTGCTCGCGGCAGATCAGCAGCAGCGCCCGGTCGTCGTTGACGTCCTTGGCGACCGCCTCGATGAGGTGCCAGGCGGCGCCGTGGAAACCGCCGGCCACATAGCGGTCGGCCTCGCCGGTGAGCCGGTCGATGCCCTCCACGATGTCCCGCTCGGAGGTCTCCACCAGACCGTCCGTGAACAGCATCAACACGTCACCGGGGCGCAGCGAGCCCTTCACCGGGTCGAACTGGGCGCCGTCGTACACACCCAGCAGCGGGCCCTCGGCCGCCTTCTCCTCCCAGCGTCCGCTGCCCGCGCTCAGCTGGAGCCCCGGCGGATGGCCCGCGGAGTACAGCTCGTAGTCCCCGGAGTCCAGGTCGAGGACCAGGTGGATGGAGGTGGCGAAGCCCTCCTCCCAGTCCTGGCGGAGCAGATAGCCGTTGGCGGCCGGGAGGAAGGCGTGCGGGGGCAGCGAGCCGAGGAGGCCGCCGAAGGCGCCGGACAGCAGCAGGGCGCGCGAGCCCGCGTCCATGCCCTTGCCGGACACGTCCGTGAGCACGACCTCCAGCGTCCGGCCTCCGTTGGTCCGGGCGGCGACGACGAAGTCACCGGAGAAGGACTGGCCGCCCGCCGGCCGCAGCGCCATCTCGTGGTGCCAGCCCCTGGGCAGCTTCGGCAGCTTGCTCTGCACCCGGATGCGCTCGCGCAGGTCGAACAGCATGGTGCCGCCGCGCCGCCAGGGCACGCCGACCCGGCTGCGGAACTGCGCGGTCAGCAGCCCGAAGAAGCCGCACGCGGCGACCACCAGGACCACGCCGGGAGTGACCCGGGACGGGCCCTCGGTGTACGGGCCGAGCCGTACCGACTCCACGATCAGCGCGGTGGCCGCCGCCGCGTACAGACCGAGCAGGCTCGCCGGGCGCAGCAGCAGTCCGCCGGCGACGATCGGCAGCACCAGGGTGGCCGGTGAGCACCACACCGGTTCCAGGAGGGTCATGGCCGCGAGGACCGGAATGGTCAGCAGCAGTCCGGCGAAGGCGATCCAGTCGGAGCCGTCGCCGCGGAAGTAGTCCACGGCGCTTTTGCGCAGCCCGACGCGGGCCCGGTGCCATCGCATCTTCCACCGGGCCGTGAACGTCTCGGCCTTCGCGCGCCGCTGTCGTCCTGCTGCCATCAGTTCGGGACCCTATCCAGCGGACCGGCCGCTTGGCACGGGAGGTCCCACTTGTCCCCCGTGCGGGATTCCGCTTCGCCCCGCGCACGCCCGGTTCCGGGCGGCCCGGCGCGCAGGAAATCACTGGCTCGTCCCGCAGGGCCCTGATAGGCATGGCGTATGGGGACTGTGCACGGAACCGAGTTGAAGGTACTGCGCGAGGACGAGTGGGACCGGTGGTACGACACCCTGTACCGCGGGTTCGGCGCGCGGCGGGCCTGCGCCGAGGAGCGCGAACGGGACCGGGCGGTCACCGAGTTCGACCGCTCGCTCGCCGCCTGGGACGCGGCGGAGATCGTCGGCACGGCGGGCGCCTTCAGCTTCCGGATGACCGTGCCGGGCGGGAGCGCGGTCCCGGCGGCCGGGGTGACGATGGTGAGCGTGGCGGCCACCCACCGGCGGCGCGGGGTGCTGACCTCGATGATGCGCCGGCAACTGGACGACGTCCGCGCGCTGGGCGAGCCGCTGGCGGTGCTGACCGCGTCCGAGCCCGCCATCTACGGCCGGTTCGGGTACGGCGCCGCGGCCTTCCGGCTCCGCGTCGAGGTCGACACCAGCCGGGTGACGCTGGCGCTGCCGGCCGGCACCGAGGAGGTCCGGCTGCGGTACGCCGAGCCGGCCGACGTCCTGGACGCCTGCGAGGCGGTGTACGCGGCCCTGGTCCCGCGCCGGCCCGGCATGCTGGCCCGGCAGCCGGGCTGGGAGCGGGTCCCTCTGACCGACCCGGAGCGCGACCGGGACGGGGCGACGCCGTTGCAGTGCGTGGTCGCCGAACGGGACGGCGAGATCACCGGCTACGCCCGCTTCCGCACCAGGACCGGCTGGAGCGAGCGGGGCGCCGACGGCACGGTGCGGCTCGCGGACCTGGCCGGTCTCGACCCGGTGACCGAGGCCGCGCTGTGGCGCTTCCTGTGCGGCATCGACCTGATGACGACCCTGTCGGTGCCGTCGCTGCCGGTGGACGCCGCGCTGCCGCACCTCGTCTCCGACATCCGCCGCTGCGGACCGCGGCTGGGCGACGACGCCTACGTCCGGCTCGTGGACGTCGGCGCGGCGCTCGCGGCCCGCACCTACCAGGCGCCGGTGGACGTGGTGTTCGAGGTCGAGGACGCCTTCTGCCCCTGGAACGCGGGGCGCTGGCGGCTGACCGGCGACGCGAAGGGCGCGTCCTGCGAGCGTACGGCCGACGCGGCGGAACTCGCCCTGTCCGTACGGGAGCTGGGCTCGGCCTATCTGGGCGGGGTGTCGCTGCTGTCGCTGGCGTCGGCGGGGCGGGTGCGGGAACTGCGGCCGGGCGCGCTGACGGAGGCGTCGGTGGCGTTCGGCTCACCGCTGGCCCCGTGGCTGCCGCACGGCTTCTAGGCGCTCTTCCCGCAACCGCGTTAGGGCGCCCAAGGGTTGCTGTGACCCTGACAGCCGCGCAGGTCCTGGCCGCTCTTCCCGTAACCGCCGCACGGCTTCCAGGGGTTGCCGCTCCGCTGGCTGCCGCGCGGCTTGCGGGGGGTGTTCAGGTGCGCTGGCAGGTCGGGCACCAGAAGAGGTTGCGGGCGGCGAGGCCGGCGGTGCGGATGCCGTCGCCGCAGATGTGGCAGGGCAGGTTCGCGCGGCGGTAGACGTACACCTCGCCGCCGTGGTCGTCCACGCGGGGCGGGCGGCCCATGGCCTGGGGGGTGTGCTCGGGGCGGACGGTGTCGATCCGGTTGTTCCGCACGCCTTCGCGCATCAGGGCGACGAGGTCGCTCCAGAGGGCGTCCCACTCGGCCGGGGTGAGGTCACGGCCCGCGCGGTACGGGTCGATGCCGTGCCGGAAGAGGACTTCGGCGCGGTAGACGTTGCCGACGCCGGCGACGATCTTCTGGTCCATGAGCAGCGCGGCGATCGTCGTACGGCTGCGGGAGATCCTGCGGTACGCCGCGGCCGGGTCGGCGTCCGCGCGCAGCGGGTCGGGGCCGAGGCGGTCGTGGATCGCCTGTTTCTCGGCGTCCGTGAGCAGCGCGCAGGTGGTGGGGCCGCGCAGGTCGGCGTAGGCGGTGTCGCCGGCGAGCCGGAGCCGGACGGTGTCGGCGGGCGGGGGCGGCGGTGCGGGGCCGAAGCCCACCTTGCCGAAGAGGCCGAGGTGGATGTGGACCCAGTCGGCGTCGCGGAAGCCCAGGAAGAGGTGCTTGCCGTGGGCGTCGGTCGCGGTCGGCGCGGTGCGGTCCAGGAGGGCGGCGGCGTCGGAGAACTTGCCCTGGGGACTGGTGACGCGTACGGGTCTGCCGAGGAAGCGCTCGGCGTAGTCCCGGGCGAGCCGGTGGATGGTGTGCCCTTCCGGCACGGCTGAGGTGTCCTTTCCCTGCCTGGCGCGCGCCCGCGCACCCGTCCGGCGGACGCGACGGAGGCCGGGGGCGCGGACCCTCGGCCTCCGGGGGTCGCGGTTAGGGTCTTTCGTTTGGATCAAGCCGGATCAGGGAGCGGGGCCTGGTGCCGTGCATCGCAAGGCGGAGGAGGGCGCCATGGCGGAGCCATGGCAACCGACGACAACGCCGCGAGGTGCGGTGCCAGGGCCCGCGAGCCCGGCCTGATCCAAACGAGAGGCCCTAGTCCTGCGGGTGGTGGGCCGGGATGGGCGGGAGGTCGCCGGTCGTCTCGTACACCGACAGCATGTCGATGCGGCGGACGTGCCGCTCCTCACCGGAGAACGGGGTGTTCAGGAAGATCTCGACGAACTTGGTCGCCTCCTGCGTGCTGTGCATCCGCGCGCCCACGGCGATCACGTTGGCGTCGTTGTGCTGCCGCCCGAGCGCCGCCGTCTCCTCGCTCCAGGCCAGTGCCGCGCGCACGCCCTTGACCTTGTTCGCGGCGATCTGCTCGCCGTTGCCGGAGCCGCCGATCACGATGCCGAGGGAGTCCGGGTCGGCGGCCGTCCGCTCCGCGGCGCGCAGGCAGAACGGCGGGTAGTCGTCCTGGGCGTCGTAGAGGTGCGGCCCGCAGTCGACGGGCTCGTGGCCGGCGGCCTTCAGCCACTCGGCGAGGTGGTTCTTCAGTTCGTAGCCCGCATGGTCCGAGCCGAGATACACGCGCATGCCACGAGTGTGACACGCCCGTTCCGGGGCAGCAGCCTCAGGGTCTCGGCGGTCGGCCGGGTTCGGAAACTGTGAGTGACGCCATAGATCCCCAAGGGAACCGCAAGTAACGATCCGGAATCAGAGGTTTCCCAAACTCTTCGCCTCGGATTCACTGGACCGACTCGTACACCGCTCGTACGGGCAGCTCCACCTGGCGCAAAGGAAATCCGTCCATGACCCCTGGTTCGGGCCTCCAAGCAGGACTCAAAAACCGCCACCTGACGATGATCGCGATCGGTGGTGTCATCGGGGCCGGCCTCTTCGTCGGTTCCAGTTCCGGTATCGCCACCGCGGGACCCGGCATCCTCTTGTCCTATGCCCTCGTCGGCACGCTCGTCGTCCTCGTGATGCGCATGCTCGGCGAGATGTCCGCCGCCAATCCGACCTCCGGCTCCTTCTCCGCGCACGCCGACCGCGCGCTCGGCCGCTGGGCCGGTTTCTCCATCGGATGGCTCTACTGGTTCTTCTGGGTCGTCGTGCTCGCCGTCGAGGCGACCGCCGGCGCGAAGATCCTCGAAGGCTGGGTCCCGGCCGTCCCGCAATGGGGCTGGGCACTGATCGTGATGACCGTGCTCACCGCGACCAACCTGGTCTCCGTCGGCTCCTACGGCGAATTCGAATTCTGGTTCGCCGGCATCAAGGTCGTGGCGATCGGCGCGTTCGTCGTGATCGGTCTGCTGGCCGTGTTCGGCGTGCTGCCGGGCGTGCACGCCGACAAGGCGTCCTTCGGGAACCTCACCTCGCACGGCGGTTTCCTGCCGCACGGTCCGGGCGCGATCCTCACCGGCGTACTGCTGGTCGTCTTCTCCTTCATGGGCAGCGAGATCGCCACCCTGGCGGCCGGCGAGTCCGAGGACCCGCAGCGCGCGGTCACCAAGTCCACCAACAGCATCATCTGGCGGATCGGCGTCTTCTACCTCGGTTCGATCCTGGTCGTGGTCTCGCTGCTGCCCTGGGATGACGCGGCCATCGCCAAGGACGGCTCCTACGTCGCGGCGCTGAACTCGCTCGGCATCGCCCACGCCGGCCAGATCATGAACGTGATCGTGCTGACCTCGGTGCTGTCCTGTCTGAACTCCGGCCTCTACACGGCCTCCCGGATGGCCTTCTCGCTCGGCGAGCGCGGTGACGCGCCGAAGGCGTTCGCGCGGGTCAACAGCCGGGGCGTGCCGCTGGCCGCGATCCTCGCCTCGGTCGTGTTCGGCTTCGTCGCGGTCTTCTTCAACTACCTGTCCCCGGACAAGATCTTCCTGTTCCTCGTGAACTCGTCCGGCGCGGTGGCCCTGTTCGTGTGGCTGGTCATCTGCTTCTCGCAGCTGCGGATGCGGAAGATCATCCAGCGCGAGGCGCCGGAGAAGCTGGTCGTGAAGATGTGGCTGTACCCGTACCTGACCTGGGCGACGGCCGCGCTGATCGTGGCCGTGCTGGTCTACATGCTCTTCGACACCGAGCACGACGGCCGCCAGACGGTGCTGCTGTCGCTGCTGGTGGCGGCGATCGTGCTGGTGATCGCCGTGGTCAGGCAGCGGATCGCGGCGGGCCGCCCGGCCCCGGCGGCCGAGACGCCGGCCGACAAGGTGTCCGTCGGCTGATCCGGCACCCCTGATACGGCGACGGCCGCATGAACCGACGGAGTACGTCGGCTCATGCGGCCGTGCCGCGTTCGGGACCGGAGCCTCAGCGCTTGTCCGCGATCTTCCAGGCCGTCGGCAGCAGACCCATCGCCAGGGCGGCCTTGAGGGCGTCGCCGATCAGGAACGGGGTGAGGCCCGCCGCGATCGCCTGGGACGCGGACAGGTGGGCCGCCAGGGCCAGGTAGGGCACGCCGACGGCGTAGATGACGGCCTCGCCCAGGAGCATGGTGCCGGCCATGCGCAGCGCGGAGCGGTCCGCGCCGCGGCGGGCCAGGGTGCCGACGAGGGCGGAGGCCAGGAGCATGCCGAGGACGTAGCCGAAGGAGACCAGGCCGGTGCCGGACTTGCCGTCCGCGAACCAGGGCACGCCCGCGAGGCCGGCGACGGCGTACAGGGCGAGGGAGAGCAGGCCGCGGCGGGCGCCGAGGGCGGTGCCGACGAGCAGCGCGGCGAAGGTCTGGCCGGTCACCGGCACCGGGGAGCCGGGCACGGGCACCGAGAGCTGGGCCGCGAGGCCGGTGAGCGCGGCACCGCCGAGGACGAGGGCGGCGTCGCGGACGCGGGTGGCCGGGAGCAGGTCGGCGAGGACTGCGCCGGGTCGGGCGGTGGCGGTGGCGGTGCTCATGGGGACTCCGCGGGATGGTGTGGACACGTCGGGACACCGTGACGCTATACCGGGGCACTCGTGCCGATCACCGTCAGCGCCCGACAAAGGGCTGAACGATCGCTTGGTGGGCTCCGGACAAAGGGCGCCGGTTACACCGGTGCGGGCGTGACGCTGATCACGAGGGAAGGGACGTTTCGCTCACGCCGGGGCGGCGCACCGGGACTGTGGGGTCCCGCCAAACCGACCCCGCCCGGCCCCCGGCGGACACGGCCCCCGGAGACGCCTGCCGGAGCGTGACCTGAGGGTGGCGTTCCGTAAAAGTTATGTCCGGATAATGGGAAACCCCTTCGCCTGAGCGGACGGGCCGCCCACACTGACGGGGTTTTTACCCGCCCCTTGCCCTGGGAGAGCCGCGCCCATGCCCAGCAGCACACCCACCAAGACATCGCCGCAGCAGCGACCGGACGGCTCCCTCTCCCACGGTCTCAAACAACGCCATCTGTCGATGATCGCCCTCGGCGGGGTGATCGGCGCGGGCCTCTTCGTCGGCTCCGGCGCGGGCATCGCCGCGGCCGGCCCGTCCATCGTGGTCGCCTACGCCCTCTCCGGGCTGCTGGTGATGCTCGTGATGCGGATGCTCGGCGAGATGTCGGCCGCCTACCCGTCGTCGGGCTCCTTCTCCGCGCACGCCGAGCGGGCGATCGGACCGTGGGCGGGCTTCACCGCGGGCTGGTCGTTCTGGGTGCTGCTGTGTACGGCGGTCGGCCTGGAGGGCATCGGCGCCGCGAAGATCGTCCAGGGCTGGCTGCCCGGCACCCCGCAGTGGATGTGGGTGGCCCTGTTCATGCTGGTGTTCTGCGGGACGAACCTGGCCGCGGTGAAGAACTTCGGCGAGTTCGAGTTCTGGTTCGCCACGCTGAAGGTCGGCGCGATCAGCCTGTTCCTGATCCTCGGCGTGCTGGCCATCGCGGGCGTGCTGCCCGGCACGGACGCGCCCGGCACCTCGAACCTCACCGACTTCCTGCCGAACGGCGGCAACGGCCTGGTGATCGGCCTGCTCGCCTCGGTCTTCGCCTACGGCGGCCTGGAGACGGTCACCATCGCGGCGGCCGAGTCGGAGGACCCGGTGCGCGGGGTCGCCTCCGCCGTGCGCACGGCGATGTGGCGGATCGCCGTCTTCTACATCGGCTCGATGGCGGTCGCCGTCACCCTGGTCCCGTGGGACTCCAAGGAGGTCATGGAGAAGGGCCCGTACATCGCCACGCTGAACCGGCTCGACATCCCCGGCGCGGGCGAGCTGATGAATGTGGTCGTCCTGGTCGCCCTGCTCTCCGCCATGAACGCCAACATCTACGGCGCCTCGCGCATCGGCTACTCGCTGGTCGAGCGCGGCCAGGGCCCGCGGGCGCTGGCGCGGCTGTCCGGCGGGGTGCCGCGGATCGCGGTGATGGTCTCCTGCGTCCTCGGCTTCGTCTGCGTGCTGCTCAGCTACTGGCGGCCGGACGACATCTTCAAGTGGCTGCTGAACATGATCGGCGCGGTGATCCTGGTCGTCTGGATCTTCATCGCGGTCTCCCAGCTGATGCTGCGCCGCCGTATCGAGCGCGAGGCGCCCGAGAAGCTGGTCGTGCGCATGTGGGCCTTCCCGTGGCTGACCTGGGTGGCGCTGGCCGGCATGGTCGCGATCTTCGCCCTGATGGCCCGCGAGCCGGACACCCGGGTGCAGCTCTACTCCACCGGCGCCATGACCCTGTGCCTGGCGGCGGTCGGGTACGGCTGGCAGCGGCTGCGCGCCCGGAGCTGACCCCGGCGCCGCGCGCGACGGCCCGGCGCGTACGGCACGAAGGCCCCCACGGAACGACACGTGGGGGCCTTTCTGTTGCTCGGGCGCACTTATTGCTAGCGTGTACTTGCAAGCGACTTGCAATAAGGTTCCGGAGGGGATCACCCATGCCCGTCTACACGCTGCCCGAGCTGCCCTACGACTACTCCGCGCTCGCCCCCGTGATCAGCCCGGAGATCATCGAGCTGCACCACGACAAGCACCACGCGGCCTATGTGAAGGGCGCCAACGACACCCTGGAGCAGCTCGCCGAGGCGCGGGAGAAGGAGACCTGGGGTTCGGTCAACGGCCTGGAGAAGAACCTGGCCTTCCACCTCTCCGGGCACATCCTGCACTCGATCTACTGGCAGAACATGACCGGTCCGAAGGAGGGCGGCGGCGAGCCGCTGGCCGCCGACGGCGTGGGCGGGCTGGCCGAGGCGATCAAGGAGTCCTTCGGCTCCTTCGCCGGTTTCAAGGCCCAGCTGTCCAAGGCGGCGGCCACCACCCAGGGGTCGGGCTGGGGCGTGCTGGCGTACGAGCCGCTGAGCGGCCGGCTGATCGTGGAGCAGGTCTACGACCACCAGGGCAACGTCGGCCAGGGCGCCGTGCCGATCCTGGTCTTCGACGCCTGGGAGCACGCCTTCTACCTGCAGTACCGCAACCAGAAGGTGGACTTCATCGAGGCCATGTGGCAGGTCGTGAACTGGCAGGACGTCGCCCGCCGCCTCGACGCCGCCCGCTCCCGCGCGGACGTGCTGCTGCTCGCGCCCTGACGCACCCCACGCGTCCTGCCTCGTGATCGTCTTCTCACCCTTCACGGCGGCAGGCGGATAAGAGGAGGACCCCCGTGAGGACGTGACTCACGGGGGTCCTTCGCGCCGGGACGGCGCGGCCGTCACAGGTTGCTGAAGTCGGGGCCCTTGGTGCGGGTGCGCTTGATCTCGTAGAAGCCCGGCACCGAGGCCACCGCGACGGTGCCGTCCCACAGCCGGGCGGCCTCCTCGCCCTTCGGGGCCGGGGTGACGACGGGGCCGAAGAACGCGATCTGCTCGCCGTCGGGACCGGGCAGGGCGATGACCGGCGTGCCGACCTCCTGGCCGACCTTCTCGATGCCCTCCTTGTGGGAGGCGCGCAGCTCGGCGTCGAACTCGAAGTCCTCCTGTCCGGCGTAGTCGATCAGGCCGGCGGGCAGGCCGACGTCGGCGAGCGCGCCCGCGATGGCCTCCAGGGTCGCGCCCTCGCCGTTGTTGTGGATGCGGGTGCCGAGCGCGGTGTAGAGCGGGCCGACGACGTCGTCGCCGTGCTTGCGCCAGGCCGCGGTGACCACGCGGACCGGCGGCCACGCCTTGGTGGTCAGCAGCTCGCGGTACTCGGCGGGCAGCTCGTCCAGCTTGTCCTCGTTGAGGACGGCGAGGCTCATGACGTGCCAGCGGACCTCGATGTCGCGGACCTTCTCGACCTCCAGGACCCAGCGGGAGGTCATCCAGGCCCACGGGCACAGCGGATCGAACCAGAAGTCGACGGGGGTCTTGCCGGACGGGGCGGCGGTCTCGGACATGGCGCTCCTCAGCGAAACAGGCGTTTGCCACGTCAACGAGGGCGTCGCCACCCGCATTCCCGCTGTCCGCCGTCAGGAGCACATGGCAGGATCGGTCCTGTTCCGCGACCATCCACGCGATCACAAGGGAGTGCCGTCCGTGCCCGGTGAGAATCTGTCCCGCGACGAGGCCCGGGAGCGGGCCGCCCTGCTGTCCGTCGACGGGTACGACGTGTTCCTGGACCTGCGGTCCGCCGTCGGCGACACGGACGGCGAGCCGCGCACGTTCCGTTCGGTGACCACCCTGCGCTTCCGCTGCAACGAGCCGGGCGCGTCCGGCTTCGCCGATCTGATCGCACCGCGCGTCACCTCCGTCTCGCTGAACGGGCGGGACCTGGACCCGGGCGAGGTCTTCGACGGCTCCCGGATCACGCTGGAGGACCTGGCCGCGGAGAACGAGCTGGTGGTGGACGCCCAGTGCGCCTACTCGCGCACCGGCGAGGGCATGCACCGCTTCGTCGACCCGGAGGACGGCGAGGTCTACCTGTACACGCAGTACGAACCGGCCGACGCCCGCCGGGTGTTCGCCAACTTCGAGCAGCCGGACCTGAAGGCGCCGTACCGGTTCGAGGTGCGGGCCCCGGAGGGCTGGACGGTGTGGAGCAACGGCGCCGGCGAACTCCTGGACGGCGTGTGGCGGTTCGCCGAGACGAAGCCGATCTCGACGTACATCACCTGTGTGGTGGCGGGCCCCTACCACTATGTGACGGACTCCTACCGCCGCACCTTCGAGGACGGCACCGAGCTGGAGATCCCGCTCGGCGCGATGTGCCGGCGGGCGCTGGCCCCCTACTTCGACGCCGACGACGTCTTCCTGGTCACCAAGCAGGGCCTGGACTTCTTCCACGACCACTTCGACCACCCGTACCCGTTCGGGAAGTACGACCAGGCGTTCGTGCCGGAGTACAACCTGGGCGCGATGGAGAACCCCGGCCTGGTGACCTTCCGGGAGGAGTACGTCTTCCGCGGCAAGGTGACGCAGGCGTCGTACGAGGCGCGGGCCAACGTCATCCTGCACGAGATGGCGCACATGTGGTTCGGCGACCTGGTCACCATGGAGTGGTGGGACGACCTGTGGCTGAAGGAGTCCTTCGCGGACTTCATGGGCACCTTCGCCAACGTCGGCGCGACCCGCTTCAAGGACGCCTGGATCACCTTCGCCAACCGCCGCAAGGCGTGGGCCTACCGCGCGGACCAGTTGCCCTCCACGCACCCGATCACGGCGGACATCCGCGATCTGCAGGACGCCAAGCTGAACTTCGACGGCATCACCTACGCCAAGGGCGCCTCGGTGCTCAAGCAACTGGTGGCGTACGTCGGCGAGGACGCGTTCCTGGAGGGTGCCCGGCGGTACTTCAAGCGCCACGCGTACGGCAACACGCGCCTGGGCGACCTGCTGTCGGTGCTGGGCGAGACGAGCGGCCGGGACATGACCGGCTGGGCGCGGTCGTGGCTGCAGACGGCGGGCGTCAACGCGCTGACCCCGCAGGTGCTGCTGGACACCACGGGCGGCCGGATCGCCGAGCTGGCCGTCCTCCAGGAGGCCCCGGAGTCGCACCCGGAGCTGCGCCCGCACCGGATCGCGGTGGGCCTGTACCGCCGTACGCCCGACGGCGCGCTGGAGCGGTACGCGCGCGTGGAGACGGACGTGCGCGAGCCGCGTACGGTCGTGGCGGAGCTGGCGGGCGCCGAGGCGCCGGCGCTGGTGCTGGTCAACGACGACGACCTCACCTACTGCAAGACCCGGTTCGACACGGCCTCGCTGGAGACGCTGCGGTCGGACCTGGGCGCGCTGTCCGACCCGCTGGCGCGCGCGCTGTGCTGGTCGGCGCTGTGGAACATGACCCGGGACGGGCTGCTGCCGGCGCGGGACTTCATCGCGCTGGTGCTGCGGTTCGCGGGCCGCGAGTCGGACATCGGCGTGCTCCAGATGCTGCACTCCTGGGCCAACTCGGCGCTGGACCACTACGCGGCGCCCGGCTGGCGGGAGACCGGCGGGCGGGCGCTGGCGGACGGCGCGCTGCGGGAGCTGCGGGCGGCGGCGCCGGGCAGTGAGCAGCAGCTGGCCTGGGCGCGGTTCCTCGCGGCCGTGGCCGCCGCCGAGCCGGACCTGAAGCTGCTGCGGGAGCTGCTGGACGGCACCACCGAGGTCGAGGGCCTGGAGGTGGACCAGGAGCTGCGCTGGGTGTTCCTGGAGCCGCTGGCGGCGCACGGGGCGGCGGACGAGTCGGTGCTGGCGGCGGAACTGGCCCGGGACGACACCGCGTCCGGCAAGCGGCACCAGGTGCGCTGCCTGGCCGCGCGGCCGTCGGCGGCGGTCAAGGCGCAGGCGTGGGCGCAGGTGGTGGAGTCCGACGCGCTGTCGAACGCGCTGGTGGAGGCGGTGATCGCGGGCTTCGCCCAGCCGTCGCAGCGGGAACTGACCGCGCCGTACGCCAAGCTGTACTTCGCCGCGATCGAGCGGGTGTGGCGGGAGCGGTCGATCCAGATCGGCATGGACGTGGTCCGCGGGCTGTTCCCGGCGCTCCAGGACCGGCCGGAGACCCTGGACGCGACCGACGCGTGGCTCGCGGCGCACGAGGACGCGGCGCCCGCGCTGCGCCGGCTGGTGCTGGAGGCGCGGGACGACCTGGCGCGGGCACTGCGCGCGCAGGCGTGCGACGCGGCGGCCGCCGGCCACTGACCCCGGCCCGGAACCGCCCGCCGGCGATCGTTACGAAATCCGGGCGAAGTCACCCGTAACCCCTGGTCCGCACCCGAGCGGACCAGGGGTTTCCCGTCTGCTGTCGGCACCCGAACACCTGACCTTTAGTGCCGTCTTGTCCGGATTCCTCGACGGATGTGTCACAGCGGTTACAGGCGGGTCCCGGTGCGGGAATCCCGACACCATGACGCACAACACCCCGCTGTCCCCGCGCCCGCTCCGCCACCTCGCCGACGCCCACCGCCGGGTCCTGACCACCGCCCAGCTGCGCGCCCACGGCGTGCCGGCGGCCGAGCAGACCGCGCGGTGCGGCCCGGACGGCCCCTGGCGGGAGCTGCTGCCCCACGTGGTCCTGCTGCACCCGGGCCCGCCCACCGGCGAGGAGCGGCTGCACGGGGCCCTGCTGTACGCGGCCCGCGCGGCGGAGCCGGGCGGTGTGCCGGCCCAGCCGACGGCCGCCGGCACGCCCCGCACGCCGTACCCGGAGGCGGTGCTCACCGGTCTGGCGGCGCTCGCCCTGCACGGCTTCTCGACCGCCCCCGCGCTGTCCGGCCTGGACCATGTGGACGTGCTGGTCCCCCGGACACGCCGGCTGCGCTGCGCGGGCTATGTCCGCGTCCGGCGCACCGGCGACCTGCCCGAGCCGCGGCTGGTGACGGGGCTGCCGGTGGCGCCGGTGCCCCGGGCGCTGGCGGACGCGGTGGCGGAGCACACGGACGCCGAGACGGTACGGCGGCTGCTGGCCGAGGCGGTGCGCGGCGGCCATTGCGAACCGGCCGCCGTGGTCCGGGAGCTGACGCGGGCGCGGCTGCTGCACCGCCCGCACGTGGTGGACGCCGTGGAGGCGCTGCTCGCCGAGGGCCGGTCGCTCGCCGAGGACCGCCTGTACCGGATGGTCCGCGAGCACGGTCTGCCCGACCCGGTCTGGAACGTCGGCCTGAGGCTGCCCGGCGGCCCGCACCTGGGCGGCCTGGACGCCTACTGGCCGGACCAGGCGGTGGCGGTCGAGCTGGACACCGGGGCGGCCCGGCCGGACGACGGCGCCCCGTGGTCGCGGTACGCGGCCCGGCGCGAGCACCTGGAGCGGCTCGGCATCACGGTCGTGCACGTCGATCCGAGGAAGCTGCGGGACTGTCCGGAGCAGCAGGCGGCGGTGGTGCGGACGGCGCTGATGGCCGCCGGGGACCGCGAGCCGGCCGCGCACGTCGTGGTGCTGCCCCGGTGACGCCGGCCGCGCGACTTCTCCTGGACCGGCCGGGTGAGGGCTCACCGCAATGGACCGGCACGGCGGGCGGGGCGACGCCGGCCACGGTAGAGGAGAGGCATGAAACAGTCCCGTATAGCCGTCGGCGCCTGCTCCCTGCTCCTCGCGTCCGCCTGCGCGTTCGCCGGTCCCGCGACGGCGGAGGTGGCCTCCCGGGCCGTGGCCGGCGGCTACGTGGCCCTCGGCGACTCCTACTCCTCCGGTGTCGGCGCCGGCGACTACCTGGCGTCGGGCAAGGAGTGCAAGCGCAGCAGCCGGGCCTATCCCGCGCTGTGGGCCGAGGCGCACGCGCCGCGCTCCTTCACCTTCGCCGCCTGCAACGGCGCGGGCGCCGAGGACGTGCTGACCGATCAGCTCGGCCACCTCAGCCCGCGCACCGGCCTGGTCACGCTCACCGCCGGGGGCAGCGACACGGGTTTCGCGGGCGTCCTGGCGACCTGCGCGCTCGGCGGCCAGAGCCGCTGCGACGGCGCCGTGTCCCGGTCCCGGACCACGATGGACACCGCGCTCACGGACCGCCTGGACCGGCTCTACACGGCCATCCGGGACCGGGCGCCCGCCGCCCGGGTGGTGGTGCTGGGCTATCCGCACCTGTACCACCTGGCGGGCGCCTGCCGGCTGGGCCTGCCGGACGGCGAACGCGGCGCGGTCAACGACGCCGTGGACCACCTCAACGCTGTGATCGCCGCACGCGCCGCCGCCCACGGCTTCACCTTCGCCGACGTCACGGTCGCCTTCGCCGGCCACGAGATCTGCTCGGCCACGCCCTGGATGCACAGCATCGAGGTGTTCGCGCTGACCGAGTCCTACCACCCGACTGCGCCGGGGCAGTCGCTCGGCTACCTGCCGGTCCTCACCCGCGTGTCCGGGTGGCGGTAGGAGCACCGCGCGCGGAGGCGGTCAGCAGAACTCCTTCTCGACCACGGCCCCCGTGTCCCCGGTCCAGTCGGCGTTGAAGTTGACCGCCAGGGAGTGCCGGCCGCCGGCCGTCGCCGCCACCTCGGAGGCGGAGCCGTGGATGCCCCCGTCGTGGCCCCAGACATGCGTGCCGCAGGCCAGCCGGGTGTCCGTCAGACCGAGGCCGTAGCGGATGCCGGGCGTGTCGGTGGCCACCGTGGTCCTCATCTCCGTGAGCTGCCGCGCCGGCAGCAGCCCGCCGCCGAGCAGGGCGCCGTAGAAGCGGGTCAGGTCGGCGGAGTCGGAGATCATCTCGCCTGCGGAGGACGCCATGGACGGATTGAGGTCCGTCACGTCGTACACCGCCCGGCCGGGGACCTTGAACGTCGAGTACGCCCGGCCGCTCGGCTCGGGCAGGGTGGTCCGGGTGCCGGGCACGGAGGTGGCCCGCAGCCGCAGCGGCGCGATGATCCGGCGGTCGACCGCGGTGGCGTACGGGCGGCCCGTGACCTTCTCGATCACCATGCCGGCGAGGACGTAGTTGGTGTTGGAGTACCGCCAGGAGGTGCCCGGCGCGAAGTCCGGCTCGTGCCGCATCGCGTAGTCCAGAAGCTCCCGCGGGGCGAGGGTGCGGTAGCGGTGCGCGAAGAAGCCTTCCGGGGTGAAGTAGGCGCGGGCGAAATCGGGGTCGGCGAGGTAGTCGTGGATGCCGCTGGTGTGGTTCAGCAACTGCCGGACGGTGACCTCGCGGCCGTCGTGGCCGTGGCCGCGGACCACGCCCGGCAGCCACCGTTCCACCGTGTCGTCCAGGGAGAGCCGGCCCTCCGCTTCGAGCTGGAGCAGGACGGTGGCGACGAAGGTCTTGGTGATGCTGGCGACGCGGTAGCGGTCGGCCGTCGAACGCGGTTCGCCGGTGCGGGTGTCGCCCGTGCCGGCGGCCGTGGACCAGGTGCCGTGGGCGTCCCGCGCGGTGGCGGTCGCGCCGGGCACGCCCGCGGCGACGGCGGCCGCGACCGCCTCCCGGGTGGCGGTGTGACCGTGGGGCGCGGAGCCGGCCGCGGCGGCCGGAGCGGCGAGGGCCGCCGTCAGGAGCAGGGCGGTGATGCCCGGGCAAGCGGTGCGTGCGCGCATGTCTGTCCCCAGCCTGTGGGTGGGTGGTGCGGTCGGCGGAAGGGACCCGGGGCGGGGCGCGGAGGTTGCCCGGGGGCACGGCGGTGGGGCGGGTTTCAGCCCTTCTTCAGCACCAGCTCGGTGTTCCGGTCGCGCGCGCCGCCCGCGAGGGTCTTGCCGGCGCCGGGCGCGTTGCAGGCCAGCTCGCGGTAGAGGGCGGCCAGGCCGGTCTGGGAGAGGTCGGTGTAGTCGGTGCGGTGCGGGGCGGCGGCCTCGACCAGGGTGGTGAACAGGGAGAGCGTGCCGTCCTTGTTGTCGGTCAGCTCGATGATCCGGGCGAGCTGGGGGTGGTCGACGTGCGAGGCGGTGGAGATCTCCCAGAAGGAGCGCCCGGCGGCGGCCCGGTGCGCGGTGACGACGTTCTTGTGGATGTGCCCGTTCACCCAGGCCAGCACGTTGGCGTGGGCGGACAGCACGGAGAGCACCTCGGCGCCGCCGTGCCGCCGCTCGCCGGGGCGGGCCGGGTCGGGCCGGGTGTTGGTCATCGTCTTGCTGGTGTGGTGGCTGAAGACGACGACGTAGGAGTCCTTGTGGGCCTTCAGCGTCCGGTCGAGCCACTTCAGCTGGGCGGTGCCGAGGGAGCCGTCGTAGTGGCCGCCCGGGTCGGTGGTGTCCAGGCTGATGCCGAGGACGTCGTCGGAGATCCGGAAGGCGTAGTACTGGGTGTCCGCGTCCAGGTTGGCCGGGGTGTAGCCGTGCCCGGCCGGGCCGTGGCCCTGGTGGGCGGGGTCCAGGTGGGCCCTGAGGTAGTCGGCGCGGGTGTAGGGGGCGCGCCGGTCGTCCGGGGTGACCGGACGGGCGGAGCGGGCGTGGGCCGTGAGGAAGTCGCGGTAGCCGGCGCCCTTGGGGTCCTCGGCGTGCTTGAGGGAGTCCTGGAGCCGGCGGGCGTCGGCGGCGGGGACGCTCATCAGCTTGCGGCCGCCGACGGCGGCCTCGGCGAGGCGGCGGTCGCCGTGCGAGCCGTAGCAGCCGAGCGGGAGGGCGTCGTGGTTGCCGACGGTGGAGTACCAGGGCAGGCGCAGGCCGGGGCTCGTCACCTCGCGGATCGCGGCGGCGAGGAAGTCCTCCAGGTGCGGGAAGCCGAGCGCCTTGTCGTGGTCGCGGGCGGTGGAGCCGGGCTGCCAGTACAGCTTCAGACCGCTGTTCTGCACGCCCTCGTAGTGCCTCGGGTCGCCGGTGTTCGGGGTGATCCGGCCGCCGCTCATCACCCGCAGGAACCAGTCCAGTTCGCAGCGGGCGTTGTTGTCGGTGTTGTCGCCGGTGGTCATCACGAAGCGCAGCGGGGCGCCGGTGACGGGGGCGCCGCGCAGGGCGTTGACCCGTTCCACGAGGGACACGGCGCCGGGCACGGTGAGCGCCTCGTGCGGACGCCAGGCGTGCGTGTCGACGGCGCGCAGGTACTCCAGGCGCAGCGGGTGCTGGACGTCCATCAGGTGCAGGTCGGTGAACTGCACGAAGGCGGCCAGGGCGGTACGGCGGTGCTCCCGGCCCGCCTTGGGCGCGGCCAGCTCGGCGCGCACCACCCGGGGCCAGCCGGGCCCGTCGCCCAGGCGGCGGTAGCCGGAGCCGTTGAGCGGGGTGGCGACCGAGGCGAGGGTGGTGCCCTTGGTGTAGGGGGCGGCGGGGGCCGCCGGGGCGGCGTTCCGGGCGGCGGCGGGCGTCCCGGCGGGGGCGCCCGCACCGGCGGGTGCGGCGGCGGTGGCGGCCTGGCTGTCGGCGGGGCGCAGGGCGAAACCGGCGCCCGCGGAGAGCGCGGCCGCGCCGGCGGCGGCGAGGACGGAACGGCGGTGGGGCCCCGCGGCGGGGGCGGCGGCAGAGCGTGTGCGCGGCATGGCGCGATCTCCCCGGGTGCGTACGCGTCGACGGTGGTCGCGGGCCGTCACGGACGCGAACGCCCCGCTCACCGTGGATCGTTGGCAGCGGGAATGGCCTGTGCGTGAACGCGGCCGCAACGCGTGACACCGATCACCGGACGTGGATCACGGGGTACCGGGTGTGGTCACACAGTGGCACGCGGCCGGTCCGCGGGCGGTCACGCGTCGTTCATCCGCCGGGGCAGGGCGGGCCCGGGAACCGTCCGCGCGGCGGGCGTCCGGCCACGGCCGCCGCGCGGCACCGCGGCGCGACACCGACGAGCGGCGCCGGACCCGGACCCGACGGCCGTGGACTCGCCGGACCCGGACCCGGACCCGCCGGACCCGGACATCGGTAACCGGTCACCGGTCGCCGGTCACCGCGGGGAGAACCGGGCACAAACCGGGCCATCGGCACCCGATCCGCCCGCATGCCATCGCGGGTTTTCCCCATACGTTCATCTCGATTCGGTCAACGAACCCCAAACCGCGGTCCCTTCGGCCAGGCTGAGCGCTCCCGTCCGCTCGTTCTCGCTACCTGAGGGATGCCGATGACCCACACCCCCGAGCGTGATTCCATACCCGGCCACAGACGCCTGGCCCGGATAGCCGTGGCCGTGGGCGTGACGGCCGCCCTCTGCGCGGCCGGCCCGGTCCCCCTGGCCCTCGCCGCGGACGCTCACCCGACGCTCGACGCACGGCAGAGCCCCCCGGCCGACGCCGGTCCCGGCGCCAAGTCCGCCCACGCCAAGCTGGGCGCGGACGACGCCGACACGCTCGCCGAGGCCAAGGCCGACGGCGCGAAGAACGTCACGATGATGATCGCCACGGCGCCGGGCCGGACCGAGCAGGTGGCCGCTGAGCTGGACGCGGTCGAGGGCGGTTCCGTCGGCCACAGCGACGACGGGGTCGGCTACGTCCGCGCCACCGTGCCCACCGGCAGGGCGGACGCGGCCATCGCGGCCGCGGCGAAGCTGTCCTCCGTGCACGCCATCGACCTGCGGCGGGAGATACCCCTCGACGACCCGGTGCCGGACGCCGGCGCCGCCGCCGGGTCCGCCACGGCGGCCAGGACCTATCCGGCACCGGGCCGGAACACCCCGGCGGAGAACCCGTACAACCCCTCCTTCGAGACCGGCGCCGTCGACTTCGTCGCCGGGCATCCGAAGGCGGACGGCCGCGGCGTCACCATCGGCATCCTCGACTCCGGCGTCGACCTCGGCCACCCGGCGCTGCAGAAGACCACCACGGGCGAGCGGAAGATCACCGACTGGGTCACCGCGACCGACCCGATCCTGGACGGCGACGGCACCTGGCGCCGGATGACGAACCCGGTCAGCGGTCCGTCGTTCGGCTACGGCGGCGCGACCTGGAAGGCGCCCGCGGGCGACTACCAGATCAGCCTGTTCCGGGAGTCCGCGACGGCCGGCGGCGACGCCAAGGGCGACGCCAACCGCGACGGCGACACCACCGACGCCTGGGGCGTGCTGTACGACCCGGCCGCCGGCACCGTCCGCGTCGACCTGGACAACGACTTCGACTTCACCGACGACACGCCGATGAAGCCGTACCGGGAGGACCATCAGATCGGCTGGTTCGGCACCGACGACCCGAAGACCGACGTCGCCGAGCGGCAGCCGTTCGTCGTCCAGATCCGCAAGGACGTGCCCACCGACCCCTACGGCGGCGACTGGGTCGGCAAGAAGGCCGACTTCGTCAACATCGGGGTCATCGAGTCCGAGCACGGCACCCACGTCGCCGGCATCACCGCCGCCCACGGCCTGTTCGGCGGCCGGATGAACGGCGCGGCCCCCGGCGCGAAGATCGTCTCCTCGCGGGCCTGCACCTGGACCGGCGGCTGCACCAACGTCGCGCTCACCGAGGGCATGATCGACCTGGTCGCCCACCGCGGTGTCGACATCGTCAACATGTCGATCGGCGGCCTGCCCGCGCTGAACGACGGCAACAACGCGCGCGCCGAGCTGTACACCCGGCTCATCGACACCTACGGCGTCCAGCTGGTGATCTCCGCGGGCAACTCGGGACCCGGCGCCAACACCATCGGCGACCCCGGTCTCGCGGACAAGGTGATCTCGGTCGGCGCGGCCATCTCCCAGGCGACCTGGGCGGCGAACTACGGCTCGGCGGTGGAGAAGAAGTACGCCATGATGCCGTTCTCCTCGCGCGGCCCGCGTGAGGACGGCGGCTTCGCCCCGACCCTGAGCGCGCCCGGCGCCGCCGTCAACACCACCCAGACCTGGCTGCCCGGCTCCCCGGTCGCCGAGGCGGGCTACGCGCTGCCGGCCGGGTACTCGATGCTCCAGGGCACCTCGATGGCCTCGCCGCAGGCCGCCGGCGCCTCCGCGCTGCTGCTGTCGGCCGCGAAGCAGAAGGGCATCGACCTGCCGCCCGCCACCCTGCGCACGGCCCTGACCTCGACCGCCGACCACATCAAGGGCGCGCAGGCGTACGAGGAGGGCGCGGGCCTGATCAACGTCGTGGACGCCTGGGAGTCCGTCAGGGACGGCGCCACGGCCCACGAGTACACGGTCAAGGCCCCGGTCGACACCGCGCTCGACGACGCCCTGAAGACCCCGGGCTTCGGCACCGGCCTGTACGACCGCGAGGGCGGCCTGAAGGCGGGGCAGCGCAAGACCTACGCCCTCACGCTCACCCGCACCTCCGGCCCGGACCAGGCCGTCCGGCACGAGCTGCACTTCGAGAACAACGCCGGCCACACCTTCCGGATCGTGGGCGACGACGTGGTGCGGCTCCCGCTGAACCGGCCGGTCACCGTCCAGGTCCAGGCGGCCCCGTCCTCCGCGGGCCTCAAGAGCGCGATCCTGGAGGTCGACGACCCGCGGACGGAGGGCGTCGACAAGCAGGTCCTGACCACCGTCGTGGTCGCCGACCCGGTGACGTACACCTACGCGGCGTCCGGTTCGGTGCAGCGCAACAGCACCCGGTCGTACTTCCTGACCGTGCCCCAGGGCGCCACGTCGCTGGAGGTCGCGCTCGGCGGACTGCGGGACGGCAGCCAGACCCGGTTCATCGCCGTCCACCCCTACGGCGTCCCGTCCGACAACACCTCGACGCCGTACTGCTACAGCAACTACCTGGACGGCAACGGCTGCAAGCCCGGCGTGCGCTCCTACGCCGCCCCGCAGGCCGGCGTCTGGGAGGTCGAGGTCGAGTCCCGGCGCACCTCCCCGCTGCTCGACAACCCCTACCGGCTGGACGTCTCCGTCCTCGGCGCGGCCTTCGACCCGGAGACCGTCACCGTGCCCGAGGCCCGCGTGGGCACGCCGGTCACCGCCTCCTGGAAGGTGACCAACGCCTACGCGCCGCTGGACGGCAAGCTGACCGGCGGTCCGCTCGGCTCCGCGCAGTCGGCCCGCCCGGCCGTCAAGGAGGGCCAGAAGCAGACCACCACGGTGGCCGTCCCGGCCGGCGCGACCTCGCTCGACGTCGCCATCGGAGGGGTCTCGGACGCGGCGGCCGACCTGGACCTGGCGGTGTACGACGCGTCAGGCAAGGAGGTCGGCAAGTCCGCCGACGGCGACTCGGAGGAGGCGGTCTCCGTGCCGTCCCCGGCCGCCGGCACCTACACCGTCGAGGTCGTGGGCTACTCCGTCCCGTCCGGCTCGACCGACTACGACTACCGGGACGTGTTCTTCTCCACCGCGCTCGGCTCCGTCACGGTCGACGGCTCGGCCCCGGTCACGCTGGGCACGGGCGCCTCGGCGACGGTGAGCGGCCAGGTCACGGCCGCCGCGCAGGCACCGGCCGGCCGCGAGTTCTTCGGCCGGGTGCAGCTGGTGAACGCGCGCGGCACGGTCGCCGGCACCGGCAGCGTGAGGATCGGCAAGGTCACGCCGTAACGGCGGTGACGCGCGCAAGCGCACCGGGGAGAGGGGCGGGGGTCCGGACGGACGCCCGCCCCTCTTCTGCGGTCCGGCGAGCGCCGCCTCGGGCGCCGCCGTTCACGAGGCGTCGTCCTCGGCGGGGCAGGCCAGGTCCCGGGAGCCGGGCAGGGCGTCGGTGATCCAGGCGCGCGCGGCGGCCACGCGGTCGTCGCCGACGGCCCACAGGGCCGCGGACCGTTCGCCCCGGGCCACCCGGACCAGCACGTGCTGTCCGGCGCGCGGCGCGGGCCGCGCGTCCGCGTCGAGCAGGACGGCCACGTCCGCCGGGCCGTGCGCGGGCCGGTAGGAGCGGCTCACGGACAGCGTGACCCGGCTCGACGAGGACTCCGCCTGCCGCTCCACCCGGGTCACGGTGCCCTCCACGACCAGTCGGGAGCAGGCCAGTTCGCGTGCCGGGTCGGCCGGCCGGCCGCCGGCCGCGGCGCTCGTGCCGCTCTTGGCCGACGCCGCGCCGTCGTCCTGTGCGACTCCGCCGCCCGAGGTCGCCAGCCGGCCGAGGCCCAGGGCCAGACAGAAGACGGCGGCCCCGACGAGCACCCCGAGCGCGACCCGCGCGGGCCGGCGGCGGGGCGGGCCGGCGGGGCGGGTCCGGTCCCGGGGGCGGTGCGGCCGCGCTCCGGACGGCCGGGCGCCACCGGCCGGCCGCGCCGTCCCACCGGCGACCGCGTCCTCGCCCGCCTCCCCCGTCAGCGCCTCGGCCAGCCATGCCAGGCGGTCCCTGAGCAGCGCGAGATCGGCCTCGGCGGCCTGGTGCTCAGCACGGAAGCCGGGGTCCCGGCGGACCCGCTCCGGCGGCGACTCCCCGGTGATCGCGACCATCAGGGCATCCACCCCACCGCCGGGCCCCTCAAACTCCGAACGCCCCTCGGCCTCGCCGCCCGACCCCTCAAACTCCGAACGCGCCCCGGCCCCTCCGCCCGACCCCTCAAACTCCGAACGCGCCCCGGCCCCGCCGCCCGGCCTCCCGTCTCCCGGACGCTCCACGGCCCCGCTGCCCGGCCCCTCCCGCTGCGGACGCTCCACGGCTTCGCCGCCCAGTTCCTCCCCCTCCGGACGCTCCACGGCTTCGCCGCCCGGTTCCTCGCCTTCCGGACGCGCCTCGATCCCGCCCGACCCCTCAAACTCCGAACGCTCCACGGCCCCAGCGCCCGGC
The DNA here is from genome assembly GCF_044332325.1 of Streptomyces sp. NPDC017095. Classification (NCBI taxonomy): domain Bacteria; kingdom Bacillati; phylum Actinomycetota; class Actinomycetes; order Kitasatosporales; family Streptomycetaceae; genus Streptomyces; species Streptomyces sp. NPDC017095. The sequence continues at coordinate 313,919 of NZ_JBIROU010000002.1, forward strand.
CCCTCGCCTTCCGAACGCACCCCGACCCCGCCGCCCGGCCCCTCCCGCTGCGGACGCTCCACGGCCCCAGCGCCCGGCCCCTCGCCTTCCGAACGCTCCACGGCCCCAGCGCCCGGCCCCTCGCCTTCCGAACGCACCCCGACCCCGCCGCCCGGCCCCTCCCGCTGCGGACGCACCCCGACCCCGCCGCCCGGCCCCTCCCGCTGCGGACGCACCCCGACCCCAGCGCCCGGCCCCTCGCCTTCCGAACGCACCCCGACCCCGCCGCCCGGCCCCTCGTGCTCCGGAGCCGGCCCGGTCCCGCTGTCCCGTTCCTCGTGCGCCGGGCGCTCCCCGGCCCCGGTGCCCCGCTCCGGGTGGTGCCCGGCCAAGCCGTTGCGGTATTCGTGTCCTTCCGTGGCTCCGGTGCCCCGCGTGTCGTCGTGTCCGGCGGTCATGTCACACCACCTCGTCCTCGTGCAGCCGGGCGCGCAGCGCGCGGACCGCCGTGTGCAGCCTGCTCTTGACCGTGCCCTCGGGAACGCCCAGCTCCGCGGCGATGGCCCGCACCGGCAGGTCGGCGAAGAAGCGCAGCACGACCACCTGCCGCTGGGCGGCGGGCAGTTCGTCCAGGCCCCGGGCGACGGCGAGGGACAGCAGGCTGGTCTCCTCCCCGGAGGGGTGCGGGGGTTCGCGCAGCGCGGCCAGCCGCTCCCCCAGCCGTTCCCGGCGCCGCTTGGCCCGGTGCCAGTCCATCGCCAGGTTGGAGGCGACGACCGCGGCCCACGCCGCCACGTCCCGCGGCGCCTCGCACCCGCTCGCGGCCCGCTCCAGCAGCCGCAGCCGCACCTGCTGCACCCCGTCCGGCAGGTCCGACTGCGGCACCCCGCCCAGCGCGAGCACCGCCCGCACCCGGCGTTCCTGGGCCGCGTCCAGCGGATCGCCGCCGGCCCGCGCCGGGCCGGCGGCGGACGGTCCCTGGTCGCGGCGCGCCGTTCCGCGCAGCACAAGCCACCCCCCTCACGCGTTTGCCCCTACGACGCGCCACCGGGCGGAAACGTTCGGTCCGCGGCGGCCGGACGCGGAGACGTAGGTCACACCGCCGTATGGCCGCCGGACCGGACGGGCAGGGGCCGGGACAGCACAGCTTCCGGCGCGGGGCCCTCGGGGAGGGAATTCCTCCAGCCCGGCGGGCTGCCCGGCGCAGGTACGGAACCGTCCGCGGACCGGGCGTGTCCCATTCCTCGGGCACGTCCGGCAAAGAATTGGACAGGTGGACCGGGGTCGGCCGCATGATGGAAACGCCCCGGTCAGGCAAGAGACACAGCAGAGGGAGTCGCCGTGAGGGTCGGAATCGTCGGAGCCACCGGTCAGGTCGGCACGGTCATGCGCAGGATCCTCACGGAACGGAACTTCCCGGTCACGGAGCTGCGCCTGTTCGCCTCGGCCCGCTCGGCCGGGACCGTGCTGGACGGTGTGACGGTGGAGGACGCGTCGGCCGCCGACTACACCGGGCTGGACATCGTGCTCTTCTCCGCGGGCGGCGCGACCTCCAAGGCGCTGGCCGAAAAGGTCGCCTCGCAGGGCGCCGTGGTGATCGACAACTCCTCGGCCTGGCGCCGGGACCCCGAGGTGCCGCTGGTGGTCTCCGAGGTGAACCCGCACGCGATCGCCGACCGCCCCAAGGGCATCATCGCCAACCCGAACTGCACCACGATGGCCGCGATGCCGGTGCTCAAGCCGCTGCACGAGGAGGCCGGCCTGCGGGCGCTGGTCGTCGCCACGTACCAGGCGGTGTCGGGTTCGGGCCTCGCGGGCGTGGCCGAGCTGCACGGCCAGGTGCAGAAGGTGGCGGCCGAGGCCGACAAGCTGACCCACGACGGCGCCGCGGTGGACTTCCCCGAGCCGCAGGTCTACGCCCGCACCATCGCCTTCAACGTGCTCCCGCTGGCGGGTTCGGTCGTCGACGACGGTCTGAACGAGACCGACGAGGAGCAGAAGCTGCGCAACGAGTCCCGCAAGATCCTGGAGATCCCGGAGCTGAAGGTGTCCGGCACCTGCGTGCGCGTGCCGGTGTTCTCCGGCCACTCCCTCCAGGTCAACGCCCGGTTCGACCGCCCGATCTCCCCGGAGCGCGCCGTCGAGCTGCTGGGCGGGGCGCCGGGCGTCGCGCTCTCCGACATCCCGACCCCGCTCCAGGCGGCCGGCCAGGACCCGTCGTACGTCGGCCGCATCCGCCGTGACGAGACGGTGGACCACGGCCTGGCCCTGTTCATCTCCAACGACAACCTCCGCAAGGGCGCCGCGCTGAACGCGGTCCAGATCGCGGAGCTGGTGGCGGCGGAGCTGTCGGCGAGGTAACCCACGCGACGCGCACGCCGGCGCGTGCACACCGGCGCCTGCACACCGACGAGGGCGGCCACGGTTTTCCGTGGCCGCCCTCCGGCCGAGATGCCGAGTCGGTGGCGCGGGGCTAGCGTGAGGGAGGAGGAGCGCGGCCGGGCGGTGTGCCCGCCGGCGGGCGTGTGCCGGGGCACCGGGCCCCGGCAGCACAGGGAACGCGGGCCGTGCCTTCCGTCCCCCCAGGCCGCCCGCGCGCACCGCGGCAGTGGCCGTCGCCCCCGTACCGGAAACCCCCCGCGAGGGCGTGGAAGGAAAGGTAGGCCCATGAAAGCACAACGTGTGAGGCGTCTGTTCACGGCGACCGCGACCGGTGTCCTGCTGGCCGGCGGCGCCGTGCTCGGCACGGCGGGCGCGGCCCCGGCGGCCACCCCGCAGGCCGTCCCGGCCCACCACGGCTGCGGCGGCTGGTGGGGCAACTGCGGCGGCTTCGCCCGGAACGACTTCTTCGGCAACGGCTTCCGCAGCGGCTTCGGCGGCACCGGCGTCGTGGTGATCGTCGTGAGCTGAGCGCGCTCGCGGACCACCGGCTCCGCCACCCCCCGGCCGGACGGGCGCCCCGCGCCCGTCCGGCTCGGCGCGTCACGGCCGTCCGCGTCCCGGCCGGCCGCGGCGGGTCACGCCCGTCCGGGACCGTCCGCCGCCGGCCCGTGTGCGTCGTGGGGCCTGCCCACCTCGTACAGGAAGCACCCGTACTCCACCGCCCGGACGTGCACCAGCTCCACCTCCGGGTCGGCGAGGGCCTCGGTGAGGGCGGGCTGGAAGCCGTCCGCGTCCGTCACCAGCCGGCCGCCGAGGATGCGGCCGTCGGCCGAGTAGCGGCGCAGGGCGCGGTGGGAGTTGGTGAACGGCAGGGCGTCGCCGTCGGGGCCCGCGCACTCCTCGGCGTGGATGAAGACCGGGCCCTGCTCGTCGTAGGCGCCCGGGTCGGCGTCGGTGCGGGCCGCCCAGCGGCGCAGCGGCGCGTACGACACGAGGGCGATCCGCTCGCCGGGAGCGCTGCGGCGCAGGCAGCAGCGCAGGGGGGCGCCGCCCTCCTGGTCGGTCACCGGCCGCAGGGGGCGGCCCGCGTCGTCGGCCGTGCGCAGTTCCTCCAGGACGGCCGGGGCGATGGGGCGTGCGGTGTGGGTCGTCATACCGGTAAGCGTCGCGTTCCGGCGGCGCGCCCACCGGCGGGAACCGGACATCGCGTTCCCCGTCGGTCCCATGGAAGGATGACGCAACCGACACATCACGAGGAGATGACCGCGTGCCTGGCACAAACCTGACTCGCGAAGAGGCGCAGCAGCGGGCCGAGCTGCTCACCGTTGACTCGTACGAGATCGATCTCGACCTCTCCGGCGCGCAGGAGGGCGGTACCTACCGGTCCGTGACCACGGTGCGCTTCGACGCGGCCCGCGGCGGCACCGAGTCCTTCATCGACCTGGTGGCCCCGGCCGTCCACGAGGTGGTCCTCAACGGTGACCACCTGGACCCGGCGGAGGTCTTCAAGGACGCGCGGATCGCGCTGCCGGGACTGCTGGAGGGCCGCAACGTCCTGCGGGTGGTCGCGGACTGCGCCTACACCAACACCGGTGAGGGCCTGCACCGCTTCGTCGACCCGGTGGACGAACAGGCGTACCTGTACACGCAGTTCGAGGTGCCGGACGCCCGCCGGGTCTTCGCGTCCTTCGAGCAGCCGGACCTGAAGGCCACGTTCCGGTTCACCGTGAAGGCGCCCGAGGGCTGGACCGTGGTCTCGAACTCGCCGACGCCGGAGCCGAAGGACAACGTCTGGGCCTTCGCGCCCACCCCGCGGATCTCGACGTACATCACCGCGCTGATCGTCGGCCCGTACCACTCCGTGCACAGCGTGTACGAGAAGGACGGCCAGTCGGTGCCGCTCGGCATCTACTGCCGGCCCTCGCTCGCCGAGTACCTGGACGCGGACGCGATCTTCGAGGTGACGCGGCAGGGCTTCGACTGGTTCCAGGAGAAGTTCGACTACGCTTATCCGTTCGAGAAGTACGACCAGCTCTTCGTGCCCGAGTTCAACGCGGGCGCGATGGAGAACGCGGGCGCGGTGACCATCCGCGACCAGTACGTCTTCCGCTCGAAGGTGACGGACGCGGCGTACGAGGTGCGGGCCGAGACGATCCTGCACGAGCTGGCCCACATGTGGTTCGGCGACCTGGTCACCATGGAGTGGTGGAACGACCTGTGGCTGAACGAGTCGTTCGCCACCTACACCTCCATCGCCTGCCAGGCCGCCGCGCCCGGCTCGAAGTGGCCGCACTCGTGGACCACGTTCGCCAACTCGATGAAGACCTGGGCGTACCGGCAGGACCAGCTGCCGTCCACCCACCCGATCATGGCGGACATCCGCGACCTGGACGACGTGCTCGTCAACTTCGACGGCATCACGTACGCCAAGGGCGCCTCCGTCCTCAAGCAGCTCGTGGCGTACGTCGGCGAGGACGAGTTCTTCCAGGGCGTGCAGGCGTACTTCAAGCGGCACGCGTTCGGCAACACCCGCCTGTCCGACCTGCTGGGCGCGCTGGAGGAGACCTCCGGCCGGGACCTGAAGACCTGGTCGAAGAAGTGGCTGGAGACGGCCGGCATCAACGTCCTGCGCCCGGAGGTGGAGACGGACGCGGACGGGACCGTGACCTCCTTCGCCGTCCGCCAGGAGGCCCCGGCGCTGCCCGCCGGCGCCCAGGGCGAGCCGGTGCTGCGCCCGCACCGCATCGCGATCGGCCTGTACGACCTGTCCGACGCGGGCAAGCTGGTGCGCACCGAGCGGATCGAGCTGGACGTGGACGGCGAGCTGACCGCCGTACCGCAGCTGGCCGGCCGGCGCCGTCCGGCGGTGATCCTGCTCAACGACGACGACCTGTCCTACGCGAAGGTCCGGCTGGACGAGCGGTCGCTGGCGGTCGTCACCGAGCACCTCGGCGACTTCGCCGAGTCCCTGCCGCGCGCGCTGTGCTGGGCGTCGGCCTGGGACATGACGCGGGACGCCGAGCTGGCCGCCCGGGACTACCTCGCCCTGGTCCTGTCCGGCATCGGCAAGGAGTCGGACATCGGTGTCGTGCAGTCGCTGCACCGCCAGGTCAAGCTGGCCATCGACCTGTACGCCGACCCGGCCGCCCGCGAGGCGCTGCTGACCCGCTGGACCGACGCCACGCTGGCCCACCTGCGCACGGCCGAGGCGGGCAGCGACCACCAGCTCGCCTGGGCCCGGGCGTTCGCGGCGACCGCGCGCACCCCGGAGCAGCTGGACCTGCTGGAGGCCCTGCTCGACGGCGCCCAGACCATCGAGGGCCTGGCCGTCGACACCGAGCTGCGCTGGGCGTTCGTCCAGCGGCTCGCGGCCGTCGGCCGGTACGACGAGCCGGAGATCGCGGGCGAGTACGAGCGGGACCGGACGGCGGCCGGCGAGCGGCACGCGGCCACCGCCCGCGCGGCCCGTCCGACGGCGGAGGCGAAGGCGGAGGCGTGGGCCTCGGTCGTCGACTCCGACAAGCTGCCCAACGCCGTGCAGGAGGCCGTGATCGGCGGCTTCGTGCAGACCGACCAGCGGGAGCTGCTCGCGCCGTACACGGACCGGTACTTCGAGGTCCTCAAGGGCGTCTGGGACTCCCGTTCGCACGAGATGGCCCAGCAGATCGCCGTCGGTCTGTACCCGGCGGTCCAGGTCTGCGCGGACACCCTGGCCAAGACGGACGCGTGGCTGGCCTCGGCCGAGCCGACCGCGGCCCTGCGCCGTCTGGTCTCGGAGTCCCGCGCGGGCGTCGAACGCGCCCTGAAGGCCCAGGCGGCGGACGCGGCGACGACCGGCTGACCACCGTCGACAGGGCGCCCGGTTTCCTTACCGGGCGCCCTGTCGTGTGCGCGGGCTGATCAGCGCAGGGCGAGGAGAACCCGGCCGCGCAGCGCCTCGTCCTCGATCGTGTCAGCGGGTCGCCAGGCAGCGTCCGTCACCTCCTCGGTCTGGAGTTCACCGACGCCGACGGCCGTGCGGAACATGAACCGGAAGTCGAAATGCCGGTGTTCAGGCTCGCCCTTGGCGGGATGGGCAGGGATCGGGTGGACGTCGATGTGCACGGGGCATTCCCCTGCCGGGACGACATCCGAGGCGGAGATGCCCGTTTCCTCGGTCAGCTCGCGTAGTGCTGCGGCGAGGAGAGTGGCGTCGCCCGGTTCCAGGTGTCCGCCGGGCAGCAGCCAGCGCTTCAGGGCCAGGTGTTCGATGTGCAGCACTCGTCCGGTGGGATCGGCCAGGACCGCTCCCGCCGTAGCGTGCCCCCGGAACTCCTTGCGACTGGTGATGTCCGCCACCGGGTCGTCGAGGAGTTCCGTGATGCGGGTGAGCCGCTCCTTCTCCTCCGGACGGACCTGCAGGTACGCGTCGACGGTTGCGCGGATGTGGTCGGCTGTGATGGGCACCGTACGTCCTCACTGGTTGAAGTAGTCGAGCCAGGTCGCGGCGATGGCGGCGCGATCGGCCGGGCCGATCTCGTGCATGCCCGGGCAGAGTCCGCCACCAGCGAGCACTGCGGAAGCGGCGATTATCTCGGCCTGCACCAGGAAGATGAACGGCCCCACGCTGGCGCCGTGCAGGAAGTTGACGGCGTTGCCGCCGTTGGGAACGAGTCCCGCGTCCTCCAGCCCGTTCGCCGTGAAGCCCTGGGACAGCGCCTGCGTACGGCGAACAGGATCGACGTCGTACACCGTCACGCGTACGCCCTTGGCGTGCAGCAGGCGGGCGATACTCGACCCCAGCTTGCCGAACCCGATGACGAGTGCCGTACGGCCGTGCAGGATGTCACCCCGGCTTAAATACCAGGCGTTGCGCCTGCCGAGCGACCTTCCGGTGCTCCGGACCCTGCGTGTCGTGTACAGCGACGACGACCGCCCCATCGAAGCCACCGTCATGGTCAAGGCGGGGCACCTCTACGAACTGCAGTACGAGTTCACAAGCGAGTGACCGGGGCATGCCGGTGCCGGACGGGCGGCCGCCCGTCCGGCGGGACGGCGGGGACCGCGGACTCAGCGGTGCGGGCCCCGTCTACGCGTCCTCACCCCCGGGCGTCCGGTCCGCCGCCCGGCGCAGGGCCCGGAGGACCCTGGCGGTCGCCGGGGCGGCGGCGCCACCGCTGCGCACCGCCGCCACCACGTGCCGTACCGGCCGGTCCGGGCCCAGTTCCCTGAGGACCACGCCCGGCCGGCGGTCCGCCGCCATCCGCGGGACCAGGGCGACGCCCATGCCCGCCTCCACCATGGCGAGGATCGCGGTCCAGCCGGAGGCCGAGTGGCCCTGGTGGGGGCTGAAGCCGGCCGCCTCGCAGGCGCGGCGGGTGATGTCGGACCAGGGGCCGCTGCCGCCGAAGATCCAGGACTCGGCGGCGAGGTCGGTGAGGGTCAGGCCGGGGGCCGCGGCGAGCGGGTGGTCCGGGGGCAGGGCCACGTCCAGCGGGTCGGCGAGCAGCGGCACGCGGGTGAAGCGGGGATCGGCCGCGCCGGGCGCCTCGGCGGCCAGGGACAGGGCGAGGTCGACGTCCCCGGCGGCCAGCAGCTCGTACGCCTCCGCGGCCTCCGCCTCCCGGACCCGGACGGTCACCCGCGGGTGGCCGGCGCGCAACGCCCGTACGGCCGGTACGACCAGGGCGGGGACGGCGGTCGGGAAGGCGCCGACGCGGACCTCGCCGGCCTCGCCGCGCGCGTACGCCGCGAGCGCCGCGTCCGCCCGCTCCAGCTGCTCGAACACCGGTTCCGTGTGGGCCAGCACCAGCCGGGCCGCGTCGGTGAGCCGGACCCGGCGGCCTTGGGCCTCCAGCAGGTCCACGCCGAGCTGGGCGGCGAGGTTGGACAGCTGCTGGGAGACCGCGGACGGGGTCAGGTGCAGGGCCTCGGCCGTCGCGGTGACCGTGCCCCGCTCGCGCAGGGTGCGCAGGATCCGCAGCTTCCTCAGATCCCACTCGGTCATGTGCGCACGCTACACGCCGCCGTCAGCGCCGGGAGCCCGCGCCCAGCACGACCCCGGCCAGGATCAGCGCCAGGCACAGCAGCCCCGCCGGGCCGGTGCGTTCGCCGAGCAGCGCCCAGGACAGGGCGGCCACGCAGACCGGCTGGAGGTAGTAGACGAGGCCGGCGCGGGTGGCGCCGATCAGGGCGACGGCCTTGTTCCAGGCGAAGAAGGCGAGCGCGGAGGAGGCCACGCCGACGTAGAGCAGCGGCAGGACCGTGCCGGGCGTGGGGCGGAAGCCGCCCTGTACGGCGAGGCTGACGGCCTGTGCGGGCAGCAGCAGGGCGGTGCCGGCGAGGAAGGTGGTGAACAGGAAGGCGGTGCCGTCCAGTCCGGCCGGCCGGCGGCGCAGCAGCGCGCTGTAGCCGGCGAAGCAGCAGGCGGCGGCCGGCATCCACAGGGTGCCCGGGGAGAAGCCGGCGCCGCCGCCGACGAGCAGGGCCACGCCCGCGCAGGCCAGCAGCAGCCCGGCGGTGCGCCGCGCGCCGAGCCGTATCCCGGCCAGCCGGTCGAAGACGGCCATGAGCACCGGCGAGGCGGCCATGATCATGCCCATGGTGGCGGCCGGCGTGCTCAGTCCGGCCTGGTTGACGAGGGTGTTGTAGAGGGCGACGCCGAGCAGGGAGGTGAGCAGGACGTACCGGGCGTGCCGCCGGAAGAGGTGGCGTTGCCGCCAGGCGCGCCGGGCGCCGAAGGGGGCGACGGCGAGCAGGGCGATCACCCATCGCCAGAAGGCGTGCTGGACGGGCGGGACGCTGTCGTGCAGTCCGCGCGAGGTGACGAAGCTGCCGGACCAGACGACCGTGGCGAGCGCGGCACAGGCGAGGCCGAGGAGCGGGGCGGCGGGCCGCCGGCGGGGGGCGATGGGGGCGGCGGGGGTCGTCTCGTGCGCGACTGCGGTCACAGGGTGCCTTTCCGGGGCCGGTGGTGTCCCTACCGTCGCAGCGCCGGAACCGTCAGGTCCATCGCATCTTTCCGACCGGTCTTTTCAGCGGAACTGAACGGTCGGGGACCGGTGAGCTGGCCCGCCAGCGTCGCGCCGAACGCCAGCGCCATGCCCGCCGTCTGCACCGGGGTGAGCGACTGGCCGAGGGCGGCCCAGCCGACGGCCGCCGCGGTCAGCGGCGAGAGCGGGCCGAGGAAGCCGGCCTGGGTGGCGGTGAGCCGGCCGATCCCGCGGAACCAGAGCCAGTAGGCGACGGCCGTGTTGGCCAGGGCGAGGTAGAGGTAGCCGCCCACGGCACGGCCGTCGAGGGCCGGCGGGGCGCCCTCGGCCAGCAGGGCGAGCGGCGCGATGAGCAGCCCGCCGGCGGTGAGCTGCCAGCCGGTGAGCGCCAGCGGTCCGACGCCCGCCGGGCGGCCCCAGCGCTTGGTCAGCACGGTGCCGGTGGCCATGGACACGGTGGAGGCGAGGGCCGCGAGGACCCCGGTGAGGTCCAGCGCCCCGGCGCCCTTCAGGACGACGAGGCTGACGCCGAAGGCCGCCAGCAGCCCGGTGAGCACGGTGCGCGCGGCCGGCCGCTGCCCGAGGAGCAGCGCGGAGAGACCGACGACGAACAGCGGCCCGGCCGAGCCGACGACCGCGGCCATCCCGCCGGGCAGCCGGTACGCGGCGACGAACAGCAGCGGGAAGAAGGCGCCGATGTTCAGCACGCCGAGGACGGCGGCCTTGGCCCACCAGGTGCCGCGCGGCAGCACCCGGGTGGCGGCGAGCAGCAGCAGGCCGGCGGGCAGGGCCCGGACCAGGGCCGTGAACAGGGGCCGGTCGGGCGGCAGGAACTCGGTGGTGACCGCGTAGGTGGTGCCCCAGGAGACGGGGGCGAGCGCGGTGACGGCGATGGTGGCGGCGGTGCTCGCGGCGCGGGGACGGGCGGCCATGGCGGAGCCTTTCCAGGAGTAGGTCACTCGTAAGTAGCTTAGCGCTAAGCTACTTAGCGTCAAGTGCCTTTCTTGCGGGCAAGCGGAGGCGGGCCGATACTCGGCCCATGCACGCACAGTCAGACCCGGTCGACGGGATCATCGGACAGTGGGCGCGGGTGCGCCCCGACCTGGACACCCGGCCCATGGAGGTCTTCGGCCGGATCTTCCGGCTCTCGCGCGCGATGGGCGACCGGATGGAACGGGCGTACAAGCCCTACGGCATCGCGCGCGGCGAGTTCGACGTCCTGGCCACCCTGCGCCGGTCCGGCGAGCCGTACAGCCTCTCGCCGCGCGAGCTGTCGGCCACCCTCATGCTCACCACCGGCGGCACCACCGGCCGGCTCGACAAACTGGAGGGCGCCGGGCTGCTGCGTCGCTCCCCCGACCCGCACGACCGGCGCGGTCTGCGGGTGACCCTCACCGAGGAGGGGCTGCGGCTGGTCGACGAGGCGGTGGCCGCCGGCCTGGCCGAGGAGGGCGCCGCGCTGGCCGCGCTGGACGCCGAAGAGGCCGGCCAGCTGGCCGGCCTGCTGCGCAAGCTGCTGGCGGCGACGGCGCAGTAGCCGCGCGCGTCGCGCGGGCGGCTACCGGAAAAACGCCGGGGGCGCCGGTCTCACCCGGGTACGCGTGCGCGTACCGACGGGAGGACGGGCGCCCCCGGCGAACAGGCCGACGACTCGGTCAGGCCTTGGCCCGGGCGTCGGGCCGGACGTCGATGTTGGACGAGGTGGTGTCCTTCTTGGCCCGCGACTTGTCCAGCGCCATGACCAGGCCGGCGATCACCAGGAACAGCACCACCGGGAGGAACACGTACAGGCCCAGCGTCTGGATGACGCTCAGGCCCTTGCCGGGGTCGTCACCGTCGTCGCGGGCCAGCGCGAGCGCGGGGGACGACATGAGCAGCATCATCAGCGTCGTACCGGCGGCCAGGGCGCCGGCGCGCAGGGCGTTGTTCTTGTCCACCCATTCAAGTTAGCGAACCGGGGTTCGGGCCGCGCGCCCGGGGTGCCTTAGGAACCCCCCGCGGGCGGCTCCGGGTGCCCCTGGGCCGGGCGCGCGGCGCGCCCGGCGGGGCCGTCAGCCGGCGGGTGGCGGGGGCTGTTTCAGGACGTCCAGCAGACCGCGCAGGCGGGGTGAGGCCAGCAGGTCCTCCAGGGGTACCGGCCTGCCCTCGCCGTCCGCCAGCGGCAGCCGCCAGTTCGGGTACTCGTCCCATGTGCCCGGCAGGTTCTGCGGGCGGCGGTCGCCCGCGCCGTCCGGGAGCCAGACGCCGACCAGCCGGGCCGGGGTGCGCGCCAGGAAGCGGTGGACGGCCCGGATCTCCTCCTCCTCGTCGGAGCCGGGCGGCCCGGCCGCCGGGCTGTCCAGCAGGCCGAGGCTGCCCAGCAGGGCCAGCCACTCGGCCGCGTCGGCGGTCGCCTCGACGCGTTCCTCGGCGGCCGGCCGGGTGAGCAGCCCGAGGCGGTCGCGCAGCCCGACGTGGTCGCCGGTGAGCCGGGCGGCGGTGGGCGGCAGGTCGTGGGTGGTGGCGGTGGCCAGGCAGTCGGCGCGCCACCGCTCGGGTGGCAGCGGACGGCCGTCGCCCTCCCAGTCCCGTTCGAACCAGAGCACGGAGGTGCCGAACACCCCGCGCCGCTGGAGGGTCTCGCGCACCCCGGGCTCGACGGTGCCGAGGTCCTCGCCGATCACCACCGCACCGGCGCGGCCGGCCTCCAGGGCGAGGACCGCGAGCATGGCGTCGGCGTCGTAGCGGACGTAGGTGCCCTCGGTGGGCGGGCTGCCCTCGGGGACCCACCAGAGCCGGAACAGGCCCATGACGTGGTCGATGCGCAGCGCCCCGGCGTAGCGGAACAGGGCGCGCAGCAGCTCGCGGTAGGGCGCGTACCCGGTGGCGGCGAGCCGGTCGGGGCGCCACGGCGGCAGGCTCCAGTCCTGGCCGCGCGCGTTGAAGGCGTCCGGCGGGGCGCCGATCGACATGCCGGCGGCGAACACGTCCTGCTGCGCCCAGGCGTCGGCGCCGGCCGGGTGCACGCCGACGGCGAGGTCGTGCACGATCCCGACCGGCATGCCGGCCTCGCGGGCGGCCCGCTGGGCGGCCCGGAGCTGGCCGTCGGTGAGCCAGGCCAGCCGGGCGTGGAAGTCGACCCGGCCGGCGAGTTCCGCGCGGGCGCGGGCCGTGGCGGCCGAGCGCGGGTCGCGCAGTTCCGCCGGCCAGGTGTACCAGTCGGGACCGTGGACCTCGGCCAGGGCGCACCAGGTGGCGTGGTCGTCGAGGGCCTGGCCGTGGTCGGCGCGGAAGGCGTCGTAGGCGGCCTGCCGGCCGGGCCCCAACGGGACCGCGAGCACCAGTTCCAGGGCCTCCCGCTTCAGTTCCCACACGGCGTCCCGGTCGATGAGGGCGCCCTTGTCCAGCACGGCGGCGCGCAGCCGTGCGGCCCGCTCCAGCAGTCCGCTCAGCCGCTCCCGGTCCGCCACGTAGGCGGACTCGGGGACGTCCTCGACCCGCAGGTGGACGGGGTCGGGGAAGCGGCGGGAGGACGGGCGGTACGGGGACGGGTCGGTGGGCGTGCCGGGCACGGCCGCGTGCAACGGGTTGACCTGCACGAATCCGGCGCCGGCGGTGCGTCCGGCCCAGCCGGCCAGCTCGGCGAGGTCCGCGAGGTCGCCCATGCCCCAGGAACGGCGGGAGAGCAGGGAGTACAGCTGGACGAGGAGGCCGTAGGAGCGGCCGGGCGGGGCGGGCAGCCGGTCCGGCGCGACGACGAGCCACGCCTCGCCGGTACGGCCGTCGGGCGCGGTCGCGGTGAGCCGGTGCACGCCGGGCGGGAGGCCGGCGTCCGCGTCCGTCTCCCGGTCCTCGCCGTCCTCCGTCCGCACCCGCAGCCGGGTGCCGGCGGGCAGACCGGTGAGGGCGGCGGGCGGTTCGGCGCCGGCCCACCGCACGACCGTCGGCGGCAGCAGCCGCTCGCGCAGTTCCCGTTCCCGGGCGGCGAGGGCGGCGCGTACGGCGTCCGGGCCGGAGGCGTCGACGCCGAGCGCGGCGAGCGCGGCGGTCACGGCGGAGGCGGGGACCTGGACGGCGCGGTCCGGGGCCGGGCGGTAGGAGGTGGCGACCCCGTGCAGGCCGGCGAGCCGGGCGAGGTCCGCGGACAGCAGTCCTGCGGGTTCGTCGGGAGCCGCGGCCATCTACAGCCCCGGCGCGTACGAGTCCGGGACCGGGTCGGACTCGCTGGTCAGCGCGGCGGCATCGGCGAGCGGGGGCTCGCTGGTCAGCGGCTCGGCGTCGGGCAGCGGCGGCTCGCTGGTCAGCGGCGCCTCGGCGCAGGCGCTCTCCGCGCTGAACACGGACAGCGGCGCCTCGCGGGGCTCGGCGGACGGCTCCGCCACGGGTTTGGACGGGGCCGGGACGGCGAGTCGGACCGGTGCGGCCACGGGGGCCTCCTTGGGGGGCTGCGGATGCTGCGGCTTCGGACGGGTCACGGCAGGCCTACCCCGTGAGCCCACGGTCACGCGCGGGAAAACCCGCGGCCGGGTGATCCGGCACCGGCCCGGTGACCGATAGAGAGGGTGTGAGACTGTTCCGCCCCGTGGGGGGCCAGCGGGAGAAGGACGACGGGCCCGGCGGCGACGCGGCCCTGGTCCGGGCGGTCGCCGACGGCGACGCCACGGCGATGGGCGCGCTGTACGACCGGCACGCCGGCTGGCTGCACGCGCGGCTGACCCGGCGCTGCCCCGACCCGGAGCTGGTGCGGGAGGTGCTCCAGGACACGTTCGTCACGGTGTGGCGGTCGGCGGCCGGGCACCGCGGGCAGGAGGCCGGCGGCTGGCTGTGGACGATCGCGGCGCGCCGGCTGGTGGACGCGCGGCGGGCGCAGGAGCGGGCCGCGCGGGGCGCGGAACCGCTGCCGGAGCCCGGGGCCGCCGGTCGGTGGGAGCAGGCCGCGGCGCCGTCCGCCGAGGACCGGGTGCTGGCCGGGCTGGAGTACGGCGACGTCGGCACCGCGCTCGACCGGATCTCGCCCGAGCTGCGCGAGGTGCTGCGGGCGACGGTCGTGGACGGGCTGAGCACCCGGGAGGCCGCCCGGCTCCTCGGCATCCCGGAGGGCACGGTCAAGTCCCGGGCCCGCCGCGCCCGCGCGGAGCTGCGCGAGGCACTCGACCGGCTGCACCCGTCCCCGCTGGGAGGCACGGCATGACGCACCGCGACAGACGGACCTGGCACGCCGGCGACGACCTGGCCGCCCGCTACGCGCGCGGCGACCTGCCGGAGGCGGACGCGTGGTCCCTGGAGAAACACGTGGAGGGCTGCGCGGCCTGCGCGTCCCGGCTGTCGGCCGCGGTCCGCACCACCCCGGCGGGCCCGGTGCTCGCCCGCGTACGGGAGGCGGTCCTGAACCTGGCCCCGACGCCGGACACGGGGAGGGCCGGGGTGGCGGGGCCTGCGACCGGTGGATGGGCCGGGGTGGCGGGGTCTACGTCCGGTGGCTCGGCCGGGGTGGCGGGGCCTGCGGGCACGGGGGTGCGGGCGGCTGGGTCCGCGTCCGCCGGGGCGTGGGCTTCCGGGCAGGAGCCTGGTCCGGTGGCCGTCACGCCGGCGGCCGGGGCGCTGGGACCCACGCCCGCCGGGGCACGGGCTTCCGGGCAGGAGCTGGGTCCGGTGGCCGGGGCGCTGGGGTCCTCGTCCGCCGGGGCGTGGGCTTCCGGGCGGGAGCCTGGTCCGGTGGCCGTCACGCCGGCGGCCGGGGCGCTGGGACCCACGCCCGCCGGGGCGCGGGCTCCCAGGCGGGAGCCAGGACCGGTGGCCGGGGCGCTGGGGCCCGCGTCCACCGGGGCGTGGGCTCCCGGGCGGGAGCCTGGTCCGGCGGCCGTCACACCGGCGGCCGGGGCGCTGGGACCCACGCCCGCCGGGGCACGGGCTCCCGGGCGGGAGCCTGGTCCGGCGGCCGGGGCGCTGGGACCCACGCCCGCCGGGGCGGGAGCGGCGGGGCGAGCGCCCGTTCCGGTGGCCGTCGCCGCGTCCGCCGGGGCGGTGGAGCCGGTGTCCGCGCACGCGCGGACGGCGGAGCGGGGGGCGGGCACCGCGTCCGGGCCGGTCCCGCGGTCCGGGCCGGTCCGGGTCGCCCGGCTGTTGTGGGCGGCGGGGCCCGCCGTGCGCGGGGCGTGGCTGCCGGCCGTGCTGGGCGTCGCGCTGGCCGCGCTGGGCCTGTCGTACGGCGCCGGGTTCCCGGGCGCCCGGGCGCTGCTGCTCGCCCTCGCTCCCGTGCTCCCCGTCGCCGGGGTGGCCGTGTCCTACGGCCCGCACGCCGACCCGCTGCACGAGGTCGCCGCGGCCACGCCGGGCGGCGGGCTGCGGCTCGCGCTCACCCGTACGGTCGCCGTGCTCACGGTCAGCCTGCCGCTGCTGACCCTCACCGGGCTGCTGCTGCCCGCCTCGGGCGCCCCGGCCGCGGCGGCCTGGCTGCTGCCCGGACTGGCACTGGCGCTGGCCTCGCTGGCGCTCGCCTCCGTCGTCGGCTGCCGGGCGGCGGCCACGCTGACCGGCGGCGGCTGGCTGTGCGCCGTACTGGCGCCGGTGGCCGTGGCGCCCGGCGGGGCGGCCACCGCCCGGCTGGCCGGGCAGCTCTCCCGCTGCCTGGACGGCGTCCCCGCGCAGAGCGGCTGGGCGGCGGCGGCCGTCCTGAGCGCCGCCCTGCTGACGGTCCGCCGCACGGCGTACGACCGGCCACTGCGCCCGTAGGCGCGCGGACCGGTTGCCGTAGCACCCGCCTCCGTCGACCGGCCGCCGCCGACCGGCTGCCGCGGACCGGCCCGACCGGCACGCCCGCGCGATCCCCGTACGGCCCGCATGCCCGCGTGGTCCCGTGCGCCCTGCCGCACGCCCGCGCGACCTTGCACGCCCGCGCGCCCGCACGCTCCGTACGGCCGGCACCCCGCGCGCTCCCTGCGACCCACGCCCCCCGACCGACCCCCGCACCAGACCGCACCCCCTGACCTCCCCGACCGACCCCCGCACCAGACCGCACCTCCAGACCTCCCCCGACCGACCCCCGGGCCACGACCGCCGTGGTCCCCCGTCCTCTCCTGGAGAGACATGAGTTCCATCCGTGTGACCGGCCTCAGGGTGCGGCACCGCAAGACGCTCGCCCTCGACTCGGTCGATCTGACGCTCGGCACGGGTGTGCACGGGCTGCTCGGTCCGAACGGGGCCGGGAAGACCTCGCTGATCCGGGTGCTGGCCACGGTGGCGCGGCCGGACGCCGGCCGGGTGGAGCTGCTCGGCGAGGACGCCGCGAGCCATCGGGGCCTGGCCGGGATCCGGCGCCGGCTGGGCTATCTGCCGCAGGAGTTCGGCTACTACCCGGGGTTCACGGTGCGGGAGTTCATCGCGTACGTGGCCTGGCTGAAGGAGGTGCCGGCCGCCCGGGTGCCGGCGGCCGTGGAGCGGGCGGTGGCCCGCGTGGGGCTCGCGGACCGGATCGACGCGAAGGTGCGGACGCTGTCCGGCGGCATGGTCCGCCGGGTCGGCATCGCGCAGGCCGTCGTCAACGAACCCGCCGTGCTGCTGCTGGACGAGCCGACCGCCGGGCTCGACCCGGAGCAGCGGGTGGAGTTCCGGGAGCTGCTGCGCGAGCTGGGCGCCTCGGCGACCGTGGTGGTCTCCACCCACCTGGTGGAGGACGTGGCCGCCGCCTGCACGGAAGTGACCCTGCTGGACGGCGGCCGGGTCGCCTACCAGGGCACGCCCGGGGCGCTCACCCTGCTCGGCGAGGCGTCCGACGGACCGGGCGACCATGCCATCGAGCGCGGGTACACGGCGGCGCTGCGGGCGCACCGCGCGCGGGGCGTCCGGGGGGCGGCATGACGACGGTGGTCACCGGGACGGCCGGGCGCGGAGCGCACCCGCTGCGGGCCGAGTGGGTGCGGGGCTTCGCGCCCTGGGCCGGGGCCGCGGTGCTGGTGATCCTCGGCACGGCGCTGGGCGGGAAGGCGGACCGCTGGCAGGGCGACTGGGCGGAGACCGCCGGCCAGCTGCACAGCGCGATGCTGATCACCCTGCCGCTCGCCGTGGCGGCGGGCTGCTGGCAGGGCGGCCGGGAGCGGCGGCGCGGCACCGCGGAGCTGTGGGCGGCGGCCGTGCGGCCGCAGCTGGCCCGCCTGCTGGCCGCGGCGCTGCCGACGGCGCTGTGGGTGGCCGCCGGGTATCTCGCCGCGGCGGTCTCGGCGCTGCTCGCCACCTGGCCGTACGCCCAGGGCGACCGGCCGCACCTGGTGCTGCTGCCGGGCGACACGGCCGCCATGGCCGCGGCCGCGCTGGCCGGGCACGTGGCGGGGCGGGTGGTCGCCACCCGGCTGGCGGCACCGCTGCTGGCGGTGGGCGGCTATGTGGGGCTCGGGCTGGTGACGGCCGGCCGTTCCGCCGCCGGCCACGCCCTGAGCCCGGCCGCCGCGGTCCCGCACGGCACGCTGCCGGTGTGGTGGCAGCCGGCGGCGATGGCGGCGTGGACGGGCGGGGCGGCGGTCGCCGCCGCGCTGGCCTACGCGGCCCGGCGCCGGGTGACGGCCCTGCTGCCGCTGGCCGCCGCGCTGGCCGCGGGCGCCCTGCTCGCGCAGACCGGGGACGGCCTGTGGCGCACCGATCCGCTCACCCGGCGCCAGGTGTGCGACACCTCCACCGCCCCGGCGGTCTGCGTGAACGCCCGGTACGCCGGGATGCTCCCGCAGGTCACCGACGCCCTGTCCGGGATCACCGGCAAACTGGAAGGCGTACGGAACCTGCCGGCCCGCTGGGCGGACCACGAGGGCGCCGTGCGCGCCGGCGAGGTCCCGCTGCCGGGCATCACGCCGGTCGGCTGGGCGGCCGTACGGGGACGGCTGACCGATCCGGAGCAGTTCGCGTGGGAGGCCGTCGCCGCGCTGGAGGGCGTCGACTGTCCGGAGGCGGCGCCGACCCCCGGGGAGCTGGTGACGGGCGACGCGGTGGAGCACTACCTCGCGCCGAGCCCGGTGCAGCAGGCGTTCGACGCGGACGACGCCCGGGGCGGCGCGGCCCGGCGCGCGGACCTGCGCGCGCGCCGCGCCGCCCGGGCCAGGCTGGCCGGGATGGACGAGGAGCAGCGCCGGCGGTGGCTGTCGGCGTACTTCGCGGCCCGCGCGGCCTGCGACGCGCGGGCGGTGCCGGCACTGTGACACCCTCCCGCGGACCCCTGCTCTACGCCCGCTCCCGGGCGCTGCCGCTCACCCTGGCCGCGCTCGCCGGCACGGCCGCCTTCGCGGTGTGGGCGGCCGGCCGGCTGGACGCCTGCCTCGACCCCGACCGCCGGGTGCCGGTCGTCGCGCTCGCGCCGCTGCTGGCGTCCGCGGTGATCGGGACGAGCCTGTACAGCGCCTCGGACGAGCTGGACCGCACGGCCGTACGACCGTGGTGGCCGCGCCGTCTGCTCCAGCTCACGGCCCTGACCGCGCTGGCCGCGCTGCTGGTGACCCCGGCCGTGCTCGGTCACGCCGACACCTTCGGGCCGCCCGCGGTGCTCCGCAACACCCTGGGCTGTACCGGGATCACCGCGGCGGCGGCCGTCCTGCTGGGCGCCCGGCTGAGCTGGCTGCCCGCGTTCGGCTACGTCTCCGCCGTCTACACCGGCTCCGCCGCCGCGCACGGCCGCGCGGCCACCGTGTGGGCGTGGCCGGTGCAGCCGGGTCCGCAGCCCGGCGCGTGGGCGGCGGCCGGGACGGCGTTCGCCGTGGGCGCGGTCTGGTACGCGGCGCGCGGGGCCCGCCCGGAGGGGCCGCGCGCCTGACCGGAGGGGGCGGGCGTGCCGGCCTTCCCGCCCGCCGCCGGCGGGCGGGAACACAGGAGCCCGGATCTAGGCGGAGATGCCGTCGATCCGGGCCAGGGCGTCGTCCGCGCCGTACGGCTGCAGATACGGCAGCCAGCGCGGATCGCGGTGCCCGGTGCCGATGATGCGCCAGGCCAGTCCCGTGGGCGGGGCCGGTTTGTGCCGCAGCCGCCAGCCCAGCTCCACGAGGTGGCGGTCGGCCTTGACGTGGTTGCAGCGGCGGCAGGACGCCACCACGTTGTCCCAGACGTGCTTGCCCCCGCGGCTGCGCGGGATGACGTGGTCGACGCTGGTTGCGACGCCACCGCAGTACATGCACCGGCCTCCGTCGCGCGCGAAGAGCGCGCGGCGGGTCAGCGGGACGGGTCCCCGGTACGGAACCCGGACGAACCGCTTGAGCCGGACCACGCTGGGTGCGGGGAGGGTGACGGTGGCGCTGTGCATATAGGCGCCGGATTCCTCCAGGGAGACGGCCTTGTTCTCCAGGACGAGGATGAGCGCGCGGCGGAGCGGTACGACGCCGAGCGGCTCGTACGACGCGTTGAGGACCAGGACATGCGGCACGGGTGCCTCCTTGGGCGTCGGCGGCGCGTGGCTCGCGCCGGGACGATTCGCAGTCAGTCTCCCCTCATGCCTGGTGGCGGCGCCACCATGTCCCGGTAACGGGCTGGGAGTGTTTTCGACCACACCGGATTCATCCCCCGGACGCCGCCCGGTTCACTCCCGCGTGAGCCGTGTCTCTCCTGTGCGCCCGCTGTACGGATCGGCGCGGGGCGCCCACAATGCCCCGTTAGTGTGGTGGTCCTTGTCCGCCCGGTGACCTTTCCGTGACCTTGACCGCCCGCCGGTGCGGACCGCGCAGCACCATGGAGGTACCTGCCGTGTCGTCCCTGCCCGCCTTCCTCGCGGCCGCCGGCGTGTCCCCGTCGCCGTCCCCGTCGCAGTCGACGGCCCCGGCCGTGCCGACCCTCCAGGACGCCCAGCAGAGCGCGACGAACGCGGCGAGCTGGATCGAGCAGAACTGGTCGACCTGGCTGGCGATGGCGCTGCAGATCCTGCTGGTCGTGGTCGTGGCGGTGGCGCTCCGGGCGATGGTGCGGCGGGCGATCACCAAGCTGATCGACCGGATGGGCCGTACCGCGCAGGCCGTGGACGGCACCGCGCTGGGCGGGCTGCTGGTCAACGCCGAGCGGCGGCGGCAGCGCTCGGCGGCGATCGGCTCGGTGCTGCGCTCGGTGGCCAGCTTCCTCATCCTCGGCACGGCCGCGCTGATGGTGCTGTCCACCTTCCAGATCAACCTGGCGCCGCTGCTGGCGTCGGCCGGTGTCGCGGGTGTCGCGATCGGTTTCGGCGCGCGGAACCTGGTCACGGACTTCCTGTCCGGGGTGTTCATGATCCTGGAGGACCAGTACGGCGTCGGTGACGTGATCGACGCGGGCGTGGCCACCGGCGAGGTGATCGAGGTCGGTCTGCGCGTGACCAAGCTGCGCGGCGACGGCGGCGAGATCTGGTACGTCCGCAACGGCGAGGTGAAGCGGATCGGCAACCTGTCGCAGGGCTGGGCGACGGCCGGGGTCGACGTGACCGTCCGGGCCGGCGAGGACCTGGACCGGGTCAAGGCCACGCTGGACGCGGTCGCCGAGAAGATGAGCAAGGAAGAGCCCTGGAACGAACTGCTGTGGGGCCGGGTGGAGGTGCTGGGCCTGGACTCGCTGCTGATCGACTCCATGGTGGTGCGGGTGTCGGCGAAGACCATGCCGGGCAAGTCGGTGACGGTGGAGCGGGAGCTGCGCTGGCGGATCAAGCGGGCGTTCGACGCGGAGAGCATCCGCATCGTGGGCGGCGCGACCGCGGTGGAGGACGCCGTGGACGCCCCGGACCCGGCGGCCGTGGTGGCGGCTCCCTCGGCGTACTCCGACGCGGAGTCGCCGCAGGCGGCCGCGGCGTCCCCGATCGTGACCCAGCGCCCGGCCCCGCCGGCGAAGTAAGGGCCCGCGCCGCCGAGGCGCCCACCCGCAGCGGTCCCGCGCGCACAACGAGTCTGTCGCGCGGGCCCGTTGTCTATTGACGCCCCCTTCGTCCGCGGCTTACGTTCCTCCCACCGAACAGGAAACTTTCCTAACAGTGATCTGCGGCGCGACCGCCGGCCCAGGCCGTGACCGGCACTGGACGCCCCGCCCGGGTCACTGAAAGGCTGGGTGGCTGGAAAGGCAGGTGTCGACCCCCATGGCAGGAACCGCCGGTACGCCGGGCACCCCGCGCGTCCTGCGCGCCATGAACGACCGCGCCGCCCTGGACCTGCTGCTGGAGCACGGGCCGCTGTCCCGGACCCGGATCGGCAAGCTCACCGGTCTGTCCAAGCCCACCGCCTCCCAGTTGCTGGCCCGGCTGGAAGCGGCCGGTCTGGTCCGGGTCACCGGCACCAGCGAGGGCCGGCCGGGCCCCAGCGCCCAGTTGTACGCGCTCGATCCCACGGCCGCGTACGCCGCCGGGCTCGATGTCGCCCCGCACCGCATCCGGGCCGCCGTCGCCGACATCACCGGCCGCACGGTCGGCGAGTACGAACTGCCCACCCCCGGCCGGCGGCCCGCCCAGCCGGTCGTACGGCAGGTGACCGACGCCCTCGACGGCGCCGTCAAGGCCGCCGGGCTCGCCCGGTCCGACGTGCACCGGCTGGTCATCGGCACTCCCGGCGCCTTCGATCCCGGCACCGGGCGCCTGCGCTACGCCTCCCACCTGCCCGGCTGGCACTCCCCGGCGCTGCTCGACGACCTCGCGGCGGCGCTGCCGATGCCGGTGGAGTACGAGAACGACGTCAACCTCGTCGCCCTCGCCGAACAGCGGCTCGGCGCGGCCCGCGGCCACACGGACTTCGTGCTGCTGTGGAACGAGGAGGGCCTCGGCGCCGCCCTGGTCCTCGGCGGCCGGCTGCACCGCGGCTGGACCGGCGGCGCCGGCGAGGTCGGTTTCCTGCCGGTGCCGGGCGCACCGCTGGTCCGGCAGGTCGCCAAGGCCAACAGCGGCGGCTATCAGGAGCTGGCCGGCTCCCAGGCGCTGCCGAGGCTGGCCCGGGAGCTGGGCATATCCGACATCCCGGCAGGCCCTCACGCCGAAGCCGCAGCCGCGCTGGTGGCCCGCGCCGCCGGTCACACCGGAGGCCCGCACCGGGAGCTGCTCGGGACCTACGCCACCCGGCTGGCCACCGGACTCGCCTCGCTCGTCTCCGTCCTCGACCCCGAACTCGTCGTCCTCAGCGGCGCCGCCCTGACCGCCGGCGGCGAGGTGCTGCGCGCCCTCGTCCAGGCCGAGCTGGCCGAGCTGGCCGCGGCCCGGCCCCGGCTGGCCGTCGGCGACGTCCGCGACCACCCCGTCCTGCGCGGCGCGCTGGAGTGCGCGCTCGCCGCCACCCGCGACGAGGTCTTCGACACCTCGCGCTGAGCGCTCCGCGTCCCGCCCCTTCCCCGCGACCCCGCCCCTGGGAGACCTCGCCATGCCCACCGCCCGCCCCAGAGCCGTCCGGAAAGCGGCTTTCGCCCTGACCGTCGCCGGCGTGCTCCTCAGCACCGCCTGTACCGGCCGGCCGGCCCCGAGCGCCACGGACGACCCGACGAAGGACGCGACGATCACCTTCTGGCACGCCTGGAGCGCGCCGAACGAGGTGAAGGCCGTCACATCGCTGATCGCCGGGTTCGAGGCGGCGCACCCCAACATCCAGGTGAACGTCGTCGGGAACATGACCGACGACAAGATCAACCAGGCGCTGCGCGCCGGCGGCGACCGGGCCCCGGACGTGATCTCGTCGTTCACCACCAACAACGTGGGCCGGTTCTGCTCCTCGGGCGCGCTGGTGGACCTGGACCCCTTCTTCGAGAAGTCCCGGATCGATCCCGCGAAGACCTTCCCGAAGGCGATGAACGAGTACACCCGGTACGACGGCGAGCGCTGCACGGTGCCGCTGCTCGGCGACGCGTACGGGCTGTACTACAACAAGACGGCGTTCGCGAAGGCGGGCATCACGCACCCCCCGCGGACCTGGTCCGAATTCACGGCGGACGCCAAAAAGCTGACGATACGTCAGGGAGACGGCTACCGGCAGCTCGGTTTCATGCCGGACTACCACGGCTGGGAGTCCACCACCGAGCACTACCTCGCCCAGTTCTCGCCGGTGTACTTCGACGGGGACGGCAAGTCGAACGTCGCCAGGGACCCGGCCTTCGTGCGGGCCTTCACGCTCCAGAAGAAGCTGGTGGACGAACTCGGCGGCTTCCGCAGGCTGGAGCGGTTCCGGGCCACCCTCGGCGACGAGTGGGGCCCCAGGCACCCCTTCCACACCGGCCAGGTCGCCATGCAGCTCGACGGCGAGTGGCGGCTCGGCATGGCCGAGGAGGCGCGGCCCGGCTTCGAGATAGGCGTGGCCCCGCTGCCCGTCCCGGACGACCAGGCCGGCCAGTACGGCAAGGGCTATCTCACCGGCACCATCGCCGGCATCGCCGCCACCAGCCGCCACCAGAACGCGGCCTGGGAACTGGTGAAGTACATGACCACGGACACCGACGCCGTGGTCGGCTTCGCCAACGGCATCCACAACGTGCCCTCCACGTTCGAGGCGCTGAAGTCGCCGAAGCTGGCGTACGACCCGCGGTTCAAGACGTTCCTGGACATCGCCCGCAACCCGTACTCCACCACGGCACCCGCCTCGGTCAACGGCGGTGTGTACCTGGTGACGGTCCAGCAGCTCGGCTACGACTACGAGAGCGGCAGGGTCACCGACCTGCGCGCCGGGCTGCGCGAGGCGGCCGCGCAGATCGACACCGACATCACGCAGGCCCGCGGATGAGCGCCGTCACCCTGGCGGCCAAGCGCCGCCGTGCGGCCTTGCGCACGCTCGCCTTCATGTCGCCGTGGCTGGTCGGCTTCGCGGTGTTCTTCGCCTACCCGCTGCTGTCCACGGTCTACTTCTCCTTCATGCACTACGACGGTTTCCGGCCGCCCGAGTGGAGCGGCGGGGCGAACTGGACGTACGTCTTTTCGCACTACCCGCTGTTCTGGCCCGCCCTGCGCAACACGCTGTGGCTGGTCGTGGTGATGGTGACGCTGCGGGTGGCCTTCGGGCTCGGTATCGGCCTGCTCATCACGAAGATCAAGACCGCCACGGGCGTCTTCCGCACTCTGTTCTACCTGCCGTACCTGGCCCCGCCGGTCGCGGCGACCATGGCGTTCGCGTTCCTGCTCAACCCCGGCACGGGACCGGTCGACTCCGTGCTGGAGCGGGCCGGTCTGCCGGCGCCGGGCTGGTTCGGCGACCCGGCCTGGTCCAAGCCGGCGCTGACCCTGCTGGCGCTGTGGGGCGTCGGCGACCTGATGGTGATCTTCATGGCCGCGCTGCTCGACGTGCCCGCCGAGCAGTACGAGGCGGCGCAGCTGGACGGCGCCTCGGCCTGGCAGCGGTTCCGGTACGTGACGCTGCCGACCATCTCCCCCATCGTGCTGTTCGCGGTGGTCACCGGCGTGATCCAGACCATGCAGTACTACACCCAGCCGCTGGTGGCCGGAAAGGTCGCCTCCGGGGTGATCCAGGGCGCCGGCACCCAGTTCGAGCCCGGCTATCCCGACAAGTCCACGCTGACCCTTCCCCAGCTCGTCTACAACCTCGGCTTCCAGCGCTTCGACTACGGCTCGGCGTGCGTGGTGGCGCTGGTGCTGTTCGCCCTGTCGATGGCGTTCACCGCGCTGCTGATGCGGCGCCGGGGCGGCCTGATCCAGGCAGGTGACTGACATGACCCAGGTACTGGACCCGCCGGTGCGTCCGGCCCCGTCCCTCTCCCCGGCCGGACGCGCCGCCCGGCGCAGGACGGTGCTGGAGTGGATCGCCGTCCACGCGCTCGGCGTCGCCGCCGCGCTGTTCTTCACGCTGCCGTTCGTGTTCGTGCTGCTGACCTCGCTGATGAGCGACAGCCAGGCCCTGAGCCGGGACCTGGTTCCGCACACCTGGCAGTGGGACAACTACCGCCAGGTCTTCGACACCCCGGGCTTCCTCACCTGGTGGCGCAACACCCTGCTCTACGCCGGCCTGGGCACCGTGCTCACCGTGGTGTCCTCGCTGCCGGTGGCGTACGCGCTCGCCAAGTTCCGCTTCCGGGGCCGGGACCTGTCGCTGATGCTGGTGGTGTCGATGATGATGCTGCCGCCGCAGGTGGTCGTCATCCCGATGTACCTGTTCTGGGCCAAGCAGCTCGGTCTGTCCGGCACGCTGTGGCCGCTGATCCTGCCGATGGCGTGCGGGGACGCGTTCTCCGTCTTCCTGCTGCGCCAGTTCCTGACGACGATCCCGAACGAGTACCTGGACGCGGCGCGGGTCGACGGCTGCGGCGAGCTGCGCACCCTGCTGCGGGTGGTGCTGCCGATGGCGAAGCCGGGCATCGCCGCCGTGGCCCTGTTCCAGTTCTTCTACGCCTGGAACGACTACTTCGGCCCGCAGATCTACGCGTCCGAGAACCCCGGCGCCTGGACCCTGTCCTATGGACTGGAGTCCTTCAAGGGCGCCCACCACACCGACTGGAACCTCACGATGGCCGCGACCGTCCTGGTCATGGCCCCCGTGATCCTCGTGTTCTTCCTCGCCCAGAAGGCGTTCGTCGAAGGCGTGACGCTCACCGGAGTAAAGGGTTGATCTGACTGTGAAACTCACCGTGGTCGGCGGCGGCTCGACCTACACCCCCGAACTCGTCGACGGCTTCGCCCGGCTGCGCGACACCCTGCCCGTCGAGGAACTGGTCCTGGTCGACCCGGCCGCCGACCGTCTGGAGCTGGTCGGCGGACTGGCCCGCCGGATCTTCGCCAAGCAGGGCCACCGCGGCCGGATCGTCACCACCGCCGACCTGGACGCGGGCGTCGACGGCGCCGACGCCGTCCTGCTCCAGCTCCGCGTCGGCGGCCAGGCGGCCCGCGAGCAGGACGAGACCTGGCCGCTGGAGTGCGGCTGCGTCGGCCAGGAGACCACCGGCGCCGGCGGCCTGGCCAAGGCCCTGCGCACGGTCCCGGTGGTCCTGGACATCGCCGAACGGGTCCGCCGCGCCAACCCGCGCGCCTGGATCATCGACTTCACCAACCCGGTCGGCATCGTCACCCGCGCGCTGCTCCAGGCCGGGCACCGGGCGGTCGGCCTGTGCAACGTGGCGATCGGCTTCCAGCGCAAGTTCGCGGCCCTGCTGGACACCACCCCGGCCCAGGTGCACCTCGGCCACGTGGGCCTGAACCACCTCACCTGGGAGACGGCGGTGCGGCTGGGCGGCCCGGACGGCACGGACGTGCTGCCGCGGCTGCTGGCGGAGCACGGCGCGGCCATCGCCGACGACGTCCGCCTGCCCCGCCCGCTCCTGGACCGCCTCGGCGTGGTCCCGTCGTACTACCTGCGCTACTTCTACGCGCACGACGAGGTCGTCGGCGAACTGCGCACCAAGCCGTCCCGGGCCTCCGAGGTGGCCGCCATGGAGCGGAAACTGCTGGAGATGTACGGCGACCCGGCCCTGGACGAGAAGCCGGCGCTGCTCGCCCAGCGCGGCGGCGCCTACTACTCGGAGGCGGCCGTCGACCTGGCGGCGGCCCTGCTGGGCGGCTCGGGCAGCCCGTACCAGGTGGTGAACACGCTCAACCGGGGCACGCTGCCCTTCCTGCCCGACGACGCGGTGATCGAGGTGCAGGCGGCGGTCGGCCCGGCGGGCCCGGTCCCGCTGCCCGTGCCCCGCCTGGACCCGCTGTTCTCGGGTCTGGTCGCGAACGTGACGGCGTACGAGGACCTGGCCCTCCAGGCGGCGCTGCACGGCGGCCGGGACCGGGTGTTCCGCGCGCTGCTGGCCCATCCGCTGATCGGCCAGCACGCGTACGCCGACGCCCTGACCGACCAGTTGATCGCACACAACCGGGAGCACCTGGCGTGGGCCTGACCTCGACCGTGCTCGCCATCGACGCGGGCAACAGCAAGACCGACGTGGCCGTGGTCACCGCCGCCGGCGAGGTGCTGGCCACGGCCCGCGGCGGCGGCTTCCGGCCGCCCGCGGTGGGCGTGCCGGCGGCGCTGGACGCGCTGGCCGAACCGGTCGCGCGGGCCTTCGCGGACGCGGGCGTCACTTCCGTCTCCCAGGTGTCGGCGTGCCTGGCCAACGCCGATCTGCCGCCGGAGGAGGAGCAGTTGGCGGCGGCGCTGCACGCGCGCGCGTGGGGCGCGTCGGTGGAGGTCCGCAACGACACCTTCGCCATCCTGCGCGCGGGCGTCACCGAGCCGCTCGGGGTGGCGGTGGTCTGCGGCGCGGGCATCAACTGCGTGGGCATGCGTCCCGACGGGCGCACCGCCCGCTTCCCTGCCGTCGGCCGGATCTCCGGTGACTGGGGCGGCGGCTGGGGCCTGGCGGAGGAGGGCCTGTGGCACGCGGCCCGCGCGGCGGACGGCCGCGGCGGACCGACCGCGCTGGCCCGCACGCTTCCCGCGCACTTCGGCCTGGACTCCATGGACGCGCTCATCGAGGCCCTGCACCTGGGCCGCCTCGCCTACGAGCGGCGGTACGAACTGGCGCCGGTGGTGTTCGCGACGGCGGAGGACGGCGATCCGGTGGCCGACGCGCTCGTCACCCGGCTCGCGGAGGAGGTCACCGTCATGGCCACGGTCGCGCTGAGCCGGCTGGACCTGCTGGAGGAGGAGACACCGGTCCTGCTGGGCGGCGGCGTCCTGACCGCCGGCCACCGCCGGCTCGACGACCGCGTCCACGCCCTGCTGGCGGACCGCGCCCCCAAGGCCGACGTCCGCGTGGTCACCGCCAGCCCGGTCCTGGGCGCGGCCCTGCTGGGCCTGGACCGCCTGGGAGCGCGGGAGCAGGCCCTGGAACGGGCGCGGACGCACTGGGAGAGCGGGGGCTGAGCCCCGGCGCCCCCGGGGAACGGGACGGCCCGCGACGACCGCTGGTACGCCGGATCCCTCCCGCCGCATGATGTCTGGCGACGGAACGTCGAAGCGGGGGGCGGGCGTTGAAGGCAGCGTGGACGGTGGTACTGCTGATCGTGGTGTGGTGCACGGCGGCCGGTGCGGGGCCGGCGCACGCGCGGACCGACGTCTGCGCGACCGGCGGCCTCGCGGGGGCCCGGGCGAGCGCCTCCCTCAGGCTGGAGGACCGCCACCGCTCCCAGACCCGGATCGCGGGCCGGCTGACCGTCCACGTCCCGGCGCGGTGGGCGCACACCGGGGGCCTGCTGCTCGGCGAGGACGCCGACGGCTACCGGCTGGCGATGCGCTGTCTGGCGAGGGGCCCGGACCCGCAGTGGCAGTGGTGGGACGAGTGGCGCCCGCACCGCCCCGTGATCACCCCGGAGAAGGGCGGCCTGGCCGTCCGGATCGACACCTACGGCTGGGCCGACGACGAAGGGACCACCTGGATAGGCCCGTGGGACGTCGAGATAGGCCACGACCACTGGCGGGTCCGGCTCGACGCCCCGCCCGCCCTGCGGCGGGTGCGCTGGTCGTCGGTCGTCGTCGACCCGGGGAGCGCCAGCGCGCTGCGCGCCACGCCGCCGCCCACGACCAGGCAGGGCCCGCAGGTCGGCCCGCAGGGCGACGCCGCCGGCTCGCACGGCTGAGACCGGCCGGCGCACGAGCCGGGGCCCGCCGGACGGAACCGGACACCCTTGCCCGGCGTGTTCCAGGACGGGGGTCCGGCGGGCGCGGTGCCGCGCGCCCGGCGCGCTCTGGATCACGATGCGGGAAGGCCGGTGCGGACGGCCGCGCGGACGGTGATACTGGGCGCCGAACGGATGACCATGGGGGAGGTCGAGTGACACACCCGCCGAAGAGCAGCGCGCCGCCGCCCGCGGCCGGGGCCGCCGGTGCCGTCGCCGCGGCCGGTGCCGCCGGCGCCCCCGGCATCCCCGCCCAACCCGCCCCGCCCTCTCCCCCCGGTCCCTCCGGCCGTCGCGTGGCCGTCGCGCCGGCCGGGCCGCCCGCGCGCCGCACCGCCTTCGCCGAGGGCGCCGAGCGGATCCGGGCCGCCGCGACGACCGAGCCGGGACGGCTGCGGATCATCGGAGCCGTGCTGGCGCTGCTGGTCGTCGCGTTCGGCGCGGTCACCGCCTGGCAGACCAGCGCGCGCTCGGCCGCCGCCGACGACGTCCTGCGCCGCAGCCAGCCGCTCAGCTTCCAGGCAGCCGGCATCTACCGCTCGCTGGCCGATGCCAACACCGCCGCCTCCAGCGGGTTCCTGGCCGGCGGACAGGAGAACGCGCAGTCCCGGGACCGCTACGAGAAGGACATACGGGCGGCCGCCGCCGGACTCGTCAGCGCCGCCGCCAACGCCGAACCCGGCTCCGCCGCCGAGGCGACCGTCATCAGGCTGAACCGGCTGCTGCCCGAGTACAAGGGCCTCATCGAGCGGGCCCGGACCTACAACCGGCAGGGCTACCCGGTGGGCGGCGCCTATCTGCGGTACGCCAACGACAAGATGCAGAAGCGGATGCTCCCGGCCGCCGAGGCGCTCTACACCACGGAGAACCGGCGGCTGACCGCCGACTACGGCGACGCGACGCCGTACCCGTGGGTGGCGATCGGGCTGGGGCTGCTCGCCCTGGCCGCGCTCGGCTGGGCCCAGCACCGTGTGTACCGGCGCACCAACCGCGTCCTCAACCACGGCCTGGCCGCCGCCACCGCCGCGACCACGGCCGCCCTGCTGTGGCTGGTCGTCGGCCACACGGTCGCCCGCTGCGCGCTCGACGGCTCCTACGAGCACGGCATCCGGTCGCTCAACGTGCTGCACGACGCCCGGATCGCCTCCCTGAAGGCGCGCGGCAACGAGAACCTGAGCCTGGTGGCGCGCGGGGCCGAGACCGTCACGGTCGACGGCAAGCCGTACGACGCCTACTACCGCGCCTTCGACCAGGACCTGGCCGTGCTAGGCCGGAGCCTGGACGAGGCGCGGCGGCTCGCCGACGACCCCGAGGGCGCCGCGCCGGTCAAGGCGGCCGGGGACGATCTGGCGGTGTGGCGCCAGCGCCACACCGCGGCCCGCACCGAGGACGAGAACGGCAACTACCAGCAGGCCCTGGACAAGGTGATCGGCGCCGAGGGCGCGACCGGCGCGTGCTTCGACGGCGTCGACCGCAGCCTCGCCCGGGCCATCGGCCACGAGCGGGCCGAGTTCCGGCGGGCCGCCGGGGACGGGCGGGACGCCCTGACCGGGCTGCCGGCCGGTGCCGCCGTCCTCGGGGTGCTGGGCGCGGCGGGTGCCGTCGCCGGCATCGGGCGCAGGCTTTCGGAGTACCGGTGACAAGGGGCGAGGCGATGGACGTGAGCCGTGCGCGGGCCGCGCTGCGGGGCTGGGGCGGGGTCGCCGCGATGGCGGTGCTGTGCGCGCTGGCGCTGGCCTTCGTCCTGCTGCTGCCGTGCACCCAGAGGACACCGCCCGCCCCGGAGCGGGCCGGGCGGCAGACCGCCGCCGGCACCCAGGCCCGCGCCGACGGCTGCGTGGACGCCACGGCGCACGAGCACACCCTCGCCCCGTCCGGCGCGGACGGGCCGACGATCGAGGCGATCAAGGCCCGTACCGGCGCCAAGCGCAAACTGGTCGTCGGCGTCGACCAGAACAGCTACCACTGGGGCTACCGCAACCCCAACACCGAGGGCGCCCGGCTGGAGGGCTTCGACATCGACCTGGTGCACCGGATCGCGCAGGACATCCTCGGCGACCCGGACGCGGTGCAGTTCAAGGCGATCCCGACCAGCCAGCGCATACCGGCGATCGAGGACGGCCGGGTCGACATGGTCGTCCGGACCATGACGATCACCTGCGAGCGGCTGCGCCAGGTCGCCTTCTCCGCGCCCTACTTCCGGACCGGCCAGCAGGTCCTCGCGCCCAAGT
This sequence comes from Streptomyces sp. NPDC017095, assembly GCF_044332325.1. Taxonomy (NCBI): domain Bacteria; kingdom Bacillati; phylum Actinomycetota; class Actinomycetes; order Kitasatosporales; family Streptomycetaceae; genus Streptomyces; species Streptomyces sp. NPDC017095. Next base: position 344,953 of record NZ_JBIROU010000002.1, read on the forward strand.
CCTCGGACATCACCGGCTACGACGGCTCGCTGGCCCGCAAGAAGGTGTGCACGGCGGCCGGTTCGACCGCCTACGCCAAGCTGGACGCCGACCGTGGGGACGGCCGGCTGCCCGCCTCCACCGACATCTCCACCACCGTCCCGAACCAGCTTGACTGCCTGGTCCGGCTGCAGCTCGGCGAGGTGGACGCGGTGGTGACCGACGGCGCGCTCGCCGCGAGCCAGGCCGCGCAGGACCCGACCGTCGAACTGAAGGGCGAGACGTTCACGACCGAGTACTACGGCGTGGCGATGAAGAAGGACGCCACCGATCTGGTACGCCGGGTCAATCGTGTGCTGGTGGACTATCGCGCGCACGGCTGGCAGGCGTCGTACGACGCGTGGCTGGCGGCGACACTGGGCAGGGATCCGGCCGCGTCGAAACCGCCCGCGCCGCGGTAGCCGCGCGGCAGTCGAGACACACCCGACCGGAACACAGCGAGCGAGAGGTGATCGATGGGCGTCACGGACCCCGCCGGGCCGGTGCTGGACCGGGACGAGGTGGACCGTGCGCTGGCGCGGCTCGGCCAGGAGCACGAGGCGATCGAGACCTCGCTGCTGGCCCTCCAGGACCACGCGGGCCGCAGACTCCTCGAAGGCGCCGCGCTGACCGGTGTCACCCGGGAGCGCTGGCAGGCCACCGAGGCCCGGATCACCCGGCTGTGGACGTACTTCGACGCCTACACGGCCGTGCTGCGCGGCGCCCGCGAGATCCGCGCCCGGCGCCGCTGGTCCAGCCGTGAGGACCTGGCGGAGCTGACCGGGCTGCTGCGCGGCGAGTCCGTGACCGTCCCCGGCGACGGCCGGGACGGCCGGCTCAGCGAGACGTTCACGCCGGCCGCCTTGGTAGGCCGGATGAACGAGCTGTACGCGACGAGCCTGGACGTGATCGTCGCCGCCGACGCGGTGTGGTCGGCGCTGCCCGCGCGGATCGATCTGCTCGCCGCGGAACTCCAGCGCACCCGGCAGCTCGCGCACTCCGCCGGGGTCCGCCCCGGCGAGCACCCGGCCGGTGACGACCTGGAGCGGATCACCCGCACGCTGACCGGGCTGCGCGAGGACGTCGTCGCCGACCCGCTCGCGTTCTGGGTGCCGGCCGAGGGCAGTTCGGCGCCCGGCGGCGGCCGCCCGGACACCACGGTGTACGACCGCGAGGCGCGCGCGCTGGAGGACGTGCGCCGGGAGATCGACGCCGTGCTGACGGTCCGCCAGGACGCCGAGGCCCGGCTGATCCGGCTGCGGGACGTGCTCTCGCGCGCGGACCGCACCCTGGCCGAGGCCCGGACCGCGCGCGGCGAGGTGCTGGCGAAGATCGCCGCCACCGAGGTGCCGGTGGTCGGCGGGCCGCCGACCGCGCTCCAGGAGCAGCTCGCGACCGCCGCCGAGTACCGCAGACAGGCCCGCTGGCACCGGCTGTCGCCGCTGCTGGAGTCCCTGGAGCACCAGGCGGAGGAGGAACTGCTGCGCGCCCGCGAGCAGTTGACCGCGGTGACCGCCCCGCTCGCGGTCCGCGCCGAGCTGCGCGGCCGGCTCGACGCCTACCGGGCCAAGGTCGCCCGGCACGGCCTCGCCGAGGATCCGCTGCTGGTGGAGCGGTACGACGCGGCCCGCCGGATGCTGTGGAGCGCGCCCTGCGACCTGCGCGTCGCCGAACAGGCCGTCCTGCGCTACCAGCAGGCGGCGGCCGAACTGACCGGCGGCGCGGGCGCGCCGCAGGACCGTGAGGGGGATCCGTCATGAGTCAGCCGGGGCAGGACTGCCAGCGGCCGGGCTGCGGGGGCGGGTACGAGGACGTCGGCGGCGGGGAGCTGTACTGCGACACCTGCGGTCTGGCACCGGTGGTGTCGGCGACCGGGCTGGTGGGCTCGCCGGCCACCGGGGTCACCCGGGGCGCGGACAGCGGCGGTTCCCGCGGCTCGGGCGGCTCGGGCGGCTCGGGCGGCTCGCGTACGGCCTCGCAGTCGGCGCGCTCGCGCCGCTCGGTGTCCGGGCGGCTGTCGCGGTCGGTGTCCGGGAAGTCCACCGGCCGCTCGCTGTCGGTGCGCAGCTCGGGCTCCTCCTCCGGTGCCTCCACGCGCGGCCGGCTGGGCGCCGGGCTGGTCTCCGTGCCACAGGTGCCGCGGCCCGACCCGCGCGCGATGGTGCTGGCCCGCCCGGAGGTGCCCGAGCGCAAGCGGTTCTGCTCGCGCTCGGACTGCGGGGCGCCGGTGGGCCGGGCCCGGGGCGACCGGCCGGGCCGCACGGAGGGTTTCTGCACCAAGTGCGGGCACCCGTACTCCTTCGTGCCCAAGCTGCGGTCCGGGGACGTGGTGCACGGCCAGTACGAGGTCGCGGGCTGCCTCGCGCACGGCGGGCTGGGCTGGATCTACCTCGCCGTGGACCGGGCCGTCGCCGACCGCTGGGTGGTGCTCAAGGGCCTGCTGGACACCGGCGACCAGGACGCGATGGCCGCGGCGATCTCCGAACGGCGGTTCCTCGCGGAGATCGAGCACGCCAACATCGTGCGGATCTACAACTTCGTGGAGCACCTGGACCAGCGCACCGGCTCCCTCGACGGCTACATCGTCATGGAGTACGTCGGCGGCAAGTCCCTGAAGGAGATCGCCAACGCCCGCCGCGCGCCCGACGGCCGCCGCGACCCGCTGCCGGTGGAACAGGCGTGCGCCTACGGCATCGAGGCGCTGGAGGCGCTCGGCCACCTGCACAGCCGGAACCTGCTGTACTGCGACTTCAAGGTCGACAACGCCCTGCAGACCGAGGACCAGCTCAAGCTGATCGACATGGGCGCCGTCCGCCGCATGGACGACGAGGAGTCGGCCATCTACGGCACGGTCGGCTACCAGGCACCGGAGGTCGCCGACACCGGCCCGTCGGTGGCCAGCGACCTGTACACGGTGGGCCGCACCCTGGCCGTGCTCGCCTTCGACTTCCACGGCTACACGACCGTCTACGCCGACTCCCTGCCCGACCCCGACACCATCGACGTCTTCCGCCGCTACGAGTCCTTCTACCGGCTCCTGGTGCGCGCCACCGACCCGGACCCGGCCCGCCGGTTCGGCTCCGCGCAGGAGATGGCCGAGCAGCTCACCGGGGTGCTGCGCGAGGTGGTGGCGCTGCAGACCGGGCAGGCACGGCCCGCGCTGTCGACGCTGTTCGGGCCCGAGGTGACGGTCACGGACGCGGAGCTGTTCCCGCGCCGGCACGGCGAGGTGTCCCGGCTGGGGGCGCGTCCGGCGCGCAAGGTGCGCAAGGCGGCGGGCGCCGTGCCCGTGCCCGCGCCGGCGGCGCTCGTGCGGCCCGTGGACGCCCCGGCCGCCGCACTCGCCCTGCCGGTCCCGCTGGTCGACCCGGAGGACCCGGGCGCCGGGTTCCTGGCCGGGCTGGTCGCCTCCGCGCCGGCCGAGCTGCTGAGCGCGCTGGCCGCGGCGCCCGCGCGGACCGTGGAGACCCGGCTCCGCCGGCTCCGCGCCCTGCTGGAGAGCGGTGACCACCCGGGCGCGCTGACCGGCCTGGCGGCGCTGGAGGAGGAGCGGCCCGACGACTGGCGGGTGGTGTGGTGCCGGGGCGTGGCCGGCCTGGTCACCGGTGACGTCGAGGGCGCCGCGCTCGCCTTCGACGCGGTCTACGACGCCTTCCCGGGCGAGGCCGCGCCCAAGCTGGCCCTCGGCCTGTGCGCCGAGCTGCTGGGCCAGCTCGACAACGCGGCCGAGTACTACCGGCTGGTGTGGACGGCCGACCGGAGCTTCGTCAGCGCCGCGTTCGGGCTGGCCCGGGTGCGGCTCGCGGCCGGCGACCGGCCGGGCGCCGTACAGACGCTGGAGTCGGTGCCGGAGTCGTCCATCCACTACACGGCCGCCCGGGTCGCCGCCGTCCGCGCCCGGCTCAGAGGACGCACGGCGGGCGCCGGTGACGTACCGTTCCTGGACGACCTGACGGCCGCCGCCGGGCAGGTCGAAGCACTCCGGGCCTACGGCCTGGACCCGGTGCGGCGCGAGCTGCTGTCGGCGGAGGTGCTCGGCAGCGCGCTGGACTGGATACTCTCCGGGGGCCAGGGCACCGGGACCGCCGCCGGCGGCCGGGTGCTGCTGGGCAGCGGCCTGGACGAGCGCGGGCTGCGCTTCGGTCTGGAGCGCGCCTACCGTGCGCTGGCCCGGCTGGCGCCCGGCGGCGAGGAGAGGATCGAGCTGGTGGAACGGGCCAACCGTTACCGCCCCCGGACGTGGGTGTAAGTCGATGTCGCAGATGCCCCAGCAGACCGCACTGCCGAAGTGCCCGAGCTGCGCGGAGCCGGTGGAGCCGGGTGACCTGTTCTGCGGAGCGTGCGGATACGACCTTTCGGTGGTGCCCGCGCCGCCGCCGGACCGTCCGGCGCTCCCCCTGACCGGTTCCGCCCCGCCCGGGAACGGCGCCGGCGCTCCCGGGCCCGTGCCGGACGGGCAGCCTTCCGGGGCCGGGCAGCCGGCCGGGACCGGGGTGCGGTTCGACGCGCCGGCGGAGCCCGACGAGTATCCGCTGCAGGCCCCGGACCCGCGGCAGGCCGCCGGCGGTGCCGCCCCGGCCGGCGCGGCGCGGCTGTGCGTGGCCTGCCGGGCGGGCCGGGTGGACGACGACGGCTACTGCGAGAACTGCGGACACGCCCAGCCCCGCGAACGCGACCACATGGAGCGGGAGTCGGGCCCGGTGGCGGCCGTCAGCGACCGCGGGCTGCGCCACCACCGCAACGAGGACGCCTTCGCCGTGGGCCACACCACGCTGCCCGACGGCACCCCGGCGGCGCTCGCGGTCGTCTGCGACGGCGTGTCCTCGGCGACCCGCCCCGACGCCGCCTCCCAGGCCGCCTCCCAGGCGGCCGGTGACACCCTGCTGGCCGCGCTGCCGCACGGCACCCACCCGCAGCAAGCCATGCACGAGGCGATCGTCGCCGCCGCGCGGGCCGTCGACGCGCTCGCCGGGGAACCCGCCACGGCCCGCGAGCACGCCCCGCACCAGAACGCGCCGGCCTGCACGATCGTCGGCGCGGTCGTCACCCCGGGGCTGCTGGTGGTCGGCTGGGTCGGCGACAGCCGGGTCTACTGGGTGCCCACCGACCGCTCCGCGCCGCCCGCCCGGCTGACCGAGGACGACTCCTGGGCCGCGCAGATGGTGGCCGCCGGCCTGATGAGCGAGGCCGAGGCGTACGCCGACGAGCGCGCCCACGCCATCACCGGCTGGCTCGGCGCGGACGCCTACGAACTGGAGCCGCACACCGCGTCCTTCACCCCGGACCGGCCCGGCGCGGTGGTGGTGTGCACCGACGGACTGTGGAACTACGCCGAGACCGCGCAGGAGATGTCCGAGGTGGTTCCGCCGGACGCGGCCGCCCGTCCGCTGCACGGCGCCCGGGTGCTGGTCGGGCACGCCCTGGACGGCGGCGGCCACGACAACGTAACAGTGGCGGTGCTGCCGTTCCCGGCGCCGTCACCGGGGGCAGGATCGGTCTGACGGCCGGGGCGGACGGGCCTGCGGCACGGGGAAGCCGGGGCGGACCGGAGGGGACCGGTCCGCTCACAGTCAGCGCCTCGCCCCGGCGAGGTGTCCGAGGGGGATGCGAACAAGCATGGCCAATCTCGCCAAGCCGAACGTGCCGCGGTTCGCGGTGGAGGTCTACCAGAACGCGTACCTGCCCGAGGGCGGCGACCGGGTCGACGCCATCGTCACGGTGACCGCGACCGGCGGCACCGGAGCCGCACCCGGGTATCCGCCGGGCGGGGCGCCGGCCGCCGTGGCCGTCATGGTGGACTGCTCCGGTTCCATGGAGCACCCGCCGGCCAAGATGCGGGGCGCCCGCGACGCCACGGCCGCCGCGATCGACACCCTGCGCGACGGCACCCGCTTCACGGTCATCGGCGGCACGCACGTGGCCCGGGAGGTCTATCCGGGCGGCGGGCGGCTCGCGGTCGCCGACGCCGTGACCCGGGAGCAGGCCAAGCAGGCGCTGCGCCGGCTGAGCGCGGGCGGCGGCACGGCCATCGGCACCTGGCTGCGGCTGGCCGACCGGCTGCTGTCCGCGGCGGACGCCTCGCTGCGGCACGGCATCCTGCTCACCGACGGCCGCAACGAACACGAGTCGCCCGAGGACCTGCGGGCCGCGCTGGACGCCTGCGCCGGGCGGTTCACCTGTGACGCGCGGGGCGTGGGCACGGACTGGGACGTGAAAGAAGTCACAGCGATCGCCTCGGCGCTGCTCGGCACCGCCGACATCGTCGCCGATCCGGCCGGTCTCGCCGCCGACTTCACCCGGATGATGGAGACGGCGATGGGCAAGGAGGTCGCCGACGTCCGGCTGCGGGTGTGGACGCCGGCCGGCACGACGATCCGGTTCCTCAAGCAAGTCGCCCCGGCCGTGGCGGACTTGACCGGCCGCCGCAGCGAGGCCGGCCCGCGCGCCGGGGACTACCCGACCGGGTCCTGGGGCGAGGAGTCCCGCGACTACCACCTGTGCGTGACGGTCCCGCCGGCCGGGCTCGGCCAGGAGATGCTGGCCGCGCGGGTCTCCCTGGTGGCGCCGGAGACGGACGGAACCGTGCAGAACCTCGGCGCGCAGGGGCTCGTCCGGGCGGTGTGGACCGACGACCTGGCCTCCTCCACCGGGATCAGCCCTCAGGTCGCCCACTACACCGGGCAGGCGGAACTCGCCCAGGTCATCCAACAAGGACTCGATCTCCGCAAAGCGGGTGATTCCGATGGAGCAACGGCCAAACTGGGCCGTGCGGTTCAGCTCGCGAGCCGCTCGGGGAACGCCGATACTGCGAAACTGCTTGCGAAGGTGGTGGACGTGGTCGACGCCGCGACAGGTACTGTGCGGTTGAAGACGAGGGTCGCGGAGGCCGACGAGATGACTCTGGAGACCCGGTCCACCAAGACTGTTCGTGTGAAGAAGTGAGGCCGCCGCGACCGGCGACAGCGCGACGGACCCTCAGGAGAAGGGGAAGCCCCGACATGCCGACCTGCCCGAACGGACATCAGTCGGGTTCCGACGACTGGTGCGAGGTCTGCGGTCACCGCATGGCCGGTGCCGTACCTCCGCCCCCGCCGCCCCCGGCCGCCGGAGGCTACGGCTTCCCGCCGCCCGCGGGCGGCGCCGGCCGGCCCGGGGCGGACCCCGAGCCGGAGCTGTGCCCGCAGTGCCGCACGCCCCGCGAGGGCGGCGCGCCCTTCTGCGAGGAGTGCCGGTGGAACTTCCTGACCAACACGGCCACCTCCTACACCCCGGCCGCGCCGCCCCCGGCGCAGTCGCGGTTCCAGCCGCCGAGCGCGACGTACGGCAGCGGTGACGGGTACGAGTACCAGGGCTCGCGGCCCTCGCAGGTGAACCGGCCCGCCGAGCCGATCCCGTCCTTCGGCGCCGAGCCGTCGGGCCCGACACCGTTCGGCGCCCATCGCGCCCCGTCCGCCCCGCCGCAGGTCCCCGGCCCCTCGGGCCCGCCCGCCTTCGGCCCCGGCGGCCGGCGCCCTCCGGCACCGCCGCAGGGCTTCGGCCAGATCCCCGGGCAGGGTCAGGGTCCGGGTCCCGGGCAGGGTCAGGGTCCGGGTCCCGGGCAGGGTCAAGGCCCCGGCCAGGGTCCTGGGCAAGGCCCTGGGCAGGGTCAGGGCCCCGGGCAGGGTCAGGGTCCCGGGCAGGGTCAGGGTCCCGGGCAGGGTCCTGGGCAGAGCCAGGGCCCTGGTCAGGGTCCGGGTCAGGGCCGGGGTCCGGGTGCCGGTGGTCCGTCCGGGCCGGCCGGGTTCGGCGGTCAGGGTCAGGGTCCCGGCGGTCCGGGGGGTCCGGCCGGGTTCGGCGGCGACCGGGGTCAGGGACCGGGTCAGGGCTTCGGCGGTGGCTTCGGCGGCCCGGGCCAGGGTCAGGTACCCGGCGGAGGCTTCGGCGGCCAGGGCCAGAACCCCGGCGGCCCTGGTGGCCTCGCGCGTCCCGGCGGGCCCGCTCCGACCGGGCCCGGTTTCGGCGCCGATCCCTCGCGGCCGGTACCCCCGCCGCCCGGCCCGACCCCGCCCGCCGGTCCCGGCGGCCCCGGCGGTGCCCCGCAGGCGTTCCAGCAGGCGGGAGCGCCGGCGCCGCCCGCGTTCCCGCGCGAGACCGGCCGGCCCCCGGCCGGCGGCCCGCCCGGCAACCCCTCCTTCGGCGGCGGTGACGACGACTGGGTGCTCCCCCCGCCGTCCACCGGCCAAGGCCAGGGTCACGGCCAGGGGCAGGGTCCGGGCGGCCAGGGCGGCGGATACGGCTATCCGCAGCCCGGCACGGGCCAGGTCCCGGCCGGTCCCGGCGGTTTCCCGCCGGCGGCCCAGCCGGACACCTGGACGGCGACCATCGGCCCGGACCGCGCGTACTTCATGGCGATGATGCAGCGTTCCGGTCCCGAGGCCGCGGGTCTGAACCTGCCCGCGTACTCGCCCGAGCAGCAGCGCACGCTCGCCGGCAACCAGGTCACCATCGGGCGCCGCCGGCACTCCACCGGCGACACCCCGGACATCGACCTGTCGGTGCCGCCGGAGGACCCGGGCGTCTCGCACCAGCACGCGGTGCTGGTGCAGCAGCCGGGCGGCGGCTGGGCGGTCGTCGACCAGAACTCGACCAACGGCACCACGGTCAACATGTCCGAGGAGCCGATCCAGCCGTTCGTGCCGGTCCCGCTCCAGGACGGCGACCGGGTGCACGTGGGCGCCTGGACGACGATCACCGTCCGCCGGGGCTGACCGCACTCACGGCAGCGGCCAGGCGTACGGCCCGTCCGGGGCGTCCAGCCAGACCCGGGCGTGCCCGCCGTCGACCGTGACGCCGTAGCGGCCGCGGCCGGGCTCGCCGGCGCGCTGCCACAGCGCGTACGCCTCGCACGGGTCGAGGGCGTCCCGGGTCAGCGCGAGCAGGAAGCGGAGTGTTTCCTGCTCGCGGGCCCGGCCGGGCAGCCCGGTCAGGCGGAGGCCGGCGGGCCGCGGGCCGCCCTCGCCGCGCAGCGGCACGAAGAAGGCGGCACCGGGCAGGAAGCGGCCGTCGGCGTGCTCCGCGTCCCGCACGGTCAGGGCCAGCAGCCCGGTGGCGAGCGGGGTGAGGACGCGCGCGCCGGGGCGGCACTGGGCGAGCCAGGCGCGCGGCACCGTGGGCAGCTCGCAGGTGGCGATGATCCGGTCGAAGGGCGCGCGTCCGGGTACTCCGCGGGCGCCGTCGCCGGTGACGACGGCCGGGTGGCGGCCGGCCGCGGCCAGGTGCCGCCGGGCCGACTCGGTGATCTCCGGTTCCAGGTCGACGGTGGTGACGAGGTCGTCGATGCCGAGCCGGTGGGCGAGCAGGGCCGCGTTGTAGCCGGTGCCGGCGCCCACCTCCAGGACCCGGTCGCCGTCCTGGACGCCCAGGGCGACCAGCATCCGGGCCATCAGCGAGGGCTGGCTGCTGGAGGAGAGCAGCTCGCCGTCGCGCAGCCGGGTGGCCAGCGGTTCGTCGGCGTAGGCGCCGCGCACCCAGCGCTCCCGCGCGGCCGGTTCGGGACTCTCGCCCCAGCGGCGTTCGTAACCGTGCGGCCCGGGGACGTAGTAGTACGGCACGAACAGGTGCCGGGGCACCGCCGCGAACACCTCCCGCCACACCGGGTCCGCGTCCCAGACGCCCTCGGCGCCGATCCGCCGCACCAGCTCGGCCCGCGCCTCGGCGCCGAGCCGCTCGGTCCCGGTGTCGTAGGCGCCCATGGCTCCACAGTAGGTGCGGGCGGTCCCCGGGCGGGTGGGGCGGGACCGGTCCTAAGCCTGGAGTCCTGGGCCGGCGGGTCTGAGACGATGGAGGGGTGAATGAGATTCGGCGCGGCACGCTTCAGGAGCAGACCTTCTACGAGCAGGTCGGCGGGGAGGAGACCTTCCGCCGGCTCGTCCACCGTTTCTACCAGGGAGTCGCCGAGGACCCGGTCCTGCGGCCGATGTACCCGGAGGAGGACCTCGGGCCGGCCGAGGAGCGGCTGGTGCTGTTCCTGATGCAGTACTGGGGCGGTCCCACCACCTACAGCGAGAACCGCGGCCATCCCCGGCTGCGGATGCGGCACGCCCCGTTCACCGTGGACCGCGCGGCGCACGACGCCTGGCTGCGGCACATGCGGACGGCCGTCGAGGAGCTGGGGCTGTCGGAGGAGCACGAGCGGACGCTGTGGAACTACCTCACATACGCCGCCGCGTCGATGGTGAACTCCCCCGGCTGAGACCGCCCGCCCGGACGCCGGGCCGCTGAAGCCCGGATTCCGGCCGGCCCGCCCGGCGCCCGGCTCACCCTGACCGACCGGCTGGCGAGCCCCGCGGTCCGGGTCCGGGTCCGGGTCGTCGGCGTGTACCGGCCCGCCCCGGTCACGGCACCGTACTGGCGGCTGGACGACCTGCTTGGCCGCGGGGTGCTGACGTCCCGCACGACCAGGCGGTGGCGGGCGAGGTCCGCCGTACGGTGGCGGTCCGCGACGGCCGTACCTCCACCGAGGTGCTGCGCCGCAGCGAGATCGACGCGGCGACCGGCCGTGAGACGGTCGTCGCCCGCGAGTACGCCACGCTCGACCGCGCGGGCCGCCTCCAGCTCCCCGCCGACTGCCTCCACGCCCTGCACCTGCGCGACCGCGTGGCCCTGGAACCGGAGTCCGACCACATCGGGGCGTATGGCCGGACGCAACGGAGTGACAACGCACCCAGCCGGGTGCGTGGTGGGTCAGCGGACGCTGAGGCCGAAGGAGCCGAGTCCGCTCTCGCGCACGGCCACCGAACCGTACGGCGTCCGCAGCCGCAGCCACGCCCCGCAGGTCAGCAGCGCGATGTCGCCGGGCCCGGTGCCCGGCCGCAGGAAGCCCAGCGACTGGGCCGCGTGCACGGCCCGCACGGGCAGAGCGGTGGACCCGATCCGCCGGGACCAGATGTCCCGCCCGATGCGGTCCAGCTCCGCACGGGTGCGCGCCTCGGCCGGCAGGTCCCCGGTGCGCGAGCGGAACTCGGCGACCGCGGCGGCGACGGCGGCGCGCAGCGCGTCCGGCGCGGGCAGTCCGGGCTCGGGCCGCCAGCCCGCGCGCGGCGGCAGCACCCCGGCCCACGGCGGTCCCGTGACCGCGCCCGGGACGGCGGCGGTGACCGCGCGCTCGTCCACGGACTCCAGCAGCTCACCGGCGGAGACGGTCACGTCGAGGGCGGCCTCGAGCCCGTCCTCGTACGGCTTGGCCAGCCGCACCGCGCGGACGGCCAGCACCTCGAAGGACGGCGGCCGGCCGAAGACGGCGAGGGCGGTGCCGGCGGCCTGCAGCCGCACCGCGGCCCCACGGTCGTAGTGGAGCAGCCGGGAGAGGAAGGCGGCGAGGTCCGCCGCCTCCGTCTCGTCGGCCAGGTGCAGCACCGTCATGCGGCGACGGCCTCCTCGCCGGCCCCGTCGGTGTACTGCTGGAGGAACTCGCGTTCCTCCGCGGTGATCCGGCGGGGCCGCTGGGCCTCGAAGTCGAACGGCACGACCACCGTCGAGGCCCGTACGTAGACCACGTCGTCGTCCTTCACCTCGTAGGCGATGGTGAAGGACGCGGCCTTGATCTCGGTGACCCACAGCTCGATGTCCACCGGGTGGTGCCGGTGGACGAGCTGCCGCTTGTAGTCGATCTCGTGCCGCGCCACCACGGACCCCTGCCGGAACTCCTTGTCCGGGCGGAACAGGAAGTTGATCCGGGCTTCCTCCAGGTACCGGATGAAGACCGCGTTGTTGACATGGCCGTACGCGTCCATGTCGGACCAGCGCAGGGGGCAGCGGTAGACGTGACGCAAGACCGATCAGCCCCGGGTCAGCTTCTTGTAGGTGGCGCGGTGCGGGCGCGCGGCGTCCGCGCCGAGCCGCTCGATCTTGTTCTTCTCGTACGACTCGAAGTTGCCCTCGAACCAGAACCACTTCGACTCGCCCTCGTAGGCGAGGATGTGCGTGGCGACCCGGTCGAGGAACCACCGGTCGTGGGAGACGACCACGGCGCAGCCGGGGAAGTCCAGCAGGGCGTTCTCCAGGCTGGAGAGCGTCTCCACGTCGAGGTCGTTGGTGGGCTCGTCGAGGAGGAGCAGGTTGCCGCCCTGCTTCAGGGTCAGCGCCAGGTTGAGCCGGTTGCGCTCGCCGCCGGAGAGGACACCGGCCGGCTTCTGCTGGTCCGGGCCCTTGAAGCCGAACGCGGACACGTACGCCCGCGACGGCATCTCGACCTGGCCGACGTTGATGTAGTCGAGCCCGTCGGACACGACCTCCCACAGCGTCTTCTTGGGGTCGATGTTCTCGCGGCTCTGGTCGACGTAGGAGATCTTGACGGTGTCGCCGACCCTGATGTCACCGGAGTCCGGCGTCTCCAGCCCCTGGATCATCTTGAACAGGGTGGTCTTGCCGGCGCCGTTCGGGCCGATGACACCCACGATGCCGTTCCGCGGCAGCGTGAAGGACAGCCCGTCGACGAGGATCTTCTCCCCGAAGCCCTTGTGCAGGTCGTTGACCTCGACCACGACGTTGCCCAGCCGCGGGCCCGGCGGGATCTGGATCTCCTCGAAGTCCAGCTTCCGCATCTTGTCGGCCTCGGCGGCCATCTCCTCGTACCGCGCCAGACGCGCCTTGGACTTGGCCTGCCGCCCCTTGGCGTTGGACCGCACCCACTCCAGCTCTTCCTTGAGCCGCTTCTGCCGCTTGGCGTCCTTCTGGCCCTCGACCTTGAGGCGGGCCGCCTTGGTCTCCAGGTACTTGGAGTAGTTGCCCTCGTAGCCGTGGAGGCGGCCGCGGTCGACCTCGCAGATCCAGCCGGCCACGTTGTCCAGGAAGTACCGGTCGTGGGTGACGGCGACGACGGTGCCCGGGTACTTGGCCAGGTGCTGCTCCAGCCAGTTCACGGACTCGGCGTCGAGGTGGTTGGTGGGCTCGTCGAGCAGCAGCAGGTCGGGCTGCTGGAGCAGCAGCTTGCACAGCGCGACACGGCGGCGCTCACCACCGGAGAGGTTGGTCACGGGCCAGTCGCCGGGCGGGCAACCCAGGGCGTCCATGGCCTGCTCGAGCTGGGCGTCCAGGTCCCAGGCCTCGGCGTGGTCCAGCTCCTCCTGGAGCTTGCCCATCTCCTCCAGCAGCGCGTCCGAGTAGTCGGTCGCCATCAGCTCGGCGATCTCGTTGAACCGGTCCAGCTTGCCCTTGATCTCGGAGACACCCTCCTGGACGTTCTCCAGGACGGTCTTGTCCTCGGTCAGCGGCGGCTCCTGCAGCAGGATGCCGACGGTGTAACCGGGCGAGAGGAAGGCGTCACCGTTCGACGGCTGTTCCAGCCCCGCCATGATCTTCAGCACGGTCGACTTACCGGCACCGTTCGGGCCGACGACACCGATCTTCGCCCCCGGCAGGAAGCTCAGGGTGACGTCGTCGAGGATCACCTTGTCGCCGTGCGCTTTGCGCGCCTTGCGCATGGTGTAAATGAACTCAGCCAAGAGAAACCGTCCGGCAGCTTGAAATCTGGCAGTGGGCAGATACACCCCATCTTGCCTGAACGCCAGCCTTGGGTGTTAACCCATCCGGCCCGGGCGCGCTGACCTGGGGATTTCGCAGCCGCGCGCGGCGGCTCGCCCGTCACTGCGGGTCGCCGGTGGCGGCAACCGGCATCACTGCGGGCCGTCGCCGGTCGGCCACCGGCATCATTGCGGGTCGTCGTCGGCCGGCCACGGGCGTGCGGATACGGCCCGGGGGCGGACGGCGTCCGCGCACGGCGCGGGGGCGGCCCGGGGGCTGGGGGCACCCCGGCCCGGCCCGGCGCGCCGGACCGACGTGCCCGCCGGGACGAGCGTGACGGGGTGCCCGCTCCTCTTCCCCTACGTGGACGACCCGCCCTCTTCCCCGACGTGGACGGTCCGCCCCTCCCGTCCGGATCGCCGTCCGGTCACTGGTAGACCTTGCCCTCCTGGGGTGAGCCTTCGTATTTCTCCTGGGCTTTCGCCAGCGCCTCGGCCGCGGAGAGCCCTTGGCTCATGAGTTCCTTCTGCAGGGCCGCCTTGAGCTTGCTGCTGCCCTCGGCCGCCGCGTTGACGGACCAGGGTGTCCGGCAGGCATAGATCAGCAGCGACTTGTACCTGCTGAACGCAGGCGCGCTGTCGATGATGACGGCCAGCGGCGGGGTCTCGGCCTTCCTCGCCTCGGCGAAGGCGTCGGCGACCTTGTCGGACCATTGGAAGTCCAGCAGGACCGCCACGTCGCAGTAGTCCACCAAGCCGGTCACGCGGTCGATCTCCAGTGAGAGTTCGGTGGCGTGGTGGGGCTGGACGTACTCACCCGGTGCGTCGGTGGTGGGCTCCACCCCGGCGTTCGCGAGGGCGTCGGGCAGCGACGCGAAGACTTCGGCGTTGGCCCCGACCCGGTTCAGGCTCTGCTCCGACTGAACGGCGAAGCCGTACTGCCGTGGCGTGCCGACGGCGATGGGATGCTTGTCCTCGTACCCGTGCGAGAACCACGCCAGCATGTCGGAGTGTTTCGGTCCCGAGGCGCTCTTGAGCAGGGCGACCGTTCCCCGGCCCAGGCCCTCGATGTCGAAGGTCCGCCTCTCCAGCCTGGGCATCTCGGGCTGTCCCTTGCGCCAAGTGCGATCGGCGTCCAGAACGGTGTTCGCCGCCCGCTCCTCGTACTGCTCCATGGACTCCGGCGGCGCGGTGGCCTGCGCCGTCGACGCGCCGCCGATCGCGGCCTCCATCGCGGCGACGGTCACGTTGTGCTCGGCCAGCTGCTCCAGGGCCTTGGCGGGCGTCAGCTGCTTCACCACCGCCTCGTGCTTGTTGATCTCGATGAGCTTCTGCCACACCCAGTTCTTCTGCGCGGGGTTCAGACGAGGGCTGCCCGCTCCGGCCCAGTTCTGGAAGAAGGCCTGCGAGGTCTTCGACAGCACGCGCTGCACGACGCCGGTGCGGGCCCCGGCCGCCGCCGGCGTGGTGCGGTGTTCCGGGGCCGTGGAACGCTGCACGCCCTTCGGCTGCCGTCCCAGCTGGGCCGCCGTGCTCTCGGCGTCACGTTCCAGGGCGTCGGTGGGGTGGCTGACACCCGTGGGAACGTTTCCGGCCCGCTGCTGGCGGACGTGCTGCAACTCGTGCCGCAAGGTGTGGTCGTCCATGTCGGCCGCGCTGCGGAACACGATCCGGTTGGTGTTCGTGGTGTAGGCCTTGGCCCCGAGAGCCTCGGCCGAGTCGCGGTCGACGTGGACGCGGACGTCGCTGAAGTCCTCGCCGCCGAAATCGCCCTCCATCTTGTGCTGGACGTCCGCCCGCATCGGGCTGCCCGCGGTCCGTGTCACGGCCTCGGCCCGGGCCATGGCGTCGGGCTGCACCGTCAGGTCCTCGGCCAGCCTCTGCGTGGCGGTGACATGACCACAGTCCGCGTCGTGCTGGTGGCGCTCGGGTTCCATCAGACGGGCGACCGCGGCGTTGCCGATCGTCCGCTGGAGGGAGCGAGCGGCCGCGGGGGACATCCGGCCGGTACGCCCGGCGGCAGCGGGGCCGCCTCGGAGGAGGGCCGGGGCCCGGTCGGCCTGCCGAGGAAGCGCCCGCTTGTCGTCCGGCTCGGCGAGACGCTGCTGTCTGTCGGCACGCATGGCCGCTTCCTCTCGTGTATCCACGTACAGGTCAGGCACCCATGCTGCCGCGCCGCCCGGCCGGCGTGAAGGAGGAAGAGGGCAGGACGGGAGGAAAGTCGCCTGCCCGAATGTACTGACGGCTCGCCTGGGCTGCACTCGCTGCCCGCCTCGGCCGTACGACGCCGTTGCGGAAGTGCACGCGGGATCACATGCGCCACAAGGGCGCCGCATACCGCTCCGGGCGGCTGTCGACGAGCAGTCGGCGCAGCTGATGCCGGTGGGAGCCGCTGAGGCCCAGGGCCTCCGTGAGGCGGCGGAACGTCGTGTGGGTG
This sequence comes from Streptomyces sp. NPDC017095, assembly GCF_044332325.1. Classification (NCBI taxonomy): domain Bacteria; kingdom Bacillati; phylum Actinomycetota; class Actinomycetes; order Kitasatosporales; family Streptomycetaceae; genus Streptomyces; species Streptomyces sp. NPDC017095. The sequence goes on from NZ_JBIROU010000002.1 coordinate 360,907, forward strand.
ACTCCCCGGGCGCGGGCCTGCGTCTCGAACGCGTCGAGCCGGGACCAGACGGCGGCAGGATCGAGGTGCATGGGCGACTGCTCGGCAACGCGTGCCGCCTTGTCACGTTCGTAGTCGATCTCCGAGAAGCCGCAGATCTCACGGCTGTACGCCTCGGCCTCGTCCAGCGCCGCGGTCGTCATGAGGGCGCGGGCGAGCCGGTTGCGGCCGACCGCGTCGTCCAGGTCGACTTCGTGCACCGTGGGTCCCTCGTCGGTGAGGGGCACGGGCAGGCCGGCGTCGCGTACCTCGCAGACGCCGCGGACCCCCCGGGCCGTCGCGGCGAGCATCGCTGTCGCCTCGGACGGGTGCCACCCCAGAACCTCGCCGATCACCTCCACGTCCCGTGCAGTGAAGGTGTGGACGAGGGGACCGAGCAGGGGCCGCAGCTCGTCCGCCGGGATCTCGCCGTCGAGTCCCGGGCCCGCGACCAGCAACCGGATCGGCGCGTTGACCTGGCAGCAGGCGGCGAGCGTGAGGGCGTCGGCCAGCGGACTCCTGAGCGTGGGTTCGTCACCCTCGGCGAGGATGTCCCCTCCGACGTCCAGCAGATCGACCGACGTGGGGCTCAGGTGCTCCACCAGCTCTTCGAGCTGGCGCGTGATCCCTTCCGCGCCGTGGTGCGGATCGAGCAGGGTGAAGGTGTGCCGCAGCTCTGCCGCGAGCCGGGGCAGGGTGGAGCCGGCCGGCGCGACCGGCCGGGCCGTGGCCGGGACCGACCAGACGGAGCGGGTGACCGGTTCGAGTCCCGAGAAGTTCCCCGGCCCGCGCGGGCCCGGGAGCGGGTCGATCAGAAGGCGGTCCCAGGCATAGGTGAAGATCACCACCGGGTCCCCGTCGCCGTAGAGGGCGGCGTGCAGCATCACGGCGGCGACGGCGTCGCCCCCGCCTCCCGCTGCGACGATCAACCGCGTCATGTATCCACCCTAGGGCCGGACCAAGTCACGCGCTCAGCCTGTCGGGGTGCGGAACCATTCACCGCCTTTTGTGCCACTTCGCCACCCGCAGTGACACCGTTCAGGTTTGGCGGAAACAAACCGTTGTCGCTTCGGGGTGCGCCGCGCAGCCTTGGAGGCGCGGGAGCGCTCCCACGCTTCCGCACCCAACCCCACAGTGAGACCGCTCCCCCACAGGAAGAACACCCCCATGCATTGTCATGAGCATGAACGTCGTACCGGTCGTCGGCTGATGCTCGTCCTGAGCACCCTCGTCGCGGTGCTGGTCAGCCTGATCACCTGGGGCGGCACCGCCTCCGCGCACGGCTCGGTGATCGACCCCGCCTCCCGCAACTACGGCTGCTGGCAGCGCTGGGGCAGCGACTTCCAGAACCCGGCGATGGCCCAGCAAGACCCCATGTGCTGGCAGGCCTGGCAGGCCAACCCCAACGCCATGTGGAACTGGAACGGCCTCTACCGCAACGGCTCCGCCGGCAACTTCCAGGCCGTCATCCCGAACGGCCAGCTGTGCAGCGGCGGCCAGACCGAGAGCGGCCGTTACAACTCCCTGGACGCCGTCGGCCCCTGGAAGACCACGGACATCGGCTCCAACTTCACCGTGAAGCTGTACGACCAGGCCAGCCACGGCGCGGACTACTTCCTGGTCTATGTCACCCGGCAGGGCTTCGACCCCACCACCCAGCCGCTGACCTGGAACGATCTGCAACTCGTCACCCGCACCGGCAAGTACGCGCCCAGCCAGAACTACTCGATCCCCGTGACCACGTCCGGCTACAGCGGCCGGCACGTCGTCTACACCATCTGGCAGGCCTCGCACATGGACCAGACCTACTTCCTGTGCAGTGACGTGAACTTCCGCTGACCCGATCCGCCCTCACGTCAGCCCATCCGCTCCACCCGCTCCACCCGCTCACCCGCCTCATCCGCTCGACCCGCTCACCCTCCAACGGACCCGGCCCGACGCCGACTGAACCGGGCCGGGTCCGACTGGACCGGGATGCGCCCGCCCACTGGGAGCGCTCCCGGGGCCCGCAGTCAGCCAGCAACTCCCTTATCCCCCGTCCCCACCCTCACCCCCTCCCCTCCCACACCGCTCCCCGCTCCCCTCCCACACCGCTCCCCGCTCCCCGCTCCCCGCTCCCCGCTCCCCGCTCCCCAGGAGGCGTACATGCCCTCACTGCCCGTGCGATGCCCGCGTTGGGTACGCAGACCCTGGACGGCAGCCGTGGCCCTGCTCGCGCTGGCGGTGTCCCTCCTGGTCGCCGCACCGGCCAGCGGCGCGGGCAGCGCCGCCGGATGCCGGGTCGACTACACCGTCAACGAGTGGACCGGCGGCTACACCGCCCAGATCCGCGTCACCAACCTCGGCGCCTCGCTGAGCGCCTGGCGGCTGACCTGGACCTACGGCGGTGACCAGCACGTCACCTCCGCCTGGAACGCCACCGTCACCCAGACCGGCCGCGCCGTGACCGCCGTGGGTACGGACTGGAACGCCGCCCTGCCCAGCGGCGCCGGAGCCGACTTCGGCCTCCAGGGGACCTGGGGGACCGCCGACCCGAAGCCCACCGATTTCAGCCTGAACGGCGTGTCCTGCTCCGACGACGGCACCGTGCCACCGACCACACCGCCCACCACTCCGGGCACTCCTCCTCCCACCCAGCCGCCCGCCGGCTGCGGCAGCGCGGCCCTCTGCTCCGACTTCGAGGACCAGGCCGGCACCACCCCGTCCGGCAACTGGCGCTTCACCGCACCGGACTGCCAGGGCACGGGCACGGCCACCGTGGACACGGCCGTCGCGCACAGCGGCACGAAGTCGCTGCGGGTGGACGGGCGGGCCGGGTACTGCAACCACGCCTTCGTCGCCGCCACCACCGACCTGTCCTCGGTCGGCCCGGTGCTGTACGTCCGCCTGTGGGTCCGGCACACCACCGCGCTCCCGTCCGCCCACGTCGCCTTCGTGTCCATGCCGGACAGTTCGCAGGGCGGTCGGGCGCTCCGGGTCGGCGGCCAGAACGGCGCCCTGCAGTGGAACCGGGAGAGCGACGACGCCACGCTGCCCGCGCAGAGCCCGGCCGGGGTGGCACTGAGCAGGCCGCTGCCGACGGGCAGTTGGCAGTGCCTGCGGTTCGCGGTCGACACCTCCGCGCCCAAGCTGGACACCTGGCTCAACGACGAGCAGGTGCCCGGCCTGCACGCCGACGGCGTACCGACGCAGGACGTCGACCAGCAGTGGCTGTCGCGGACCACGCCGCCCCGGCCGACCGCGCTGCGCCTCGGCTGGGAGAGCTACGGCACCGGTGACGACACCCTGTGGTTCGACGACGTGGCGGTCGGTTCGGCACCGATCGGCTGCTGACCAGGGTCGGCGGCCGGTCGACGAGGGTCCACAGCCGGCCGCCGGTCCGCGGCCGATCGGCGAGGGTCCACGGCCGGTAGACGAGGGCCCGCGGCCGGCCTCCGGCCCGGGTCGTCCGTCACGCCCCGGGGGGCGTGTCCTTCCTGCGGAGCACGATCAGGACGGCGCCGCCGATCACGACCAGGCCGATGGCCACCCCGGCGATCAGGGGAGTGATGGCGGAGCCGCCCGTCGCGGCGAGGTCGGTGGTGGTGGTGTCCGTGGCGCTGCCGCCGACCGAGGCCGGGCTGGGCTCGGTGGTGAGCTGGGCCGTCTGCGTCGTGATCGCGCCCTGGGTCGCACAGTCCAGGACGCCGGTGAAGCGGTGGCTGAAGCCGTACGGTCCGGTGATCGTGAAGTCGTAGGCCTGGTCCTCCTGGAGCGGCACGGTCACCGTGCGGGAGGCGCCCGCGGGGATGGTGTGCGCGGTGCCCATCAGCTGGAAGGTGAACGGCTGGTCGCCCTTGTTGACCGTGGTGATGTCCAGGCCGCTCTTGGCGCAGTTCTCGCGGGCCGACACCGCCGGTATCGGGCCCTCGGCGGCCCAGCCGGCCGTCGCGGTCGCGGAGACGGTGGACTCGCTGGAGCCGGCCAGGATCTGTGTCTGGCTGCGGCTCTCGGCGGCGAAGGCGCGGCCCACCGGCACGGTCGTCGACGCCAGCACGGTCAGTTCGGCCGTGCCGTCCGCCGCGTCCTCGGGGACGTCGAAGAACAGCCGGCTGCCGTCCTTCGCCGAGGTGATCACCTTGCCGTTCTTGTCGACTATCCGCACTCCGCTGGCAGCCGCGTCCGCCGGCGGGCTCACCGTGACCGCACTCGCGTTGGTGTGCACGGTCACCGGCCCCAGCCGAGCGCCCGGCCGGCCGGAGACCGCGGGCGGGTCCAGGGTGAGCGACGCCTGCGGCTCGCCGGCGCTCCGGGCGCTCTTCTCCAGATAGTCGGCGAGCTTCTCCGCCTGCGGGTCGACGGCGTCGACGTCGGCGCCGTCGGAGTAGCGCCAGATGGCCACCTGGGTGCCGGCCGCCGCGTCCTGCTCGGTCAACCCGCTCGTGCCCGCCTGCCGCGCGAGTGCGGCGAGGTCGTTGACCTGGGGGTAGGAGTGCTCGAGTATCCAGCGGATGCGGCCCGCGTGCTTGTTGGTGCCCAGCGAGGTGCTGCTCCAGGGTGTCTCCTGGTATATGGCGTCCCGCTGGGTCGGGCTGTGCAGGTCGACGCAGTACGTCTGGAGGGTGCCGCCGCCGTCCACGGACATCTCGAACAGGCCCGCCGCCACCCGCTGGTCCGCGCCGTCCTCGTGGATCACCGCCTCGCCGTAGGTCTTCAGACCGTTGGTCGTGGCCGTCGCCCCGCCCTGGGGCCGCGGTGTGTCGTCGGCCACCGCCGTACCGGCGCCGGACAGCACGCCGGCCGCCATGAGGCCGGACACCGTGGCGGCGGCGGCCAGACGGGCCGTTCCGGTGGAGCGGCACAGCCCAGTGAACGCAGCAAGCACAGAATTCCCCTTCGAGCAGGACCCGTTGGACGTGGGGGACGGTCCCACCAGCAGAATCGGCAGCCCCTAGGGGCACGCTCGGCATCCTATGGATCACCCGGAGTCCGACCCGGCGGTCGGATCATCGGACGGCCGATCCGATCCGTAATCGTTATCGCCGGGACCGTCCACGAACTGTCGATATCGACAAATCCACCGGTGGGTAAGGCGGTTCGGGAGGCAGGGCACCTCTGGCCGACCGCCGAGCCGGCAGACCACGGACCCGGATGGCCACGGACCCGGATGGCCGCCGACCCGGATGGCCGCCGACCTGGCGGGCCACCGACCCTGCAGGCCGTCGATCCGGCAGACCGCCGGCCTGGGTGGCAGTCGCGGGTGGCGGCCGCGGGCTCGCGTCAGTCAGTCCGTCGCGGCCGACGTCATGTCACCGCCGCAACCTCATCCGCCTGTTGCTCCGCCGGCCCGTCGTCGCCCTCCCGCCGGTCCGCCGGGCTCGGTGTCTCCCAGTTCGGTTCCGGGCGGGCCGCGGTGGGCGGTGTCTCCGGCCGGGCCGCCCGCTGGAAGAGCGCCGTACCGCGTGACAGGTCGTGGCCGATCGCCACGGCGTCGATGTCGGCGGAGGCCCACGGCTGCTGCCCCTCCCGCGTCTCCGTGCGGACCTTCAGCCGGCCCTGGACGACGACCGGCTGGCCCACCTCCACGCACGCGGCCACGTTGACCGCGAGCTGGCGGTTGGCCCACACGGTGAAGAAGTTGGTGTGCCCGTCCGTCCACGCGCTCTTCTCGCGGTCCCAGTAGCGCGCGGTCACCGCCAGCCGGAACCGGGCCGACGGACCCGCCGCCGACTCGCGGTAGACCGGCTGCGTCGCCACGTTCCCCACCGCGCAGACGATGGTCTCGTTCATGTCCTCGCTCCCCTCCCCGCCCGTCCCGTTCCGGCCGGGCGGACACACGTACGGGCCCGTCCCGTACGGCTGCGTCTGCCGTGCCGGCGCGTACGACTGCCGTACGCGCCCGCACGTCCCGCCGACCGCCCGCGCCGTCCGCCGCCTGTGCGGCCGGACCAGCCGTGCGATCGCCGTGGCCTCAGACTGCCTCCACCGGGCCGGGCCCGCTGAGCCCTGTGGACGGCCGCCCGCCTGGGGAAAACTCCGCCACCCCCACGGGTGACCCACGCCCCCGCGCTCCCGCACCCTCCGCGCTCCCCGCACCCCCACGCCCCCGCGCCCCTCACGGACCGACACCCCCGCCTCCCGAGCCCGAACGCCTCCCGAGCCCTGCACCCCGAACGCCTCCCGACCCCCGAACGCCCCCCGATCCCCTGCCAAACCCCGACCTCCGCCCCCGCCAAGCCGCGAGCCCCTGCCGGGGCCAACCGAGCCCTCCCGGCCCCGGCAGGCCCCCGCACCGCCCCGCCCCCTCACACCACCCCCGCCCTGGCCCGGGCGACCCTCCCGTACTGCTCCCTCACCTCCCGGTAGCGCAGCAGCTCCGCCGCCACCGGATCGAGCACGCGGGCCCGGCCGCAGCTCGCCGCCGCCTGCCGCAGCCGTCGTTCCGCCTCCTGGCCGTAGCGCCGCGCGGGCCCCCGGGCCGCGATCCGGCAGCCCCACTCCACGAGCGGCCCGCCGACGATCCCGCACACCATCAGCAGCACCGGGACACCCAGGTTGGGCGCCATCAGCCCGGCGATCTGCCCCGCCAGCCACCCGCCGCCCACGATCTGCAGCAGGGTCATCGCCGCCTGGACCAGTACGGCCACCGGCCACCAGCCCGGCCGCGGCGGGCGGCCCGGCGGGAGTCCGGCGCGCGCCACCAGGTCGTCCAGCGCCTCGGAGAGCCCCTGGGAGCCGCGTACGGCCGCCTCGCGCACCGCCTGCGCCCATGGCGCGGGCAGCCCCGCCGAGGCCCGGTCGCAGACCGTACGGACCGCCTGTTCGACCCACTGGCGGGCCGTGGCCTCCTCGTCGGCCTGGGCGCGTACGGCGTGGCGGCCCGTCGTGGAGTCGCCGCGCCCCTGGTACCAGCGCCACAGCCGCAGCCAGGGCGTGCCGCAGGCGCGGTTGGCGTTGCGCAGCCAGGCGCGCTCGGCGGCCTCGCCCGCCGCGGTGGCGCCCACCGCGTCCGCGAGCCGCGCGGCGAACTCCTCGCGCGCCTCCTCGGTGAGTCCGGCCCGCCGTCCGGTGGCGTACACGGGCCGCAGGCCGGTGGCGGCGGCGTCCACGTCGGCGGCCACCCGGCGGCCCGCCGCGCCGCGCTCGGCCACGAACTGGCCGAGTGTCTCCCTGAGGTCGCCGACGCCCTCGCCGGTGAGCGCGGACAGCGCGAGGACGGTGGCGCCCGGTTCGCCGTGCTCGCCGAGCGCGATGCCGTCCTCGTCGAGCAGCCGCCGCAGGTCGTCCAGGACCTGGTCGGCGGCGTCGCCGGGCAGCCGGTCCACCTGGTTGAGGACGATGAACATGATCTCCGCGTGGCCGGCCATCGGCCGCAGATAGCGCTCGTGCAGCATCGCGTCGGCGTACTTCTCCGGGTCGACCACCCAGATGACCGCGTCGACCAGCTTCAGGATGCGGTCGACCTGTTCGCGGTGCTGTACGGCGGCGGAGTCGTGGTCGGGCAGGTCGATCAGGACCAGTCCGCGCAACTGCCCGTCGTTGTCCGGGCTGTGCATCGGGCGGCGGCGCAGCCGGCCCGGGATGCCGAGCCGGTCGATGAGGCCCGCGGCGCCGTCGCTCCAGCTGCACGCGATGGGCGCGGCGGTGGTCGGGCGGCGCACCCCGGTCTCCGAGATGGCCACTCCGGCGAGCGCGTTGAACAGCTGCGACTTGCCGCTGCCGGTCGCGCCCGCCAGCGCTACGACGGTGTGCCGGCCGGAGAGTTTGCGGCGGGCGGCGGCCTCGTCCAGGACCCGGCCCGCCTCGGCGAGCGTACGGCTGTCCAGGCGCGCGCGGGAGAGCCCGACGAGTTCGCGCAGGGCGTCCAGGCGGGAGCGCAGCGGACCGTCGTACGCCAGCGGGACCGGGGGCTGGCTGCTCGGTTTCCGGTGCGGGTGCTCGGCGGCGGAGGCGCGCTCGGCGGCGAGGGCGGCGGAGGTGGCCTCGGTGACGCGCCGCGCGATGAGACCGTCGTCCCAGGTCTCCGGGGAGCCGGCCGCGGTGTCCGTGGCGGCCGTACCGGTGGTGGACCCGGTGTCGGGGGCCGGGCCGGCCGTGGGGGCGGGGTCTGCCGCCTCGCCGGGGCTGGTCGGCGTGCCGGCGGCGTCCGTGGCGGGGGTGGCGGCCCTGGACGGCGTAGCCGGTGTGGCGGGCGGGGCGGGCAGGGAGCCGAGCGCGGGGCGGGGCGTCGGGGAGTACGGGTGCGGGCGGGGTACCGAGACGCCGTCCTCGCCGGTACGCCCGCGCGCGGGGAGGTGCTTTTCGCCGCCGCGGTCACTGCCGGCACTGTGCTCCCGGCCGCCGTCGGAGCTACGGCCCCGGTCGGCGTCGTACGCACGGCTGTGGCTGGTCTCGCGGTCGCCATCGCGGTCGCGGTCGCGTGGGGCGTGGCCGTCGCGCTCGGGAGCACGCTCGCGGCCCCGTCCGGCATCACGGTCACGAGCCTGCCCGGCATCACGGTCACGCCCCTGTCCGGGGTCACGATCATGGCCGTACCCGGAGTCACGATCACGACCGTGGCCAGGGTCACGATCGTGGTTGTGCCCGGCGCCCCGCTGGTCGGCGGGGTGGCGGTCGGCGGGGTCGCGGTCGGCGGGGTGGGCGTGCTCGCGGCCGGCCCTGTCCGTCTCCCCGCGCGCGTGCTGGGCGCCGCCCCCGTCCCCGCCCCCGTTCCCGCCGTTGCCGGCTCCGCTACCGGCACCGGCACCGTCACCGTCGTAGCCGGCCGCCCCCTCCGCCGCCGCGTTCGAGCGGGCCCGTGCCGGTGTGCCGGTGCGCTCGGTGCCGTCCGTGGTGCCCGGGCCGGCGTGGCCGCCGTGCTCCCGGGCTCCGGTGTCGCCGCTGCCGCTGTCGGAACGCCTCGTGTGGTCGGTGTGCTCCGTGTGGTCCTGGTCAGTGATGGCGGTCACCGGGTCACCTCTCCTTCTGCAGTACGGACAGCGCGGCGATGAGTTCGGCCTGGGGCTCGGGATGGACGTCCAGCGAGTCGAGGGGGGCGAGGCGGCGCTCGCGTTCGGCGTGCATGACGCGGTCCACGTGCTCGGCGAGCAGCCGGCCGGCCCGGTCGCGCAGCCGCAGTACGCCGTGCGCGCCGAGCCGCTCGGCGAGCCCCTCACCCGCGGTACGCGCCCGGCGCCCGCCCAGCACCGCCGTGGCGACGAGCGCGGCGACGATCTCCGGGTCGGGTGCGCCGGTGCGTTCCAGGACCCGTACCTCGTCCTCGGCGTACTCCTCCAGCTCGCGCCGCCAGCGCCGGGCCGCGAGGCCGATGCGGTGCTCGGCGCTCTCCAGGGTGGTGCCGCGGCGGGCGAGCTGGGGGGCGCGGGCGGCGGGCTCGCGCCGCCAGGCGTCGTCGACGCGTTCGTCGGCGGCGGTGACGGCGCACAGCAGCAGGGCGGCCAGGCTCTCCACGAGGGCGTCGAGGAGTTCCCCGGCGGTGCAGTCCAGCGGGAAGGCGCGCCAGCGTTTGAGGGCGTCCCCGGCGAGTACGGCGCCGGACTGCAGGCGGCTGCGGACGCGCGCGTGTTCGCTGTCGTAGGCGGTGTCCACGGCGGAGGTGAGCCGCAGGGCCGCCGCGTACTGGGCGGCGGCGGCACCGGCCAGTTCGGGCAGGCGGGACTTGAGCGAGTCGAGGAGGCCGTGGACCGTACGGGCCACGACCTGCTGGCGGGCGGCGGGGTCCTGGGCGTGGTGGGTGAGCCAGCTCTTCAGGGGCGCTACGGCGGTGGCGGGCAGCAGTCCGGCGCCCCAGGCGGATTCCGGCAGCTCGGGCACGGTGAAGCGGGGTACGTCGCCGAGTCCGGCCTTGGTGAGCAGGGCGCCGTACTGCCGGGAGACCTCGGAGACGACCTGGTGGGGCACGCGGTCCAGGACGGTGACGAGGGCCGCGTCGTACTCCTTGGCGGTGCGCAGCAGGTGCCAGGGAACGGCGTCGGCGTAGCGGGCGGCCGTGGTGACCATGATCCAGACGTCGGCGGCGCAGATCAGTTCGGCGGCGAGGACGCGGTTGTCCGCGATCAGGGAGTCGACGTCAGGGGCGTCGAGGAGGGCGAGGCCGCGGGGGAGGGAGTCGGCCGTCTCGATGCGCAGCACGCGCGCGGGCTCGTCGTCGGCGCCCGGGAAATCGTCGGCGGGGTCCCGGTGGGGCGTCCACACGCGGGTCAGCTCGGGGAGCACGCGCATGCCGCTGAACCAGTGATGATCCTCCGGATGGCAGACGAGGACCGGTGTCCTGGTGGTCGGCCGGAGCACGCCCGCCTCGCTCACCCGCCGGCCGACGAGGGAGTTGACCAGCGTCGACTTGCCCGCGCCGGTGGAACCGCCGACGACGGCCAGCAAGGGCGCCTCGGGGTGCCGCAATCGGGGTACGAGATAGTCGTCGAGCTGCGCGAGGAGTTCGTCGCGGTTGGCACGCGCGCGTGGGGCCCCGGCCAGGGGCAGCGGAAAGCGTGCGGCGGCGACACGGTCGCGCAGAGCGGAGAGTGTGTCGAGCAGCTGAGGCCGTACGTCCAAGGTCACCACATGCGAAGAATGCCCAATTTTAGGGGAATTCTGAAGCATATGGACATGTCTGCGCGCCGACAGAACACAACGGACGGAAGGGATGACCGGGACAAGGGGGCAGGCCAGGCATAACGAGTGCACAACACCCGGTGCGTCAGAGGCCAAAAGCGGTGCACGATTCGCACCTGCCTGCGATTATCAGGACCGCTTCACCGAACCTCCACATCGAGCCACGGAGGGGAAGCGACAGGGTCAAGGAACCGGGAGCCCTATCCTTGTCCCCGGCAACGTCACGGATCCGCCCCCACCAGGGCACCAGGCACGAGGCCACCCCACCCGGCCCCCGTAGCTCAGTGGATAGAGCAGGCGCCTTCTAAGCGCTTGGCCGCAGGTTCGAGTCCTGCCGGGGGCGCCAGTCTCCGCCCTCCCGCTTGGGAGGGCTTTTCGCTGGTCAGTGCGGTTGTCAGCGGGTACGACGAAGCCCCGGACGCCCTCTTGATGATCAAGGTTCGGGTCCGGGGCTGCCCGGCTGTCACCGGGTTTTCGCGGGTGGCCGTGTCGAATACGTGTCGAAGTTCTCGACCGGCCGAAGATCAGCCAACGCCCGGCATCTCCGCCTCCGGAAGGTCACCCGCGGCTTCCAGCCGCCGCTTCAGGTCCGGCAGCTGCCCGTCGATGCACCGGGCGTAGGTCGCCAGCAGCACGGCGACGCTGTTCCCGGCCCACTCGGCCACCTGGGCGGGCGGGATGCCGTCGTTGAGCCACTTCGTCAGGCGCGTGTTCCGGTTGTCGTAGACGCGCCGTCCGGTGGGTGACTCGAAGACGTGCGGGGGCAGTACGGCCTTACGCGCGCTGCGCCACGCCCGGCGGATGACGGAGCCGGCGAGGATCCCACCGAACTCACCCTGGAAGAGCAGATCACCCGGCTGGAGCTGTTCATCGGCGATGTGCTGCCGCAGGATGCGCGTCAGGGCCGGATGCCCCGGCACCGTGCGCGTCTCGCCCTCCGCACGGCCCTTCAGGTCACGTTGCTCGTGAATCTCGCCCGTATCGGTCCACTGCTTCCCGACCTCCGGCGTCGCCGTGTGAATAAGCAACTCGCACCACTGGTCGGAGGCGTCGGGTTCTGGCAGGGTCACGTCCTCCACCCTCATGGCTACGGCTTCCTCGGGCCGGGGGCCGCAGTAGTACAGCGTGGCGAAGAAGGCGTGGAGCCGCTTGCCGCCCCGCGGCCGGCGCCGGATCCAGTCGAGGATGGCCGCCGCCTGCTCGGGATTCAGCAAGGACCGCTTGTCTACGGCGTTAGTGGTTTTCGTGACCGCCGTCGACTCCTTGCCCTTGGGAAGAGGATTGGCCCGAAGGATGCGCCGCCGGATCGCGTACTTCATGGCGACGTTGAGAATCCGGCGGTTGCGCTTGCGGGACCAGGCCGCCGCCTGCTTGCCGTCGAGGCGGGTGTCGATGGCTTGCAGGACCTGGTCGACCTTCTCCGGGTCCTCCCAGGCGGAGACGGGCAGGGAGTTCCGCTCCACCCACTTCAGGATGGCCACCACGTCTCGGGGCGCGTCCGGACGTCGGTTGGTGTTGAACGCCCATTCGCGAAGGGCCGTCCGCACAGCCGCAGGCGCGAACTGCGTGGGCTTTGCCCTCAGCAGGGCGATGGTGGTGGCGGTCAGAGTCTTCGCGATGTTCTTGCGGCTGTTGCCGCCGAGTTGAGACCAGCGGGCATCCACGTACTCGACGGCGAACTTGTACCAGCTCATGGCAGCCGACTTGGAGCGATGGGACACCGGGAGACCCGTGGCGACGACGAATGCCTCGCCCTTGCCCGTGGCCCTGATGAGTTCCGAGCGGAAGCCCTCGGCGAGCGCGACGGTGTTGAACGGCTCACGCCAGCGCTTGCCCGCGACCACCCAACGCACGGTGTACGTGGTCTTCCGGGCGCCCTTGTAGGTGAGGATCTTGTAGATCTTCACGTCATACGTCGTCTCCATCAGGCGGCGTCCTCGCGGTCGTCGAGCCAGTGATCGAGGTCGCTCCGCCGGATCCGGAGATCGCCGTTCGGGAGCTTGATGCAGCGCGGCGCGCGGCGCTTGGCCCGCCAGTCGTAGAAGGTTGAGCGGGAGATGGCCAGTTCCTCGCAGACCTCCGCGAGGGTGAGCATGGTGCGTCGTGACCGGATGGCCGTGGTCATTCCGTGCTCCCTTCGTTCAGGAGGGCGTCGCGGGCGGTTTCGCGGTTGGTCTGGAGGTCGCGGGCGATGGTCGCGGCGAGGGCGGCTTCGCCCGGCGTGTGGCCGTGGCCGGCGTACTGCCAGTCCGCCAGGACGAGGACGGTGTCCGGCTCGCGGTCGTCGAGGCCGAGGACGGCGGCCTCCTGGGCGGCGCGGTAGTCGGCGCGCTCCTGGCGGAGGGCGCCGAGGGTGGTGGAGTAGGTGCGCGACTTGGACGAGAAGTGCCCGCGGAAGCCGAGCATGTGGGCCCAGGCCCAGAGGCGCCGGTCCGGGTAGAGGCTGTCCAGATCACGGCACGCGGTGATGAGCCGCCGGGTGTGGTCGGGGACCTGGTGGCGGTCGAGTTCGGCGAGTTCGCCGATGCGGCGGTCCAGAGTGCCGGTGTTCTCGGCGGCCTTGGTGGCGTACTTGGCGACGTACGAGGCGACGGCCTGTTCGGTGATGTCGGAGCCGTCACCGAAGGCCTTGACCGGGCGGACGTCGAGCTGTCGGCCCCAGCGGAAGGTACGGGCGGGCTCGTCACCGGCAGCCGGGACCGAGACGGACGTGTACGAGTGCGCCGCGGCGGCACGTACAGCGTCCGTGAGGACATCGACCGTGGCCCAAGCGGGCGGAGGTGTCCCGGGCCCCTCCGGGCCGTCGAGGCGTACGACGGCGTGGAAGTGCAGGGCGCCGCGCTTCTGGAACTCGGCGACCTTGCCGTACGAGACGCGAAGGTGTTCGGCGAATTCACGGCGGGGCAGGCCGGCACGGGCAGCGAGTTCGCGGCGGAGTCTCGTGGTGAAGCGCTGCCAGAGCTGACCCGCGTAGTTGTTGAACAGCACGGCGCCCGCGTAGTCGTAGCTGTCCGGGTCGAGAGCGGTGCCCAGCTCCGGAGCATCGGACGTGTGCGGGGTGCCGCAGCGGCAGGTGCCGTGATCGGGGCGGTTGTGGACCGGGCCGAACGAGGGGGCCGTGAGGGTGGCGAAGACGCGCGGATGATCGCGGACGGTGGCAGGGACGTCGCGGCGGTCGTCTCCGGCCAGGCCCGCACGGATCAGGTGGTACGTGTCGCCCGCGTAGGTCCAGGCGCAGGACGGGCAGCGGGAGGCGCGGCGGTTGCCGCAGGCGAGGCGGAGGCGTCCGCCCGGCTCCTGCTCGGTGGAGTAGTGGTGCAGGGTCTCGCCGGTGGTCTTGTCCTTGTGGAGGACCCAGCCGGTGAGGTGGATCGGATCGGAGCAGCCGCCGGTACGGCGGATCTGGTCCTCCCAGCGGGCGTAGTCCGGGGCCGCGGCCACCCGCAGCACGTCCCCGAGGGTGATCGGGTCAAGCAATGTGTCGGAAATCGGCGCACTCGGTGTCGCGGATGAGGCGCGGTGGGCCATGCTTGGGGTTCCTTCCGGTTGCGAAATCGGACGGGGACGGCGCCCGGGCGGCGGATGCTTGGCGGTATCGAGGCCGCCCGGGTGCCGGTCAGCGACGCTTGGCGTCGGAAGTGAGCAGGGAACGCAGGACGACCGCGCAGACGGCGACCGAAGCACCGGTGATGGCGACCGCCAGGAACAGGGAGACCAGGACGGCTCCGAGCACCAGGACGACGGCCGTGCCTCCGCCCACGAGGGCGAGGACGGTGCCGGGGGTCAGCTGGACCGTGGGCCGGACCGGCGTCGGAGCCGTCGGGGCGACCGGCGGGGTCCCCGCGTTCGGGGTGATGGCGGTCGGCTCTACGACGGCGGGCGGTGTGCCGAGCCCGGTCGGCGCGGGCATGGTGGGGATCTTCGGACGGAACATCGGTGATCTCCTCTCGCGAGCGGCTACTTGACGAGCGCGTCGATGGCCAGGGCGAGGACGCTGTCGGCGAGGAGGAAGCCGCCGAGCAGGAGAACGCCGATGAGCCAGGCCGGCGGGCGGATGAGCTTGACGCCGAGGTAGCCGACGGCAAGCAGCGCGAACCAGAGCGGGACCTGCATGGCGGATGTCTCCTAGCGGACGCGGCAGCGGTGGGTGCGGGCGGCGAGCTGGGCCGCGGACTGGCTGGAGTAGTCGGCGGACCAGCCGCAGTCGTCGGAGCTGCACACGGCGGTGTGCTTGGTCTGACCGTTGCGGTCGCGGTGCGTGCCGATCTGCACCGGGCCGATGCGCATCACGGAGTGGAAGTGGTCGCGGGCAGGCATGTCAGTCGGCCTCCTCTCGGGTCGTGGTTGGCGAGCAGGTGGGCGAGGAAGGGCCGCCACTGGTCTTCCTCTCTCGCCGATCAGGCGAGGTGGGCGGCGATGGCGTCGGCGAGGTGGGGTGGGACGCCGAGGCGGGAGCGCAGGGTGTCGGGGTCGATCGGGGCCCCGGTGCGAGCGCGGTACTCGTCGGCGACTTTGCGAGCGTGGTCGACCAGGACGGCGGGGACCTGAGGAGCGGGGGCCGCGGCGGGAGCTTGGTCCGAAGGGGCTTGGGCCGCGTTAGGCTCGTGCACGGCTTCTGTGGCCGAAGCGACTTCGAGGTCAGGTTCCTGCTGCTGGGCTGGGGGCTTCGCTCGCTCCGCCTCCACGACGGGTGCCGACGGAAGCGGCTCCGACTCCGCAACCGACGAGTGAGCGAGAAGCGTGCCGCCGAGGAAGGCAAGAGCAGGCCATCCGGCAATGCCGAGGCGGAGCAAGGCGGGCGGGTCGGCCAGGTCGAGGAACCCGGCAGTGGCGACGTTGGCGCCGAGCGAGGCGCATAGCGCGACCAGGAACCAGCACCAGGCCAGCCGAGACGGGCCCTCACTGCGCAGGCGCCGCCAGGCGGCCACCAGGAGCAGGTCGACGCTGACCGGGTAGGCCCACGCCTTCCAACCGTTCTGTCCGGCGGCGGAGGCCAGGTCGTGCAGATGCGCGAAGGACAGTGCGCCGGCGATGACGGCCTGCACCAGGACCGCGTCGACGCGGAGGCCGCGACGGGCGCCCATCAGGAGTCACCCGGGTAGGCGGGGCCACCATCGGGGTCGTAGCCGTCCGGGAACACACCGGGCGGCGGCTCGGGCAGGGAGACGGCGAGGGATGGACTGACGGCTTCGACGAAGTCCAGGTCGGCGCCGGTCGTGTCGGCGTAAAGGGCGAGTTGGCCGAGCAGGAGCACGGTCCGGGCGAAGTCCTCGCAGTTCGGGCACACAGTGGGATCTCCCTCTTTGGGCATGGCGAGGTAGGGACTTGGCGCGAAGGCGGTCACGCCTGCCGGTGGGAATCCGAGGAGTCAGGCGGTGGCCGGGGAAGGCTTGGCCGCCGGCAAGGGAGCATCGGCCGATCCGGAGAGAGTGGGCCGGAACGGAGCCAGCTCGGGCAGGTCCGGCGTCCGGTCGGCATGCCGGTTGCAAATGTTCACGGCCTGCCGGAGCGACGTGTGTGGGGCACGGATGCGGTGCCACCCTCCGGACGAGTCGCCCGCGATGGCGAGCCCTCGCATCTCGGCCGGGATCTGGATGGCGGCGAGGACGGCGTCCGGGGCGATGTCGCCGAAGGCCATGTTGGCGGACGTCTCGTCGTTGACACGGTGCGCGGTACGGCCGGTGAGCTGGGCGCGGAGCATGGTGATGCCCTTGCCGAGTTCGGAGCCGAAGCGCTGCCCGCAGACTTCGAGGTAGATGCCGGCCGCACGGCCGAGCTGGGCGAGGCGGACCAGGGCGGTGATGATGCGGTCCCGGCGCTTCTCCTCATCCTTGTCGGCGTACAGGGCGAGTTCGGCAACCTCGTCGACCAGGACCACGACCGGGGTCGGGCGCAGATCGGACGGCAGGTCCCAGATGTCTGCGGCGATCTCCGCGTCCGGCACGTCCGCGGCGATGCGCTGCTGAGCCCGGATGACCTGATAGATGCGCTCCATCCGGGCCACGAGCCCATCAAGCACGTCAGCAGCGGTGTCGGGGTTGTCGGCCAGCGCGGAGAAGCGGCGGGCCAGTGGGAAAAGCTCAACCCCCTGCTTGCAGTCGATGCCGACGAGGGCGACGTCCATCGGGGCGAGCCCGGCGACCAGATTGCGCTGGTAGACGGACTTGCCGGACTCCGTGGCACCTAGGGTGAGGGCATGGGGTATCGCCCGGTAGTCGCGGTAGTGCACCGAGCCGTCCTGCCGCAGGGCGACCGGAACCCGCATCGGCCGGGTCTCGGTCTCGGCTGGCATCTGCACCCGCTTGAGTACGTCGTACCCAGTCATCCGCACCTCTACGACGCCGGAACGCAGCTCCCTCGAGGTCACGCCGTACATGGAGAACGAGTGCCGGAGCCGGTCCGACGCAGCGGCGATGTCGAAGGCGTCCTGTCCGGGACGGAGCTTGAGCCGCACGACTAGGCCGGTGCGAGTCGGCCGCAGCCGCAGGATGCGCGGGGCCCGTGGTCCCGGTATCGGTCGGTTGGTGGCACGGGCCAGAGCGAGCCGCCACCGCGCGGGCGGCACGGTTAACCCGCACGCATCCATGACGGAGCCGTACCGGACCAGGACCCGCACCACGGCCAGCGCGACCCCGAAGGTCAACCAGTACCAGGCGGGGCGCCGCCACCGCAGAAGACCTACGGCGGCGACGACCAGCACCAGGCAGACCGTGGAGCCGGTCACGATCAGGCCGCCTTGGGCCTAGCAGCGGCGTCGGCGAGCGAGGTGACCGCGACCGCGCGGAACGCGATGCCGTGCCGCTTCTGGCCGTTGAAGTCGTTCTCCCAAGGTCGGGCGATCAGACCGGTAAGCGCGACCGGCGTGCCCATGGCCAGGTCACCGGTGACGCCGGGCTCCGGGACGGTGATGGAGAGGATCTCCACCTCCTCGTTCGCCGCGAACATCACGTCGACCGTCATCAGCATGGCCCCGGTCTCGGCGTCGGTGGCGATCTCACCGGTGCGGCGGTCACGGACTTTGACCTGCGGGGACTTGGCGACCATCACAACGGCGCCGGAGGTGTCAACGGGGATCTGACGCACAGAGACTACTCCTCTATAGATGCTGGACTCCGTCACTCATGTACATGAGTGACACGAAGAAGAGTGCCCGACTCCTGTACATGAGTCAACCCGCCACGAAGAAGAACTCGTGACGGGCTACCGAGAGTTGAGTGCGCGTCAGTCGGCGGCAGGGATCCGGTACTCGAAAACGAACTGGTCAGCGGCCATGAGGGTGTCGCACACCTCGACCACGAGACCCGCGGTCGTACGAGCCTCACGGATCAGATGGACCACAGGCGCACCCGGACTCAGCGCCAGCTCCGAGGCTTCCGCCTTGGAAGCCGGCCTCGCTTGCAGCGTCTCGACGAATTCCGCGAACTCGTGTCCGTGGTCTTCGAGTCGGGCGTAGATGCCACCGCCGCCGGGGTTCTCGGCGAACAGCTCCGGGATGTCCTTCACGACGTCCCAGGGCAGGTACGACGTCGCGGTCTCGACCGGGGTGCCGTTGCGGAAGTAGAGACGCCGGCGAGCCAGTACCTGTGTACCCACCGGGACGCCCAGTCGCTGGGCCGCATCCTCGGGCACCTCCATGGGCCCGATGTAGAGGACGCTCACCTTGGCGGTGGCGCCGGACTGGGCGGACTCCGCGAGGTAGGCCGCCTGCCCGCCCTGCCGGAGTGAGCGGCGGAAGCGATCGGAGGAGCGGTGCCGCACCGGAGGCCGGTTCTTCACGATCGAACCCTTGCCGTGCCGGGTCTCAACGAGCCCGCTCGCCCGCACCTCGACCATGGCCTTGCGGATCGTCCCGCCGGACACGCCGTAGCGCTCCACCAGCTCAGACTCACTCGGCACCATGTCGCCAGGCTTGAGAACTCCCGCCCGGATCTGTTGCACGATCTCGTCCGCGATCTGCACGTACCGAGGTCCGGATCCGACCCCTCCAGCCGCAGTTCCCATAGTCCTTCTCTGCCTCCTATGCTCCTCTACATGAGTCAAGCACAGGAAGTGACACCCTCTCCCCTGCACTCCGTCTCCGTGGCCGGAGTGGTGGTGCGCGAGGACGGCCGCCTCCTGGCAATCCGCCGAGCCGACAACGGCACCTGGGAACTGCCCGGCGGCATCCTCGAACTCAACGAGACCCCCGAGGCCGGCGTCGCCCGCGAGGTCCTGGAGGAGACAGGCATCCACGTCGAGGTGGACGAGCTGACCGGCGTCTACAAGAACCTCACCCGCGGCATCGTGGCCCTGGTCTTCCGCTGCAAGCCGTCCGGCGGCACCGAGCGCACGTCGAGCGAGTCCACGGCGGTTTCCTGGCTCACGCCCGACGAGGTCAGCGAGCGCATGTCCGAAGTCTTCGCGGTCAGGCTCCTGGACGCCTTGGACGGCAACGGCCCCCACGTACGCAGCCACGACGGCAAGCGCCTCATCCCAGCGGGATAAAACCTTCTCTCCTTCATCAAGGCGGCTCGCTCCGCTCACCGCGCGCGGCCCGGCCCCCGGCCGGGCCTGCGCTCCTGTCTCCGCCCCGCTCCAGCCCGGCCGGCGCCCGTGCCGCGCGCGTGGCAGCGAACCTAAGGCCACAGGGCGAGTACGACCGAGAGCGGCCATGGGTCAGAACGATGCCTCCGGCGGGGGATCGGCCGGCACCGGGATGGAGGGGGCACCGTTGCCGACTGCGGGTTCGTCGTGGCGTGCGCGGGGGCTCCCATCCCGTACACCGTCGACCCAACCAGAGCCGAGCAGACGCGGGCCCTGGCGTCCAGGTCGTTCGTACAGTGGCGCGCTCCACCTGGACGCCAGGAACCACGCCTGCTCCACGGTGTGTGGGTCGACGGCGGACGGGATGGGAGCCGGGGTGAGTGGTGGGTTGAGGTTGGAGGTGACCGACTGCCTTGGAAAGCGGGCATACAGAACCGGTCGCCAGCCGTGACAAGGCCTTCACTGATCCGTCTACACACGCCAGCGCCATAGCTCAAGTGAATAATCTTGGCAGATCACTACCCACACACCCCAATGAGGCGGCATCATGATCTAGCGCCTTGATCGGCATGCCACTACAAAGCATGGGGGGACCATGTACTTCAGTGAGCTTTTCGAAATCGAGTACAAGGCCGAGTGTGACTGGTTCGACCCCATACTTGAAAACGACACACTGCTTTTCGTAGACCCCTTTCTTATCTTCGCGGACGCGGACGCTGACTGGCAACGGGCGTACGACGAAATTATGGACTACTTCCAGTCCGCGTTTAAGCTCCTCGCGAGCAGCAAGCTCAATCAAAAGCATCAATATTTTAAGCGTACACTATCCCTCATGGAGTTCCCGGAACCACGTGAATTCCGTCTAGGGTTCGCAAGCAAAAGTAGCGGGGGGTCCGGATCAGGTCCCGGCCTTGCTAAAAAAGTGGTCGAAGCGATGAGTCAGGCCATCCGTCGCGGAATAGAAGATATCGAGCACTTCGAAGAGCTAGGCATCTTGGTCTCGGGAATCAACAAGGACCGCATCTCGGATATCACCTGCAATCTCCTTAAACCGCGCCTCATCAAGTACACTCAGGACATTTGCCACACCTACGACGTTCCCATGCACGTCCGCAAGATTCGGCACAGTCATTACGACGATACACGATCGCGCTGGATGGATACAAAGCATCTAGTGCCCATAGATCCCGAAACTGATAAGCCTATCCTGCTCGTACCGAAGCGATTCTTGCGCGAACTTCCGACACTTTCCTCTGATAACTGGGGCGACTTCCTGGACACTTCACTTAGGGATGATCTCAATATTAAAATCTCTCAGGGGATGAAGAAGGACGAAATCATCGACCTGGCCCGCACTCATCCGGATGCGGTCCGCCGCTGGGTACAGTACATGCAGGAGCGTGGATCGAGTGCCTACGATGTCGATTCAGACCCGATGTTGCATGTCAACTGGCAGCGTCTCGCACGTGAAGCCGCAGACGAGTCACCAATCGAGGAAAAGCCCCAAATCTCCGATGCCGAAGACCTTCTCGCTTTCGCCCATACGGCAATCGAGCACTTCCGCGACTGGGCAGAGAAGAAGGGGGGGTGGCGGGTTTTCTGGCGAGATGTCAAGGAACTCAAGACGATCCCTGAATCGAATATGCAGCTCCTCTTCCTGGGGGTTTTGGAGCGCTACTGCTCGCAGGCCGGAGTTCGCTTGGACCGCGAAGTCGAGACCGGGCGCGGCCCGGTTGACTTTACGTTCACCTCAGCCGATGGCATTCGTGTATTGCTGGAAATGAAGAAGCTCACGCATGGTGAATTCTGGCATGGTCTTCGAACGCAAACGCCAATCTACATGGAGAGTCAGGACGTTAAGCATGCCATTTTCCTAACCGTTCGGGATTCCATGAGCAAGCCAATGAAAGAGCGTTGGATGAAACTTGACGCAGAAGCGAATACGGCAAGTAAAGCTAACTCATGCACGATAGAAGTGGCTCGCATCGACATCATGCCGAAGGAATCCGCTAGTAAATCTTGACGAGGCGGTGCATGGCGCCCGATAGGCCTGCCGCACAGACGCCCCGTCAAAGCAGTGCGCCGGCACTTTAGGCCGCTATCTGTGGTTTCAGGGCGATGCCACACTATGCCGAACGGATGTTACTCGCGCCACACAGATGGGTCTTGTCGGGGTGGCGCATATTGCCTCTGGGGGTCAGGGATGGCGGACGACCGAGATTATCTGACATGGACGCCGAAAGCGGCCACAGCAGCAGCATGCAGATTTTACGAGCAGCATGCGCGAGATATACAGCATGCCGCAGCAGCAAGCATGATTCTCAACGAGTACGAACGCATTTTGAAAGGCTTGGGTGCTGCCTTCGCAGAGATTGCTCCGGACGGCCCCGGGCACCTTTTCCCGGAGTTCTTCCGGCGTCGAGATCAACTAAGAAGCACCGTCGATCTGATCACGCCTGCGGCGGCTGAACTGGGATTGACTCGGTGCGTCGAGAACTTTCTATGCTACATGTCAGACATCATCACTGACACTTTGATCGCACGTCCTGAGCTGTTGAAGACTCAAGAGCAAGTGACGCTTGAGGACGTGCTGCAGCACGACTCTATTGAAGGCTTCATCTCCTGGGCCGCAGAGAATCGCGTAGCGCAACTTTCCTTCAAAGGCCTTGAGGAAATTTCCAGCTACATCAAAAAGCGCCTCGGCTTGGACCTCCATCAAGATGAAGAAGACTGGAGGAAGTTGAAAAAAGGTGTCGCTCTCAGAAACTTGATCGTCCACCGGCGCAGTGTAGTAGATCAGCGATTCATTTACCTGACGGGAGAAAAAGGCCTCATGAAGGGGGCGGTTTATGAAACAACGATGAAAGACTATGTGCGAACCGCAGAGGCCGCCATGAAGATAGTTGGCCAGTTCGATGAGAAGGTGGCTGAAAAGTTCTCGATAACCCGTCGCGGCACCGAAGGGGAGCATTGGTACAGCGAAGGTCGGTGGGGGCCTGAGGGGAGAAAAGGGCGAGAGAAGATACGTACTGTCGACGGTCAGCCGGTTCGAGAAGGGGCAGACGATCAGAGTGGTCAGGCGTCCGCCTCCGGTGTCGATGCAGGGGGGTAGCTTCTGCGAGCAACACCGGGCACGAGTAGCAGCTAACAGGGGGCGCTTCAACTGGACTGGCCAGTCCGTGCCATAACCGTGCCAGATCGTACAGGGAACCGCGGGGAATGGCGGGGACCAGGACGTCGGCCTGCCAGGCCCTCAGGGCCGCTCCACCGCAGGTCGACTCAGTAACTTACTGTAGGCAACCCAAGCTTCCCAAACTGAGGGCTTGGGGCGATCGGCTCCGGCTCGTCCCCACGGCCTGGCCGGCGTGGCTGCTCCCGTCGACGGCGCTGCACCGTGGTTGAGGCCGGTGGGGGTGCAGCGAGACATGCGCGCGCCTGGTCGGTTGGCGTGTCCGCCGTCGTGGCTGGCTGTCGGTGGCTGAGGTTCATACGGCCTGTTCGATGGCGCCGCTGTCAGCCGATGACCGGTACCTGGTGATCGACTCTGGGCCGTCCCTGGGCCGTGCGAGGGTGCCCGAAGCTGACCGACGGCGACCGGCAGTGACAGACGAGACGCAGCGCGCCACAGTGAAACCCCAGGTCAGGGCCCCCGGACGGAACGGGTTTCCCCGTAGGGCTGGCGGTACGGCAAGATAGGGTGTTTCTCTCCATGCCCGTCCCGATCGCCTGCGACATCCCGCATCTCAGCAGCAGGCTCGGTAGGCCCATCGAGTGATTGTGAGCATTCGGCCAGCAGGGTACGTTCGCACGGACCGTTACGACAGACAGGGGGCGGGGTGTCTGCATATGGCCGCAACGACAGCGAGTGGGACTGCCTGGTGGACTCAGGGCGCGAGTTCCTCGTTGAGCGGGCGAAGTTGGGCAAGCTCACTTCGTACACCGAGCTCAACGTCACTTTGGCCAGGCGAACTGGCTGTCGAATCTTCGACTTTGAGCGTGCCGACGAGCGAGCGGCTATGGGACATCTGCTCGGTCTGATCGTGGAACGAGACCAGCAGATTGCACCCTCTGATCCCCCGCTGATGCTGTCGGCTCTCGTCAACTACCTGACCGCCAACGATGCCGGCCCCGGCTTCTACCAGCTCGCCAAGGAGCTTCAACTCCTCCCCATGAGTGCATCAAAGGAGGAGAAAGACAGCTTCTGGATCAAGCAGGTACGACGACTTTACGAGCGCCACGGGGCAAGGCCGTCCCTGGCCTGAGCAGCACCCCTGAGTGTCTAACTGAGTGACAACGCCGACGAACACCGGCGGACGAGCGTGAACGTCGGCGGACCAACGACGCAGGTGAGACACGCGGTGGCCCAAGGCAGCACCCCCGTCCCAGTTGCTTCGGGACGAAGAGGTCATCGCAGAATGCCACACTGCCACGCTTCAGCCGCCGCGCAGCCGCTCTGACGGACGTCGTCGAGCAGCGTGGCTGAGGGCGCTGGGGGTGCAGCGAGGCACACGCGAGTCTGGTCGCTCGGCGCACCCGCCGTCGTGGCTGACCGTCGGCGGCTGAGGGTCGTGCCACAGGCGTGTCAGATGCAGAGGTCAGCCACGATCAACGTGGGTATCTCACAGTCGAGTTCCCATCAGAATGTCCAGGCATCAAAGCCCCACGTCAGCGGCCTGGTTTTCCCGCCTTGACAAAGGACACCGCAACCTGGCATCTCCATTGACGCGCCCCAATCAATCGACCTGGCCCCGCCACTCCGCTTCCCTTACGTAGCAGCCTGAATATTTGCTGGAGGACATGGCCTTGGGCATGTCATCGCGCCAAAAGAAGATGTCCTCCCGACTTGCTCCGTCGCGGATTTCATCAACGGCTTTTTTTGAAATAATCAGGCAGAAACTCTTGGTTAGTGGACTGTGATTCCCGGATCGATTCAGCTGAAGCGATCCCTCATACCGGCCGGGTTGGAAGTTCCAGCCATCTGCCTGGAACAAGAAGGTCGGCTGCTGAGGTTTGTCCTGACTGACGAGGAAGGGGGCGGGATCACCAGACCATCTATACAAGATCCTTTCAGCAGTGGGGTCGAAGTTCCATGTGCCGACCTCTTTCCAGTAGAAAACCGGTCTTTTCGATGAGGAAATCGAGCCGACGGGCGCCAGTTGGAGACGCGCGTCTCGAATGACCTCAACATCCTGGGTCTTGACCCTAGTGGAAACTGTCGGCTGAAGGTAGAAGTGACTGTCCTTGCCCATTAGGCCAATGCGCACGAGATGGGGGAGCGCCAGATCGATTTCAGGTTTCTTTTGAAGTTCAGCGAAATTATATAGTGAAAAGGCTAGGGCGACTACACCCGCAGCTGTAGCAGCCCATTTGTGCACGGCGTCGAAACGACTCCTCCGGGACGTCGTCACTGCGTCATCGCTGTCGACCATGCTCTCAACCTTGGCCAAGATCACAGCCTTCAACCCGTTGCACTGCTCCATATGGCTAGCAGAACCATCACCCAACCAGTTGCGTTCACTCGTCCTGGCCGCACTCCCAGTAACTCTGGAAGTGCGAGCGGTGCGACGCCTGGGCCGTCCCTGCCGACGACGTCAGTCGACGCCGGCCGACAACGACAGAAGCCCACGGCATCCGACGAGGTCAAAGCCGTGGGCTTCCTCTGTTTCGCTGGTCAGCAGTCCTCAGGAGCGATGAAGGTCGCTCACTGCCAGGAGGTGACCGCGGCTGACTGCAACGCGGAGAACATCCCGCAACGCCCTGGTCAGGTCCCTCGTCAGCCGTTGCAAGTCTTCCGGGCCAGCGTCCTGGTCGTCGAGGGTGTCGGAGGCATGCTCCAGCAACTCGGCCGCCGTTCCCAATTGCTCCGCTTCAATGTTGTCCGCCAGGCGGGACATGTAGCTGGCCTTGTCGTCGGTGTCCAAGTAGCAGGGCTTCCCGCCGGGCCCCGACCACGGGAGGAGACGCAGTTCGTTCGGTGCCGTCATCGTTGGGTTGCCCTCTCATCGGTGACGTCGTGGGTGGTGAAAACCGCGTCGACGCGGTCTCCCGGGAACACGAGGAGCGCGGCCTCGACGACTCGACCGGTGGAGTCGGTCGCGACCCGGGTGATCGCGAGGGCTGACGCCGTTGGGCCGATCCGGAGGGTGGATGCCTCGTCCGGTGTCGGTGGACGAGCGCATACCGTCTCCCGGACAGTTGCCGGTGCCGAGCCGAGGACGGCGAATCTCGTGGCCGTGTTCCGCCATGCGGAGTCGTCGCCCAGCACCCCGGCTGGCGCCAGGTCGCGCGGGATGTAGATGCGGGCCAGACCGTGCGGTGAGTCCCCCTCGTGGCTGATGCAGAAGAACTCAGCGACAGGGCTGCCCGTCGGCACCCTCAGCAAGGTCGTCAGGTGGCCGTCTGCCTGCACGGTGGTGGTGCGGACAGTGACGCGCATTGCCGCTTCAGCGGCGGTCCAGGGATCCAGCGTTCCCCATCCCCCGACGTACACAATCTTGCGGAGGGCCCGGCGGACGAAGTTGCCCTTTCCGTGGATCTTCTCGACAAGACCTTCGCCCTGGAGGACTGCGAGCGCACTCCGCAATGTGGTCGTACTGACCTTGTACCGGTCGGCCAGGTCTGCCTCGGAGGGCAGGCGTTCACCCGGTTTGGCTGCGCCGGTTGTGATCTGCCGCCGCAGATCGTCGGCGATGTCGTGATGGCGTGAAGGCACGGACCGGGTCACCGCCTTCTCTGCACGCGAACGGCGACGAGCCGGGTTCGCGTGTGTATGGTCAGCAGCTCGCCCGACTCGAAGAGAATTCGTTTGGCGCCTTGCGGAAGCTGGATGAGGTCCATGACCCGGCACGCTCTGCCGCCCAGTTGAATGACGTCGCCACGCTGCACGGTGGTCGCCGTGACCTCGACCGTGGAAACCATGGCGCCGCCCGGTGCCCAGCCGCTCACCGCTGTGTCTCCCTGGGCGTGGAGTGGTTCGAGATCAGGTGACACGGGCAGGCGCACGTCTCATAGACAACCGGCAGGTCGACCGGCGCGGAGACGGGAGATGACTCCGTGCAGAGGGGGTGTGTGCCCATACGGCAGGCGGTCGACCGGTAGGGGACGGCCGAGGCGTCGGCGACGCGAAGCTGCTGGCGTGGAGACATCAGCCGGCCCCCGCGAGGGTCGCCCAGGCTTCAGCCGGCAGGTGGGAAGCGACGACCACCGCCCGTGGCCGTACTCGTTCCTCCCAGGCCAGCACGTAGGGGCGGACGAGTGCGGTGTCCTCCGCTGCGAGCGGGGGTCGATGGTCGGCACTGTCGGAGAACCGGTCCAGTGGTCGTCTCGACGCATCGGCGGACGCCGGGAAGGTGGGGGCGACCGTCGGCAGGGAGGGCGTTAAGGCGCGGCGGTGCCTGCCCTTGGGGGCGTACCGCGCTCTGGCGAGCGAGACGGCACGGCGGATACGGTTGAGCACGCTGCTCAGCTCCTATCGCTGATGGCTCGGTCCCCCGACATCGCCCGTCGTGGGGACCGCTTTGTGTACGACCGCCCAGAGGGTGCGGCCGTCCAGGCTGGTGGCGAGGAGGCCGAACCGATCTGCCTCGGCCACGGCTTCCAGGGCCTTCCGCCATGAGTCGGCGGAGAGCGCTTCCGGTACCTCCGCTTCGATCGACGTGTACCGGTCGTGCTCCTCCGCGCGCGCGGGGAGTCCGATGGCGGACAGCCGGGCGGCGATGGCCACCGCGCGAGATCCCGAAGCGGGCACAGGGCAGCCTCCGTTAACCGGCGATCACTTTCAGTGAAGCTAGTTAACTAGATTAGAGCTAGTGGACTAGATTTTCCATATGCCTGAGCAGCCGCCCTATCTCCGCATCGCCGACGAACTCCGGCGCAGGATCGCGGAGCACGTATGGGAGCCCGGGGACCGTCTGCCGTCCCGCGCCCAGATCGGCCAGGAGTACGGGGTCGGCGAGAACGTGGTCCGCCGGGCGCAGGAGTTGCTGATCTCCCAGGGTGTGCTGGAGGGCCGCGCCGGTTCGGGCACGTACGTCGCCGAGCCCCGGCAGCGCGTGCGCATGGTCCGGTCGTCGGCGCGTGAGCGGCCCGACGGATCTCCGTTCCGGACGGACATGAAGGCCGTGGGCAGGCAAGGGGACTGGGAGAGCCGGACCGAGGCCAAGGTGCCGGCTCCGGCGCACATCGCGGCCCGGCTCGGCATCGCCGAGGGTGCTCTGTGCGTCCGGACGACGTACGAGTTCCTGGGCGACGGCAGGCCGGTGCAGCTGTCCACGAGCTGGGAGCCGTACGACCTCACCGCCGGCACCATCATCGTCCTCCCCGAGGGAGGCCCGCATGCCGGGGCGGGTGTCGTGAACCGCATGGCCGCGATCGGGATCACCGTCAGCCACGCCGTGGAGCAGCCCGAGCCGAGGCAGGCGACCACCGAGGAGGCGTCACTCCTGGGCATCCAGAAGGCCGCGCTCGTCACGCACATCCGGCGGACGTACTACAGCGACGAGGGGCGGCCCGTGGAGACGGCGGACATCGTGGTGCCCGCCGCCCACTGCGAGATCGTCTATGAGATTCCGATCAACCGGTAGCGGGCCCGCTTCCCGGCAAGGTCGACTCTCTCGGCCCGTATCGTGACCGCATGCGCAACGAGCGGCACGGCGAGCGGCTGTCGGACGAGGAGATGGAGCTGTTCCTTCAGTACCTCCACAGGTTCGCGAACCACGACCTTGATCTCTTCGCGCTCATGGAGGTCGGCGACCCTGAGCACCCCGCGTACGTAACCTTCGCCAGAGAACCCGCAGCAGGTGTCGACTCCTCGGCGTACCAACGGCCGTAGCCTGGAGCCGACAGGCCCACCAAGGGCCGTGTCGAATGCGTGTCGACGGCAGGTGGCATGCGGCGAAGGGAAGGCGTGACTGCGCAGGTCAGGAGCAGGCCCCAGGCAAATACACCAGGCGCCTTCTAAGCGCTTGGCCGCAGGTTCGAGTCCTGCCGGGGGCGCACACAGCCCCTCACCTGCGGAAACGCGTGAGGGATTCTTTGATGTCCGGATGCACAGCGCTGTGAGACCAAGCGCCTTGACTGTCCACGATCGTGGATACATACCCCGACATCGGTGTGACAGTTCGCGCCGACGGACGCCTGGCTACCCCTCCTCGTCCAGCACCTGGGCGGCCGCGCGTGGGTCCATGAGGTTGGACCACGCCTGTTCGGCCGGGAGCAGGTCCCGCTCCGGCAGGGCGTATTCCGGATACCAGCCCTCAGCCTCGCAGCCGGGGACGTTGCGCAGGATCAGCACGGTCAGGTTCGGCGGTACGGAGCCGGTGATCCGGACGGCGAGATAAGTCTCGTGGCCGTCGTCCGCACGCACCTGGAGGCCAAGGGTGAAGGTGTCGAACTCGCGTGTGTGCTCACGGCCGTCGCGTAGCGGCGTGCACCAGGTCCAGCAGAGCTGCCCGCAGACGGCGCACGAAGCGGACACCGGCCTCGGCGCGGTACCGGACGTGGTCCTCGCGCGCGGGCAGGAGGTGAGCGGTGTGCGTCGCGGTCTTCAGGCCGTCGGAATGTTCCGCGTTGTAGCGAGCCCGGGCGGCGCGGCCATCAGCCTCAAGCGCTGCATAGAAGTCATCGCCCGAGCCATCCTCGCGCCGGCCCGCCGAGACCAGCCACGGCAGATCGGCGTCCAGCCATACCGCGCCGCGCCACCGCTGCACCTTGACCTTGAACAGCACCTGGTCGTCCACGGACCGGATGCGTTCGTGCTTGCCGTCCTCGTCCGCGAACTGCTCGGACGCCTTGGTCAGCACCGGGTGGTCGATCTCGTCCAGCGGCGCGGTGACGGGCGGCACCGCGAGGCACAAATCCTCGCGTAAGCAGCGCAGCGTCGGGCGGGCCGGGCGCAGCGGGCCGGGTCCGCTCATTCCTCGATCCCCCCGACCGCGTCGATCTCCTCCGCGGTCAGCCCGGTCAGCAGCATCACATCCGACTTCAGCGAGCCATCCAGCACACTGAGCGCCTCCACCATGCCGGACCGCAGATCCTCACGGCGCTGCTCCAGATATGCCCGGACCGCCTCGGCCACCAGGTCCTTCTTCGTCAGCCCCAGGAAATGAGCGCCCTGGCTGATCAACTTGTCCGTCGCCGGGTCCACCTTCAGCGGGGACTGGCGCACCGGCTTCGCCGCCATCGTCATCGTCAACACCTCCGCTGCCATAGTACCTAAATACCTCACGGTAGAGCTGCTCCGGCGTCACCCTGTCGAACGCCCTGGTTCCAGCCGATGGCACGCGCCTTCGCCACCCGAGACGACCATCGAGCAGGCATCCCGGAATCGACAGCAAGCGCTTTGACGCTTTCCGTTCGTGGACGACCTGCGAACACGCAGGCGAGCACATCGCTCAGGCCCGCGCACCTTCTAACGAGCTGGTGCGTGATAGCAGGTGAGGCGGTGATCACGTGTCGTGTGTGCTGGGCGCGGGACGAGGAGCCTCAAGGCGTAGCACGAGTGCGCGAAGGGCTCGAAGTTCGGCGTCCAGGGCCTGCGCGCCATCATGGGTGAGGGTTACCCATGTTCGGGGGCGTCGACCGGCGTAGCCCTTCTCCACAGTGATCATTCCGGATTCCTCCAGCACCTTCAGGTGGCGGGAGAGATTTCCGTCGGTGACGGCCAGTTGCTTCTTCAGAAAGCTGAAGTCGACCCGGTCGGCTTCACGGGCAACGGTGAGGACGCCGAGCCGCACGCGCTGGTGGACGGTGTCGTTTAGTGCCTGGGTGGGATGCAGTTCCTCTTGGTCGTCCTGCGTAGCAGTCGAGTCTTCGACGCTCATGAATCGACCGTACCCTCGCTGGCGACACCGGGCGCGCCTCGGAGGCGGAGCGCTGCCCACTCGCACAGACCGGCGAGGAGAAGGATCGCGGCGAGCAGAAAAGCCTTGACTTGCGGTCCGTCGGCCCAGCCGGGGTGGACGGGGTGCTGCCAGGGAAGCCATCCACTGCCCCAGGAGGCTCCCAGGTAGCCCGTGAGCAGCAGGGCATGAGCGGTGCCGGCCGCCGCGGCGATCCAACTGCGTTCGGCAATGCCGAGGGCGAGGAGTCCGATGCCGACCAGGTACCACGGGGAGGCGTAGTAGTTCTCCAGCAGCACGGCCTCCCACGGCTGGTCCTTGCCGAACAGCAACACCACCAGAGCTGTCGTGATCACAGTGGTGGCTGCGGCGGTCGCGCGGACCCACATGCCGCGCCGGGGGACGACACCCCGGGCCTCGCCACGCAGGCGGTACCAGCGGGCGAAGACGAACCATGCGAGGGGGAGGAGCGTGAACCACACGCCCCATGCCGCGAAGCGTAGGACGGCTCCGTCGAACTCTCCCTTCAGGCAGGGGGTTCCCGGTTCGTGGACGACGCACAGGCCGGTCAGCTCGGCATAAGCAAAGGCCGGATAGGACCCGATGGAGCGCCCGTGGGCTCCGAAGTTGAAGGCGTACCGGGCGACCGGAATGGCCGCCAGGGCAAGGAGCCCGAAGCCAAGGAGGGGAGCCCATGCTCCGTTGGTCTGCGTGCGGGTCCTCGCCCGGAGGCCTTCCGTCGCAGCCAACAAGGCGGCCGCAGCCGCTCTCGACTCCGATCCCGCGCTGCTCGGTGCGGATGTCCCCATCTGTCCCCCTTGCGGCCGGCGCTTTGGCAGCGCTCTTGAGCGGGCCGTCAGATGATCGCCCCCGCTCCGACTTAACTTTGCAGTACAAAGTACCTGGCAATCAAGAGCTAGCTGTGTCCTGACAACATCGGAAGGCCCTTCCAAGGGGCAACGCCAGGCAGGCCAGCTGATGGCCCGAAGAGACGTCAGCCACTGCTTCTCTCACAGTTCGGTCCCAAGGGGTCGTGCCACACGCGTGCCAGGTTGTACGGGGGAACCACGGGGGATCGAGCGGCAGCCCACCAGGGGCTCCGGCGCTCTTGTCCGCGGGTCAGCAGGTCAGCAGGGCAGCAGGTCAGCAGGGCAGCCGGGCAGCCGGGCAGCCGGGCAGCCGGGGCCAGGAAACACGAGCTTCTCAAGGTGATGTTCAGGCATTGCGCTTCGGACCGGCCGTCGCAACTTCTCCGGTCGACGACATCGCCAGCGTGGCTGAGGTCGGTGGGGTGCGACGACGCACACGCGTGCGTGGTCGGTCGGCGCGCCCGCCGTCGTGGCTGGCTGTCGTCGGCTGAGGTTCGACGGTCAGCGGACAGTGAGCCTCTCCCTGCCTCGATGCCCGGCGTCCAACAGAGGCCGGCATAACGCGACGGGGAGAGGGCCGGTTGGTGCTCCGGCTCCCCTCCCCGCGGGCCCCGCGGGAGATGGAGGGACGTCGTCAGCAGGCGCTGCTTGCGCCCCCGCTTCAGGAGTGGTGAGGTTCCCTCACAGTAGATGCGGGCCAGCCCGTGCGGTGACTTTCCCTCGTGGCTGACGCAGGAGATCTCAGCGAGGGGGCTGCCCGTTGACACCTTCAGCAAAGTCGTCAGGTGCCCCTTCGCCTGCACCGTGGAGGCGCGGACGGTGACGCGCAGGGCCGGTATAGCGGCGGTCCAGGGTTCCCCATCCGCCCACGTACATGACCTCGCGGGGTGAGCGGCGCACGAAGGTGCCCTTGCCGCGGATCTTCTCGACGAGGCCTTCGCCCTGGAGGACCGCGAGGGCGTTCCGCAGCGTCACCGTGCTGACCTTGTATCGGTCGGCCAGGCAGGTCTCGGACGGAAGGCGTTCGCCGGGCTTGATGCGGCCGGTTGCGATCTGGTGACGGAGGTCGTCGGTGATGTCTTGATGGCGTGAAGGTATGGGCCGGGTCACCGCCTTCTCAGCATTCGCACAGCGGCGAGCCGGGTTCGCGTGTCCTGCGCACGGTTCGGTCGTCGGCGCGCGAGCGGCCCGACGGGTCGCCGTTCCGGGCGGACATGAAGGCCGCGGGCAGGCAGGGCGATGGGGAGAGCCGGCCCGAAGCCAAGGTGCCGGCTCCCGCGGACATCGCGGCTCGGCTCGGCATCGCCGAGGGTGACTTGTGTCTCCGGACGATGTACGAGTTCCTGGGCGACGGCAGGCCCGTGCAGCTGTCCAGCAGCTGGGAGTCGTACGACCTCACCGCCGGCACCCTCGTCGTCCTCCCCGAGGGAGGGCCGCATGCGGGGGCGGGTGTCGTGAACCGCCTGGCCGCGATCGGGATCACCGTCAGCCACGCCGTGGAGCAGCCCGAGCCGAGGCAGGCGACCGCCGTGGAGGCGTCGCTACTCGGCATCCAGAAGGCCGCGCTCGTCACGCACATCCGGCGGACGTATGACAGCGACCAGCGAACAGTTGTCTGCCAGGCAGCTTGGGGGATGCAGCGATCATCGCGGTATCGGACGGCCATGACCCGGTCTACCAGCTCGAGACCAGCGTGTGCACTCTCGTCTTCGGCATCGCACTCATCGGATTTGGTCGAATGCTCCGACGAAGCGGCCGGTTGCCCGCCCCTCTGAATTTCGGGCAGAGGATCTCAGGCTCGTTGGTAGAGCGAGAGGAAAAGAGCGCCGGAGTCGTCAGGCTCGGCGTCTTCATGATCGGATTAGGCTGCTTCTTTCTCTTCGGTACGGCGTGTCTCCTGCTCGGTGCGCTGGGAGGCCCGTCATGAAAGGCCATGCCGTGCCCTGTCCCGCGTGCGGTCAGTCCATGAAGCACGATGGGTGGGCTCGCGCTTTCCCGACGGGACGGCCAAGGCGTATCGAGTTGTGATCGTCGGTGGTCCGGTGTGAGGTCTTCGATGCAGAGCATTGAGGAACACAGCCAGCGATGCCAGGGCATTAAGCCTGTTGATCAGGCTCTTGAGAGTGTTCTTCTCCTTGTAGAGGTCGGTGTCGTGATGCGGCGCTCGCCACGCGCACGCGGCCGGTCGGTCGACGCGTAGGTCAGATCAGCTGTGTGTGGTGGCCGGTGGGCCGGCGAAAGCGGTGAGCCGTAGCTTGGTTTCGTCCTCGCTGCCGGGTACGGCGGTCATGATGACGATCTTGAACTCGGAGTCGCCGTCGGTCAGGACGTCGCAGTCCACCGTGACCGGGCCCACCGACGGGTGGTCGATGGTCTTGTGGTCCTCGCGGTGCGCGGCCACCTCTCCGGTCGCCCACAGCTCGGCGAACCTCCTGTTGCCAGCGTTCAGCTCCGTGATCAGCGCGGCCAGGCGGCCGTCCTGGGGGAAGCGGCCGGTGGCGCGGCGCAGGTCTGAGACGACGGCTGCGTCGGTGGCGTCGC
The DNA here is from genome assembly GCF_044332325.1 of Streptomyces sp. NPDC017095. NCBI lineage: Bacteria > Bacillati > Actinomycetota > Actinomycetes > Kitasatosporales > Streptomycetaceae > Streptomyces > Streptomyces sp. NPDC017095. Next base: position 394,286 of record NZ_JBIROU010000002.1, read on the forward strand.
GGTCCGTCTCGGCCACGGGCCACAGCGCGAGGCGGGTGGTCCCGGCGTCTACCGGGAACCTGTCGCGGGCGAAGTTGCGCAGCCGCGGTGGCGAGGCGGAGGGATCGCCCAGCAGGCCGGCCCATCCGCTGTTCCACCACACCAGTTGCCAGTCCGCCGCGAACACGGCGACCGCCACGTCCCCGAGACGGGCGAGCACCCGTTGCAGGCCGGGCGGGAGGTGGTCGGCGATCGTGCCGTCCGCCGGCGGTACGAGCTGGGCCAGCCGGTAAAAGTGGTCCCGTTCGGCGGTGGACAGTTGCAGGGCGCGTGCCAGGGACGCCACCACCGACGCCGAGGGTGTCGCGGCCCGCCCCTGTTCCAGGCGTACGACGTAGTCGACCGATATCCCGGCCAGGTCAGCCAGTTCCTCGCGGCGCAGCCCGGCCGTCCGGCGGCTGCGAGCGGCCGGCAGCCCGGCGGCCGACGGGGGCAGCCGGTCCCGCCACGTGCGGATCATCACGCCCAGTCCGGTTCCGGGTATCGCCGACATGCCCTCCATCCTCCTGCATTCCCGGTCGTGCGGGTGGGCCCGAGGGTGGTACTGGTCTTCCTACCGTCGAAGCGTCCCTGGTCCGCCTCCCTCGTGGGGATCAGCATCGAGTGCATGACGATTACCTTCATCACCGGAGCCAACAAGGGTCTCGGCCGCGAGACCGCCCGCCGCCTGGTCGAGTGCGGCCACACCGTGCTCGTCGGAGCGCGCAACCGCGAGCAGGGCGAGGAAGCCGCCGCTGCGCTCGGCGCACGCTACGTCCCCATCGACGTGACCGACGACGCGTCCGTGGCCGCCGCTGCCGCGAACGTCGCCGGACACGAGGGCCGTATCGACGTCCTGATCAACAACGCCGGTGTCCACGGCCCCGTCGGCGACCCCGGCGACCTCACCGCCGCCGACGCCCTCGGCGTCCTCGACGTCAACGTCATCGGCGTCATCCGCACCACCACCGCGTTCCTGCCGCTGCTGCGCCGCTCGGACGACCCTGTGATCGTCAACGTCAGCAGCGGCATGGGCTCACTCGCCCTCACCCACGACCCCGACCGACCCGAGTCGCACGTCGTCGCGCCGCTGTACACGGCCTCGAAGGCGGCACTGACGATGTTGACCACGCAGTACGCCAAGGGGCTCGAGGGCATTCGCGTCAACGCCGCCGATCCCGGCTACACCGCGACCGACCTCAACGGTCACAGCGGCCCCCAAACCGTCACCGAAGGCACGGACGCGATCGTCCGCCTCGCCACCGAGGCGCCCGGCGCCGGCAGCGGACGCTTCGTCTCCCGCCATGGCGACATCGCCTGGTCCTGACACCGGCCGCGCTGGATCAGCTCTTTCGGGCGCCGAGGACATGGCGCAGTCGTTGCGGTGTCCGGGGCGCTCCAGCGTGGGCTATCGAGCGCGCCTCCGTCCTGAAGGCGGCAGCCGCAAGGGGTCCGGCACTTGTGTGAGCGAAGGTGTACTCGACGGGGTCGAGGCCTGCCTGTGCGGAAGGTATCGGGTGGTTACGCACAGCGGTGGGGTGGCCTGGTGTCTCAGGCGCCGTGGGTCCCCGGCGTGCCGTATCGGGCGAGCATGGTCAGCACCGCTTGGTCGACCGCGTGGGTGAGGGCGGAGTCGTCGGGCTCCCAGCGCGCGAGCAGCATCCGTGGCCAGAACACGTAGTTGGAGATCATTCCGAGGAACTGGGTCGCCGCCGTCTCCGCATCGTCAAGCCGGGCTGTACCAGCGGCGTTTTCCGCTTCCAGGTAGCGGCGGACCGAGTCGAAGTAGGGCATCTTGCCGAGCTTGAACTGGGTCTCGCCGAGCTCGGGGAAGCGCGGTACCTCGGCGATGACGATGCGGAAGAGGGCGGCCATGCCGGGCTGGGTGAGCAGCGCCACGTAGCGGCGTCCGATGGTCTCAAGTCCCGCGCGGAGGTTCCCTGGCTCGGGAAGCGGCGCCTCCTCGTCGTCGACCTTCCAGTATTCGGTGACGATCGCCTCGAACAGGGCCGCCTTGGTGGCGAACTGCTTGAACAGTGTCGCCCTCGACACTCCGGCCGCCTCGGCGATGCGGGCCAGCGAGGTGCCGTCGTAGCCGGAGTCGAGGAACAGCTTCGTCGCCGCCTCGATGATGGACGTCCGCTTCTGCGCTGCCACGCGCCGGTGGTACTCCGAAGGCTGTGCCGTCATGCCCTCAGTATGCCTCTCGCTGCGAGGTGAGTCACTTGACTCGCCTCTGGTCCAGCCCCTAGCTTGAGAGAGGAGGTGAGTCACTCGGCTCACCATTAGGCGTAAGCCTGGAAGGAAGCATCATGGGACGCTTCGAGGGCCAGACCGTCATCGTCACGGGCGGCAGCGGGGGCATGGGCAGCAGCCATGTGCGGGGCTACCACGCCGAGGGAGCGAACGTCGTCATCGCCGGCCGCGACGACGACGCGGGTCGCGATCTCGCTGCTCAGCTCGGTCATCGGGCTCTGCCGGTTCACCTGGATGTCACCAGCGAGGACGACTGGGCGGCGGTGGTGCGAGAAGTCGAAGGGCACTTCGGACCGGTCACCATCCTGGTGAACAACGCGGGCGTCCAGAACCCGGCCGCCCCCATCGAGCACACCGAACTCCGCGCCTGGGAACACACCCTCAGCGTCAACGTCACCGGCCAGTTCCTCGGCATCAGGGCCGTGGCTCCGTCGATGCGCAGGGGCGGTGGCGGAACCATCGTCAACATCGCCTCGACCATGGCCCACGTCGGCACGGCCTTCTACGCCCCCTACACCGCCAGCAAATGGGCCGTGCGCGGGCTGACCAAGACGGCCGCGCTGGAGCTGGGGCGGGACAACATCCGGGTCAACTCCATCCATCCCGGCGTCGTCTCCACACCGCTGATCAACGAACCCACCATTGCAGGCCAGCCGGCCATCGCCGACCTCTACTCGCCCGATCCCTTCGCCATCCCGCGCCTCGCCGAACCCTCCGACATCACCCGCCTGTTGCTCTTCATCACCTCCCAGGACGCGTCTTTCGCCACGGGCTCGGAATTCGTCCTGGACGGAGGCCTGCTGCTCGGCCCCGCACTCCAGCCCGAGGCCGGCATCGCAGCTTGAACCGGCATTGCGGTGGGGACCGTGCAGTCGCGGGCGCCTACGGAGGGATAGGGCTGCACGCCATAGTCAGCCGCCGGCGCCTACGACGGCACTGACGTCCGTGACGGCAACGCTGACCGCGCCCTTTCGCGGCTCAGCTCCGCGCGTCGGGGAAGATCAAGCGGGGCGAGCCGCTGACCAAGGCCAGCGAGGACAGCGCCAGGGTCACGCGGCCGAGCGCCTTGGTGCCGTGCCAGTGGTGTGGGGCGCCGAAGACCACCCAGGCGCCCAGGGCGATGCCCGCGATCATGAGTGCCAGTCCGCTGATACGTCGTAAGCCGTGGCTCATGAGGCCATCCTTTACGATCACGAATCGCTGCTTAACGGCCGGAACCGGACGCAACCGGTGGGCTGGCGGGAAAGCTGTCGGCCGCGGTCGGACGGCGCCTGCGCGACGGTCAGCACAGGGTCGGCAGGAAGCCGCCGCGGGTGGCGTCCGAGGCGAGCAGCGCCGGCCAGTCGAGCGTCTCGGGGAGCCGGTCCAGCGACAGGACGACCGCACCGCCGGCCCGTTCGGCGTCGTCGCACCAGTCGGCCATGTCCCCCGGTGCCGTACCGTCCCCCGTTCCGTCGATCACCGGCGCGGCGAGAGCGGGGACCACGACTCCGTGGTCCCCCGGACCGTCCACGACACACAAGGTCAGCCGGGGCAGGATGCCCCAGCCCTCGCACCGGACCGGCTCCCCTGCCGTCGCGGTCAGGCGCGGCAAGGCGTCGTGGACAGACGCCTGAGCCAGCAGCAGCGCGGGCGTGACACCGCGGACGAACAGCGTGTTCCTGGGATCGAGCAGCACGGGTCCACATTCGCAGGCCGGGTCCGGGCCGAGGCGCGGGAGGGGTACGGGAGCGGGCGGAGACATCGGGCGCGGCAGCGGGCGGTCGTACGGCTGCGAGAGCACGCACCGACATCCGGAACGTTTCGCCTGGTCAGCGCCGTCCTCCTGCAATCCCTCACTTCGGTGAAGCGTGTCGCTCCCCCGCAACGGACCGGCCCGGACTCCGGTTGCCCCGGTGTTCCAACAGGCACCCACCGGAAGGGGACCTCCTTTGGCCATGCCGTACTTCAAGCGTCTGGCGCCAGCCCTGGCCGCCGCAGCGTGTGAGTGAGGCATGACCGAGCAGCAGCACAGGACCGGTCGGAAGCAGGCGGATGAAGTGCGGCGGCGACGGGTCGGAGGTGCCGTCTTCGCCGGCGGGGTCGCGCTGACCCTCGGGTTCTTCGTCTTCTTTCCCGGTCTTCCGCACGTCATCGACTGGGGAGCCGTTCTCGTGGCCCTCGCGGTAGGCGCGGTCGCCCGCTGGGGCTGGCTGGTGTGGGGGACCCGGAGGGGAGGGCGGGGAAGGTGAGCGGCGTCGGGGGGTGCCTCGGGTGGGGGCGTGCTGTGCGCGGTCGTTAGAGTCCTTCCCGGGAGGGAGATGACATGCGACTTCGCTGTGCGGTGCTGGATGACTTCCAAGGGGTGGCCCTCGAGTCGGCCGACTGGTCGGTCCTCGATGACCGGGTGGAGGTGGTCGCGCTGCGCGAGCACCTCGACGGTGAGGAGGCCCTCGCCGCGGCCCTCGCCGAGTTCGACATCATCGTCACCCTGCGCGAGCGCGTCCCCTTCCCCGGGTCCCTGATCGCCCGGCTGCCCCGGCTGAAACTGCTCATCGCCTCCGGGATGCGCAACAGCGTCATCGACTACGCCGCCGCCCAGGCGCACGGCGTCACCGTGTGCGGTACGGCGAGTTCGAGCACCCCGCCGGTCGAGCTGACCTGGGCGCTGCTGCTCGGGCTCGCCCGCGGGATCGTCCAGGAGAACAACGCCCTGCGCGCCGTAGGACCCTGGCAGTCCACCGTCGGCGCCGATCTGCACGGCCGCCGGCTGGGACTGCTCGGGCTCGGGAAGATCGGCGCCCGGGTCGCGCAGGTCGGGCTCGCCTTCGGGATGCGGGTCGGCGCGTGGAGCCGGAACCTCACCCGGGAGCGCGCCGAGGAGACCGGCGTGGAACTGGCCGCCTCCAAGGAGCAACTGCTCGCGGAGAGCGACTTCGTCTCCGTCCACCTGGCCCTCGGCGACCGCACCCGCGGTCTCGTCGGTGCCGCCGAACTAGCCCTGATGAAGCCGACCGCCTATCTGGTCAACACCTCCCGCGCGGCCATCGTCGACCAGGACGCGCTGCTGGCCGCGCTGCACGCGGGCCGGATCGCCGGCGCCGGCATCGACGTCTTCGACACCGAGCCACTGCCCGCCGGCCACCCGATGCGCACCGCGCCCCGCCTCCTCGCCACCCCCCACCTCGGCTACGTCTCCCACGCGAACTACACGACGTACTACGGCCAGGCCGTGGAGGACATCCAGGCCTATCTGGCGGGCTCGCCGCTACGACTGCTGCCCTGACGTCCGTCAGGCGGCCGGCGGCCGGCCCCGGGCGGCCATATCTCGGCGGTCCGTCTCGCGGCCCCCCATCTCGCGGCCCCTCGTGTCGCGGCCCCCGTGTCGCGGCCCCCGGTCGGTGGCCGGCTCCCGGCCCCGGGCGTCCGTGTGGCGGGTGTCCGTGTGGAGGGTGTCCGTGTGGAGGGTGTCCGTGTGGAGGGCGCCCCTGTGACGGACGTCCATGTCGCGGCCGCCCGTATCGCGGCCGCCCGGTCGGCGGCCGGCACCCGGCCCCGGCCGTCCCTGTCCCGGCCGGTCCAGCGGCCCGCGGCCCGGTCGGCAACCGCACCAGCCGGATCTCCCCCGCTCCCCCGCACGAGAGCACTTCGGCGGTGGCACCCTCCGTGTCCCCGGGGCTCATCCACGTCCCTGCCCGGAAGCCAGGTGGACGGCTTCACCGGGCGTTCGTGGACAGCCGGTGGTGCGGCACTCCGGTGAGCGCTGCCGATGAAAGGGTGATCCCTTGCTGATCACCGTGACCCGCTTCGCGTGCCGCCGTTGAACGGGGAGTGCGGCGGCTGGTCTGCCGGCGTGCTTCCCCCGAGCTACAAAGGAGAACGTGATGTCTCGCATCGCGAAGGCAACCGCTGTCGCCATCGGCACCGGTGCCGTGATGATGAGCGGGGCCGGGCTGGCCCTGGCCGACGCCGGCGCCGGCGCCGCAGCCGTCGGCTCCCCGGGCGTCCTGTCCGGCAACGTCATCCAGGTCCCGATCCACATCCCGGTCAACGTCTGCGGCAACACCATCGACATCATCGGGCTGCTGAACCCGGCGTTCGGCAACGCCTGCGTCAACGACGGTGGCCACGAGAAGCCCGGCAAGCCCGGCAACGCCGGCCCCGGTCACAACGACGACGGTTACGGCCACTGAGCCGACCGCACACCCAGGCACGAGCCCCGGCACTCCGAGCGCCGGGGCTCGTGCCGTTCACGCCGGTCACCCCGATGAGGCGGGTCACGCGTAACGGTAGATCCGGCTCATGTCCTCCAGCCGGTCCGGGGTCTCGTCCCACGGCGGCAGCTTCTGGTGCCGGGCGACGACCCGGCCGCGCTGGGCGTCGCCGGCCCGGGGCGGCTCGGCCGGGAGATAGCGGTGACTGCGGTGCGCCCGCTGCCAGCGGTACCACTGCAGGTCGATGAAGGCGTGGTGCAGCCAGAACACCGGGTCGTTGACGGACGCGCCGCCGAGCATCACACCGCCGACCCAGCGGTGCACCCGGTTGTGGTTGCGCCAGGAGGCGCTGCCGCTGCCGCTCCCCCAGCCCTCCAGCTTGTTGCGGAAGCCCTTGCGGACGGTCGAGTCCCAGGGCGCCGCGTCGTAGACGGGATCGTCGAGCGCCCACTGCAGCTCGCTCTTGGTGGGCAGCTGGATGGGCGCGGCCGCGCGGCCCAGGTCCCGGGTGAGGAACCTGCCGTCGGTCACGCCCTCCTTGATGATCCAGTGGCCCGCCGCGTAGGCGAACGGGCCGGTCATCACCTGCCGGTCGGATCGCCGCCCGTTCCCGCCGAGCAGGTCCGCCGTCCACGGCACGGAGTTCGTCGTACGGTCCCGGGTCCAGTCCCAGTACGGCACCGTCACCGAGGAGTCGACCCGGCGCAGGGCCCGTTCCAGCTCCAGCAGGAACCGGCGGTGCCAGGGCAGGAACGACGGGGCCATATGGGCGCTGCGCAGCCCGTTCTCGCCGTCGGCGGTGTAGTAGTCGATGTGCATCCGCACGAACTCGTCGTACTCGCCGCGCCGCTTCACCGTCAGCAGCGCGTCGACGAGCCGCCGCCGCTCCCCGGCGGTGAGGGCGCGGACGTTCTTACGCACGTACGCCATGCGGTCCCCCCAGGTGCGTGAGACCGCCCGGGTAGGCGCCGGACCCGTCGCCGCCGAACCCGTGGCGGCCGGGGCCGTCGTATCCGTCCGGCCGGCCCGGCATGGGGTCGCGCAGCCGCCGGCCGGGCCCCATCTCGTCCACGGCCGCCCGGGTCGCCTCCAGCGGTGTCCGGTACGACGTGTAGTGGTCGATCATGCTCAGCCAGGTGCCGTCCGCGCGGCGCATCAGGTGCAGCGGGCGGCCGTCGACGGTGATCCGCCACCCGGCGCCGACCGCCGCCTGGTCCGCCGCGGACACCGGGACACCCCGGATACGGCGGCCCCGGTACGTCTCGTCGAAGGAGCCGTCACCGGCTCCCTCGGACGGGGGCGCGGGCCGGGAGGCGGCGATGACCGGCGTCAGCGCCAGCGCCGCCGCGGAGGCCAGCAGCCCCCGCGCCACCTCCCTGCGGGAGCGTCTGGCCGCCCCCGTTCCGCTCTGCTGCTCGGGACCGACCGCCATGTCGCCGACACCGGTGACCATATCCGCTCCTCGTCCGGGTTCAGATGTACGTACCGGCTAACCGGTCGAGGGCGCGCGGGGTCACCGCCGTAGAGCCATACGGCGGGTACGGGAGGCGGAGCGGATACGGCGGATGGGCGGTCGGGCCGGGCGGGACGGACGCCCGGCGGATACGGCGGGTACGGCGAATTCCGCGGCTACGGCGGCCACGGTGGCTACGGCGGTGCTGCGGGCCGGCGCCGTTAGCGGCCCGGGCCCGGGCCCGTGCCCAGGGTGCCGTCGGCGTCGGTCTGGAGGACCGGGGCGAGGAGGCCGGCCTGGGGCAGCTTGGTGCCGGGGAGGCCGGAGTGGCCGCCGTCGGGCGCGGTCAGCGGGGCGTCCACCGACAGGCCGGGGGCGAGCGCGCGCAGGTCGCCGCCGGGCGCGTCCACGCCGAGGTGGTCGAAGCCGCCGTCGCCGAGGAGATGCGGCAGCGGGGCCGTCGCGTCCAGGCCGGGCAGGCCACTGTTCACCGGCACCTGGGGCAGGGTCCGGGCGGGCAGGAGCCGGCCCGTGACGTACCGGGGCCCGTCGGGGGCACCGGGCGTCGGCAGCGGCAGCTGGGCGCCGAGCCTGGGCACCTCCATGCCGAGCGCCGTGGAGACGCCGCCCAGGGGCAGCGTGACGGGGACCGTGCCGGCCGCGGCGGCGGGTCCGGCGGCCCCCACGGTGGCCGCGACGCCCGTCACGACGGCGGCAAGGGTTCCTCGGGTGATCGGCTTCATGTCAGGCACGGTCCTTTTCACAGGTGCGGGAGTTCGACGTCCGTACCGCGTAACGAGCGGAGAACTCTCCCATGTCGCAATTCCCCCGGGTGCCGTAATAGTCGGCTCGGCAGGGGCGGTGCCGGCCGGGGCAGCGGGCCGGCCGTGCGGCGGGGTGTCAGGCGCGCAGGCCGCGCGCGGGCAGGTACACGTGCGCGGCGGCGTTCGTGGTGTCCGGGGAGCCGGCGAACCGGGCCAGGTCCTGTCCCACGACCGGTCGGCGGGGCGCCGTCGACGGGCAGATCCGGGTGGTGAACATGAAGTAGGCGTACCCGAGTTCCTGCACCGCCCGCACCCACTCCGCCGGCGGCGTGACCTGGCTGTTGATCTGCGGCATCTGCAGGACGATCTGGCCGGCGACGACCAGCATGCTGACTTTCAGGCTCGGCCGGGTCGTACCGTCCACGGGCTCGCCGCCCACGGGCAGGCCCATGTCGTGCAGGAGCCGGGCCACGGCGGCGGACGCGGCCTCCGGGCCGTCCGGGCCGTCGCCGAGGGAGCAGGCGAGCAGACAGGGTGTCCGGCCGTCTCCCACCTCGTTCCTGGCCATCCAGGCGAGCAGCGCGAGCGTGCCGATGTCCGCGGCGCGGAAGGGTCGGGTTTCGCTGGGTACTGAGGTCACCGCGCGACCATACCGACGGGCTGTGGTGCGGCCCGGCGGCTTCTCACCCGTCCGGAGCAGCGCCCGGGAGCGCGCCACACGATCGAGGGAAACCGAGGGAAATCAAGGGAAATCGAGGGAGCCAGTCGCGGACCTGCCCGCGCCGGTGCCGCGCGTGTGCGGCACCGGCGCGGACGGGAAGCGGGGCGGTAAGCCGGGCGTCAGTGCCCCAGGGGCAGGCCGCCGAGCAGTCCAGGCTGGTTCAGCGAGGTGGTGGCGCCCTTGACGCCGTTCAGCACGGAGTCCTTGTTCTCGGTGTCGAGGGCGTCCGACTGGTGCCGGACCGGCATCAGGTCCTGGAGGGCGGGCGGGTGGGCGGCGAGGTGGGAGAGGCCGCCGTTGAGGCTCAGGGGCGGCAGGTGCTGGGCGTCGTAGGCGAACGCGGGTGCGGCGACGCCGGCGAGGGCCACGGAACCGGCGACAACGGCGGCAGCCTTGAGGGACTTCATCGTGTTCCTTTCTTCGGCAACTCACGTCACCCAGGGTTTTCTGACGCCCTGCTCAACGATGTCCGGCCCGGCCGGAAACCCCGCCGTGCGCGTGGATTTCGTCCCGCGTCAGCCGATCGCCGGCTGGGTCCCCTGCCCGGAGAGGGCGGGCAGCGACGGCAAGGAAGGCAGAGAGGGCAGAGAAGGCAGAGAAGGCAGCGAGGGCAGGGAAGGCAGGGATGCGGCGCCGGGAGTGGGCGCGGCGTCGTCCAGGAGGTCCGTGCCCGTGAGGTCCGTACCCAACAGGTCCGTGCCGAGGTCCTTGTCCAGCAGGTCGTCCAGGCCGGACACCACATCGGTGGCGGGCGACAGGAGATCGCCGAGGCCGTCCGTGACCGCCTTCACCAGATTGTCGATCGCGGTCCGCAGCGCGGAGAGCACGTCCGTGATGGGGTCGCCGGCCAGGGACGCACGAAGGTGCGCGTGTCGCGCGGCCATCGGCGCGGTGCGGGCCAGCGGGGCGCCGGAACCCGCGGGAGCGGTGGGGGACGCGGAGGTGGCCGGTGCGCTGGGGGACGCGGACGTGGCGGGGCTGGTGGATGCGGCGGGCTTCGCGGGTGCCGTCGGGGACGCGGGCGCGGTGGGTGCGGCGGGCTTCGCCGCCGTGGTCGGCGTCGCGGGCTTGGCGGGGGTCACCGGCTGGGTCGCCGTAGCCGGCCTGGCGGGCGACGCGGGCTGGGTCGCCGCGGCCGGCTTCGTTACCGGCTTGGCCGCCGTCGTCGGCGTGGCGGGCTTCGCGGCCGACGCCGGTGCGGTGGGCGTGCCCGGCTTCGCCGCGGGCGTCGGGGAAGCCGCGGAAGGCGACACCGGGGCCGATGACGCCGCTGCCGGGGAAGCCGTCGTGGGCTTCGCCGGTGCCGTGAGCGACGCCGGCTCGGCCGGTGTGGCCCGCTTCCGTTCCGCTGCCGCCCCGGCGATCGCCGCCTTCGCCGCCGCGCCGAGCCGCTCGGCCTCGGCGGCGGGGAGCCTGCCCTGCTCCAGCGACCGGGCGAGCAGGTCGACGACCGGGTTCAGCGCGGGGTTCGCGGCGGCCAGGGCTCTGGCCTGGGTGAGCAGCCGTTCCTTCGCCGCCGCCGGGACGGACGCCCCGGACGCGGCGCGCCCGTCCGCCCGGGCCGCGTCGGCGGCGAGGGCCGCCGGGCCGGTGACCCCGACCAGGACGGACGCGCAGAGGACGGTGGACGCCAGACGCCGGGCGGGCAGATCACGCATGGGGGTTCCTTTCGGTGAACAGTGGGACCTGAGCCCACCGTCTGTTCACCGATCGCGTGCCGCAACCGCTCGTCCGCCCCGGGTGATCCGTCCGAGGGAGCGCGAAAACCGGCCGTCCGCCCAGCGGCAGGAGCGCGGGGCGGACGGCCGGCCGAAGGGGTGCGTCCCGACGTCAGTCGTTGACGCAGGTGTTGCCGAAGGCCGGGTTCAGCAGGCCGATGATGTCAATGGTGTTGCCGCACAGGTTGATCGGCACGTGAATCGGGACCTGGATGACGTTGCCCGAGATCACGCCCGGCGAGTGGGCGGCGACGGCGCCCGCACCGGCGTCGGCGGAGGCCACACCGGCACCGCCGGCGACGGCCGCCATGGCGGCGGAGGTCAGGACCAGGCCCTTCGCGATACGCGACATGGAGAAATGCTCCTTGGGATCGACACAGACATCCGGGCGGGATACCCGGCGCTGTGTCAACGGGCGGCGCGGCCGGGGAGTTGTGCCGCCAAAGGGGTGACGTACGCGGGGACATCCGGGCGATTGCGGCGCACTTGACGGTTGGTCGGCTGGCCGGGTCCGCGCTCCCGGTGCTCAGCCCTCCCCGCGTGCGCCGGTCGCATCGGGCGGCCCGGCCGCTCCTCCGAATGACGTAGCGCGCCCCACGGTCCGCGCACCGGGTGATGTACCGGTCAGGCGGCCGACGGCCTACGCCGACGCGCCCGGTGGTGTCCACGCGCTGGCCCATCCAGGCCCGGCTGCGTGCCCTGGCGGTGACCCGCCGGGCTCCCGGCTCGTTTGGCACGCGGACGCGGCGTGGGTCCGCGCGCTCTTCACCGCCGTGGGCGCCCGGAACCCCGGGCGCGTCCACGACCGCAGTCCCGAGCGCCTGTGAGCGAGGTAACCCGCGCATGCACCAGCCACCTTCCGCCTTCCGGCCCCGGGTCCTGCACCTCGCGCAGCCCGTCGACGGCGGTGTCGCCCGGGTCGTGCTCGACCTGACCCGGGCTCAGCTCGCGGCCGGCCTGCGGGTCACGGTCGGCTGTCCCGGCGGCGCGCTCGCCGCGGGTGCGCGGGAACTGGGCGCCGAGGTGCGGGACTGGCCGGCCGGCCGGTCGCCGGGACCCGGACTGCCGGGCGAGGTGCGGCGGCTCGTACGCCTGCTCGACGAGGTACGGCCCGAACTGGTGCACGCGCACAGCGCCAAGGCCGGCCTGGCCGCGCGGCTCGCCGTCCGCGGCCGCGTCCCGACCGTGTTCCAGCCGCACGCCTGGTCCTTCGAGGCGGTCGGCGGACTCCCCGCGGCGCTCGCCCTGCGCTGGGAGCGGTGGGGCGCGCGCTGGGCGCACCGGGTGGTGTGCGTCAGCGAGGCGGAGCGCGCGACCGGCCTGCGCGCCGGGGTACGAGCCGCGTACCGGATCGTCCCGAACGGCATCGACACGACCCGCTTCTCCCCTGCGCCGGCGGTCCCCGCGGCTCCTCTTCCGCCCGCAGGGACCGGGCAGCCCGGTGATCCCGCCCGGACCGGCGACGGCCACCGCACCGCCGGCGAGGCAAGCCCGGACCGGCGGCCCCTCGTCGTCTGCGTGGGCCGTCTATGCCGGCAGAAGGGCCAGGACGTGCTGCTGTGTGCCTGGGACGCCGTCGTGCGCGCGCTGCCGCGGGCGCGCCTGGTGCTGGTCGGCGACGGCCCGGACCACGAGGCGCTACGGCGGCGGGCGCACCCCTCGGTGGAGTTCACCGGCGCGGTCACCGATGTCGTGTCCTGGTACCGGGCCGCCGATCTGGTGGTGCTGCCCTCGCGCTGGGAGGGCATGGCGCTGGCCCCGCTGGAGGCGCTCGGCTGCGGCCGGCCCGTCGTCCTCACCGATGTCGACGGCGCGCGGGAGAGCCTGCCGCCGGCGCTCGCCGCGCGCTGCCTGGTGCCGCCGGCGGACCCCGGCGCGCTGGCCCGGGCGATCACCGGGCTGCTGTCCGATCCACCGCTGCGCGCGGCCCTCGGCGACCAGGGCCGCCGGCACGTCGTGTCCCGGCACGACGTACGGCACACCGCCGCCCGGATCACGGCCGTCTACCGCGAACTCCTCACCGCCGCCCCACCGCCCACCCCCTCCGGCACACCGCACATCCACCACCCCTCGGCACCGCCCGGCCACCACCCGGCCCCGCCTCCGCCCCCGCCCCCGGTTCCCGCCCCGGACCGGTCCGGCCGGGGCCCGGCGGAGAGCGGTGGGGCGGGGCGGCTCGTGCCCGCCGAGCGCAGGGAGCCCAGGCAGTCGTGACCACGGAAACCACCGTTCCCTCCCCCGGCGCGCAGCCGCGGTCCTCCGGACTCCCGCTCGTCTCCGTCGTACCCGCCCGTCCCGCCGGCGGCTTCCCGTTCCCGTCGCGGCGGCCGCCCGCGCGGTCCGCCGCGCCGCTGCCGCTGCTCGCCGCCGACCTGCTCGCCGCGCTGGCGGGCGCGGCAGCGCTGGCGGAGGCCGTCCGCCGGCCGGCGGCGGTCGCCGCACTGGTGGCCGGCGCGCTGCTGCTGCGCCCGCGCTCCGTCCGCCCGGTGCCCGGGCTGCTCGACGAACTGCCCGCGGTGTGCGGGCGGATCGCGGTGACCTGGCTGGGGCTGGCCGCGCTGCTCGCCACCTACGACCCGGGACGCGCCCTGACCGCCCGGACCCTGCTGCTGGGCTGTGCGCTGCACTCGGTGGCGGCCGGTCTGGCCCGGGGCGTGGTGCACTGGCGGCGCCGGGCCGCGCTGCTGCGGCAGCCGCGTACCGCCCTGGTGATCGGGCCCGCCGCGACCGCGCAGCGGGTGGCCGCCGCGCTGCTGCGGCATCCGCGCTGCGGGGTGCGGCCGGTGGCCGTGGTCGCCGGGCACCCGGAGGGCACCGGCGGACTGCCGGTCCTCGGCACCGGTGACGAGGTGGAGCGGGCGCTCGTCCGCGACGGGGTCCGGATGGTGCTGACCGTCCACCCGGACGTGCGCACCGAGCGGGCTCCGCTGCTGCGGGCGCTCGCCGAGTCGGGCTGCGCGCTGTGGGAGGTGGACGCGGACTGCCCGGCGTACGGGACGCCCGACCAGCTCGCCGGGTTCGCCGTGCGCCGCCTGGACTCTGGCGGGGGGCGGCGCGGCCGGGCCGGCAAGCGGCTCCTGGACGTGGCGGTGTCCGGGGCGCTGCTGGTACTGGTCAGCCCGCTGCTGCTGGTGTGCGCGACCGTGCTGCGGCTCACCGGCGGGCCCGGGGTGGTGTTCCGGCAGGAGCGGATCGGCCGGGACGGCCGCCCCTTCACGATGCTGAAGTTCCGCACCCACCGCCCGGCCGACGAGCACGAGGCGGCCACCCGGTGGAGCGTGGCCGGCGAGCGGCAGATGAGCCCCTTCTGCCGGCTGCTGCGGCAGACCTCGCTGGACGAGCTGCTCCAGCTGTGGAACGTCTTCCGCGGCGATATGAGCCTGGTCGGCCCGCGGCCCGAACGGCCGTACTTCGTCGCCCAGTTCAGCCGTCTCCATCCCGGTTACGCGGCCCGGCACCGCATGCGGACCGGCATCACCGGGCTCGCCCAGGTCCACGGGCTGCGCGGGGACACCTCCATCGAGGACCGGGCCCGCTTCGACAACGCGTACATCGACAACTGGTCGCTGTGGCAGGACGTCTGCATCCTGCTGCGCACCGCCGCCGCGCTCGTGCGCTCCACGGGGAGCTGACCCGATGGCCCTCTGTCCGCCCGCCCCCCGCCCCGCGCGGTTCTCCCCGGTGCTGCCGGTGGTGGCCGTGGTGGCGCTGCTCGCGCTGCCGGTCGCGCCCGGCGACGACGGCGGCGCCGGTCCCGCCGACGCGCTGTCCGCGCTGGTCGTCCTCTACTGCGCGGTGCGGCTGCTGCGCGCGCGCCGCCGCCCGCTCCGCCCGGCCGCCGCGGTGATCCTGGCGCTGCCGGTGGCCGGTCTGGTGCCGGCCGCGCTGCACGCGGTGCCGCCCGACGCCGGGATCAGCGGCCTGGGCCGTTACCTCCAGATCTTCGTCCTGGTCCCGGCCGCCGTCGCGCTGCTCGTCCGCGGCCGGTCCGACTTCCGGCTGCTGGCCTGGTCGTTCGTGGCGCTCGCGGGCTGGCAGGGCGCGGTCGGCGTGCACCAGTACGTCACCCGGACCGGCGCCTCCTACCAGGGCGAGGACATCCGGGCGGTCGGCACGTTCGGGGTGACGGACGTGATGGGCATGGCGACGGTGGTGTCCTTCGGGCTGGTGTGCGCGGTGGGCCTGGCGCTGGGCCCGTCCGCGGCCCGGGAGCGGGCGGTCGCGGTCGCCTGCGCGCTCGCCCTGGCGGTGCCGCTCGCCCTGTCCTTCAGCCGGGGCGCCTGGATCGCCACCGTGGTCGCCCTCACCGTCCAGCTGTTCCTGGCCGGTCCGCGCCGGGCGGTGCGGGTCGCGGTGGCCGCGGTGGCCGCGGGCGTGGTGCTGGTGGGCGGGCTGGGCGTGGGTACGGCGATGCTGCGGGAGCGGATCGACAGCATCACCCGGGTCGCCGACGCACCCGACCAGTCGGTCACCGACCGGTACACGATGTGGGCGGCGGCCACCGGCATGTGGCGGGGCCGGCCGCTGACCGGGGTCGGTCTGAAGGCGTTCCCCGAGTACCGCGACGGGCACGCCTCGCTCGCGCTGTCCTCGGGCAGCGACACCGAGGGCGCGGGCGCCGCGTTCCGCCGGCAGCCGCTGCTGTCCCCGCACAACATGTACCTGCTGGTCCTGAGCGAGCAGGGGCTCGTCGGGCTGCTGTGCCTGGCGGGCGGCTGGCTGGCGCTGCTGGTGTGCGCGCTGCGCGGGCTGCGGCGGGCGCGGGCGGCCGGCGGCCGGCGCCTGGACTGCGCGCTGGTGGCCTGCGGGATGCTGGTATGGCAGCTCGTGGACTTCGGGTACGCCGACATCGGCGGCCCGTCGACCGTGCTGACGGCGGTGTGCTTCGGCCTGATAGCCTGGTGGGCGCTGCTGGCCGGCGACGGCCTCGGCCCGGACGGGCACCGCCCGGTCCCGGTCCGGCGGGCACCGGCACCGGCACCCGCGCCGGTGCCCGCGCTCGCCCCCGCACCGGGTACGGCGACCGGGAAGGCGGCCCGCCGATGACGAGCCGTACGACCGGTGAGGCACCGGGCCCCGAGGTGCCCGCGCCCATACCGGTCCACCCGCCCCACCGCGCCCCCGAACCGACACCTCCCGCACCCGCGCACGCCCCGACGACGGCACCCATCGCGCCCCCACACACCCCGGCGGCGCTCCCGCACGCCCCGGCGGCGCCCCCGCGTACCCCCTCACCCTGCCCCGCCGACCCACGCGTTCCCTCGCCCGGCCCGTCCGACCCACGCACCCCCTCACCCCGACCATCCGACCCGTACCTCCCCTCACCCAACCCCTCCGACCCCGCCGCCCCCACCCGTCGTTTCCTCGCCCGGGCCGCTGTGCTCACCGCCTCGCTCTCCGTCGCCGCGGCGCTGCTCGGGCTGGTGCGGGACCAGTCGCTGGCCCGGCTGTTCGGGGCGGGGCGGGACACGGACGCCTTCCTGGTCGCCTGGACCGTGCCGGAGTTCGCGGCCACGCTGCTCATCGAGGACGGGCTGGCCTTCGCGCTGATCCCGGCGTTCAGCGCGGCCCTGGCCCGGCGCGCGCGGGGCGCCGCCGGGGATCCGGTGCGGTCGCTGGTCGCCGGCACCCTGCCCCGGCTGGCGCTGGCGTTCACGGCGGCCGGGGCGCTGCTCGCGGTCGCGGCCCCGTGGTGCGTCGCCGTACTCGCGCCGGGTCTGCCCGATCCGGGCCTCGCCGTGGACTGCACCCGGCTCACCGCGAGCTGTGTGCTGAGCTTCGGACTGGCCGGGTACTGCAGCGCGGCGCTGCGGGCGCACCGCCGCTTCCTGGCGCCGGCCGCGATCTACATCGTCCACAACGTCTGCATCGTCACGGCGATGTACGCGCTCGGTGGCCGCTGGGGCGTGCGGTCGGCCGCGTTCGGGGTGGCGGCGGGCGGCTGTCTGATGGTGCTGGTCCAGCTCCCGTCGCTCGTGCGCGAGCTGCGCCGGCACCGTGCCGCCGGGCCGGAGCCCGCCGGTACCGCGCGTCCGCTGGACGTGCCGCTGCTGGCCACCGTGCTGCTGTTCGCGCTGGCCCGGCAGTCCCAGGTGCTCATCGAGCGGTTCCTCGCCTCCGGGCTGCCCGCCGGCGCCATCTCGCACCTGAACTACGCGCAGAAGGTGGCGCAGATCCCGATGACGCTGTCGATGATGCTGTCCACGGTCACCTTCCCGGTGGTGGCGCGGGCGCTGGCCGACGGCGACACGGAGCGGGCCCGGGGCCGGGTGGAGCGGGACCTGGCGCTGGCCGCCCGGCTGGTGCTGCTCGGCACGGCCGCCGTGGTGGCCTGCGCCCCGCAGCTGATCGGGCTGCTGTTCCAGCGGGGCGCGTTCACGGCCGCGGACACGGCGGCGACCGCCGGGGTGATGCGCGTCTACGCGCTCGGGCTGCTCGGCCAGACCCTGACCGGCGTGCTGGTGCGCTCCTGCTTCTCGGCGGGCCGCGCCACCTGGTACCCGGTGGCCGCGATGGCCGCCGGGACCGCCGCGACCTGGGGCCTCGGCGCTCCCGCGGCCGCTTCCCGGGGCGCCGCCGGGATCGCCGCCGCGAACGCCGCCGGCATCACGCTCACCGCCGTCCTGCTGCTCGCGGGCACGGCCCGCCGTGGTGTGCCGCTGCGCACCGGGCCGGTGCTGCGCGCACTGGTCCGGCCGCTGTGGGCGGCGGCCGGGGCCGCGGTGGCCGGCCGGCTGGTGGCGGGTCTGCCGGCGTCCGCGCCGGCCGGGCTCGTCGCCGGCGGGGCCACGGTGGCCGTCGTCTTCGTCCTGCTCGGCGGGGTCCCGGGCGTCCGTGACCTGGGGCCCGCGCTCCGTTCCGTCCGCAACCTCACCCGGAGGCTCGCCCATGTCCTCGTCCGTTGAGACCCCGGCACCCGCCCGGACCCCCGCGCGCGGCCCGGTCCCGTGGATCGCCATGTACCACTCGGTCGGCGACTGCTCCGACGACCCGTACCGGATCACGGTCGGCCCCGGCCGGCTGGAGACGCAACTGCGCTGGCTGCGCCGGCGCGGGCTGCGCGGGGTGTCGGTGGCCGAGCTGCTGGCCGCCCGCGCGCGGGGCGGGGGCCGGGACCTGGTGGGCCTCACCTTCGACGACGGGTACGCCGACTTCCTCGGCAACGCGCTGCCGGTGCTGGCCCGCTGGGAGTGCACGGCCACCCTGTTCGTGCTGCCCGGTCTGCTCGGCGGCGACAACGCCTGGGACCCGCTGGGCCCGCGCAAGCCGCTGCTGACCGCCGAAGGCGTCCGGCGGGCCGCCGCGGCGGGTGTGGAGATCGGCTCGCACGGTCTCACCCATGCCGACCTCACCCGCGCCGGCGACGCCCTGCTGGCGGACGAGACCGCCGGGAGCCGGGCCGTCCTGGAGGAGCTGACCGGCGGCCCGGTCACCGGGTTCTGCTACCCGTACGGCACGGTGGACCGGCGTGTCGTGGCGGCGGTGCGCGAGGCCGGGTACGGCTACGCCTGCGCCATCGACCCGGGCCCGCTGAGCGGCCCGTACGCGCTGCCGCGGGTGCACATCGGGCAGCACGACACCGCCGTGCGCCTGTTCCTGAAACGGCGGCTGCACCGGCTGCGGCGGCGGCCCGTGGCGGGGCTGCGGTGAGGGTCCTGCACATCATCACCGGGCTCGGCACGGGCGGTGCCGAGCAGCAGTTGCGGCTGCTGCTGCGCCGGCTGCCGGTCGAGTGCGAGGTGGTGACGCTGACCAACCCGGGGCCGGTGGCCGACGGGCTGGCGGCCGACGGGGTGCGGGTGACCCACCTCGGCATGGCCGGCAACCGCGATGCGGGCGCCCTGCCCCGGCTGGCCCGGATCGTCCGGCGCGGCCGGTACGACCTCGTGCACACGCATCTGTACCGGGCCTGTCTGTACGGCCGGATCGCCGCCCGGCTGGCCGGGGTCCGGGCCGTCGTCGCCACCGAGCACTCGCTCGGGGACACGCAGATGGAGGGCCGGCCGCTGACCGCGTCGGTCCGGGCGCTGTATCTGCTCGGGGAGCGGCTGGGCCGGTCCACCGTCGCGGTCTCCCCGGCCGTCGCCGCCCGGCTGGCCCGCTGGGGCGTGCCCGGGCAGCGCGTCACGGTCGTGCCCAACGGCATCGACGTGGCCCGGTTCGCCTTCGACCCGGCGGCCCGCCGCCGGGTGCGGGCCGGACTCGGGCTGGCCGAGGACGCCTTCGTGATCGGCGGTGTCGGCCGGCTCGTGCCCGGCAAACGCTTCGACGTCCTGGTCGACGCCGTCGCCGCGCTGCCCGCCGGCTGCCGGCTGCTGCTGGTCGGCGGCGGCCCGCAGGAGCCGGCCCTGCGGGCCGCCGCGCGCCGGGCGGGCGTCGCGGACCGGGTGGTGTTCGCCGGGGAGCGGCCGTACCTGCCCGACGGCTCGTCCGGACCCGACCTGCCCGCGCTGGCCTCGGCGATGGACGTGCTCGCCGCTCCCTCACCCGAGGAGGCGTTCGGGCTCGCGGCCGTGGAGGCGCTCGCGGCCGGGCTGCCGGTGCGCTACACCTCCTGCCCGGCCCTGGAGGACCTGCCGCCGGGGGCCGCCCCGGAGGCGGTGCGCGTCCCGTGCGACGCCGGCGCCTACGCCCGTGCGCTCGCCGGTGTGCGCAGCGCCGGCCCCGGCCCGCGCACCGCCGCCGACGCGGTCCGCCACTACGACATCGACCGCAGCGCCGCCCGGCTCCTGGACGTCTACGCGGCGGCGCTCGCCCACCCGGTCCCCCCGTCCCGATCCCGGCAGAAAGTCAGTCCGTCATGACCGAGAACCACACCCGGCGCCACCGCACCGCTCGCGGCGCCCGTTCCCGCGCGCTGCCGCCCTGGTCGCTGGTGGCGGCCGGCGTCCTCGCGGGCGGCCTGCTGGGCGGCGGGTACGGCGTGCTGCGGCCCGCGCAGTACACGGCGACCAGCTATGTGGTCGCCGTGCCCGGCGAGCGCTCCGATCCGGCCACCGCGCTGGGCTTCGCGCAGGCCTACGGCCGGGTCGCCACGCAGATCGCGGTGCTCGGCGACGCGCAGGCGCGGGCCGGGGTGCCGGTGGCCACGCTGCGGGCCTCGGTGCGCACCGCGACCTCGCCGGACGCGCCCATGGTCGCCGTGTCCGCCACCTCCGAACGCCCGGACCTGGCCGCCGCCATGGCGGACGCGGTCGCCGCGGCCCTCACCCGGCACGCCGACACGGCCCCGACCCGCACGCAGGTCGAACTGGTGCGGTTCAGCCGCGCGGTGCGGCCGGACGAGCCGTCCTCGCCGTCCGCCGGCCTGACCGGGCTGGTCGGGGCGAGCGCGGGCGGGCTGCTCGGCGCCCTGGCGCTGCTGGTACGGCCGGGGCGGCGGCCCGCGGAGGCGTTCGCGCGCCCGGCCCCGCTGCCCGGACCGGCCGTCGCCGTCGCCGTGGACGCGCGCGGCCGGCGGTGACCGCCACCGTCACGGCGCGCGCCGCGCGCGCCGCCCTCACCGTCGACCTCGTCACCGACGAGGACGCCTTCGCCGCTCTGGCGCCGGACTGGGGCCGGCTGTTCGGGCGGTGCGCCACCGCGACCCCGTTCCAGAGCCACGCCTGGCTGCACTCGTGGTGGCTGTCGTACGGCCGGCCGGGGCGGCTCAGGCTGCTGGTGGTGCGCTCCGGCCGCCATCTGGTGGCCGCCGCGCCGCTGACGCTGGTCCGCCGGCCGCTGCCCGCGCTGGTGCCGCTGGGCTGGGGGATCTCCGACTACGCGGACGTCCTGCTGGACGACGGCGACGACGGCCGGGCGGCCGGCGCGCTCACCGGGGCGCTCGCGGACGCGGCCCGCACGGCCCTGGTCGACTTCCGCGAGGTCCGCCCGGGCGCCGCGGTGGAGCGGGTCTACGACCGCTGGCGCGGGCCGCGCCGCACGCTGGGCGACTCGCCGTGCCTGGAGCTGCCCGCCGTGCCCATGGCCGAGCTGATCGCCCGGCTGCCGTCGGGCAAGTCCGGCCAGCGGGTGCGGGCCAAGCTGCGCAGGCTGTCGGCGCTGGGGGTGCGGCGGCGCACGGTGGGCGCGGCGGAGGTGGACGCGGCGCTCGCCCGGCTGCTGGAGCTGCACCGGTTGCAGTGGCAGGGCCGGCGGGTGACGAGCGAGCATCTGCGGCCCCGGTTCCGGGAGCACCTGCTGCGCGCGGTGGGCCCGATGGTGCGCTCGGGGAACGCGGTGGTCACCGAGTTCCGGATCGGCGACGAGGTGGTGGCCGTCGATCTGACCCTGCTCTCGGGCAGCCTGGCCGGCGGTTATCTCTACGGCGCCCATCCGGGTCTGAGGGAGCGCCGGGCGGACGTGGCGGTGATGCTGCTGGACGCCTGCGCCGAGCACACCGGCGGCGGGCGCGGCACGCTGAGCCTGCTGCGCGGCGAGGAGCCGTACAAGTGGCACTGGCGGCCCGAACGGGTCGTCAACCGGCGGCTGCTGCTGGCCCGGCGGCCCACCGCGCCGCTGCTGACGGCCGCGCTCTACGGGGCGGCCGTCCGGCAACGGGGCCGGGAGGCCCACCACCGGTGGCGGGACCGGCGGCTCGGAGGCCGGTAGTAGCGGTTCGGGTGCGGCGGCCGGCTCTAGGAGTCCAGCGGCCAGCGGCCGAAGCGGGGGCAGAGCGTGCGGCCGAGCCAGTACGCGGTCCAGTCGCCCAGGTCGAGCGGCGAGCAGACGGCCGGCGGCGGGGACTCGGGCGGCGGGGTCGGCCCGGGCGGGACCGGCGCGGGCGGGGTCACCGCGGGCGGGACCGGCGCCGGCTGCCCGGTGCGGCCGTACAGGGCGGTCCGGTAGACCTCCGCCGAGCGCGGGTTGGCCGGGCACTGCCACACGCCGTGCGGGCAGTAGTCGGTCAGCGTCTGGTACAGCGGCCGCTGTTCGTCGATCCAGGTGAGCATCCCGCGCATGTAATCCGGGTTGTCGCCGTTGCGGAACAGTCCCCATTCCGGGTACGAGACGGGCTTGCCGTGGGCCCGCGCGAAGTCCACGTGCTGCTGGAGGCCGTAGGGCTCCGTCACCTGGTCCTCGAAGGGCAGTCCGGCCGGCTGGTCGTAGGCGTCCATGCCGATGACGTCGACCGTGCCGTCCCCGGGATAGCACGCGGTCCACGGTACGGCGTCCCGGCCGCGGCTGGGGGTGAAGTCGAACCGGAACCGCTGGCCCGGCACCGCGCGCATGGTGGCGACGATCCGGTTCCAGTACGCCTTCCAGGCCGCCGGGTCCGGCCCGCAGCGGTGGGTGTAGGTGATGCCGTTCATCTCCCAGCCGAGCACGAGCACCGTGTCCGGCACGCCCAGCTCCACCAGCCGTTCGGCCAGGGTCCTGAAGTGCCCGTCGAACGCGCCGGCCGCGGCCCGCCACAGCAGCCGGCGCACCCGCGCGTCCGGGACGTCCTCCTCGTTGCGTTCCTGCATCGGCACGTTCAGGACCAGCGTCCGGTCCGCCTTCTCGCGCCGCCAGCGCGCCCAGGCGTCCAGGAAACCGGGCGGGCCCTCGATGTCCCGCCAGCGGTCGCCGGGCAGATAGGTGTGGGCGACCTTCAGCTCGGTCCCGCCCAGCCAGCTGCTCAGCCCCTCCATACCGGCCACCCCGGCGGCCCCGGAGTCGAGGAACGCCCCGAAGGGCGGAAGCGCCGGCACGGTCGCGGGCGCCGGCGACGGCACCGGGTCCGCCGGGGATGCGGGGACCGGCGGGGGCACCGGACCGGCCGGGGGCACGGTGATCACCGGAGGTGCGGGGTCCGCCGGAGGGGCGGGGACCACGGGAGGGGCGGGATTCGCCGGAGCGGGGACCACGGGAGGGGCCGGGTCCGCCGGAGGGGCCGGGTCCGCCGGAGGCGGCGGAGCCACCGGTGCCATGACGGCCACGGGGGCCGCCGGGGCCGTGGGAGGCGGTGCGGGCGGGTCGGCGGCGGCACCGGGAACCGCCGCCAGGGTGACCGACGCGACGGCCGACACCGCGAGGACCACCGCCCACGCGCACCGGCCCCCGCGCCCCCGTCGTACGGCCCCGCCCGCCGCTCCTCTCTCCATCAGCCACCACCAGCCACTCTGTCCCGGTCACATATCCGACACCTGACACTCAGTCATATCGATACGACTTATGCCGGCATGCCGCCGGTGTCGGCTCCCGGAACCCCCCGCGCGGGTCAACGCGAGGGAGAGCGAGGGGTCACCCGGGGACGACCCGCCGGTGGTGGCTGCGTCACGGCGGCTAGGAGCGCCGGGCGGCTGCCCGGTTCCGCCGGTACAGGAGGGTGCCGGCCGCGATCATCGCGGCGCCGGCGGCCGAGGCTCCGATCAGGGCCCGGGCCTCACCACCGGTGTGCGGGAGCGTGGGCGGCGGTCCGGGCGGCTGGTGTTCGCTCCCGCCGGGAGGCGGGGTGTACTCGTCGCCGGGCGGCGTGGAGTGGTCATCGCCCGGAGGTGTGCTGTGGTCGCCGCTCGGCGGAGTCGACTCCTCGCCGCCGTAGGGGGGTGCGGTCGTCTCGTCACCGCCGTACGGCGGCGGGGTGGTCTCGTCGTCGCCGTAGCCGGGTGGAGTGGTCTCCTCGTCACCGTAGGCGGCCGGAGTCGTTTCCTCGTCGCCGTACGCGGGTGCGGTCGTCTCGCTCCCGCCGTGCGCGGGCGGGGTGGTCTCCTTGCCGCCGTAGGCAGGCGGGGTCGACTCGCCGCCGTGCGCGGGCGGGGTGGTCTCGCTGTCGCCGTGGGGAGGCGGGGTGGTCTCCTCGTCGCCGTAGGCAGGCGCGGAGTGGGTGCCGCCGGGGCTGGGCCGGGTGTCGTCGTCGGACGCGTCGAAGTCGCCGTAGCCGTCGTGGGGCCGGCTGTCGCCCTGCTCCTTCAGATGCTGGGCCATGTTGGCGCAGGCGTTCCCGAACGCCGGGTTCAACGCGGCCGCGACATCGATGGAGTTGCCGCAGATGTTGACCGGGATGTCCACCGCCACCTGGACGTCGTTGCCTGCCAGCACCCCGGGCGAGCCCTGGGCGATGCCCTGCGCGTGGGAGTCGGCGAGAGCCGAGCCGCCGTACAAGGACAGCATGCCGGTCGCGGCGGCGGCCACGGCCATGCCCTTGCTGAGAGTCTGTCGCAATCTCCTGGTCTTCCTACTCAGAGAAGTGGGAAGGCCGGCCCCGGAACGGAGGATCGACGGATCGATGGTCCGGGGCCGGCCGGTACACAGCCGGGGAAGCTGGCGGGACGTGCGGGCGAACGTCAGTCGTTGACGCAGACGTTGCCGAACGCGGGGTTCAGCAGCCCGATGATGTCGATGGTGTTGCCGCAGACGTTGACCGGGATGTGGATCGGGACCTGGATGACGTTGCCGGACAGGACGCCCGGGGAGCCGACGGCGGCGGCGCCGGCGCCGGCGTCGGCGAAGGCGGGGCCGGCCAGGCCCAGCGCCAGCATGACGCCCGTGACGGCGGCTGCGGTCTTCTTCATGGATGTTCCCTTCTCTGGGGTCATTGCCCCGATGACGGCCAGAACCGTGCGAGCACGACACGGACGGTCGTGGCACGGAATGAGGATTGACACAACCTGAGACCACGGAACACGGACCGCGTGATAATCACTCGATCGCACCGTTTCCTCACGCGTTTCCCTCGCCGGATGCGATGGAAAAGGCCCGGGCAGCCCGCGGACAATGCAGCGGACGGCCCGGGCCCTGCCAGGTCGGATCAGCCTTCACCGTTGGCCGAGAGGACCGACAGGTCCTCCAGGATGTGCGAGAGCGCGCCGTCCCGCTTCGCCTGGGTGGAGTTGTCGGTGCACTGCTGGTCCTGCTCGTCACCCAGGATGTTGACGTCATCGATCGGCACGATGTTGAGGATCGGGACGTTGATGTCCTCGAGCCCGACGCACGGCTTGTTGAGCGTGCCCTGTACCAGCGAGAGCTGCGGGCTCATGTTGCCCTTCGTCGCCGAGTTGCCGAACGACGACACGGCACCGTTGCCGTTGCCGATGGTCGGTCCGTCGTCGTTGCCGATGGCAAGCGCCTGCGGCGCGGCCGCCACCGCCATACCCACAACAGAAGCGGCGGTCGCAGCGGCGACCATTGCCTTCTTGAGCACTTCGTGTTCCTTTCCTCGTAGCGACGCATGCCCTACGGCCCGATCAACCGGCGGCAACGGGAATGGTTCCGGTCATTCACCCGGTTGGCGTGCAACGGTCCGGAAATCATCGTGTCCGCTGAACACACGATCTGTTCGCGTGATGGGCTGGAGGAGTGAATGGGGGAAACTCCGCAGTAACGCGTCCAGTTGAACAAGGCGCTCCGGTGAACGGGGTTTCCTCAGAAAGGACTGGCCAGTGATCAAGAAGGTTGTTGCCGCGGCAGCTGTCGCCGCTTCCGCCATCGGTGCCTCGGCCGCCGCGGCTCCGCAGGCACTCGCCATCGGGAACGACAGCGGGCCGACCGCCGCGAACGGCAACGGGGCGTGGCAGAGCTACGGCAACTCGGCCACCTACGGGAACATGAGCCCCCAGATCGCGCTGATCCAGGGCTCTTTCAACAAGCCGTGCATCGCCGTGAGCGACATTCCGGTCGCCGTGCTGGACATCGTCCCCCTCCAGGACATCAATATCCTGTCGGACCAGATGACCCAGCAGTGCACGGAGAACTCCACGCAGGCCAAGCGCGACGGCGCGCTGGCGCACCTGCTGGAGGACGTGTCGATCCTGTCCCAGAACTCCGAAGCCGGCCACTGAACCGGACGCATGGTGCGGGCCGCCGGGTGATCCGGCGGCCCGCACCGGCGTGGCCGACGGGCCGCGCGCGCCGGGGCTCCGTCAGGAGACGACGTCCTTGCGGGCGAAGTTCCTGAAGGCCAGGGCGAACAGCACCAGGGCGTACGCCACGGACACCGCGGTGCCCTGGATCATGCCGGACCACTCCAGGCGGGGCTGGACGGCGTCCGCCCAGGCGAACTGCCAGTGCGCGGGCAGGAAGTCGCGCCAGTGGCCGAGGGCGGTGACGGCGTCCAGGACGTTGCCGACGATGGTCAGGCCGACCGCGCCGCCGACCGCGCCGAGCGGGGCGTCCGTCTTGGTCGACAGCCAGAACGCCAGCCCGGCGGTGACCAGTTGGGACACGAAGACGTACGCCACGGCCACCAGGAGCCGCTGGACCGCCGTACCGGTGTCCAGCGCGCCGCCGGTGGGTATTTCCAGCGGTCCCCAGCCGTAGGCGGCCGTGCCGGCGGCGAGCGCCACGAGCGGCAGCAGGATCATCGCGGCGAGGGACAGTCCGAGCGCCACGACCAGCTTGGACCACAGCAGCCGGGCGCGCGGCACGGGCGCGGCGAGCAGATAGCGCAGCGAGGACCAGCCAGCCTCCGCGGCGACCGTGTCCCCGCAGAACAGGGCGACCGGGATGACCAGCAGGAAGCCGGCCGACACGAAGAGGTTCACGGCGGCGAAGTTGGCGCCGGAGGCGGTGGCCGTGTCCATCAGCGTGACCTGGCTGTTCCGGCCGCCCGGGTCGCCGCCGACCGCGAAGGCGACCAGCAGCACGAACGGCAGCACGGCCAGCACCGCGCCCATGACCAGCGTGCGGCGCCGCTTGAGCTGGCGGACCAACTCCACCCGCAGGGGCAGGGTGCGGCCCGCCCGGTAGCCGGAGGCGACCTCGGTGAGCGTACTCATGCGGAACCTCCGATCAGGGTGAGGAAGGCGTCTTCCAGGCGGCGGTGCGGGCCGACCGAGGCGACCGGGACCTCCAGCCGCACCAGCTCCACTACCAGCCGCTCGGCCGTGCCGCCGGGGGCGAGCCGGACCAGCAGTCCGGCGTCGGCGCGCACGGCGGAGGCGACGCCGGGCAGCGCGGCCACCTTCTCCACCACGGGCTCCGGGACGGGTGCGGCGGTGCCGACCAGCAGGGTGTCGCCGGAGCCGGTGATCTCCCCGACCGGTCCGGCCTGTACGAGCCGGCCGCGGTCCATGACCACCAGGTGGGTGCAGGACTGCTCCACCTCGGCGAGCAGATGGCTGGAGACGATCACCGTGCGGCCGCCGGCCGCGTAGCGGATCATCACCTCGCGCATCTCGCGGATCTGGGGCGGGTCCAGGCCGTTGGTGGGCTCGTCCAGGATGAGCAGGTCGGGCAGGCCGAGCATGGCCTGGGCGATGGCCAGGCGCTGGCGCATGCCCTGGGAGTAGGTGCGCACCGCGCGGGCGAGGGCGTCGCCGAGCCCGGCGATCTCCAGGGCCTCGTCCAGGTGGGCGTCCCCGGGCGGGCGGCCGGTGGCCCGCCAGTACAGCTCCAGGTTCTCCCGGCCGGACAGGTGGGGCAGGAAGCCCGCGCCCTCCACGAACGCGCCGACCCGGGAGAGCACCGGCGCGCCGGGCCGGATGGCGTGGCCGAAGACCCGGATCTCGCCGTCGTCCGGCCGGATCAGGCCCATGAGCATGCGCAGGGTGGTCGTCTTGCCCGCGCCGTTCGGCCCGAGCAGGCCGAGGACCTGGCCCTTGTCCACCCGGAAGGAGAGGTCCCGGACGGCGTACCGGTCGGCGGACCTCGCGTACCGCTTGCCCAGGTTCTCGATCAGCAGCGGGACCTCGGCGAGCGCCGGGTCGGGGGCGGGGGCGGCCGTGCGGCGGCGGGCGGTGAGCAGCAGGGCCAGGGCGGCGAGGGCGCCGGCCGCGGGCAGCCACCAGACCCAGGCGGGCAGGGGCGCGGCGGCGGTGGTGACGGCGGGTGCCGTGGGCACGCTCAGTCCGCCCTTCAGGGAGACCGTGTACGTGGCCGGGGCGGCCGGTGAGGCGTACCCGAGGTCGGTGGAGGCGAGGACCAGGCGGAGCCGGTGGCCCCGCTGCACCTCGTGGTCGATGGCCGGGAGGGTGACGGTGACGTCCTGGCCGGTCCGGGCGCCGGTCACCCGGAACGGGGTGACGAGCCGGGAGGGCAGCACCGGGCGGCCGCCGTCCGGGCCGATGTCGTAGACCTTGGCGAACAGGACGGCGTCGTCGCGGGTGGCGGAGATGTGCACGGTGGCGGTCGGGGCGCCGGTGATCCGCAGGTCGCGGGTGAGCGGAGCGGACTCGAACTTGGCGTACTGGCCGGGGAAGTCCAGGGAGAGGCCGACGCCGAGCGCGGACAGCCGGGCCAGGCCGCCGGAGCCGCCGCCGAGGCCGGGCAGCGCGGAGACGGCGGGCGGGCTGGCACCGGCCGGGTTGGTGACGTGCTGCGGGCCGCCGGTGAGGGCGACGGGGCGCCGGTGGCCGTGCAGGCCCGGGTAGGCGGGGGCGCTCGCGCCGCGCAGCCGGGCGGTGCCGTCGGTGGAGTCGATGCCGCCGGTGCGGGTGACCCGGAAGGCCGGGCCGGTGCCGGTGCCGCGGTCGCCCTTCAGATAGCGGTCGAACCAGGCCCGCACGCGTGCGTCGACCCGGTCGGTCTCCATGTCGCCGCCGTCGTGCCCGCCGGCGATCCAGTCGACGGCGACCGGCGCGCCGTTCGCGTGGACCGCCCGCTGGGCGGCGTCGGCCTGGTCGAGCGTGAACAGGGAGTCGGTCTGTCCCTGCACCAGCAGGGTGGGCACCTTGACGCGGTCGCCGACGGCGGACGGCGAGCGTTCCTGGAGCAGTGTCCGCGCGGCCTGGTCCGGGCGGCCGGACTCGGCGACCCGGTCGTACATCCGGCACAGCGCGGGTTCGAACCGCGCGCAGCCGCCGCCGGCGCTGATGAAGGAGCCGGCCCACAGCTTCTTGAACACGCCGTTCGGGAAGAGGGCGTCGGCGAGGTTCCAGTAGGTGATCGCCGGGGCGATGGCGTCGACCCGGCGGTCGTGTCCGGCGGCGAGCAGGGCGATCGCGCCGCCGTAGGAGCCGCCGGCCATGCCCACGCGCGGGTCGCCGGGCCGGTCGAGCCGCACCTCGGGCCGCCCGGCCAGCCAGTCGATGAGCCGGGAGACGTCGGCGACCTCGCCGTCGGGGGCGTTGAGCCCGATCTTCCCGGTGGAGCGGCCGAAGCCGCGCGCGGACCAGGTCAGGACCGCGTACCCGGACCGGGCGAGGTCCTCGGCCTGCCGGCGCATGTCGTCCTTGCTGCCGCCGAAGCCGTGCCCGAGCAGGACGGCGGGGTGGCGGCCGGCGTCGGCCGGTGTGAAGTACGAGGTGTCCAGGCGCACCCCGTCGACCGCCATGACCCGGTCGCTGCGGCGCACGGGCCGGGTGTCGTCGGAGGCGACGGCCGCCGTCCACGTCCCGGCGCCGGCGAGCACCGCGACGGCGGCCGCCGCGGCGACGAGCCGGCGCGGCCGGCGCAGCAGTGCCCGCGGCCACGGCAGTCGAAGATCCATGGGTCAACGGTACGGGCCGCCACCGACAACCGCTGCTGCCGCCGGGCGGAGTCCGGTGCCCTCCCTGGGGAGTACGGGCCCGGCCCGGCGTACTTCGGCCGTGGTACGGACGGGCCGTGGCGCTCCGCCGGCCCCCTCTGCCGCCGGAGCGCGGGGAGGGGGCGGTGGCCGGTTTCGTCAGCGGGGTGGAGACCGTCGACCTTGCTAGGCCTGCGCGGCGCCGGGGACCGGCGTGGCTGTGGGGAGCGGGGCGGAGCCGGCCGGGTGGGGTTCCTCGGGGATCTGGGTGTCCTCCGGGATCGACACCAGCCAGCGGGTGTCGCGGCGGGGGCGCAGGTACAGGGCCCAGTAGAGGGTGGCGACGGCGGTGATGCCGCCGGTCCACAGCAGGTAGTCCGTCTCCTGCTGGGTCAGGATGTAGGCCAGGACGGCGATGAGCAGGACCGGCACGGCGGGCCACAGCGGCATCCGCCAGGCGGGCGTGTGCCGGTGGGAGCCGCGGCGGGCGAGCAGGGCGGCGACCGCGACCAGCAGGTACATGCCGGTCACCGAGACGCCGGTGACGCCGTAGAGGGTGTCGAGGTTGACGAAGCAGAGCACCGCGCCGGGGATGCCGACGGCGAGGGTGGCGACCCAGGGGGAGCCGAAGCGGCCGAGCCGGGAGAACACCGTGTTGACCGGGCCGGGCCAGGCCTTGTCGCGGGCGGAGGCGAACAGGACGCGGGAGTTCTGGATGACCATGACGATGCCCGCGTTGATGATGGCGAGGGCCACGCAGAGGCTGACGAAGGTGCCGACCGCGGAGTTGGACCAGGCGGTGACCATGGAGCTGATGTCGCCGCCGGTCAGCTCGGTGAGGTCGGAGGCGCCCAGGGTGATGGCGGTGACCGGCACCAGGATGACCACGGTGGAGATGGCGAGGGTGGCGAGGACCGTGCGGGCGACGTTGCGGCGCGGGTTCTCCAGTTCCTCGGAGAGGTAGACGGCGGTGGAGAAGCCCTGGGTGATGAACAGGGCGATGGCGAGTCCGGAGACCACCAGCATGGCCGTCACGGTGTCGGCGTGGCCGTGGGCGCCGGCCACCTGCATCGAGACCAGGCTGCCCGCCCCGCGGTGGCTGTGCGAGAAGCCCAGCACGGCGACGACCCCGGCGGCGATGACCTCCAGGACCAGGAAGACACCGGTGATCCAGGCGTTGGCGCGCAGGTCGAGCAGGCCGGCGAGGGTGGCGAGGAGCATCACGCCGGCGCCGGTCAGGGACGGGTCGAGGTGGACGAGCGGCGCCAGGTAGTCCGCCGTGCCCATCGCGATCACCGGGGGCACGATCATGACGACCAGCAGGGAGAGCACGAAGACGAGCCAGCCCGCGAGCCGTCCGGCCATCGTGGAGACCATGGCGTACTCGCCGCCCGCGCTGGGGATGAGGGTGCCCAGCTCGGAGTAGCAGAACGCCACCGCGATACAGAGCAGGGAGCCGATGGCGATCGTCAGGGCGGTGGCGGTGCCGAGGGAGCCGAACAGGTCCGGGACCACCACGAAGAGCGTGGACGCGGGCGTGACGCACGACAGTGTCAGCAGGGTGCCGCCCACGACACCGATGGATCGCTTCAGGCCCGGGGCGGGGGCTGAGGCGGGGTCGGCCACGGACTTGTGGGGCGTGTCGGTCATGCGGCGGTTCCGATCGACTCGTGCGAGGTGAGGGTGGGGCTCGGGAGCGCTATCGCCTCCGGCGGATCGTCGTACGTTCGTCTCATCCGCTCCCGGCGCTGCATAGCGAACCCCGACGAAAAGCGCCACGTCAATGGCCGAATACCTGCGGAATCCGCAGGTCCGGTCGACCTGCCGCTCCATCACTTTCCCAGGCCGTTACGCCCCATAGGTGCATCCATCAAGCCCAAACCGGAAGTGACCTTGCTTTCAAAGGCCATCTACCGGCAACCCCTTCGTCATCCGATTCGTCCGCACTGAACGGGAACCGCAGCGAAGGTTTCAAAAAAATGTCAGCCGTCCGCTATGCGGACGGCTGATTCCGGGCGGGTGCGGACGGGCGGCGGCTCAGTGGTTGCGCGGGAAGCCCAGGTCCACGCCCGCCGGGGCGTCGGCCGGGTCGGGCCAGCGCGTGGTGACGACCTTGCCGCGGGTGTAGAAGTGCGTGCCGTCGTTGCCGTAGACGTGGTGGTCGCCGAAGAGCGAGTCCTTCCAGCCGCCGAAGGAGTGGTAGCCCACCGGCACCGGGATCGGCACGTTCACGCCGACCATGCCGGCCTCCACCTCGAGCTGGAAGCGGCGGGCGGCGCCGCCGTCCCGGGTGAAGATCGCGGTGCCGTTGCCGAACGGCGAGGCGTTGATCAGCGCCAGGCCCTCCTCGTAGGTGCCGGCGCGCAGCACGCACAGCACCGGGCCGAAGATCTCGTCCTGGTACGCCTTGGCGGTGGTCGGCACCCGGTCCAGCAGCGAGATGCCGATCCAGTGGCCGTCCTCGAAGCCCTCGACGGTGTAGCCGGTGCCGTCGAGCACGACCTCGGCGCCCTCGTCGGCGGCGCCCGCGACATACGACGCCACCTTGTCCCGGTGCGCCTTGGTGATCAGCGGGCCCATCTCGGACTCCGGGTCGGCGCCCGGACCGATCTTGATCTTCTCGGCGCGCTCGCGGATCTTCTGCACCAGCGTGTCGCCGATCGAGCCGACCGCCACGACCGCCGAGATGGCCATGCAGCGCTCGCCGGCGGAGCCGTAGGCCGCGCTCACCGCGGCGTCGGCCGCCGCGTCCAGGTCGGCGTCCGGCAGGACCAGCATGTGGTTCTTGGCGCCGCCGAGCGCCTGCACCCGCTTGCCGTGGGCGGAGGCGGTGGCGTGGATGTGGCGGGCGATCGGGGTGGAGCCGACGAAGGAGACGGCCCGGACGTCGGGGTGCTCCAGCAGGCGGTCGACGGCCGTCCTGTCGCCGTGGACGACGTTGAAGACGCCGTCGGGCAGCCCGGCCTCGGAGAGCAGCTCGGCGATCCGGACGGAGGCCGACGGGTCCTTCTCGCTCGGCTTGAGCACGAAGGTGTTGCCGCAGGCGATGGCGATCGGGAACATCCACATCGGGACCATCGCCGGGAAGTTGAACGGCGTGATGCCGGCGACCACGCCGAGCGGCTGGCGGATCGAGGCCACGTCGACCCGGCCGGCGACCTCCGTGGACAGCTCGCCCTTGAGCTGGACGTTGATCCCGCAGGCCAGGTCGACGATCTCCAGGCCGCGCGCGACCTCGCCGAGCGCGTCGGAGTGCACCTTGCCGTGCTCGGCGGTGATCAGCTCCGCGATCTCGTCGCGGTGGGCGTCGAGCAGCGCCCGGAACCGGAAGAGGATGGAGGTGCGCCGGGCCAGCGAGGACCGGCCCCAGGCGGTGAAGGCGTCCTTGGCGGCCGCGACCGCCGCGTCCACCTCTTCCACGGACGCGAACGCGACCTTCGTGGTCACGGCGCCGGTCGCGGGGTCGGTGACCGGCCCGTACGTGCCCGACGCGCCCTCGGCGGTCTTTCCGCCGATCCAGTGGTTGACGATCTTCGTCATGCCCTAAGACTCCTTCTACAGATGGCGGCGCCGGGTCGAGACGTGCCGTTCGTACAGCTCACGGGCCTTGACCGCGGACGGCCGGGTCGCGGCTTCGGCCACGGGAACATCCCACCAGGCCTCGGCGGCGGGCGCGCCCGACACAGTGTCGGACGTTTCGGTCTCCACGTAGACACATGTGGCGGTGCCGGCGGCGCGGGCCTCGGCGAGCGCCGCCCGCAGGCCGCCGACGGTCCGCGCGCGCAGTACCCGCATACCCAGGCTGGCCGCGTTGGCGGCGAGGTCCACGGGCAGCGGCGCGCCGGTGTACGTGCCGTCCGCGGCCGGGAAGCGGTAGGCCGTGCCGAACCGCTCGCCGCCCACCGCCTCCGACAGCCCGCCGATCGAGGCGTACCCGTGGTTCTGCACGAGCAGCACCTTGACCGCGACGCCCTCCTGCACGGCGGTCACGATCTCCGTCGGCATCATCAGATAGCTGCCGTCGCCGACCAGCGCCCACACGTTCCGCTCCGGTGCGGCCAGTTTCACGCCCAGCGCGCCCGGGATCTCGTAGCCCATGCAGGAGTAGCCGTACTCCAGGTGGTACTGGTCCGCCGACCGTGTCCGCCACAGCTTGTGCAGGTCGCCGGGGAGCGAGCCGGCCGCGCCCACGATGATGTCGGACTCGTCCGCCAGCGCGTCCAGCGCGCCGATGACCTGCGGCTGGGTCGGGCGTACGGCGGGATCGGGGGCCGCGAAGCAGGCGTCGACGCGCCGCTCCCAGCGGGCCTTGGCCTCGGTGTACTCGGTGACGTACGAGCCGGCGACCCGGTGGCCGTGCGTCCGCAGCCGCCCGGTCAGCGCCTCCAGGCCGCCGCGGGCATCGGCGACCAGCGGGAGACCGGCCAGCTTGTGACCGTCGGAGGGGGCGATGTTGAGGTTCAGGAAGCGGACGTCCGGGTGGGTGAAGAGAGTGCCGGACGCGGTGGTGAAGTCGGTGTAGCGGGTGCCGACGCCGATCACCAGGTCCGCCGTGCGGGCCAGTTCGTCGGCGGTCGCGGTGCCGGTGTGGCCGATGCCGCCGACGTCCTGCGGGTGGTCGTAGCGGAGCGAGCCCTTCCCGGCCTGGGTGGAGGCGACCGGGATGCCGGTGGCCTCGGCGAACGCGGCGAGGGCCGCCTCGCCGCGGCTGTGGTGGACGCCGCCGCCGGCGACGGCCAGCGGCCGGCGGGCCGCGCGCACGGCCCGTACCGCCGCCGCCAGCTCGGCCGGGTCCGCGCCGGGCCGCCGGACGGTCCACACCCGTTCGGCGAAGAACTCTTCCGGCCAGTCGTGGGCCTCGGCCTGGACGTCCTGCGGCAGCGCCAGGGTGACCGCGCCGGTCTCCACCGGGTCGGTGAGGACCCGCATCGCCTGGAGCGCCGCGGGGATCAGGGCCTCCGGCCGGGTGAGGCGGTCGAAGTACCGGGAGACCGGGCGCAGGGTGTCGTTGACCGACACGTCGCCCGCGTACGGCACCTGAAGCTGTTGCAGGACCGGGTCGGCGGGGCGGGTGGCGAAGACGTCGCCGGGCAGCAGCAGCACCGGCAGGTGGTTGACGGTGGCGAGGGCGGCACCGGTGACCAGATTGGTGGCGCCCGGGCCGATGGACGTGGTGACCGCGTGCGCGGACAGGCGGTTGGACTGGCGGGCGTAGCCGACCGCCGCGTGCACCATCGACTGCTCGTTGCGGCCCTGGTGGTACGGCATCACGCCGGCGTACTCGACCAGCGCCTGGCCGATGCCGGCGACGTTGCCGTGCCCGAAGATGCCCCAGGTCGCGCCGATCAGCCGCTGCCGGACGCCGTCCCGTTCGGTGTACTGGGCGGCGAGGAAGCGGACGAGTGCCTGGGCGACGGTCAGCCGGACGGTCATCGGTAGCCCCCTGTGGTCCGCGTGTGGTCCGGGTGGAAGCGGATCCGCCACTCCCGGGTGGGGCCCGGGCCCGCCATGACGTTCAGGTAGTACATGTCGTGGCCGGGCTGGGCGACGGACGGGCCGTGCCAGCCGTCGGGGACGAGGACGGCGTCGCCGGACCGGACCTCGGCGAGGACGTCGGCGCCGCCCGCGCGCGAGGGGGACACCCGCTGGTAGCCGAGGCCGTCCGGGCCCTCGATCTCGAAGTAGTAGATCTCCTCCAGCTCGCACTCCTCGCCCGGCCGGTGCTCGTCGTGCTTGTGCGGCGGGTACGACGACCAGTTGCCGCCCGGCGTGACCACCTCCACGGCGATCAGCCGGTCGCAGTCGAAGGAGTCCGCGGCGGCGAAGTTGCGCACCGTGCGGGCGCAGCCGCCGCTGCCGCGCCGCTCGACGGGGACCTCCGGCGCGGGGCCGTAGCGGGCGGGGAGTCGTCGCTCGCACTTCGCTCCTGCCAGGGCGAAGCGGCCTCCCGCGCCGGAGGCGATCTGGACCCGGGCGTCCCGGGGGGCGTACGCGAAGTCCGAGACGTCCGCGAACACGCTCTCCCGGCCCAGGAGTTGGAACTCGTCCTGCTCGATTCGAACGGTACATCCGCCGTCCAGCGGAAGCACGATCCACTCGCTGCCGCCGGTGGTGAACATATGGCTGCCGCCGGGTGCCAGCGCGACCACGCGCAGGCTGCTGTAGGTCCAGCCGGCCGTCTCGGGGCCGATGTCGACGGCGTACCGGCCGTGCGCGGCGGCGCCCCTGGGCAGATGCAGGTCGGTGCTGGTCATACGGCCCTCACAGCAGTCCTACGGCGGTGTCCACGGCGGCGGCCACATCGCCGTCCGCCGGATACAGCAGCGAGCGGCCGGCCACCAGGCCGCGCACGGTGGGCAGGCGGAGCGCGCCTCGCCACTTCTCGTACGCCGCCTCCTGGTCGTCCCCGACGTCGCCGCCGAGGAGCACGGCGGGCAGGGTGGAGGTCTCCATCACGCGGGCCATGTCGTCGGGGTTCTCGGTGACCGGCACCTTCAGCCAGGTGTAGGCCGAGGAACCACCGAGCCCGGAGGCGATGGCGAGGGACCGGGTGACCGCCTCGGCGGACAAGTCGTTCACCGGGCCGCCCTGGGGCCCGCGGTGGCTGATGAACGGCTCCACGAACACCGGCAGCCGGCGCGCGGCCATGGCGTCGACCGCGCGGGCGGCGGACTCCAGCGTGGTCAGGGAGCCCGGGTCGGTGTAGTCCAGGCGCAGCAGCAGTTTGCCCGCGTCGAAGCCGAGCCGTTCGATGTCCTCGGGGCGGTGGCCGGTGAACCGGTCGTCGAGTTCGAAGCTGGCTCCGTGCAGTCCGCCGCGGTTCATGGAGCCCATGACGATCTTGTGCTCCAGGGCGCCGAGCAGAAGCAGGTCGTCCAGGATGTCGGCGGAGGCGAGGACGCCGTCGACGCCGGGCCGTGACAGCGCGAGGCAGAGGCGTTCGAGCAGGCCGGCGCGGTTGGCCATGGCGAGGTCGCGGTCGCCGACGCCGAGGGCGCCGCGGGCCGGGTGGTCGGCGGCGACGATCATCAGCCGGCCGCCGCCGTCCAGCAGCGGGCGGCGGGCCCGGCGGGCGGCGGCCTCGGCGATCGCCTCGGGACGGGCGGCGCGGACGCGGACGAGTTCGGCCACGTCGATCCGGGGCCGCCGCGCGGTGTCCCCGTCCCCGCCCTCCGTGTGCGTGCCCGCGACCCGGCCGGCCCTCACAGCACGGCTCCGGCCGCCAGTGCGGCGGCCACCTCGTCGGCGGTGGGCATGGCGGAGGAGCACTCCAGCCGGGAGGCGACGATGGCGCCGGCCGCGTTGGCGTGCCGCATGACGGTCTCCAGGTCCCAGCCGGCCAGCAGGCCGTGGCAGAGGGCGCCGCCGAAGGCGTCGCCGGCGCCGAGGCCGTTGAGGACGGTGACGGGCAGCGGCGGGACCTCGGCGCACTCGCCCTGCCGGCTGACGGCGAGGACGCCCTTGGGTCCCTGCTTGACCACGGCCAGTTCGGGCCCGGCGGCCAGCAGGGCGCGGGCGGCGGCGTGCGGTGCGCGCAGTCCGGTGGCGACCTCCACCTCGTCCAGGTTGCCCACGGCGACGGTGGCGTGGCGCAGGGCCTCGGCGTAGAAGGGGCGGGCGGTGTCCGGGTCGGCCCAGAACGCGGGGCGCCAGTCCAGGTCGAAGACGGTGGTGCCGGTGCGGGCCCGGTGGGCGAGGGCCGCCAGGGTCGCCGTACGGCTGGGTTCCTCGCTCAGGCCGGTGCCGGTGACCCAGAAGATCCGGGCCGCGCCGACGGCGTCCAGGTCCAGTTCACCGGCGTCGATCTCCAGGTCGGGGGCCTTGGGCTGCCGGTAGAAGTAGAGCGGGAAGTCGTCGGGCGGGAAGACCTCGCAGAAGGTGACCGGCGTGGGCAGGCGGGGCACGGAGGCGACCCAGCGGTCGTCGACGCCGAAGCCGCGCAGCGCCTCGTGCAGGTAGGTGCCGAACGGGTCGTCGCCGGTGCGGGTGATCACGGCGGTGCGCCGGCCGAGCCGGGCCGCGGCGACCGCGACGTTCGCCGCCGACCCGCCGAGGAACTTGCCGAAGGACGCGACCTCGGCGAGCGGGACGCCGGTCTGGAGCGGGTAGAGGTCCACCCCGATCCGCCCCATGGTGATCAGGTCGTAGGCCATCGGCTTCCCTTCGTCATGGCTCCCCCGGCTTTCTAGCCCCGTACGCCGAACCCTGTCAATGCTTTGTCCGGACATTCGGACGACCCTCGTCCGGCTACCGGTGCCACCCCTTCTCTCACGCTTGCCCCTTGTGACGGCTGTGTCACGAAAACCCGCGTTCCGTCACGTCTGTCACACCTGTATGGCGCTCCGGTCACATCCGGTCGACAGATCCCCTCCCCTGGTCACCGTGCGTCGCCCACCGGGCACAGGCTGGGTGATCACCGACACAGCGCCCCGGCCGCCGCCGCGGCGCGCGCAGGGAGGTGCCGTTCATGACCGACCGAAGGCTCTGGTCCTACAAGGACATCGCGGCGCACATCCGGGTGCAGCCGGACACCGTGCGCTCCTACCGCAAGCACGGACTGCTGCCCGAGCCCGACCACGTGGAGGGCGGCAGACCCTACTGGTACGCCGACACCGTCCGCGCCTGGGCGGCCGCCCGCCCCGGCAACCGCGGACGCCGGGGCTGACCGGACGACCCGGCCCGCGGGCCGGCGCTGGATAAGTACCCCCTGGGGGTATAGAGTGGAGGGGTCGGGCCACCTCCGGGTACCCGTCGACCCCACACGCCACGACGAGGAGTAACGACATGACCGGGCAGACCGGCACCCAGGGCACCGTCACCACCGTCTACAAGGTCACCGGCATGAGCTGTGGCCACTGCGAGGGCTCCGTCTCCGGCGAGATCTCCCAGCTCCCGGGCGTCACCTCGGTCAAGGCCGTCGCGTCGGCCGGCGAGGTGACCGTCGTCTCCGCCGCCCCGCTCGACGAGGAGGCCGTGCGCGCCGCCGTCGACGAGGCCGGCTTCGAGCTGGCCGGCCAGGCCTGAGCCAGAGCCCCGTCCCGTCCCCGACCGGGCCGTGCCGACCAGCTCATACTGGATCCGTACGGCCCGGTCCGATGTCTGGAGTCCGGACATGACCAGCACCACCGCCAGCACCGCGGCCGCGACCGGCGGCACCGAGCAGGTCGACCTGCTCATCGGTGGGATGACCTGCGCTTCCTGCGCCGCGCGGGTGGAGAAGAAGCTCAACCGCATGGACGGCGTGAGCGCCACCGTGAACTTCGCCACCGAGCGGGCCAAGGTCACCTTCGCCGACGGCGTCCGGGTCGCCGACCTGATCGCCACCGTGGAGAAGACCGGCTACACCGCCGAGGAACCCCCGCCGCCGCGGCCCGCGCCCGAGGCCGCGCCGGGCACCCCGGAAGACGGCGCCGGACTCGGCGCCCTGCGGCAGCGGCTGCTCGTCTCCGCGCTGCTCGCCGCGCCCGTGGTCCTGCTCGCGATGATCCCCGCGCTCCAGTTCGACAACTGGCAGTGGCTCTCGCTCACCCTGGCCTCGCCGGTCGTCGTCTGGGGCGGCCGGCCCTTCCACCAGGCCGCCTGGACCAACCTCCGGCACGGCGCCGCCACCATGGACACCCTCGTCTCGGTCGGCACGCTGGCCGCGTTCGGCTGGTCGCTGTGGGCCCTGTTCTTCGGCGACGCGGGCGCCCGAGGCACGCACGACGCGTTCCGCCTCACCGTCTCCCGCATGGACGGCGCCTCCACCCTGTACCTGGAGGTCGCCGCCGGGGTCGTCGCGCTGATCCTGCTCGGCCGCTATCTGGAGGCCCGCTCCAAGCGCCGCGCCGGCGCCGCCCTGCGGGCCCTGATGGAGCTGGGCGCCAAGGACGTGGCGGTGCTGCGCGCGGGCCGCGAGGTGCGCGTGCCGGTGTCGTCCCTGGCCGTCGGCGACCGGTTCGTCGTCCGGCCCGGCGAGAAGATCGCCACCGACGGCACGGTCGTGGAGGGCATCTCCGCGGTGGACACCTCCCTGCTGACCGGCGAGTCGGTGCCGGTCGACGTCGGCCCCGGCGACCGGGTCACCGGCGCCACGGTCAACGCCGGCGGCCGGCTGGTCGTCGAGGCCGCCCGGGTCGGCGCGGACACCCAGCTCGCCCGGATGGCGAAGCTGGTGGAGGACGCGCAGAACGGCAAGGCCGAGGTGCAGCGGCTCGCCGACCGGATCTCCGCCGTCTTCGTGCCGGTGGTCATCCTGATCGCGCTCGGCACCTTCGGCGTCTGGCTGGGCGTCACCGGCGACACCGGCGCCGCGTTCACGGCCGCCGTCGCCGTGCTGATCATCGCCTGCCCGTGCGCGCTGGGCCTGGCCACGCCGACCGCGCTGATGGTCGGCACCGGGCGCGGCGCCCAGCTCGGCATCCTGATCAAGGGCCCGGAGGTGCTGGAGTCCACCCGCCGCGTGGACACGGTCGTCCTCGACAAGACCGGCACGGTGACCACCGGCCGGATGAGCCTGCAGGCGGTGTACGTTGCCGACGGCGAGGACGAGAAGGAGCTGCTGCGGCTCGCCGGCGCCCTGGAGCACGCCTCCGAGCACCCGGTGGCCCGCGCGATCGCCGCCGGCGCCGAGGAGCGGGCCGGGGCCCTGCCCGCGGTCGAGCACTTCGAGAACGTGCCCGGACGGGGCGTACGCGGGCGCGTGAACGGCCGTGAGGTGGCCGTGGGGCGTCTGTACGACGAGCTGCCCGAGGAGGTGGCCCGCGCGGCGCGCGCGGCCGAGCGGGAGGGCCGTACGGCCGTCGTGGCGGGCTGGGACGGGCGGGCCCGCGGGGTCCTCGCCGTCGCCGACACGGTGAAGGAGACCAGCGCCGAGGCGGTCCGCGAGCTGCGCCGGCTGGGCCTGACGCCGGTACTGCTCACCGGGGACAACCGCACGGTCGCCGAGGCCGTCGCCCGGAGCGTCGGCATCGACGCCGCGCAGGTCTTCGCCGAGGTGCTGCCCGAGGACAAGGTGGACGTCGTACGGCGGCTGCAGGGCGAGGGGCGGGCCGTGGCGATGGTCGGCGACGGGGTGAACGACGCCGCCGCGCTCGCCACCGCCGACCTGGGCCTGGCCATGGGCACCGGCACGGACGCGGCGATCGAGGCCGGTGACCTGACGCTGGTCCGCGGCGACCTGCGGGTGGCCGCGGACGCGATCCGGCTGTCCCGCCGGACGCTGGCCACCATCAAGGGCAATCTGGTCTGGGCCTTCGGCTACAACGTCGCCGCGCTGCCGCTGGCCGCCGCCGGACTGCTCAACCCGATGATCGCCGGGGCGGCGATGGCCTTCTCCTCGGTCTTCGTGGTGACCAACAGCCTGCGGCTGCGGACCTTCCGGTGAGATCCGCGATTACCGGGACGGATCTTCCGTCACCCCTGGAGTCCGGCGCGCGCCTCACATAAGCTCTTCACAAGGCTCGCGCATCATCCTTACGCTTGGGTCCCGATTGCGCTATCGGGGCTCTTGCGTACGTAAGGGACATATGCAAGAGACGCACATCACAGTGATGCGAACGTAACCATCGAAGGGGTTCGAAGGTCTAAGTTGGCGATGTCAGACCAGCGTCTTGGGGGGCGCTGACTGGCTTCCGGGGATGTCTTGGGGGACTTTCCCGGATGGGGGTACCCCTCCTGCTCGGCCGTGAGGCGCGAGCCTGAGGGAGCGTTGCCGGGGCACGTACACCGGGTAGCTTTGAGCGGCCCTCCCAGCGTGCGCTGTCCCGGCAGATCGCACCGCATCACTGGAGCACGGCGGGTTCCGCCCGCCCGTGCTCAGACAGCGAATTCAGGCGCTGTCCTCTCCAAGCGCCCGGCCGGATCCCGTGGGGGGAATCCGCACCGGGACATGGGAAGGCGCCCTGGTCGCCGGCCCGTGGGGGGACCGGCGACTCGGGGCGCCTTCCGCTTTTCTTCCGCTCTGTTCACCGCTCGCTCGGGGCCCGCCCGGACGGACAGGCCCCCCGCGTCCGGTGGGTTCAGCGCTCCTCGACCGGCACGAAGTCGCGCTCGACCACACCCGTGTAGATCTGGCGCGGACGGCCGATGCGGGAGCCGGGCTCCTTGATCATCTCGGTCCACTGGGCGATCCAGCCGGGCAGCCGGCCCAGGGCGAACAGGACCGTGAACATCTCGGTCGGGAAGCCCATGGCCCGGTAGATCAGACCGGTGTAGAAGTCGACGTTCGGGTAGAGCTTGCGCTCGACGAAGTAGTCGTCGGACAGCGCGTGCTC
Organism: Streptomyces sp. NPDC017095; assembly: GCF_044332325.1. NCBI lineage: Bacteria > Bacillati > Actinomycetota > Actinomycetes > Kitasatosporales > Streptomycetaceae > Streptomyces > Streptomyces sp. NPDC017095. The sequence goes on from NZ_JBIROU010000002.1 coordinate 436,009, forward strand.
CTCCAGCTTCAGGGCGATGTCGAGGAGCTCGTCCTCCTTGCCCAGCGCGGAGAGGACGTCGTGCGCGGCCGCCTTGATGATCTTGGCGCGCGGGTCGAAGTTCTTGTAGACCCGGTGGCCGAAGCCCATCAGCCGGACGCCGTCCTCCTTGTTCTTCACCTTGCGGATGAAGGTGTCGACGTCGGAGCCGGAGTCGCGGATGCCCTCCAGCATCTCCAGCACCGACTGGTTGGCGCCGCCGTGCAGCGGGCCCCACAGCGCGTTGATGCCGGCCGAGATGGAGGCGAACATGTTGGCCTGCGAGGAGCCGACCAGACGGACCGTGGAGGTCGAACAGTTCTGCTCGTGGTCGGCGTGCAGGATGAGCAGCTTGTCCAGCGCGGACACCACGACCGGGTCCGGCTCGTACTCGTCGGCCGGCACCGAGAACGTCATGCGCAGGAAGTTCTCGACGTAGCCGAGGTCGTTGCGCGGGTAGACGAACGGGTGGCCGATCGACTTCTTGTACGCGTACGCGGCGATCGTCGGCAGCTTGGCGAGCAGCCGGATCGTGGACAGGTCGCGCTGCTTCTCGTCGAACGGGTTGTGGCTGTCCTGATAGAAGGTGGACAGCGCCGAGACGACCGAGGACAGCATGGCCATCGGGTGCGCGTCGCGCGGGAAGCCCCGGTAGAAGTTCTTGACGTCCTCGTGCAGCAGCGTGTGCCGCGTGACGTCGTTCTTGAACGCCGTCAGCTGGTCGACGGTGGGCAGTTCGCCGTTGATGAGCAGGTACGCCACCTCAAGGAAGGTGGAGCGCTCGGCCAGCTGCTCGATGGGGTAACCGCGGTAACGGAGGATGCCCGCCTCGCCGTCGAGGTAGGTGACCGCGGATTTGTAGGCGGCCGTGTTGCCGTACCCGCTGTCCAGGGTCACCAGACCGGTCTGGGCGCGGAGCTTCCCGATGTCGAAGCCCTTGTCGCCGACGGTGCTGTCGACCACCGGGTAGGTGTACTCGCCGTCGCCGTACCGCAGTACTACAGAGTTGTCGCTCACGTCTTCCCTCACCGACGTAGTGCCTCATCTTCGAGGTGCCCTGACTGTCTCTACCATCCCCCATTTGGCTCAGGAGAGTGCACTCGGGGTCGACCATTGGGCCTATTGGCGGCACTCAGTGCCGCCAACCTGCTCATCCTGCCCCCTTGCGGGGCCGTCGGGAAGTGCTCTGTGACCTTCACGACTCATTTGATCGATCATTTCCCGCCGAGCCGGTAATCCAGGGCCGTACAGCGCCGTCCGGCCGACACCGTGCGCACCGCCTGCCCGATCGCCTTGCGTGAACCGACGAGGACGACCAGGCGTTTGGCCCGGGTGACCGCCGTGTACAGCAGGTTCCGCTGGAGCATCATCCATGCCCCCGTCGTGACGGGAATCACCACCGCGGGATACTCGCTGCCCTGGGAGCGGTGGATGGTCACCGCGTACGCGTGGGCCAGTTCGTCCAGTTCGTCGAATTCGTACGGAACCTCCTCGTCCTCGTCCGTCAGCACCGTCAGCCGCTGGTCGACCGGATCGAGCGAGGTGACGACACCCACGGTGCCGTTGAAGACACCGTTCTTCCCTTTTTCGTAATTGTTCCTGATCTGGGTGACCTTGTCGCCGACGCGGAAGACCCGGCCGCCGAACCGCTTCTCCGCCAGATCGGGCCGGCCGGGCGTGATGGCCTGCTGGAGCAGCCCGTTGAGCGCGCCGGCGCCCGCCGGGCCCCGGTGCATCGGCGCGAGCACCTGCACGTCCCGGCGCGGGTCCAGCCCGAACCTGGCGGGAATCCGCCGTGCGGCCACGTCGACGGTGAGCCGTCCGGCGGCCTCGGTGTCGTCCTCGACGAAGAGGAAGAAGTCCTTCAGCCCGTCGGTGAGCGGATGCAGGCCCGCGTTGATGCGGTGCGCGTTGGTGACCACCCCCGACTGCTGGGCCTGCCGGAAGACCCGGGTGAGCCGCACGGCCGGGACCGGACCGCCGTCGGCGAGCAGGTCCCGCAGCACCTCCCCGGCGCCCACGCTCGGCAGCTGGTCCACGTCCCCGACGAACAGCAGGTGCGCTCCGGGGGGCACGGCCTTCACCAGCTTGTTGGCGAGCAGCAGGTCCAGCATGGACGCCTCGTCCACGACCACCAGGTCGGCGTCGAGCGGCCGGTCCCGGTCGTACGCCGCGTCACCGCCGGGCTTCAGCTCCAGCAGCCGGTGCACGGTGGAGGCCTCCGCGCCGGTCAGCTCCGCCAGCCGCTTGGCCGCGCGGCCGGTCGGGGCGGCCAGCACCACCTTGGCGCGCCGGGCCCGGGCCAGCTCCACGATCGAGCGGACGGTGAACGACTTGCCGCAGCCCGGACCGCCGGTGAGCACGGCGACCTTCTCGGTCAGCGCCAGCCTGACCGCCGCCTCCTGCTCGGGCGCGAGGTCGGCGCCGGTGCGCGACCTCAGCCAGCCCAGCGCCTTGGCCCAGTCCACGTCCCGGAACCCCGGCATGCGGTCCTCGTCCGTGCGCAGCAGCCGCAGCACCTGGGCGGACAGGGACAGCTCCGCGCGGTGGAAGGGCACCAGATACACGGCGCTGACCGGCTCCCCGGCGCCGTCGGGCCCCGGCACCTTCTCCCGTACGACACCGGGATCGGCGCCGTCCTCCGGGGGCCGGGACAGCTCGGCGAGGCACTCGATGACGAGCCCGGTGTCGACCTGGAGCAGCTTGACGGCGTCGGCGATCAGCCGCTCCTCCGGCAGATAGCAGTGCCCCTGGTCGGCGGACTGCGACAGCGCGTACTGGAGGCCGGCCTGCACCCGCGCCGGGCTGTCGTGCGGGATGCCGACCGACTGGGCGATCTTGTCGGCGGTGAGGAACCCGATGCCCCACACGTCGGCGGCGAGCCGGTACGGCTGCTCCCTGACGACGGAGATGGACGCGTCGCCGTACTTCTTGTAGATCCGCACGGCGATCGACGTCGACACCTCGACGGTCTGGAGGAAGAGCATGACCTCCTTGATCGCCTTCTGCTCCTCCCAGGCGTCGGCGATCTTCTTCGTCCGCTTCGGACCGAGCCCCGGCACCTCGATCAGCCGCTTCGGCTCCTCCTCGATGATCCGGAGCGTGTCCACGCCGAAGTGCTGCGTGATCCGGTCGGCGAAGACCGGCCCGATGCCCTTGACCAGCCCGGAGCCCAGATAGCGGCGGATGCCCTGGACGGTGGCCGGCAGGACGGTCGTGTAGTTCTCGACGTGGAACTGCTTGCCGTACTGCGGGTGGGAGCCCCAGCGGCCCTCCATGCGCAGGGACTCGCCCGCCTGGGCGCCGAGCAGCGCGCCGACGACCGTGAGCAGGTCCCCGCCGCCCCTTCCGGTGTCGACCCGGGCGACCGTGTAGCCGTTCTCCTCGTTGGCGTACGTGATTCTCTCCAGCACGCCTTCGAGCACGGCGAGATGCCGTTCGCCCGGGGAGTTCCCCGCCTGTCGAGCCATGATCCGACGGTACCGGTGGGGTACGACAGCCGTCGCGGGCAGCCGGTCGCGGGCGCCGCTTCCGGTGCCTTTCACGCTCCGGAAGCGTGCTGAAAGCGCGCTGAGGCCGCGGTGAAACCGGGCGGGCGCAGGCTCTGGTCCAGCAGCCGGAAGACAGGCGGCGCGGGTCCCGGCCGGGGCCCGCGAGGAACCCGACCGAGGAGTACACCACCATGTCCGTCACCCTCACCGACCAGGACAAGCAGACCCTGCGGACCGCCGCGTACGGCGCGGTGTCGCTGCTGGCCGCCGCCGACGCGGCCGGCTCGCCGCACCGGGCCGCCACCCGGGGCAGTATCGCGCTGGCGTCCGCGACCGGCCCGGTCGGCCATGTGCTCGCCGAGAAGACCCGGATCACCGGCCTGAACGGCTCGTCGGTCGCGGAACTGGCCGACCGGGTACTGCCGGCGCTGACCGAGGCCATGCGCCTGCTCGGCCGGCAGGACCCGGCGCAGGCCGCCGACTTCCGCGACACCGTCCTCGTCGCCGTCGACACGGCCGCGCGCTCCGGCCGCGGCGAGCCCGGCCCGACCGTGACCGCCATGACCCGAAAGATCACCGAGGCCCTCGACGCAGCCTGAGGGCCGCCGGCGCCCGCCCGGCCCACGCCGGTGCACCGCACACCGCGCTGATGGGGGGTGCGTGGATCTGCGGGTGCCTGGATCTGCGGGCGGGCGCCCCGGGCTTGGCTCCGAGTGGGCGCCTGCGGGCAGGCGGCCCCAGGCGGACAACCCCCAGGCGGGTGGCCCCGGACGGGGCTCGCGGGCGGACGGCTCCCGGCGGGTGGCCCCAAGCGGGTGACTCCGGGCGGGCGCCCCCAGGCGAGCGGCTCCGAGCGGGCGGCCACAGGCGGGCGACCCTGGACGGGCGGCCCCGAGCGAGCGGCTTCGAGCGGGCGCCCTCAGGCGAGTGGCCCCAGGAAGGCGGCCCCAGGCAGGCGGCCCCGGACGGGCGGCTCAGGCGGGCGCCCCTGGGCGGGCCGTCCCGGGCCGGCGTCCGTTTCGTGGGTGGCTCGGGTCAGTGGTGGGCCGGTGGTGGGCTCAAGGGTCTTCGCCGGGAGCGGCCGGGGGTGGCGGGGGCGGGGTCAGGAGGGTGTCCAGGGCGCGCTGGGCGGCGCGGAGTTGGGTGATCGTGGCCTCCATCCGGATGTGCTCCTGGCGCAGGTGGTCGAGCACGCCGGGGCACCCGGTGGTGACGAGCCGTTCGCCGTCGTCGTGGACGCAGTGCAGGATGCGCCCGATGACCGCGGTCGGCAGGCCCGCCGCGAGCAGCGCGCGGATGCGCCCGACCGTGGCGACGTCCGTCTCGGCGTACGCGCGGTAGCCGTTGGGCCGCCGGACCGGCCGGAGCAGGCCCTGTTCCTCGTAGTAGCGCAGCAGCCGCGGGCTCACCCCGGTCGCGTCCGCCAAGGCTCCGATCCGCATGTGCCCTCCCGCCCGGTCCACCGGGAACGGGCCCGCCGCCGACCGGAGTTGACCTTCACACCGATGAGAGACTCTAGTCTTCCGTCGCCGGATCGACGACGACGAAGGAGCACCCATGCCGGGAGCAGTGATCATCGGAGCGGGACCGGGAATCGGCCGGTCGGTAGCCCGCCGCTTCGCGCGCGAGGGCCTGCCGGTCGCGCTGGTGGCCCGGTCCCGGCAGACCCTGGAGGCGACGGCCGCCGCCCTCGCGCCCGCCGGCGTGCCGGTCCTGTCGCTGACGGCCGACAGCACGGACGCGGCGGGCCTCGGCGCCGCGCTGGACACCGTGATCGCGGAGACCGGCCTGCCGGACGTCGTGGTCTACAACGCGGCCCTCATCCGCCCGGACACGCTCGGCGAGCTGTGCGTGGCCCAGCATCTGGAGGCGTGGTCGGTGAACGTGGCCGGCGCGATCACGGCGGCGGCGCACGTCCTGCCGGCGATGGCCGCGCGCGGCAGCGGCACCTTCCTCGTCACCGGCGGAATGCCCCGGCCGAAGCCGCGGTACGTCAGCCTCTCTCTGGGCAAGGCCGGCGTACGGACCCTGGTGGACCTGCTGGACCAGGAGTACGGCCCGGCCGGCGTGCACGCGGCGAGCGTCACCATCGACGGTCCGGTGGCCCCCGGGACGCCCTTCGACCCGGACGTCATCGCCGAGCACTACTGGCGGCTGCACACCCAGCCGCGCGAGGAGTGGGAACAGGAGGTCGTCCACACCGCCGGGACGGGCTGACGGCGGGCCCGGGACGCGTCCCGCCCGCTTCAGCCGGCCTTCTTCTGGGCCTTGTCGCCGGGGGACAGGAACGACATCACGCGCCGGAGCAGCGCGCCTCGCTGTTCACGGCCCGTGTCGCTGAGACTGGCTCGTACGCTTTCGAAGTCGAAGGAGCGGAGCGCTGTGGCCTTCCGCTCCATGTACTCGGCCGGGTCTCTCTCGAACTCCCGGACCGCCGGGTCCGTGTCTAAGACGACCCCGCTCCAGACCTCACTGTGCGCAGCACTCATGCTGGCGTTCCCCCCCGGGTTCGACTCGGAGGACGGGTGGCTCCCGCCGTTCTGGGTCGGCATGCGCCCTCCAAGCGTTGACGGTACAGTCTCGGCTGATGGCTTGTCAGCCTCAACCCGACGGTATGGCCTACGGATTGGCCGTCGGTTCGGTTCAACAAGCTGACATCGTCCCTGAACGAGCCGTCTGCTCGACGGTCACGATCCGGACACCTTCCGTCACCGTATTGATACCCGGTGACACAGTCCCCGAAACGGCGGAAGCACCCACATGGCCTAACTCCGCGTGTAGGCTCCGTCGCTATGTCCTCGAGTGGATTACGGGTCGGCTGGGGCACGGCGACGATGGGCTCCCTGAGCGTCGTCACCTATGTAGCGCCGATCGTCCTCGGTCTCGGCCTGGAACTGCCGATATGGACAGCCATGGTGATCATGGCTGTCGGCGTGGTGGCCACGGTGGCCACCGTCATCATGTCCCGGCGGGAGGCGACGGCCGCCCGGCGCGACCTGGTCACCGCCGAGCAGGCCGCGAAGGTCGCCGCCGAGCGCTCCCGCGGCACCATGGAAGACGTGCTCACGGTGCTGGTCCACCACATCGGCGAGATCGTCAGCGCGAACAGCAAGAGCGCGCGCAGTCCGCTCCAGCAGCAGATGAAGCAGGCCATCGTCTCCCTCACGGCCAAGCTCATCGGGCCGGAGAACACCCGCGCCTGCGTCCTGGAGATCGACCCGGCGTCCGCGGGGACCGGCGTCCGGGAGATGAAGTGCCTGGCCGGCCTGTGGGTGGGCCGGGCGGAGGCACCGCGGACGGTGTTCCGCGAGGACCAGGCGCGCGGGGCGTCCCTGCTCAAGCTGATGGACGACCGCAAGAGCACGTTCGTCGAGAACGTCGACGCGCTGGCCCCGGAACTCCGCCCCGAGACGGACTCGTACAAGACCTACATCACCGCCACCATCACGGCCGCCGGCAAGGACGCGTTCGGCGTCCTGTGCGTGGACGCGCCCAGCCCCGGGGATCTCCGCAAGGGGGACGTCCGCCTGGTGGAGGTCCTGGCCCGCCTGCTGGGCGCGGCCCTCGCGGTCCGCCGCTGAGTTCCGCCCGGCGGCCGGACGTACGGCCGCCGGCCCCGGCCACTCCTCCCACCGGCCGCACACGCCGGTCCCCCGCCCCCGCCCAGGCGCCGGGCGCGGCGGGCCGCGAGACGACACGGCAGCTTCCCGCTCCCACCCGTGAGACCGGCCCCGCTCCGGCGGAACCGCGACACGCACGGGTGAGGCAACCTGCGGCGATCCGGCTCGTTGGGCCTGTCGTACGAAAGGAGAGCTGATGGTCGGCTCGTCGCATGAGGCGTTGCACCGGATCTTCCAAAAGGATCCGGCGCTGCTGACGCGGGCGTTACAGCGGGTGCTGCACGTGCCCTTCCCGGAACCGCGGGAGATCGCGGCGCTGAACGTGGACCTGACGGAGATCGAGCCCGTCGAACGCCGGGTGGACACGTTGCTGCGGGCGGAGACCGACGAGGGCACGTATCTCCTCGTGGTCGAGTCGCAGGGGAAGACGGACGACCGCAAACGGGGCAGCTGGCCCTACTACTTGTCGTACCTGTACGAGAAGTACCGCTGTGAGCCCGTGCTCATCGTCATCACCCAGAGCAGTGCCACGGCGAAGTGGGCTTCGCGGCCGATCCGGCTCGGCTTTCCGGGGTGGGAGTCGCTGACCGTGCGTCCGCTGGTGCTGGGCCCGGACAACGTGCCGGTGATCACGGAAGAGCGGCAGGCGGAACGGGACGTCCCCCTCGCGGTGCTCTCGGCCATGACACACGGGCGTGGCCCGCAGGCCCCGGCCATACTGGAGTCCCTGGCTTCCGCCCTGCGGACCATCGACTCCGACAGTGCCGCGGTCTTCGTGCAGTTCGTCGACTCATGCCTGGCCGACCCCCAGGCGAAGCAGATGTGGAGGGATCTGATGACGGCGATCCAGTACTTCTGGCGACACCCACTGGCTGAACAGGTGCGCCAGGAAGGGCGCGAGGAAGGGCTCGAAGAAGGCCTGCGGCAAGGCCAGGTCGCGACCATGGCCGCGACGATCCTGCGCATCCTGGAATTGCGCGGCATCCCCGTGCCCGCAGACGCCCGCGAGCGTATCGAGGCGTCCAGGGACCTCGGACAACTGGAGCTCTGGACCGACCGAGCCGTCCACGCCACCCAGGCCACCGACCTGTTCACCGACGAGTGAGCAGGCGGCCGCCGGAGCGCTGGCCGGTCGGCTGAAGAGCGGCCCGGGGCGGGGCAGGTCGGATTCCTGTCCCGCCCCTCCTCGGTCACGATCCGGTTTCGGGATGCCGGGAGGGTCTTGCCGTAGCTCGTGTAATCGATTCCAATCCTTCTGAAGCGAGCGTGTAATCGATTCCACGCAGCCACGAGGAGGTGGAGCCGGCGATGGCGAGCATCAAGGACGTCGCCGCGGCGGCGGGCGTGTCCGTCGCCACGGTCTCGCGGGTTCTCAACGAGCACCCGTCCGTGAGCGCCGACGCACGCGCCCGCGTGCTGCGCGCCGTGGCGGCCCTGGGCTACCGGCCCAACGCCGTCGCCCGGTCCCTGCGGACCGACCAGACCCTGACCCTCGGCCTGGTCATCAGCGACGTGCTGAACCCGTACTTCACCGAGCTGGCCCGCTCGGTCGAGGAGGAGGCCCGGGCGCTCGGTTACAGCGTGATCATCGGCAACGCCGACGAGCGGCCCGAGCTGCAGGACCACCACGTGCGCAACCTGCTCGACCGGCGGATCGACGGCCTGCTGGTGTCGCCGACCGACGGCGGCTCGCCGCTGATGCTCGACGCCGCCCGGGCCGGGACCCCCATGGTGTTCGTGGACCGGTGGATCCCGGGCGTGGACGTGCCGGTGGTCCGGGCGGACGGGCGGGCGGCCGTACGGGATCTCGTGGCGCACCTGTACGGGCTCGGGCACCGGCGGCTCGCGATCATCGCCGGGCCCGCCGCGACCACGACCGGCAGCGAGCGCGTGGAGTCCTTCCGGGCCGCCCTCGCCGAGTACGGGCTGCCGCTCCCGGACGCCCTGATAGGCCAGGGCGACTTCCAGGCCGAGAGCGGGCGGCGGGTCACGGAGGGGTTCCTGGACCTGCCCGAGCCGCCGGAGGTCGTCTTCGCCGCCGACAACCTGATGGCGCTCGGCGCGCTGGACGCCGTACGCGCGCGCGGGCTGCGCGTGCCCGACGACATCGCGCTGGCCGCGTTCGACGACATCCCGTGGTTCGTGCACACCGACCCGCCGGTCACCGCCATCGCCCAGCCGACCGGCGAGCTGGGCCGGGCCGCCGTACGGGCCCTGGTGGACCGGATCGAGGGGCGCACCCCGCGCTCCGTGACGCTGCCCGCCCGGCTCGTCGTGCGCCGCTCGTGCGGCGAGCCGCCCGGCCGCCCGCAGTCCCCCTCCCCAGTGCAAAGGAGCACGTCGTGAGCAACCCGGACGAGTTGCTGCGCATCGAGGGCATACGCAAGACCTTCCCCGGCGTGGTGGCGCTCGACGGCGTCGACTTCGATCTGCGCCGGGGCGAGGTCCATGTGCTGCTCGGTGAGAACGGCGCCGGCAAGAGCACGCTCATCAAGATGCTCTCCGGTGCCTACACCCCCGACGCCGGCCGGATACTGGTCGGCGGCGAGGAGGTGCGCGTCCACGGGGCGCAGGACGCCGAACGGCTCGGGATCGCCACCATCTACCAGGAGTTCAACCTGGTGCCCGATCTGACCGTCGCCGAGAACATCTTCCTGGGGCGCCAGCCGCGCCGCTTCGGGATGATCGACCGCAAGCGGATGGAGGCCGAGGCCGCCACGCTGTTGGAGCGGGTCGGCGTCAGCGTCTCGCCCCGCGCGCGGGTGCGGGAACTCGGTATCGCGCGGCTTCAGATGGTGGAGATCGCCAAGGCGCTCAGCCTGGACGCGCGCGTGCTCATCATGGACGAGCCGACCGCCGTGCTCACCTCGGAGGAGGTGGACCGGCTCTTCGGGATCGTGCGGTCGCTGCGCGCGGACGGCGTGGGCGTCGTCTTCATCACCCACCATCTGGAGGAGATCGCCGCGCTGGGCGACCGGGTCACCGTGATCCGGGACGGCCGCAGTGTCGGGCAGGTGCCCGCCGCCACGCCCGAGGAGGAACTGGTGCGGCTGATGGTGGGCCGCTCCATAGAGCAGCAGTACCCGCGGCAGCGGCCCGGCAAGGGCGAGCCACTGCTGTCCGTGGAGGGGCTGACCCGGGACGGCGTCTTCCACGACGTGAGCTTCGAGGTGCACGCCGGGGAGGTCGTCGGCATCGCGGGGCTCGTGGGAGCCGGGCGGACGGAGGTGGCGCGGGCCGTCTTCGGCGCCGACCCGTACGACCGCGGTGCGGTGCGGGTCTCGGGCGCACAGGTCAGGCGGCACGACGTGAACGCGGCCATGGCGGCCGGGATCGGCCTGGTCCCGGAGGACCGCAAGGGCCAGGGGCTGGTGCTGGACGCGTCCGTCGAGGAGAACCTCGGCCTGGTGACGCTGCGCGCCGCCACCCGGGCCGGACTCGTGGACCGCGCGGCGCAGCGCGCCGCCGCCGGGCGGATCGCCGGGCAGCTGGGCGTGCGCATGGCGGGCCTCGGCCAGCGGGTGCGCACCCTGTCCGGCGGCAACCAGCAGAAGGTCGTCATCGGCAAGTGGCTGCTGGCCGACACCAGGGTGCTGATCCTGGACGAGCCCACGCGCGGGATCGACGTCGGCGCCAAGGTCGAGATCTACCAGCTGATCAACGAACTCACCGCCGCCGGCGCCGCCGTCCTGATGATCTCCAGCGATCTGCCCGAGGTGCTCGGCATGAGCGACCGGGTGCTGGTGATGGCCCAGGGCCGGATCGCCGGTGAGCTGTCCGCCGGCCAGGCCACGCAGGACGCGGTGATGTCCCTCGCCGTCTCCACCCCCACCACCGAGAAGGAGGCCCCCCGTGGCCACTGACACGCTCAAGAGCCGGCCGGGCGCGAGTGGCGCCCCGGGGGCCCTGCGCAGACTGCTCCTGGACAACGGCGCGCTGACCGCGCTGATCGTCCTCCTGATCGCCCTGTCGGCGCTGTCCGGTGACTTCCTGACCACGGACAACCTGCTGAACATCGGTGTCCAGGCGGCCGTGACGGCGGTCCTCGCCTTCGGCGTGACGTTCGTGATCGTCTCCGCCGGCATCGACCTGTCCGTCGGCTCGGTGGCCGCGCTCTCGGCGACCGTGCTGGCCTGGAGCGCCACCTCGCACGGGGTGCCGGTGGCACTCGCGGTCGTGCTGGCGGTCGCCACGGGCATCGCCGCCGGCCTGGTGAACGGTTTCCTCGTCGCCTACGGCAAGCTGCCGCCGTTCATCGCGACGCTGGCCATGCTGTCGGTGGGCCGCGGTCTGGCGCTGGTCATCTCCCAGGGCTCCCCCATCGCGCTGCCCGGCTCGGTCTCCCACCTCGGGGACACGCTCGGCGGCTGGCTGCCGGTGCCAGTGCTGGTCATGGTGGTGATGGGACTGCTCGCGGCGCTGGTGCTCGGGCGGACCTACATCGGGCGGTCCATGTACGCGATCGGCGGCAACGAGGAGGCCGCCCGGCTGTCCGGGCTGCGGGTGCAGCGGCAGAAGCTGGCGGTGTACGCGCTGTCCGGGCTGTTCGCCGCGGTGGCGGGCGTGGTGCTGGCCGCCCGGCTGTCCTCGGCGCAGCCGCAGGCCGCCGACGGCTACGAACTGGACGCGATCGCCGCGGTCGTCATCGGCGGTGCCTCGCTGGCGGGCGGCACCGGCAAGGCGTCCGGCACGCTGATCGGCGCGCTGATCCTGGCGGTGCTGCGCAACGGCCTCAACCTGCTGTCGGTGTCGGCGTTCTGGCAGCAGGTCGTCATCGGTGTCGTGATCGCGCTGGCGGTGCTGCTGGACACCGTGCGCCGCAAGGCCGGGGCGGTCCCGGCGGCGGCCGGCGCGGGCGGGCCGAAGGGCCGGCAGGCGGTGACGTACGCGCTCGCGGCCGTGGTCACCGTCGCCGTGGTCGGCGCCACCTCCCTGCTGCATGGCGGGGCCGCCGCGTCCGCGAACCCGCGGCTGGGGCTGTCCCTGTCGACGCTTAACAACCCGTTCTTCGTGCAGATCCGGGCCGGCGCCCAGGCCGAGGCGCGGAAGCGGGGCGTGGACCTGACCGTGACCGACGCCCAGAACGACGCCTCCCAGCAGGCCAACCAGCTCCAGAACTTCACCAGTTCCGGTCTGGACGCGATCGTCGTCAACCCGGTGGACTCGGACGCGGCGGGCAACACCGTCAAGGCCGCGGGTACGGCGGGCATCCCGGTGGTCGCCGTGGACCGGGGCGTCAACCACGCCTCCGTGGCCACCCTGGTGGCCTCCGACAACGTCGCCGGCGGTGAGCTGGCCGCGAAGACCATGGCCGAGAAGCTGGGCGGCTCCGGCCGGATCGTCATCCTCCAGGGCCAGGCGGGCACGTCGGCGGCCCGGGAGCGGGCGGCCGGGTTCGCCAAGGGACTCAAGGCCTACCCGGGCATCCGGGTGCTGGCCCAGCAGCCCGCCGACTTCGACCGCGCCAAGGGCCTCGACGTGATGTCGAACCTGCTCCAGGCCCACCCGGACGTGCAGGGCGTCGTCGCCGCCAACGACGAGATGGCCCTCGGCGCGATCAAGGCGCTCGGTGCCAAGGCCGGCCGGTCGGTGCAGGTGGTCGGCTTCGACGGCACTCCGGACGGTCTGAGCGCGGTCAAGGACGGCACGCTGTACGCGTCGGTCGCCCAGCAGCCGTCGCAGCTCGGCAGGATCGCCGTGGACAACGCCCTGAAGGCGGTCCGGGGCGGGAAGGTGGAGCCGACCGTGAAGGTGCCGGTGAAGGTGGTCACGAAGGACAACGTGGCCGGTTTCACCGGCTGACACGCCACGCCGGGCGGGCCGGCCCCCGGCAGCGGTGCCGGGGCCGGCCCGCCCGGCGTCATCCGACAGGGAGTCAACTGATGTACGACTACGACCTGCTGGTCGTGGGATCGGCCAACGCCGACCTGGTGATCGGCGTCGAGCGGCGGCCGGCCGCCGGCGAGACGGTGCTCGGCGGCGACCTGGCCGTGCACCCGGGCGGCAAGGGCGCCAACCAGGCGGTCGCGGCGGCCCGGCTGCGGGCGCGTACGGCGCTGCTGGCGCGGGTCGGCGACGACGGCCACGGCCGGCTGCTGCTGGACTCCCTGCGCACGGCCGGGGTGGACACGGCGGGCGTGCTGGTGGGCGGCGCCCCGACGGGTGTCGCGCTGATCACCGTGGACCCGGAGGGCGACAACAGCATCGTGGTGTCGCCGGGCGCCAACTCCCGGCTGCTGCCCGCCGACGTCCGGGCGGCCGCCGGTCTGGTCCGCGCCTCCCGGGTGGTGTCGGCGCAGCTGGAGATCCCGCTGGAGGCGGTCGTGGAGACCGTACGGTGCCTGGCGCCGGGCAGCCGGTTCGTGCTGAACCCGTCCCCGCCGCGCGAGCTGCCCGCCGAGGTGCTGGCGGCCTGCGATCCGCTGATCGTCAACGAGCACGAGGCCCGGGTGATCCTCGGCGGTGCCCCGGTGGGCGACGATCCCGCGGAGTGGGCGCGGCTGCTGCTGGCCAGGGGGCCGCGGTCGGTGGTGGTGACGCTGGGCGCCCGGGGAGCGCTGGTGGGCGACGGCTCGGGGGTGACCCGGGTGCCGTCGGTGGCGGTGGCCGCGGTGGACACGACCGGCGCGGGCGACGCGTTCACCGCCGCGCTGGCCTGGCGGCTGGGCGCCGGTGCGGACCTGGCCGGGGCGGCGGCCTACGCGGCCCGGGTGGGCGCTGCGGCCGTGACCAGGCGGGGCGCGCAGGAGTCGTACCCGACGGCGGAGGAGGTCGAGGCCCTGGGCGGCCCCGGAGACGCGCCGGCGCCCGGGGCGGACCGGTGAAGAAGGCGGGCATCCTCAACCGCCGGCTGGCCGGGGCGCTGGCCGGACTCGGGCACGGGCACGAGGTGCTGGTCTGTGACGCGGGCATGCCGGTGCCGGACGGGCCCTGTGTCGTGGACCTGGCGTTCCGGGCCGGCGTGCCGTCCTTCGCGGAGGTCCTGGACGGTCTGCTGGCCGAACTGGTCGTGGAGGGCGCCACGGCGGCCGAGGAGGTCCGGGCGGCCAATCCGGCGGCGGCCGGGCTGCTCGCGGGCCGCTTCCCGGAGCTGGCGCTCGTCCCGCACGCGCGGCTGAAGGAGCTGTCGGCCGGGGCCCGGCTGGTCGTGCGCACCGGAGAGGCCCGGCCGTACGCGAACGTGCTGCTGCGCTGCGGGGTGTTCTTCTAGCCGCCTTCGGGCCGCCTCCAGCCGACGGCACGGACCGGACGTACGAGGGGGCGCCCCTGCTCCGCGGAGGCGCCCCCCGGTCTTCCCCGCTAGCGCATGACGTGCTCCACGAACCGCCGGGCCGTCTCCGCCAGCACCTCGCGGCCGTCGCGTGCCCACAGCCGCTCGTTGAACAGCTCGACCTCGATCGGCCCGGTGTAGCCGGCCGCCTCCACGTACCCCTTCCACTCCCGCAGGTCGATCGCGCCGTCCCCGAGCTGGCCCCGGCCGTTGAGGACGCCCTCGGGCAGCGGGGTGGTCCAGTCGGCGAGCTGGAAGGCGTGGACGCGGCCGCCCGCGCCGGCCCGGGCGATCTGCGCGGGCGCCTGGTCGTCCCACCAGACGTGGTACGTGTCCACGGTCACCCCGACCTGGCCGGCGGGGAAGCGTTCGGCGAGGTCCAGGGCCTGGGCGAGGGTGGAGACCACACAGCGGTCGGCCGCGTACATCGGGTGCAGCGGCTCGATGGCGAGGCGTACGCCGCGTTCGCCCGCGTACGGGGCGAGGACGGCGAGGGCATCCGCGACGCGCTCCCGGGCACCGCGCAGGTCCTTGTCGCCCGCCGGCAGACCGCCGCAGACCAGGACCAGGGTGTCGGTGCCGAGCGCGGCGGCCTCGTCGACGGCCGCCCGGTTGTCGCCGAGCGCCTCGGCCCGCCGCACGGGATCGGCCGCCGTGAGGAAGCCGCCGCGGCACAGGGTCGTCACCGTCAGGCCGGCGTCGCGGACCAGTTTGGCGGCCGCCTCGACGCCGTACGCCCGGACCGGTTCCCGCCACAGGCCCACGTGGCCGATGCCCGACCGGGCGCAGGCGTCGGTCAGTTCGGGCAGCGAGAGCTGTCTGACCGTCATCTGGTTGACGGACAGCCGCGCGAGGTCACGGGTCACTGGTCCACTCCGTACAGGCTCAGCAGGTTCCTCATCCGCTCCTCCGCCAGTTTCGGGTCGGGGAACAGGCCCAGGCCGTCGGCGAGTTCGTAGGCGCGGGCCAGGTGCGGCAGGGAGCGGGCCGACTGGAGGCCGCCGACCATGGTGAAGTGGTCCTGGTGGCCGGCGAGCCAGGCCAGCAGGACCACGCCCGTCTTGTAGAAGCGGGTCGGGGGCTGGAACAGGTGGCGGGACAGTTCCACGGTGGGGTCGAGCAGGGCACGGAAGCCCTGGACGTCACCGGTGTCCAGGACCCGCACCGCCTGGGCCGCCAGCGGGCCCAGCGGGTCGAAGACGCCGAGCAGGGCGTGGCTGAAGCCCTGTTCGTCGCCCGCGATCAGCTCGGGGTAGTGGAAGTCGTCGCCCGTGTAGCAGCGCACGCCCCGCGGCAGCCGGCGCCGCACCTCCACCTCGCGCCCGGCGTCCAGCAGGGAGATCTTGACGCCGTCGACCTTGTCCGGGTGGGCGGCGACGACCTCCAGGAAGGTCTCGGTGGCCGCGTCCAGGTCGGACGAGCCCCAGTAGCCCTCCAGGGCCGGGTCGAACATCGGGCCCAGCCAGTGCAGGACCACGGGTTCGGCGGCCTGGCGGAGCAGTCCGCCGTAGAGCTCCAGGTAGTCGTCGGGACCGCCGGCGGTGGCGGCCAGGGCGCGGGACGCCATGAGGACGGCCTGCGCGCCGGCCTCCTCCACCACGGCGAGCTGTTCCTCGTAGGCGGCGCGGATCGCGGCCGGGCCGCCGGCGGTGAGCTGGTCGGTGCCGACGCCGCAGGCGATGCGGCCGCCCACGGCGCGCGCCTCGGCCGCGCTGCGCCGGATCAGCTCGGCCGCGCCCGCCCAGTCCAGGCCCATCCCGCGCTGCGCGGTGTCCATCGCCTCGGCCACGCCGAGCCCGTGCGCCCACAGGTGGCGGCGGAAGGCGAGCGTGGCGTCCCAGTCGACGGCGGCGGGCGAGTCGGGCGAGACGTCGGCGTACGGGTCGGCGACGACATGGGCCGCCGCGAAGACCGTACGGGAGGTGAAGGGGGCGCCGGCGTGGTGGGACGGCGGGTCGGTGCGCGGGTCGTAGCGGCGCAGGGTGCCGTCGGCGGACGGGAGCTGGAGGGTCACAGGGCGATCTCCGGTACGTCGATGCGGCGGCCCTCGGCGGAGGACCTCAGGCCCAGTTCGGCGAGCTGGACGCCGCGGGCGCCGGCCAGCAGGTCCCAGTGGTAGGGGGTGCCGGCGTAGACGTGCTTGAGGAACAGCTCCCACTGGGCCTTGAAGCCGTTGTCGTACACGGTGTTGTCGGGCACCTCCTGCCACTGGTCGCGGAAGACCTCGGTGGCGGGGAGGTCCGGGTTCCACACGGGCTTGGGCGTGGTGCCGCGGTGCTGCGCCCGGCAGGTGCGCAGGCCGGCCACCGCCGATCCCTCGGTGCCGTCGACCTGGAACTCCACGAGTTCGTCGCGGTGCACGCGCACGGCCCACGAGGAGTTGATCTGGGCGATGGCGCCGCCCTCCAGCTCGAAGATGCCGTAGGCGGCGTCGTCGGCGGTGGCGTCGTAGGGCTTGCCCTGTTCGTCCCAGCGCTGCGGGATGTGGGTGGTGGCCAGGGCCTGCACGGACGTCACCCGGCCGAACAGCTCGTGCAGCACGTACTCCCAGTGCGGGAACATGTCGGTGACGATGCCGCCGCCGTCCTCGGCGCGGTAGTTCCAGGAGGGGCGCTGGGCGGGCTGCCAGTCGCCCTCGAAGACCCAGTAGCCGAACTCGCCGCGCACGGACAGCACGCGGCCGAAGAAGCCGCCGTCCAGGAGCCGCTTCAGCTTCAGCAGGCCCGGCAGGAAGATCTTGTCCTGGACGACGCCGTGCTTCACGCCCTGGTGCCGGGCGAGGCGGGCCAGCCGCAGCGCGCTCTCCAGGCCGGTGGCCGTGGGCTTCTCGGTGTAGACGTGCTTGCCGGCGGTGATCGCCTTGGTGAGGGCCTCCTCGCGGGCGGAGGTGACCTGGGCGTCGAAGTAGACGTCGACGTCCGGGTCGGCGAGGACGGCGTCCAGGTCGGTGGAGACGTGGTCGAGGCCGTGCCGCCCGGCGATCTCCCGCAGGGCGTGCTCGCGGCGGCCGAGGAGGACGGGCTCGGGCCAGAGCACGGTGCCGTCGCCGAGGTCGAGGCCGCCCTGCTCGCGCAGGGCGAGGATCGACCGGACGAGGTGCTGGTGGTAGCCCATGCGCCCGGTCACGCCGTTCATGGCGATGCGCACCGTCTTGCGTGTCACGTCAAGTTCCCTTCGTGAGCCGCCGTAGCAAGCGCTTTCTATCGAGGAGAAGCTAGCCTCTGCCCGTGGTCTGTACAAGACCGTGTTCCAGGGGGAGTTGTCCGAGGTGGCGAACACCTGCACGCCATGGCCGTAAGGTCTGCTCGGAACCGGGGCCCGAGCCCGGTTCGCCTGCGAGGGGCGACTGCCCGACCCGTGACCGGAGGACGACGAGATGACCGTGACCCTGGCGGACGTGGCGGCCCGCGCCCAGGTCTCCCCCGCGACGGTGTCGCGCGTGCTGAACGGCAACTACCCGGTGGCGGCCGCCACCCGCGAGCGGGTGCTGCGGGCCGTGGACGAGCTGGACTACGTCCTCAACGGCCCCGCCAGCGCGCTCGCCGCGGCCACCTCCGACCTGGTCGGCATCCTCGTCAACGACATCGCCGACCCGTTCTTCGGGATCATGGCGAGCGCGATCCAGGGCGAGATCGGCGGACCGGGCGGGCGCGCGGGCGGCGAGCGCCTGGCGGTCGTCTGCAACACCGGCGGCTCGCCCGAGCGCGAGCTGACGTATCTCACCCTGCTCCAGCGGCAGCGGGCCGCGGCCGTGGTGCTGACCGGCGGGGCCGCGGAGCACGCGCCGCACACGGCGGCGGTGGCGGCGAAGCTGCGCAAGCTGGCGGACGCCGGGACCCGGGTGGTGCTGTGCGGGCGCCCGCCGGCACCGGACACCGGGGCCGTCGCGCTCACCTTCGACAACCGGGGCGGCGCCCGCGCGCTGACCGGCCACCTCCTCGGCCTCGGCCACCGCCGGCTCGGCTACATCGCCGGTCCCGCGGAACGCACCACCACCCGGCACCGGCTGGAGGGCCACCGCGCGGCCCTCGCGGCGGCGGGCGTCGCGGAGGACCCGCGCTGGACGGTGTACGCCCGCTACGACCGCCGGTCCGGCTACGAGGCCACGCTGGAGCTGCTGCGCCGCGATCCGTCCCTGACGGCGATCGTGGCCGCGAACGACACCGTCGCCCTCGGCGCCTGCGCCGCGCTGCGCGAGTCCGGGCTGCGCATCCCCGAGGACGTCTCCGTGGCCGGCTTCGACGACCTGCCGTTCAGCATCGACGTGGTGCCGTCCCTGACGACCGTCCGCCTGCCCCTGTCCGAGGCGGGCGCCCGGGCCGGCCGCATCGCCATGGCCCGCGAGGAACCCCCGCCCGGCGGGATCGCCTCGGCGCGCGGGGAACTGATGGTGCGGGGGTCCACGGGGGCGCCGCGGGCGTCCTGAAGCGGGACGGTGACGTACGCCGGTGACGTACAGGACCCGTGACCGGCGCCGCGGGCTTCCTGAGCGGGACGCGTGGCGGACAGGGCCGGGCGCGGTCGGGCCGGCTCGCGGTGCCGGGGCCGGTGGGGGCATGGCCGGGGGGCTGGCGGGTACGTTCCGATGTCATGAAGCTGGCGTTCTCCACTCTCGGTGTCCCCGGTCTGCCCGTCCCGGAGGTCCTCGCGCTCGCGACGGCGCACGGTTACCACGGCGTCGAGCTGCGCGCCCACCCCGAGGAGCCGGTGCACCCGGGCCTCGGCCCCGCCGAACGCGCCGATGTCGCCGCCCGGTTCCGGGCCGCCGGGGTCGGGGTGCTGGGCCTGGCCGGGTACGTCCGGGTGGCCGCCCCGGGCGAGGACGCGCCCGTGCTGACGGAGCTGCGGGACCTGCTGCGGCTGGCCCACGACCTGGAAGCGCCCTTCGTCCGGGTCTTCCCGGGCGCCGGGGCCGACCTGCCCGTGGAGGAGGCGGACGCGGTCGCCGCCCGGCGGCTCGGCACCGCCGCCGAGGACGCCGCCGCGCTCGGCGTCCGCATCCTGCTGGAGACCCACGACTCGCACCGCACCGGCGCCGACGCGATCCGCGTGCTCGGCCCGGTCGGGCACCGGCAGGTGGGCGCGCTGTGGGACGTGCTGCACACCTGGCTCGGCGGCGAGCAGCCGGCGGACAGCTACGCGGCCCTCGCCCCGCACCTGGGCTATGTCCAGGTCAAGGACGTGGCCTCCGCCGAGGACACCACCCCGCTGCCGCTCGGCGCCGGTGTGCTGCCGCTCGCCGAGTGCGTGGACGTGCTCTCCCGGCACGGCTGGGACGGCTGGCTGTGCTGGGAGTACGAAAAGCGCTGGCACGAGACGGCCGCGCCGCTGCCCGGACTGCTGGACGCCGGCCGCGAACACCTGCTGCGGCTGCTGGGCGAGGCGGCGTAACCGGCCGGACGGGGCAGCGTAACCGGCCGGACGGGGCAGCGTAACCAGTCGGACGAGGCGGCGTAACCAGTCGGGCGAGGCGGCGTGCCCGGTCGGGCGGGGCCGCCGGCCAGGGAAAAACGGCTGGCGGCGGCCGGAAGGGGCGGCTAGCCTCCCCCGGTGATCCCGCCCCCGGGGCCCTGCGCCCGCTTCCGCTCATGAGCCTTGCCCGCTCGCTCGTCGACGTACGGCCGCTGCGCGCCTCCCCCGTCTTCCGGCGGCTGCTGATCGGGCGGACCGTGTCCGTGCTCGGCGGGTTCATGACCATGGTGACGGTCATGTACCAGGTGTGGGACATGACCCACAGCACGGCCTGGACCGGCGCGGTCGGGTTCGCCAACGCGCTGCCGCTGGTGGTGTTCGGACTGTTCGCCGGGGCGTGGGCGGACCGGGCCGACCGGCGGCGGCTGTTCCTGATGGCCACCGTCGGCCAGGCGGTCTGCTCGCTGGCGCTCGCGGTGCAGGGGTTCACCGGGCACGTCCCGGTGGCCGGTGTGCTGCTGCTGGTCGCCGCGCAGTCCACGTTCGGCGCGCTCGGCGCCCCGGCCGCCGGGGTGTTCCTGCCGCGCCTGCTCCCGCGGGACCAGGTGGCCGCCGGGCTGGCGCTGCAACAGGTGACCGCGCAGTCGATGATGCTGCTCGGGCCCGCGCTGGCCGGGGTGCTGCTGGGCTGGTTCGGCATCGGCGTCTGCTATCTGCTGGACGCGCTGAGCTTCGGTCTCGCCTTCTACGGCGCCTTCGGGCTGCCCGCGCTGCCGCCGGAGGGCGAGCCGTCCCGGGCGGGGCTGCGCGGCGCGCTGGACGGGCTGCGGTTCCTGGCCGGGCACCGGGTGGTGCGCGGCGCGCTGATCACCGACCTGGCCGCCACCGTGCTGTCGTTCCCGGTGAGCCTGTTCCCGCTGGTCAACGCCGAGCGGTTCGGCGGCGATCCGCGCACCCTCGGGCTGTTCCTGTCGGCGCTCGCGGTGGGCGGTGTCCTGGCGACCGGCCTGTCCGGTGCGCTGACCCGGCTGGGCCGGCCGGGCCCGGTGATGCTGTGCGCGTCCGCCGCCTGGGGCGCGGCCCTGGTCCTGTTCGGCCTGTCCACCAGTGCCTGGGCCGGTCTTGCGCTACTGGTGGTGGCCGGGGCGGCGGACGCCACGGCGGTGGTCTCGCGCTCCACGATCGTGCAGACCCGCACCCCGGACGCGCTGCTCGGCCGGGTCACGGCGGCGGAGCACATCGTCGGACAGGCGGGCCCGAGCCTGGGCAATGTGCGCGGCGGGCTGCTGGCCGGCTGGACGTCGGGCGTGACCGCGCTGGTGAGCGGCGGGGTGCTGTGTCTGCTGGCGGTGGCCTCGGTGGCCGCGACGACACCCGGGCTGCGGGAACGGGAGACCGCCGCCGGGGAGCGGGAGACCGCCGCCGGGGAGCCCGCCGGACCGTGAGCGGCGCGGAGGCCGGCCGGGCACCGGCCCGCGCGGTGTGCGCGGTGGCGGGCCGGACGCGCGCCTGGTGAATGCGCCGCCCGTGGCCCCTTCCTGGTTACTGTGCATTCCCTTGACGGAAAGAAACTTCCCGGATATTGGTGATTCCTCGGAAGTTTCCTTCAGCGGTTCTCCTCTGGAAGGAGCGCACGTGCACGACACCAGCACGGGAAGCGACACCGGCACAGGAAGCGACACCGGCTCAGGAAGCACCGGACACACCGCGCGGCCCTCCAGACGCGCCGTCCTCGCCGCGAGCGCGGGCCTCACCGCCGCGCTGACCGTACCGGCGAGCGCGCACGCCGCCGCCCACGGCGTCCCCGGCGAACGCGCGCTGCGCGGTCTGGTCTCCCGCATGACGCTGGAGGAGAAGGTCGGCCAGCTCTTCGTGATGCGGGTCTACGGCCACTCCGCCACCGCTCCCGACCAGGCCGACGTCGACGCCAACCTGACCGAGATCGGCGTCCGCACCGCCGCCGAGCTGATCGCGAAGTACCGGGTCGGCGGCATCATCTACTTCACCTGGGCGCACAACACCCGTGACCCACGGCAGATCGCCGCGCTCTCCAACGGCATCCAGCGGGCCTCGCTGGACCAGCCGCGCGGGCTGCCGGTGCTCATCGCCACCGACCAGGAGCACGGCGCGGTGTGCCGGATCGGCAGGCCCGCCACCCTCTTCCCGGGCGCGATGGCGCTCGGCGCGGGCGGCTCCCGCTCCGACGCCCGGACGCTCGGCCGGATCTCCGGTGCCGAACTGCGCGCGCTGGGCGTCAACCAGGACTACGCGCCCGACGCCGACGTGAACGTCAACCCGGCCAACCCGGTCATCGGCGTGCGCTCCTTCGGCGCCGACCCGGACGCGGTCGCCGCGCTGGTCGCCGCCGAGGTGAAGGGCTATCAGTCGGCCGGGGTCGCGGCGACCGCCAAGCACTTCCCGGGCCACGGGGACACCGCCGTCGACAGCCACTACGGCTTCCCGGTCATCACGCACAGCCGGCGGCTGTGGGAGGAGCTGGACGCCGTGCCCTTCCGGGCCGCGATCGCGGCCGGGATCGACTCCGTCATGACCGCGCACATCCAGTTCCCGGCCCTGGACGACTCGGGCGACCCGGCCACGCTCTCCCGGCCGATCGTCACCGGCATCCTGCGCGGCGAACTCGGCTACGACGGTGTCGTGATCACCGACTCGCTCGGCATGCAGGGCGTGCGCACCAAGTACGGCGACGACCGGGTGCCGGTGCTGGCGCTCCGGGCCGGTGTGGACCAGTTGCTCAACCCGCCCTCGCTGGACGTGGCGTGGCACGCGGTGCTGACGGCCGTGCGGGAGGGCGAGCTGACCGAGGAACGGCTGGACGCATCGGTCCTGCGCATCCTGCGGCTGAAGGCCCGGCGCGGCCTGTTCGACCGGCCCTGGGCCGATCCGGCGGGCGTCGGCCGCGCGGTGGGCACCAGGTCCCATCTGGCCGCCGCCGGCCGTATCGCCGACCGGACCACCACCCTGCTGGTCAACGAGGACGGCACCCTGCCCTTCGACCGCCGCCGGGAACCCCGGCTCCTGGTCGTCGGCGCCGATCCGGCCTCCCCGTCCGGGACCACCGGCCCGCCCACCGGCGTCCTGGCCGCCGCCCTCACCGAACTGGGCTTCGCCGCCACGGCCCTGTCCACCGGCACGGCGCCCTCCGCCGCGACCGTCGACCGGGCGGTCACGGCGGCGCGGGACGCGGACGCGGTGGTCGTGGCCACCTACAACGTGACGGCGGGCAGCTCCCAGCGGACCCTGGTGGACCGTCTGCTGGCGACCGGCAGACCGGTCGCCGTGGTGGCGGTCCGCAACCCGTACGACATCGCGCACCTGCCCGCCGTCCGGGCCTTCCTGGCCGCGTACGGCTGGACGGACGTCGAGCTGCGCGCCGCCGCACGGGTCGTCGCCGGCCGGGTGGCACCGCGCGGGAAGCTGCCGGTGCCGGTACAGCGGGCGGACGACCCGGCGCGGGTGCTGTACCCGGTCGGGTACGGGCTCACGTACTGACTCAGGGCCGCAGCGCGGGCTCCCGCTCGGCGTCCCGGACGTCCAGCCGCGTGTCGTACCGGGCCAGCGGTTTGGCCTGGGCGACCGTGGCCGGCGGCAGGCCCGCCCAGTCCAGGATGCGGGCCGTGGCCAGGCGCCGCTGGTCCGCGACCAGGCCCGCCACGTTCGCTCCGTGGTTCATGCCGGGCGCGGTCAGGACGTAGGAGTCACGGGCGCCGGCGCCCGTCCGGAAGCGTTCCGAGCCCCACGGGTCGTTCTGGCCGTAGACGAAGAGCATGTGCGTGGCGTGGTGACGCACCCAGGTGTCCACGTCCCGCATCGCCGCCGGCCGGAAGCGCATCGGGATGGAGCGCGGCACGTACTGGCGCGGCGGCTGGTAGCCGTAGCGGATCAGGCGCCGTTCGATGTGCGGGAAGTGGATGGTGGGCGCGCCCAGCTGGGTGCCGGCCTGGTAGTAGTACGGGAGGTACGGCTCCAGGCCCTGGTCGGTGTAGGCGGAGAAGCCGGAGATGGTGTCGACCGAGGTCCAGATCGCCTCGTCGCTCGCCGTGGCCGCGTCCGCCGGGACGGTGTCGCAGTCCTTGAGCAGGCTGTACTGCCAGAAACCCCACACGTAGTCCAGGACGACCGCCTCGTACGCCCGGTCCAGGCCGCCGATGGTGTCGAAGGTGTAGCCCTTCTCGGCGGCGTACGCGGCGTACCTCTTCTCCAGCGGCCCGCGGCGCACCAGGGCCTCGCGCTGTACGGCGTTCAGCCGGTCCCGGCACTCCTTGGTGCCGACCCGGGCGAAGAACCGGTCGTAGGCGGAGTCCTCGTTGTTCACCACGTCGTTCGGGGCGACGTAGGCGACGACGCCGTCCATGTCCCGGGGGTAGAAGCGCTCGTAGTAGGTGGCCGTCATGCCGCCCTTGGAGCCGCCGGTGGCCAGCCAGTTGGCGGAGTAGATCCCCTTCAGCGCCTGGAACACGCGGTGCTGGTCGGCGGCCGCCTGCCAGATGTCCAGCGTGGACCAGTCGGCCGGGTCGGGGCGGGAGGGGGTGAAGAAGCGGTACTCCAGGGAGACCTGGTTGCCGTCCACGATCTGGGTGGGCTCGCGGCGCGAGGGGGTGGTGGAGACGTTGTAGCCGCCGGTGTAGAAGACGGTGGGGCGGCTGGTGTCCTTGTGCAGCACGGTGATCCGCTGCCGGAAGGTGCCCCGGTCCGGGTGGCGGTGGTCGACGGGCTGGGTGTATTCGAGCACGAAGTAGCGGTAGCCGGGGTACGGCTTCTCCTGGACCAGGCTCATGCCGGGTATCGACAGCAGCCGGTCCTTGATGTCGGTGGGCTCCGCGGCGGTGGCCGCGCCGGCCGTCGTGCCCAGGGTGCCGATGAGCACCGTGAGCGCGAGCAGCCATCCGAGCGCCTTGCGCATGCGCACTCTCCCCTGTGAGACAGATGTGCGCCGGAAACTATCCCAGCAACTGCCGTCCCACCAGAGGGCTTTGCCGGACCGGCCCCGGAACGGCGCCCGGCGGCTCAGCGGCTCAGCGGCTCAGCGGCTCAGCACAGGATCCAGCCCGAGCTGACCGAGTAGGCGCCCACCGCGCCCTTGACCCAGACGCAGCGGTGGCCGGCCTGCACGGTCACCGGGCCGGCATGGTGCGTGTAGCGGCCCTTGTCGACGACCGGCCGGTTGCCGCGGGCCTGCACGCTGACCGACATGGTCCGCACGGGGCCGGGGTGCCGGGCGACGGTGACGGCGCAGACGTAGCCGTCCCGCTTGTAGACGTGGGTGACGCCGGTCTTGAACGGCAGCGTCCGCACCTCTCTCCCGCCGCAGGCCCCGGACGCGGCCTGGGCGGTCCCCGTCGCCGTCAGCGCGAGCGCGCCGGACGCGGCCAGCACGGCCGCGCCGAGTGCCAGCCGCCGGCGTATCGCACCACTGTCCACTCTCGTCCTCCCCGTACCCGGTCACACACTCCCCCGTGCCCGTACTGATGTACGGACGCACGGGGGTACCGGATGGTTGCACGGCCGCCGGCCGTCCGGCCCGCCGGCCACGGCCTCAGCGGGCCGCGCCGACCGGCTCCTCCGGTTCGGACTGCCCGACGAAGGTCCGCCACAGCTCGGCGTACCGGCCGTCGCGGGCCAGCAGTTCCTCGTGGGTGCCGTCCTCGGCGACCCGGCCGCGGTCCATCACCACCACCCGGTCGGCGCGCGCCGCCGTGGTCAGCCGGTGCGCGACCACCAGCGTGGTACGACGGCCCGCCAGCCGGTCGGTGGCCTGGTTGACCTGCGCCTCGGTGGCCAGGTCCAGCGCGGCCGTGGCCTCGTCCAGCAGCAGGACGTCCGGGTCGACCAGCTCGGCGCGGGCGAGCGCGATCAGCTGGCGCTGGCCCGCCGAGAGGTTCCGGCCGCGTTCGGCGACCTCGTGCAGATAGCCGCCCGGGAGCCGGGCGATCATCTCGTGCGCGCCGACCGCCCGGGCCGCCGCCTCCACCTCGGCGTCGGTGGCGTCGGGGCGGCCGTAGGCGATGGCGTCCCGGACCGTGCCCGGGAAGAGGTACGCCTCCTGCGGCACGACCCCGAGCCGGTGCCGGTAGGCGGTCAGGTCCAGGGCGCGCAGGTCGGTGCCGTCGGCCGTGACCCGTCCGGCGGTCGGGTCGTAGAACCGCGCGACCAGCTTGACCAGCGTCGACTTGCCGGCGCCCGTCTCGCCGACGAAGGCCACCGTCTGCCCGGCCGGAATCCTGAGATCGACGCCCGACAGAGCCTCCTCCTCGTCGCCGTACGCGAAGTGCACGTCCTCGAAGACGATCTCGCCGCGCAGGGAGAGCACGTCGAGCGGCGCGTCGGCGGACTCGGTGGAGGCCGGCTCGCGCAGCAGCTCCTGGATGCGGCCCAGCGAGACCGTGGCCTGCTGGTAGCCGTCGAAGACCTGGGAGAGCTGCTGGACGGGCGCGAAGAACAGGTCGATGTAGAGCAGGTAGGCGACCAGGGCGCCCGTGGTGAGCGTGGCCGCCTCCACCCGGCCCGCGCCCGCGATCAGCACGGCCGCCGCGGCGACCGAGGACAGCAGCTGCACGAACGGGAAGTAGACCGAGATCAGCCGCTGGCCGCGGACGCGGGCGCGCCGGTAGCCGTCGCTGCGCTCGGCGAACCGCCGCGCGCCGTCCCGCTCCCGCCCGAAGGCCTGCACGATCCGCAGCCCGGCCACGGTCTCCTGGAGGTCGGCGTTGACCGCGGAGACGCGCTCGCGGGCCAGCTCGTACGCCTTCACGCTGGCCCGGCGGAAGAAGAAGGTGGCCACGACCAGCGGCGGCAGGGTCGCGAAGACGACCAGCGCGAGCCGGAGGTCGAGCACCAGCAGCGCGACCATGATGCCGAAGAAGGTGACGACCGAGACGAACGCCGTGACCAGGCCGGTCTGGAGGAAGGTCGACAGGGCGTCGATGTCCGTCGTCATCCGCGTCATGATCCGGCCGGTCAGCTCGCGCTCGTAGTAGTCCAGGCCGAGCCGCTGGAGCTGGGCGAAGATCTTCAGCCGCAGCGCGTACAGCACGCGTTCGCCGGTACGGCCGGTCTTCCGGATCTCGCCGGTCTGCGCGGCCCACTGCGCCAGCACGGTCAGCAGGGCGAGCAGCGAGGCCGACCACACCGCGCCGGTGGCCGCCTTCGTCACACCGGAGTCGATGCCGTGCCGGATCAGCACCGGCAGCAGCAGACCGGTGCCCGCGTCCACGGCGACCAGCAGCAGGCTGACGAGCAGGGGACGCCCGAAGCCGCGCAGCAGCCGGCGCAGGCCGTAGGACTCCTCGGGCAGGACCGCGCGGCCCTCGTCGATGTCCGGGGTGTCGGTGGCCGGCGGCAGCGCGTCGACCTGGGCGAGGAGGTCCGGGGTGGCCGGGGTGCCGGCCAGGGCCGGGTCCCTGGGGGTGCGGTCGCCGGTCCACAGCCGGGGCGTGACGCCGCGCTCGGCGTCGTACTCGGCGTCCAGCTCCTCGCGGACGGAGGTGTCCTCGGCGGGCGCGGCCGGGCGGACGGGGCCCGGGGAGGCGCCGCCCAGCTCGTCCGGGTCGGTGAGCAGCCGGCGGTAGAGGGCCGAGCGCTCCTGGAGCTCCTCGTGGGTGCCGAGGTCGGCGAGCCGGCCGCCGTCGAGTACGGCGATGCGGTCGGCGAGGTTCAGGGTGGAGCGGCGGTGGGCGATGAGCAGGGTGGTGCGGCCCCGCATCACCTGCTTCAGCGCCTCGTGTATCTCGTGCTCGACGCGGGCGTCCACGGCCGAGGTGGCGTCGTCCAGGACCAGCAGGCGCGGGTCGGTGAGCAGGGCGCGGGCGAGCGCGACACGCTGGCGCTGGCCGCCGGAGAGGGTGAGGCCGTGCTCGCCGACCTTGGTGTCGTAGCCGTCGGGCAGCTCTCGGATGAAACGATCCGCCTGGGCGGCGCGGGCGGCGGCCTCGATCTCCTCCATGGTGGCGTCCGGGCGGCCGTAGGCGATGTTGGCGCGGAGGGTGTCGGAGAAGAGAAACGAATCTTCGGGGACGAGTCCGATCGCGGCCCGCAGCGAGTCCAGGGTCAGCTCGCGGACGTCGTGGCCGCCGATCAGGACGGCGCCGTGGGTGACGTCGTAGAAGCGCGGCAGCAGCAGCGCGAGGGTGGACTTCCCGGAACCGGAGGAACCGACGACGGCGAGGGTCTCGCCCGGCCGGATCTCGAAGCCGAGCCCGTCCAGGACCGGGCGCCCGTCCTCGTAGCCGAAGGTCACGTCGTCGAACTCGACGGACGCGGGCGCGTCGGCGGGCAGGGTCTTCGTGCCGTCCGCCAGGGACGGTTCGGTGTCGATCAGCTCCAGCACCCGCCCGGTGCCGGCCCGGGCCTGCTGGCCGACCGTGAGCACCATCGCGAGCATGCGGACCGGGCCGACGAGCTGGGCCAGGTAGGTGGAGAAGGCCACGAAGGTGCCGAGCGTGATGTGCCCGCGCACCGCCAGCCAGCCGCCGAGGGCCAGCATGGCGACCTGGCCGAGCGCCGGGACGGCCTGGAGCGCCGGGGTGTACCTGCTGTTGAGGCGGATGGTGCGCAGGCGGCCCGCGAACAGCCGGCGGCCGACCTCGCGGAGCTTGTTCGTCTCCTGCTCCTCCTGCCCGAAGCCCTTCACCACGCGCACGCCGCTCACCGCGCCGTCGACCACACCGGCCACGGCTGCGGCCTGCGCCTGGGCGTACCAGGTGGCCGGGTGCAGCCGGGTGCGGCTGCGCCGGGCGATCCAGCCGAGGGCGGGCGCGACGGCCAGCGCGACCAGGGTCAGCGGCAGCGACAGCCACGCCATGATCACCAGGGACATCAGGAAGAGCAGGACGTTCCCGATGGTCATCGGGAGCATGAAGAGCAGGCCCTGGATCAGCTGGAGGTCGCTGGTGGCCCGGCCGACGACCTGCCCGGTGGACAGCTCGTCCTGGCGGCGGCCGTCCAGCCGGGTGATCGTGCCGTACATCGCGGTCCGCAGGTCGTGCTGGACGTCCAGGGCGAGCCGGCCGCCGTAGAAGCGGCGGACGTAGGTGAGGGCGTAGACGAGGACGGCGGCGCCGACCAGGGCACCGGCCCAGGGGCCCATGCGGCGGCTGTGGTCGCCGATCACGTCGTCGAGGATCACCTTGGTGATCAGCGGGACGACCGCCATGACGGCCATGCCGGCGAGGGAGGAGCCGAGGGCGAGGACGACGTCCTTCGGATACCGCCAGGCGTACCCCGCCAGCCGCCGTGCCCATCCCCGTTGCGCTGCCACGCGGGTGCCTCCCTGTCGACCTGGTCTACCGGAAGGCACCAACGCCGGCGGATGCGGATTTCATCCCTCCGCAACAATTGCGCCGGCCGCGGTCGGAGGCGGACCGCAGGAAGCAGACCTGGTCGTCTGGGCCGGGTCCTGGTTGCCGTCGCTCACCACGGCGGCCTTCGGGCGGCCCTCGCCGTCACGGCCGGTGACCGTCGGCGGGCGACGCTCGGGGCGCCTGCGGGTGGCGCATCTGCCGCTGCGGCTCCGTCGGGCGACGCTCGGGGCGCCTGCCGCTGGCGGACCCGTCGCCGCGGCTCCTCGGCCGGCGACGGCCCGCACGACACCAAGGGGTCGTGCAAGCCGTCGTACCAACGGGCCGTCGTGACGCGGGTCCCCGCGGTCACCGGCCGGCTGCGGTGACCGCGGGGGCCTTCGCTCAGGTCAGACGCCGAGTTCGCGGGCCGCCCGGGCGGTGCCTTCGACGCGGGCCCTGATCTTGGCGAAGGCGGTGTCGCGGGAGGTGGAGGTGTCGTCGGCGAAGGGGGAGAAACCGCAGTCGTCGCAGGTGCCCAGGCGGTCCGGCGGCAGGTGACGGACGGCGGCCAGGACCCGGTCGCGCACCTCCTCGGGCGTTTCGATCCGCGGGTCGATCGGGTCGATGACGCCGATGAACACGTGCGCGCGGTCGGGGAGGTGCTCGGCGAGCACGGCGAGGACCCGGTCCGGGTCCCGCTCGCCGGCGAGCTGGACGTAGAAGGCGCCGGCCTCCAGCTTCAGGAGCGCCGGCAGCAGCAGCGCGTAGTCGACGTCCAGGCTGTGGGTGGAGTCCTGGTCGCCGCCGGGGCAGGTGTGGATGCCGATCCTGGTCTGTTCGGTGGCGGAGAAGCGTGCCAGGACCCGGTTGTTGAGGGCGATGAACTGTTCCAGCAGGCTTCCGCTCGGGTCGATCTTCAGCGCGAGACGGGCCTCGGTGAAGTCGATCTGGACGCGGTGGGCTCCGGCGTCCAGGCACCGGCGGATGTCCGTCTCGGCCTCGTTGGTGAGGTCGTCGAGGAAGGCTTCGCGGGGGTAGCCGTCGATGCCGTCGGGCGGGTAGAGGAGGCTGAGCGCGGAGGGCGCGATGACGGCCTGCTTCACCGGGGAGGCCGCGTGCCGGAGCGCCGCTTCGAGGTAGCGGTCGGCGTACACGCCGTAGCGCAGGGGTCCGGCCGTCAGACGGGGCAGCCGCCGATGGTGTCCGTCGGCGAACGGGATGACCACGCCGTCGGGCGCGAGGTGCTTCAGACCGGTCAGGGGGTAGGTGGCGAAGCTGGGCTTGGCCTGTTCGCCGTCGGTGACGACCGGGGAGCCGAGCTCCTCCAGACGGCGGACGGTGTCGCCCACCGCGCGGTCCTGGGCGGCGGCGAGGTCGTCGTCGCCGATCCGGCCCGCGGCGTGGTCCGCCATGGCGGCGAGCAGCTCGGCGGGCCGGGGGAGACTGCCGATCGGTTCGGTGGGGATGCCCGCCGAGGCCCCGCTCACGGCAGGATCTCCAGCTGCGCCTCACCACCGCTGCCCCGCAGCCCGGACAGCAGGCAGGCGGTGGGCAGCTCGCTGGGGAGCGCGGCAACGATCCGGTGCGCCGACAGCCCCGCACCGCGGCCCTCGACGACCCGGCCCGACAGCCTGACCACGAGGACGCCGGCGACCCGGATGCTGGTGCTGCTGTCGTACACGATCGAGGACCGTTTCCCGTCGGCGTAGCGGACGACCTCCTCCAGGCGCGGGCTGTTCACCGTGACGCAGGACGCCCCGGGCGAGGTCCCTTCCATAAGGCCGGTGGCCGGCACCGTCCGGCCGGGGGCGATCCCGCAGGTGTAGCTCGCCTGGGTCCGGACGTGGGTCTGCTGGGGCAACAGGCCCAGGGGCGGATCGTAGGTGCTGGTGCTGGGGCCCGTGCACACCACGCCCTCCGTACGCACGGGCTCATGGGCCTGGCCGGCCGGGGCCCACACCACCGTCGAGCCCACCAGGGCCAGGGAACCGACTGCCACCGCAGTGCTGTGTCTGCCGAACATCCACCCTCCACGGATTGCGATCTTCCACAAAGGCTGCTTCTACCCACGCCCGTATCTGCCGGCGCCGGCTCCTTGAAGCACGCCACCCGCGCGCGACGCGCGGCACGCGTGCGAAGACGCCTCCGCGCCCCCCGGATGGCGTCTTGATCGGCAGGCGGAGGGAGAGGACAACCAATGCGTCATGCGGTGCGCTCACACCCGACGCCACGACGGAAGGAACCACGATGAACCAGACAGCCGCGCAGCAGCTCGTCTTCGCCATGCTGGACGCGGACGGCGACGGCATCGTCTCCCGGGAGGAGTACCTGGCGCGCACCACGAACGTGGCGCGTGCCATGGGGCTGGACCAGGACGACCCGGCCGTCGTCACCGCGCGCACCCTCGGCGAGCGCGCCTGGGAGTCGATGGACGCCGACGGCGACGGGAGGCTGGCCTTCGACCAGTACACGGCATGGGCCGGCGCCGAAGCGTTCGACACCGTCTGCGCGCCCGTGCTCGGCGCGCTCTTCGACCTCGCCGACACCGACCACGACGGCGCCCTCGGCCTCGCCGAGTTCACCGCCCTGCGCACCGCGTTGAACAACCCGGCCGCCAACGCGGAAGCGGCGTTCACGGCCCTGGACGCCGACGGTGACGGCCGCGTCGGCCGCGACGACTACATCGCGTCCATCCGCGCCCACGTCACCGGCGACGGCTCCCCCATGGGCAGCGCCCTGTACAGCGCGGCGGGGGCGGAGAGGCTGCCGGCGTAGGGCCCTCGTACGCCGTCCGCCGTCCGCCGTCTTGCCGGGCGCGTCGGAGACGCGGTCGAGGACGACGTGTGGGGAGCGGCACGGCGGGCCGGGGCGGTGGCGGGCCCGGAGGCGGCGGGTCCGGCGGCGGTCGGGCAGTCGACCGCCGCCGGGCCGGCGGCGAGGCCGGCGAGTACGGTGCTCAGGCACCTGGCCGCCCCCTGGGAGCGGCCGGTGGCGTGCGGGAAGCCGCCTCGTGAAGGGTCAGCCCCGCGGCGCGGCGACGAACGCCTCGCGCGGCTCGCTGGTCGGGGTGTAGCGGGTGACGCCGGAGGTGGCGGGCACCAGGTCCTTGTGGATCGCCTTGGCCACGTTCTGGATGGTGGTCACGCCGTAGTTCATGGTGGCGTTGTCCTGCGTGAGCACGCTGATCATGTAGTCGTGGCCGGCGCCCTTGAAGGTGCCCAGGCTGTGCACCCGCCAGCCGTGCGTGGAGCGCTGGAGCCAGCCGTTCTTGACGTGCACGGAGACGGAGGACGGGGCGCCGGCCGGGGTGCCCCAGCGCTGCGAGGAGACGACCTGGCCCATCAGCTTCAGGATGTAGGCGCGGGAGTTGTCGCTGAGCACGCTGTTCTTGGCGGTGATCAGCTTCAGCAGCTTCTGCTCGTCGTTGACGTTCTCCTGGGTCAGACCCCAGTAACCGCCCGTGCCCGGCACGGTCTTGGTCATCTTGGCGGCCGTCAGGAAGCCCTTGATCTTCGTCAGGCCCAGCTGCTTCCACAGCTTGCTGGTCGCGTTGTTGTCGGACTGGGTGATCATGGCCTTGGCGAGCGACTGCTCGGTGCTCGTCAGGTACCGGTTGTGCTTCTTGGCGTCCCACAGCAGCGTGGCGAGCACGGTGACCTTGACGGTGCTGGCCGAGTCGTAGGCGCTGGTGGCCCGGAGGGTGCAGGTGGTGCCGGTGCTGCGGTCGTACAGGCCGACCGCGACGGTGCCCTTGCGGTTCGCCAGGGCGGCCGTGATGTCCTTCTTCAGCTTGGTGGCCAGGCCCGCCTTGGCGGACGTACAGGCCACGGCCGGTGTCGCCGCGGCGGCCGGGGTGGCGGCGGCGACGGCCGGTATGAGCAGCGCGGCGCTGACGGTGGCGGCCAGCGCGCCGGTCCGGCCGGAGATCCGGTGAGTCATGGAAAAGTCCCCTTGGAGGTTCGTACGGGCGTCCCCCTGAACGCCGTTGAGCGCACCCGTGCGCTACAAGAGGTGACTCACCAGAGGCTTCGATAGTTGCACGCGCGTTCGAGAA
Organism: Streptomyces sp. NPDC017095; assembly: GCF_044332325.1. Taxonomy (NCBI): domain Bacteria; kingdom Bacillati; phylum Actinomycetota; class Actinomycetes; order Kitasatosporales; family Streptomycetaceae; genus Streptomyces; species Streptomyces sp. NPDC017095. The sequence goes on from NZ_JBIROU010000002.1 coordinate 469,173, forward strand.
ACGGGAGTTGCCCGGGGAACGCGCGACTGCGGTACGGCGCCGGAGCGGCCCGGCTCACGCCTCGAAGTCGTACTCCAGCACGTAGGCCGACGCGTCCAGCACCATCTCGTTGACCTCGACCGCGAGTCCCTGGGCGTCCAGTTCCCGGTCCCCGATGTCGGTGGACCAGACGGACCGCCCCTCGGCCCACCCCTCCCGCGCGAGCCGCTCGATGCCCCGGCGGCGGATAGGCCGGAAGTCCCGCACGAACACCCCGGCCCCCTTGCGGGCTTCGGCGATGCGCTGGTGTTCGGGCTGCCGCTCAGATTCCCGGCTGCTCATCCCCGCCCCTCCTTCGCTCACCTCTGGTCATCCCTCGTCCGGCCGTCGCCGAAACGGGCGGTGGCCGGACGAGCAGGGCCGCTGCCCGGCCCTCGCCGGTGCGCTCGCGGTGCGTTGGGGCTGCCGACCGGTGATCAGTCCAGGTGTGTCGGGGCGAACATCCGCAAGACCGCCGGGAGTACGACCACCGACGGGCCCGGGGTGGACAGGGCCTCGGACAGGGACTCCTCCAGGGTTTCCGGGGTGGCGCGGGTTGCCGGGACGCCGAACGACTCCGCCAGGGCCACGTAGTCCGGGCGGGTGAGTTCCGTCGCCGTGGCCTGGCCGAAGGCGTCCGTCATGTACTCGCGGAGGATGCCGTAGCCGCCGTCGTCGACGATCAGCCAGGTGACGGGGAGGCCGTACTGCTTGGCGGTGGCCAGTTCGGCGATCGAGTAGAGGGCACCGCCGTCGCCGGAGACCGCCAGGACCGGGCGCGTCGGGTCGGCCGCCGCCGCGCCGAGGGCCGCCGGGAAGCCGTAGCCGAGGCCGCCCGCGCCCTGGGCGGAGTGCATGAGGTTCGGGCCCTGCGCGTCGAACGCCGACCAGGCCCAGTACGCCAGGATCGTCATGTCCCAGAAGGACGGGGAACCGGCGGGCAGTGCGCGGCGGACGGCCGACAGCACGTGCTGTTCCAGGGTCAGGTCCTGCCCGTCGATGCGGGCCGCCACCTTCGCCAGCAGCTCGCGCACCCGCTCCGGTGCCGTCTCGTCCGGGCGGTCCTGTGCCGTCTCCAGCAGGGCCTGGAGGGTCAGGCGGGCGTCCGCGTGGATGCCGATCGCCGGGTGGTTGGACTCCAGCTTGCCGAGGTCGGCCTCGATCTGGATCACCCGGCCCCGGGGCGCGAACGTGTGGTAGTTCGAGGACAGTTCGCCGAGGCCCGAGCCGACCACCAGCAGGACGTCGGCGTCCTCCAGGAAGTCGGTCGTGTGGCGGTCCTCCAGCCAGGACTGCAGGGACAGCGGGTGGTGCCAGGGGAACGCGCCCTTGCCGCCGAACGTCGTCACCACCGGCGCGGTCAGCTTCTCCGCCAGCAGCCGCAGCTTCCCCGAGGCGTCCGACCGTACGACCCCACCGCCCGCGATGATCGCCGGGCGGGCCGCGTGCGACAGCAAGTGGGCGGCCAGCGCCGTCAGTTCGGGGCGCGGGACCAGCTCGTCCGGGGTGGCGTCCATCGCCGTCACCACCGGCAGCGCGGCCGGAGCCAGCAGCACGTCCTGCGGGATCTCCACCCACACCGGGCCGTGCGGTGCCGTCAGCGCCGACTTCCAGGCCGCCGCGATGGCGGAGGGGATCTGGGACTGGCTGCGGACCGTGTGAACCGACTTCACCACACCCCGGAACGCGGCCGACTGGTCGGGGAGTTCATGGAGGTAGCCCTTGCGGGCCCCGCCCAGGCCCGCCACCGGGATCTGGCTGCCGATCGCCAGGACGGGCGCGCTGGCCGCCGCCGCCTCCTGGAGCGCGGCCAGCGAGGTCAGCGCGCCCGGGCCCGTGGAGAGCAGCAGCGGGGCCGCCTCGCCGGTGACCCTGCCGTACGCGTCCGCGGCGAAGCCCGCGTTGTTCTCCACCCGCAGGCCCACATAGCGCAGCGCCGAGCGGCGCAGGGCGTCGAACATGCCGAGGGCGTGCTGGCCGGGCAGGCCGAAGACGGTCGTCGCGCCGAGCCCGGCCAGCGTCTCCACGACCAGGTCTCCGCCGTTGCGCCCCCCGGGAGGGTTCAGGGCGGCGGTGATCTGCGCCGGCGTCGGGCGGAGTACCAGGTCGTGGTCGTGGGTCACTTCGCCTCCGGGGCCTTCCGGGCCGCCGCGATCTGGCGGCTCATGATGGTGGTCAGTTCGTACGCCGTGTGGGAGGCCGCGACGGAGGTGATCTCGGCGTGGTCGTACGCCGGCGCGACCTCCACCACGTCCGCCGAGACCAGGTTGCAGGACGCCAGCCCGCGCAGGATCTCCAGCAGTTCGCGGGAGGTCATGCCGCCCGCCTCCGGGGTGCCGGTGCCGGGCGCGTGCGCCGGGTCCAGGCAGTCGATGTCGATGGAGATGTACAGCGGGCGGTCGCCGATGCGCTGGCGGAGCTGGTCGGCCACCTCGTCGGCACCGCGGCGGTAGACGTCCGCCGAGGTGACGATGCCGAAGCCCATCTTCTCGTCGTCGGTGAGGTCCTGCTTGCCGTACAGCGGGCCGCGGGTGCCGACGTGGGAGAGGGCGGAGGTGTCGAGGATGCCCTCCTCCACGGCGCGCCGGAACGGGGTGCCATGGGTGTACTCGGCGCCGAAGTAGGTGTCCCAGGTGTCCAGGTGGGCGTCGAAGTGCAGCAGGGCCACCGGGCCGTGCTTCTTCGCGACCGAGCGCAGCAGCGGCAGGGCGATGGTGTGGTCGCCGCCGAGGGTCATCAGCCGGGCGCCGGTGCCGAGCAGGTCGTCCGCGGCGGCCTCGACCGTCTCCACGGCCTCGTTGATGTTGAACGGGTTCACGGCGATGTCGCCGCCGTCGGCGACCTGCGCGAGGGCGAACGGCGAGGCGTCCTGCGCCGGGTTGTAGGGGCGCAGCAGCCGGGACGCCTCGCGGATGGCGTTGCCGCCGAAGCGGGCGCCCGGCCGGTACGAGACGCCGGAGTCGAACGGCACGCCCACCACGGCGACGTCGGCGGTGCCGACCTCGTCCAGGCGGGGCAGCCGCGCGAAGGTGGCGGGGCCGGCGTAGCGCGGGACGCGGGAGGAGTCGACGGGGCCGCGGGGCGTCTCGTTGCTGCTCATAGCGGAATGCCTTCTTTCCTGCGCTTCGTCGCGCATGTACTGCTTGTACTTCTTGTCATACGACTCTACTGGTGAGCCGGGACCGCTTCGGACGGGAGTTCGGGTGACCGTCCGGCGAGGCGCTCGCGCCAGGCGGCGAGGACCGCCTCGTCGGTGGGCCTGGTGGCCAGGGACACCACGACGTAGGCCGCGAGGGAGGCCAACAGGCCGTAGTAGACGGGCTCGTTGGCGAGGATGCCGTAGCCGGCCATCAGGCCGATGACGGCCAGGCCGCCGACGGCGACGGCGGCCAGCGCGCCCCCGGCCGTGCCGCGCTTCCACAGCAGGCCGCCCAGGATGGGCACCAGCAGGCCGCCGACGAGCAGGTTGTAGGCCACGGTGAGCGCCTCGACCACGTTGTTCAGCGCGATCGCGGTGCCGATCACGGCGAGGCCCATGACCAGGATGAAGACACGGTTGCCCCGGACCTCGTCGTGCTCCCCGGACCGCCGGGCGAGGCCCCGCAGCCGCGACCAGATGTCGTTGTTGGCGACGGTGGCGCAGGCGATCAGGGCGCCGGAGGAGGTGGACATCACGGCGGCCAGGGCGGCGGCCAGCACCAGGCCGCGCACGCCGACGGGCAGTTCGTCCTTGACGATGGTGGCGAAGGCGTCGTCGGCGCTGCCCAGGTGCGGGTAGAGCACCTTGGCGGCCGTGCCGATCACCGCGCCGGCGAGGGCGTAGGCCAGGCAGTAGGTGCCGGCCACCGTGCCGCCCCACCGGGCGGTGCGGTCGCTGCGGGCGGTGAACACGCGCTGCCAGATGTCCTGGCCGATCAGCATGCCGAAGGTGTAGATCAGCACATAGGTGAAGATCGTCTGGCCGCCGATGCCCAGCGGGTCGAAGTAGCCGGCCGGCAGCTCGTCCCGCATCGCGCCGAAGCCGCCCGCCTTGACGACCGCGATGGGCAGCAGCAGGAGCAGCACGCCGATGGTCTTGACGACGAACTGCATCATGTCGGTCAGCGTGATGGACCACATGCCGCCGAGGGTGGAGTACGCCACGACGATCGCGCCGCCGAGGATGATCGCGACCGTGCGGTTCACGTCGAACAGCACGTCGAAGATGGTGGCGTAGGCGATGGTGGAGGTCACCGCGAGCATGAGGGTGTACGCCCACATGACCACGCCCGAGATCAGGCCGGCCCGGCCGCCGTAGCGCAGGTCGAGCATCTCGGAGACGGTGTAGACCTTCAGGCGGGAGACGCGGGCGGAGAAGAAGACCGACAGGGCGAGCAGTCCGAGGCCGATGGTGAAGACCATCCAGGCGCCGGACAGGCCGTACCGGTAGCCGAGGCCCACGCCGCCGATGGTGGACGCGCCGCCGAGGACGATCGCCGCCATGGTGCCGGAGTACAGGGCGGGGCCCAGCCGGCGGCCGGCCACCAGGAACTCGCTCTTGGACTTGGCGCGGCGCATGCCCCACCACCCCATGGCCAGCATGCCGGCGAGATAGACGACGATCACGGTGTAGTCGACGGCCATGGGGCGGTCCTCCTTCGCGCACTGTCCGGTGGCGTGTCGTGCAGCTGCTTCGGTGTGGTGCCGGCAGCGGCTCGCGGGGACATCCGCCCGTACCCGCGGCTGCCGTGCTCCCCCTGACAGTAGGTGGCCGGAAAGCGACTGCGAAGTGTACGTTTCATCCATAGGGACGGGGTGGGATGGAGGGATGGCACACCATGCCGGAGACGACCGCCCCCGCCGTCCCGCCGACCCCGCCGGTGCCGCTCCAGGCGCTGCTGGCCCGCGAGGACCTGGCCCTGCGGCAGATCGCCGGGCCGGCGGGCCCGGACACCGTGATCCACTGGGCGCACACCTCGGAGATGGCCGACCCCTATCCGTATCTGCTGGGCGGCGAACTGCTGCTCACGGCCGGGGTGCACATCCCGGCGGGGGCCGGCCCGGACGGGACGGACCTCCCGGCGGCGACCGGCCCGGACCTTCCCGCGGGGGCCGGTGGCGGCCGGGGTGCCGCCGGCCGGCCGGTGCCGGTGCCGGGGCCGGGCGACTACTTCGACGGCTACGTCTCCCGGATCGTGGCGGCCGGCGGCGCGGCCCTCGGCTTCGGGGTGGCGCCGGTGCACGACACGGTCCCGCCCGCGCTGGCCGCCGCCTGCGACCGGCACGGCCTGCCGCTGCTGGAGGTCCCGCCGCAGACCACGTTCTCGGCGGTGGCCCGCGCGGTCTGGCAGCTCATGGCCCAGGCCCGGCTGGCCGAGCTGCGCCGGGTCACCGAGGCCCAGCAGGGTCTGGCCGCGGCCGCCTCCCGGCCGGACCCGGTGCCCTCGGTGCTGCGCCGGCTCGCCCGGCACCTCGGCGGCCGGGCGGTGCTGTACGGCCCCGACGGCACGGAGGTCGCGGGAGCGGGCCCGGAGGCTCCGGAGGGCCTGCGCACGGCCCTGGCGGATCTGTCCGCCGTAGTCAGACCCGCACCCCGGCCCGCCTCCCCGCCCGCATCCGCGTCCCGGCCCACCCCGCCGCCCGGCGCCCCGCCCGCAACTCCCCCGGCCGCTCCCGCCGCCCGGCCCCGTCCCGCGTCCGCCACGGCCGCCTTCGGGACCGCTCACCTCGCCGTCTACGCCCTCGGTGCCGGCGAGGGCTTCGTCCTCGGCGTGGCCGGCGACCGGCGCGAACCCGGTGACCACACCATCGCCTCGGTCGCCGCCGTCCTGCTGGCGCTGCTGACCGGGGAGCACCACAGCGGGGCCGGCGCGGCCCGGTCCTCCGCGCTGGTGCGGCTGCTGCTGGGCGCCGCGCCCGAGGAGGCGGCGCCGCTGCTCGGGACCGGGCCCTGGCTCGTCGTGCACGCCCGGCCGCAGGGCCAGGCGCCGGACCCGGTCGCCGCGTCCGCGCTCGGCGCCGCCCTGGGTTCGCCGCTGGTCGACCTCGCCCGGGACGTCGTACGGGTGCTGGTGCCCGCCGGCCGGGCGCCGCGGCCGCAGCCGGGCTGGACGCTCGGGGTGAGCGCCCCGGCCGGGCCGCGCGAGTGGCCGGCCGCCGACACCCAGGCCGCCCGCGCGCTCGCCCGGGCCCGCGCCACCCGGGTCCCGCTGCTGCGGCACGCCGTCCGGCCGGCGCTGGCGGACCTGGTGCCGCCCGCGGAGGCCGAGACGCACGCCCGTACGCTGCTCGCCCCGCTCGCCGGCCGGGAGGCGCTCGCCGAGACCCTGCGCACCTGGCTGTCGCTGCACGGCAGTTGGGACCGTACGGCGGTGGCACTGGGCGTGCACCGCAACACCGTGCGGCAGCGCATCGCCCGCTGCGCGGCCCTGTTGGAGACCGATCTGGACGACCCGGACACGCGCATGGAGCTGTGGTTCGCGCTGCGGCGGGGCTGAGGCGTGACGCCCGTCCCAGCGGGCGATATGCCGAGGACGCGCGCGGCACGCTGCCCCACAATGGGAGCCATGCCGATATCCGGGACACCCAGCCGCGCCCAGCTCGTCGACCATCTGGTGCGCACCCGTATCGCGGGGGACGTCGCCACGCCCCGCGAGAACAACCTCTCCCACTACCGCCAGCTCGCCAACGGTGTCCGCACCTTCTGGCTCGGCCTGGAGCTGGGCGACCGCTGGACGGACGAGCAGGACGTGCTCGCGGTCATGGCCGAGCGGGTGGGCGTCAACGACGACCCGGAGTACCGGCACGGGCAGGACACCATCGACCCGGAACTGACCGTGGACGCGCTGGAGCGGATGGCGGCCCGGCTGCGCAAGGCGGCCGCGGGCCGGCAGCGGGTGCTGTTCGCCACCGGCCACCCGGGCGGGCTGCTGGACGTGCACCGGGCCACGGCCGCCGCGCTGCGCGCCGCCGGCTGCGAGATCGTCGTCATCCCGGAGGGGCTGCAGACGGACGAGGGCTACGTCATGCAGTTCGCGGACGTGGCCGTGCTGGAGCACGGGGCGACGCTGTGGCACACCCACTCGGGGGAGCCGATGCGGGCCATCCTGACCGGGCTGGAGCGCGCCGGGCGCGCGCTGCCCGACCTGGTGGTCGCCGACCACGGCTGGGCCGGGTACGCGGGACAGCACGGCGTCGACTCCGTCGGGTACGCCGACTGCAACGACCCGGCGCTGTTCCTCGCGGAGGCCGAGGGGACGGTGCAGGTGGTCGTCCCGCTCGACGACCACGTGGTCAGCCCGCGCCACTACGACCCGATGACGGCGTTCCTGCTGGCCGAGGCGGGTCTGTCCTGACGGTCCGGCAGGCTCTCGGCCTGAGTCCGGGAAACCCTGACTGAGCGCGGGAAAAGGGGGATGCGGCCCCGCGAACGGGGCCGCACACCGTGTCGGATCCGGGACGGATCAGTGACCGCCACCGCCACCGCCGTGACCGCCGCCACCGCCGCCGCCGTGGCCACCGCCACCGCCGCCACCGTGACCGCCGCCACCGCCGCCGTGGTCGCCACCGCCACCGCCGTGGTCGCCACCGCCACCGCCGTGGTCGCCACCGCCACCGTGGTCGCCGCCGTAGCCGCCGCCATGGTCACCGCCATAGCCGCCGTTGTCGCCGTAGCCGCCGTTGTCGTAGCCACCGCCGTGGTCGCCGCGGCCGTAGTCGTCGTCGTCGTTGTTCCACCAGCCGCCGTGGTTCTGGCTGTAGGAACTGTCGCCGCTGTGTTCCGAGGCGGCGGCCGTTCCGGCGGTGCCGATCGCGGCACCGCCGGCCAGCAGCAGGCCGGAGGCGGACAACGCGACAAGACGCCTCGTGCGCTGTGATCGCATGGGAATACCTTCCATCATCGTCTCTCGCGGTTCCCCGGAGGGAAGGGCGAGGTGATGGCCGTCGCCGCGGCTCCTGAGGAGGATGCGGCGCGGTCTTCGGGTGTCACCGCAGCGGCATGGAACGAAAACGGCTCTTCACCGACACCCTCACAGTCCACCCGTGCGTCTCGCGCCGGTCGGGTGCTGCGGCCGGGAGTCCGTTGGTCCGGAAACCCGGGTAAGGGGCATGCCGTTCACTGCGGCTTTCACTCCAAGAGCCTAGTCCCGCATGTGGCGCACGTCATCCGGAAGGGCGCATCCGTCACGGCTGTCTCGGCACGCGGACAACACCCTCCTGGATGACCGTCAGGGCGAGCCGTCCGTCCTGGGTGTATATCCGCGCCTGGCCCAGGCCGCGGCCGCCGTGCGCGGACGGCGACTGCTGGTCGTACAGCAGCCATTCGTCGGCCCGGAACGGCCGGTGGAACCACATCGCGTGGTCCAGGGACGCGCCGACGACGTCGCCGACGGCCCAGCCGCCGCGCCCGTGCGCGAGCAGCACGGAGTCGAGCAGCGTCATGTCGGAGACGTAGGTGGCGAGGACGACGTGCAGCAGCGGGTCGTCGCCGTCCAGCTTGCCGTTGGTGCGGAACCACACCTGGGAGCGCGGCTCGCGCGGCTCGCCGTACCGGCCGTACGGCGGCTCGTCCGCGTAGCGCAGGTCGATCGCCTCGCGGGCCTCCAGGAACCTGTCGACGACCTCGGGCGCGAGGTGGCGGTAGCCGCGCAGCCGCTCCTGGGAGGTGGGCAGGGTCGCCGGGTCGGGCGCGGCGGGCATCGGCTCCTGGTGGTCGAGCCCTTCCTCGTACGTCTGGAAGGACGCCGAAAGGTGGAAGACCGGCTTGCCGTGCTGGACGGCGACCACGCGGCGGGTGGTGAAGGACCGGCCGTCCCGGATGCGGTCCACGGTGTAGACGATCGGCGCGCCCGGGTCGCCGGGGCGCAGGAAGTACGCGTGCAGGGAGTGGGCGGCCCGGTCGGCGGGGACCGTCCGCCCGGCGGCGACCAGCGCCTGCGCGGCGACCTGTCCGCCGAAGACGCGCGGGACGACGGCGGAGCGGGACTGGCCGCGGAAGATGTCCTCCTCGATCTGCTCCAGGTCGAGCAGATCGAGGAGGTCCTTGAGTGCCTGGCTCATGACGTGCAGGTATACCGCCCGGTCGTGACGGCGTCCTTACAGGCCCATGTCCTTGGCGATGATCGTCTTCATGATCTCGCTGGTGCCGCCGTAGATGCGGTTGACGCGGTTGTCCGCGTACAGGCGGGCGATCGGGTACTCGTTCATGTAGCCGTAGCCGCCGTGCAGCTGGAGGCAGCGGTCGATCACGCGGTGCGCGACCTCGGTGCAGAACAGCTTGGCGGAGGCGGCCTCGGCGGGCGTCAGCTCGCCGGCGTCCAGCGCCTCCAGGGCGCGGTCGGCGACGGCCTCGGCCGCGTCCACCTCGGCCTGGCAGGCGGCCAGCTCGAACTTGGTGTTCTGGAAGTGGGCGACCGGCTTGCCGAAGACGGTGCGCTCCTGCACGTACTGCTTGGCGAACCGGACGGCTGCCTTGGCCTGGGCGTAGGCGCCGAAGGCGATGCCCCAGCGCTCGGAGGCCAGGTTGTGGCCGAGGTAGAAGAAGCCCTTGTTCTCCTCGCCGAGCAGGTCCTCGACCGGCACCTTGACGTCGACGAAGGCCAGCTCGGCGGTGTCGGAGGTGCGCAGGCCCAGCTTGTCCAGCTTGCGGCCGATGGAGTAGCCCTCGGACTTGGTGTCCACGGCGAACAGGGAGATGCCGTGCCGGCGGTCCTCGGCGGTGGGCGCGGAGGTGCGGGCGCACACGATCACGCGGTCGGCGTGGACACCGCCGGTGATGAAGGTCTTGGAGCCGTTGAGGACGTAGTGCGTGCCGTCCTCGCTCAGCCGGGCGGTGGTCTTCATGCCCGCGAGGTCCGAACCGGTGCCCGGCTCGGTCATCGCGATGGCCCACATCTCCTCGCCGGTGACGAACTTCGACAGGTAGCGCTTCTTCTGGTCCTCGGTGGCCAGCATCTTGAGGTACGGCAGGGCGAGCAGCACGTGCACGCCGGAGCCGCCGAACTGCACGCCCGCGCGCGCCGTCTCCTCGTACAGGACGGCCTCGAACTTGTGGGTGTCCAGGCCCGCGCCGCCGAACTCCTCGGGCACGCTGATGCCGAAGACGCCCAGCTCGCCCAGCTTGTAGTAGAAGTCGCGCGGCGCCTGGCCGGCGGCGAACCACTCGTCGTACACCGGGACGACCTCGGCCTCGATGAAGGCGCGAAGGGTCTCCCGGAACGCCTCGTGATCCTCGTTGAACACCGTACGGCGCACGCCGCCACCTCCACGTACCTTGGCATGACTTCGGCATGTCTAAGCGCTTGCTCATCCACCGTACCGGCGAGTACGGAACCCCGTCCAGAGGGACCCGGCCGTAATGCGCGTCACGCCCGGCACCGGCCCCAGCCCCAGCCCCAGCCCCAGCCCCAGCCCCAGCCCCAGCCCCAGCCCCAGCCGCTACCCCTCCCCCGCCGCCGCGAAGGCGCCCCGCGCCATCCGGTGCAGCAGGGCCGCCGTCGCCCCGCGGCCGGGCAGGGTGCCGGCGCGGCCGAGGTGCGGGGTGGAGTTGAGCAGGCCGAAGACCGAGTGGACGGCGGAGCGGGCGGCCGGTTCGGTCAGGCCCGGATACACCTCGCGGACCACCTGCACCCACAGCTCCACGTACTGCCGCTGGAGCTGCCGCACCAGCTTGCGGTCGCTGTCGCGCAGCCGGTCCAGCTCCCGGTCGTGCAGGGTGATCAGCGGGCGGTCGTCCAGGGCGAAGTCGATGTGGCCCTCGACGAGCGAGTCCAGGACGCGGCTCGCGGGCACCCCGTCGGCCTCCGCCAGCCGCCGCCGGGCGCCGGTGAGCAGCTGTCCGCTGATGCCCACCAGCAGCTCGGCGAGCATCGCGTCCTTGCCGGGGAAGTGGCGGTAGAGACCGGGTCCGCTGATGCCGACCGCGGCTCCTATCTCGTCGACACCGACCCCGTGGAAACCGCGGTCGGCGAAGAGCCGCGCGGCCTCCTTGAGGATCTGCTGGCGGCGGGTGGGGGCGTCGGTTCTGCTGGCCATGCCGACAATTCTAGACAGCGAGGTTAGCGCTCGTTAACCTAGAGGAAATGGTTAACGCTCATTAACAGGTCGAACACCGGGTGAGGGGACCGCAGGATGCACGAGGCACCGGAGCTTCAGAGCGCGGCAGATCCCGCGTCGGAGGGCTGGCGGGCCAATGAACGGGCCCATCTCGCCCTCGTCGAGGAGCTGCGCGGCAAACTGGCCGCGGCGGCGCTCGGCGGCGGCGAGCGGGCGCGGGCGCGGCACACCGCGCGCGGCAAGCTGCTGCCCAGGGACCGGGTGGACACACTGCTCGACCCGGGCTCACCCTTCCTGGAGCTGGCCCCGCTCGCGGCCGACGGGATGTACGACGGGCAGGCGCCGGCCGCCGGCGTGATCGCCGGTATCGGGCGGGTCTCCGGACGCGAGTGTGTGATCGTCGCGAACGACGCCACCGTCAAGGGCGGCACGTACTACCCGATGACGGTCAAGAAGCACCTGCGCGCCCAGGAGGTGGCCCTGGACAACCGGCTGCCGTGTCTGTACCTAGTCGATTCCGGCGGCGCCTTCCTGCCGATGCAGGACGAGGTCTTCCCCGACCGGGACCACTTCGGCCGGATCTTCTACAACCAGGCCCGGATGTCGGGCGCCGGCATCCCGCAGATCGCGGTCGTCCTCGGCTCCTGCACGGCGGGCGGGGCGTACGTGCCGGCGATGAGCGACGAGGCCGTGATCGTCCGCGGCCAGGGCACGATCTTCCTCGGCGGCCCGCCCCTGGTGAAGGCGGCCACCGGCGAGGTCGTCACCGCGGAGGAGCTGGGCGGCGGCGAGGTGCACTCCCGGGTCTCCGGAGTCACCGACCACCTCGCGGAGAACGACGCGCACGCGCTGCGGATCGCCCGGACCATCGTGTCCACGCTCCCGGCCCGGCCGTCCCCGCCCTGGGAGGTCCGGCCGGCCGTCGAGCCCAAGGTCGACCCGTACGGCCTGTACGGCGCCGTCCCGGTCGACTCCCGCACCCCCTACGACGTCCGCGAGATCATCGCGCGCGTGGTCGACGGCTCCCGGTTCGCCGAGTTCAAGGCCGAGTTCGGGCAGACCCTGGTCACCGGTTTCGCGCGGATCCACGGCCACCCGGTCGGGATCGTCGCCAACAACGGCATCCTGTTCTCCGAGTCCGCCCAGAAGGGCGCCCACTTCATCGAGCTGTGCGACCAGCGCGGCATCCCGCTGCTCTTCCTCCAGAACATCTCGGGCTTCATGGTCGGCAAGGACTACGAGGCGGGCGGCATCGCCAAGCACGGCGCCAAGATGGTCACGGCGGTCGCCTGCACGCGCGTGCCGAAGCTGACGGTGGTGGTCGGCGGGTCGTACGGCGCGGGCAACTACTCGATGTGCGGCCGGGCCTACTCCCCGCGCTTCCTGTGGATGTGGCCCAACGCCAAGATCTCCGTGATGGGCGGCGAGCAGGCCGCGTCCGTGCTGGCCACCGTCAAGCGGGACCAGCTCCAGGCGCGCGGCGAGGAGTGGCCGGCCGAGGAGGAAGAGGCGTTCAAGGCGCCGGTCCGCGCGCAGTACGAACGCCAGGGAAACGCCTACTACGCCACCGCCCGCCTCTGGGACGACGGCGTGATCGACCCGCTGGACACCCGTCAGGCCCTCGGTCTCGCCCTGACGGCCTGCGCCAACGCGCCGCTGGGAGAGCCCCGGTTCGGCGTCTTCCGGATGTGAGGAGGGGAACCGTGTTCGACACAGTACTGGTGGCCAACCGGGGCGAGATCGCCGTACGCGTGATCCGTACGCTGCGCGCGCTGGGCGTGTGCTCGGTGGCGGTCTTCTCCGACGCCGACGCCGACGCGCGGCACGTCAGGGAGGCCGACACCGCGGTGCGGATCGGTCCGGCGCCGGCCGCCGAGAGCTATCTGTCGGTGGAGCGGCTGCTGGAGGCCGCCGCCCGCACCGGCGCCCAGGCCGTCCACCCCGGGTACGGCTTCCTCGCCGAGAACGCGGGCTTCGCGCGCGCCTGCGAGGAGGCCGGGCTGGTCTTCATCGGCCCGCCGGCGGACGCGATCGCGCTGATGGGCGACAAGATCCGGGCCAAGGAGACGGTCCGGGCGGCCGGGGTGCCGGTGGTGCCCGGCGGTCGCGATCCCGAGCTGGCCGAGGCCGCCCGCGAACTGGGCGCGCCCGTGCTGCTGAAACCGTCCGCCGGCGGCGGCGGCAAGGGCATGCGCCTGGTGCGGGACATGAGCCGGCTGGAGGAGGAGATCGCCGCCGCCCGCCGCGAGGCCCGCGCCTCCTTCGGCGACGACACCCTGCTGGTGGAGCGGTGGGTCGACCGGCCCCGGCACATCGAGATCCAGGTGCTGGCCGACGGCCACGGGAACGTGGTGCACCTCGGCGAGCGGGAGTGCTCGCTCCAGCGGCGCCACCAGAAGATCGTCGAGGAGGCGCCGAGCGTGCTCCTCGACGAGGAGACCCGGGCCGCGATGGGCGAGGCGGCCGTGCAGGCGGCCCGCTCGTGCGGCTACCGGGGCGCGGGCACGGTGGAGTTCATCGTGCCGGGCAGCGACCCCTCGCAGTACTACTTCATGGAGATGAACACCCGTCTCCAGGTGGAGCACCCGGTCACCGAACTGATCACCGGGCTGGACCTGGTGGAGTGGCAGCTGCGGGTGGCGGCCGGGGAACGGCTCGGCTTCGCCCAGTCCGGCGTCACGCTCACCGGGCACGCGGTCGAGGCCCGGATCTGCGCCGAGACCGTGTCCGTCAAGGAGGGCGCGCGCGGCTTCCTGCCCTCCGGCGGCACGGTGCTGCTGCTGGACGAGCCCCGGGGCGAGGGCGTGCGCACCGACTCCGGGCTCAGCCGGGGCACCGAGGTCGGCAGCCTGTACGACCCGATGCTGTCCAAGGTGATCGCCTACGGCCCCGACCGGGAGACGGCGCTGCGCCGGCTCCGGGCGGCCCTGGCGGAGACGGTCACGCTGGGCGTGCCCACCAACGCGGGCTTCCTGCGCCGGCTGCTGGCCCACCCGGCGGTGGTGGCCGGCGAGCTGGACACGGGCCTGGTGGAGCGGGTGATGGACGACCTGGTCCCCACGGACGTACCGGAGGAGGTGTACGAGGCGGCGGCCGCCGTCCGTCTGGAGGCGCTGCGCCCGCGCGGGGACGGCTGGACCGATCCGTTCTCGGTGCCGAGCGGCTGGCGGCTGGGCGGCACCCCGAAGCCGCCCGCGTTCCACCTGCGGGCCGGCGAGCCGGTGACGTACACCCCGCGCGGCACCCACACCGTCACCGGCGACCGGGTCGACGTCACCCTGGACGGCGTCCGGCACACCTTCCGCCGCGCCGGCGACTGGCTGGGCCGGGACGGCGACGCCTGGCACGTCCGCGACCACGACCCGGTCGCCGCGTCGCTGGGCGGCGCGGTCCACGCGGGCGCCGACTCGCTCACCGCCCCGATGCCCGGCACGGTCACGGTGGTCAAGGCGGCCGTCGGCGAGGAGGTCACCGCGGGCCAGACCCTGCTGGTGCTGGAGGCGATGAAGATGGAGCACGTCATCTCCGCCCCGCACGCCGGCACGGTCGCCGAGCTGGACGTGACGCCCGGCGCCACGGTCGCCATGGACCAGGTGCTGGCCGTCGTCGCGCCGCACGAGGAGGCGGCCCGGTGACCGCCCCCGGACTGCCCATGGCCGTACCGAACCCGGAGCTGCCCGCCCGGGTGCGGATCCACGAGGTCGGCGCGCGCGACGGGCTGCAGAACGAGAAGGCGGCCGTGCCGACGCCGGTCAAGGCGGAGTTCATCCGCCGGCTGGCCGGCGCGGGCCTGACCACGATCGAGGCGACCAGCTTCGTGCATCCCAAGTGGGTGCCCCAGCTCGCCGACGCGGAAGAGCTGTTCCCGAGGGTCAGGGACCTGCCGGGCATCGCCCTGCCGGTGCTGGTGCCCAACCGGCGGGGCCTGGACCGGGCGCTATCCCTCGGCGCCGACCGGATCGCCGTGTTCGCCAGCGCCACGGAGTCCTTCGCGAAGGCCAACCTCAACCGGACGCTTCAGGAGTCGCTCGCCGTGTTCGAGCCGGTGGTCCGGCACGCGAAGGACGCGGGCGTGCGGGTGCGGGGCTATGTGTCGATGTGCTTCGGCGACCCGTGGGAGGGCCCGGTGCCGCTGCCCCAGGTGGCGCGGGTCTGCACGGCCCTGCGGGACATGGGCTGCGACGAGCTGAGCCTCGGCGACACCATCGGGGTGGCCACCCCGGGCCACGTCCGCGCGCTGCTGTCCCTGCTGAACGAGCAGGGCGTGCCGACGGACGTGATCGGGGTGCACTTCCACGACACCTACGGCCAGGCGCTCGCCAACACCCTGGCCGCCCTCCAGCACGGCGTCACCACCGTGGACGCCTCGGCGGGCGGGCTCGGCGGCTGCCCGTACGCCAAGTCCGCCACCGGCAACCTCGCCACCGAGGACCTCGTCTGGATGCTGCACGGGCTCGGCATCGAGACGGGCGTCGACCTCGGCCGCCTGACCGCGACCAGCGTGTGGATGGCCGAACAGCTGGGCAGGCCCAGTCCGTCCCGTACCGTCCGCGCTCTCTCCCACAAGGAACAGTGATCAGCATGGACCACCGTCTCAGCCCTGAGCTGGAGGAACTCCGCCGTACGGTGGAGGAGTTCGCGCACGACGTCGTGGCGCCGAAGATCGGTGACTTCTACGAGCGGCACGAGTTTCCGTACGAGATCGTCCGCGAGATGGGCCGCATGGGCCTGTTCGGGCTGCCGTTCCCGGAGGAGTACGGCGGCATGGGCGGCGACTATCTGGCCCTCGGCATCGCCCTGGAGGAGCTGGCCCGGGTGGACTCCTCGGTGGCGATCACCCTGGAGGCGGGCGTCTCGCTGGGCGCCATGCCGCTGCACCTGTTCGGCACCCCGGAGCAGAAGCGGGAGTGGCTGCCCCGGCTGTGCGCCGGCGAGGTGCTGGGCGCGTTCGGGCTCACGGAGCCGGACGGCGGCAGCGACGCCGGGGCCACCCGCACCACGGCCCGCCTGGACCCGGACACCGACGAGTGGGTGATCAACGGCACCAAGTGCTTCATCACCAACTCGGGCACGGACATCACGGCTCTGGTCACGGTCACCGCCGTCACCGGCCGCAAGCCGGACGGCCGGCCGGAGATCTCGGCGATCATCGTCCCGTCCGGCACCCCGGGCTTCACGGTGGCGCCGCCCTATTCGAAGGTCGGCTGGAACGCCTCCGACACCCGCGAGCTGTCCTTCCAGGACGTCCGGGTCCCGGCCGCCAACCTGCTCGGCGAACAGGGCCGCGGCTACGCGCAGTTCCTGCGCATCCTGGACGAGGGCCGGATCGCCATCGCGGCCCTCGCGACGGGCCTGGCCCAGGGCTGCGTGGACGAATCGATCAAGTATGCGAAGGAACGTCACGCCTTCGGCCGTCCGATCGGCGCCAACCAGGCCATCCAGTTCAAGATCGCCGACATGGAGACCAAGGCCCACACGGCCCGCCTGGCCTGGCGCGACGCGGCCTCCCGCCTGGTGGCGGGCGAGCCCTTCAAGAAGGAGGCGGCCGTGGCCAAGCTGCACTCCTCCACGGTCGCCGTCGACAACGCCCGCGACGCCACCCAGATCCACGGCGGCTACGGCTTCATGAACGAGTACCCGGTGGCCCGCATGTGGCGCGACTCCAAGATCCTGGAAATCGGCGAGGGCACGAGCGAGGTCCAGCGCATGCTGATCGCCCGAGAGCTGGGCCTGACGGGCTGACACGGGCCGGCTCTGATGGAGCTGCGGGTGTCCGGGAGGCGTTCGGCCCAACTCCTCCCGGACACCACCCACCCGGGCACTGGGGTGCCTGCAGAGCCGGTCAGCGGGTGGCACGGACCATCACGGTGAGCACGGGTGCGGCGGCCGACGGCTGGCTCTGTCCGATGTCCTCGTAACCCCACGAGCGGTAGAGCGCGTGGACCTTTCCGTCACCGGCTGCTTTGTTGACCATGAGGGTCACGTAGGGCTCTTCACGGCCGGCGAGCAGCGCGTCATGGATACGCCGCGCGACCCCTCTACCGCGCTAAGGGGGCCGTACGCCCTCTTCCAAGGCCAGGCCGCGCACCCGGTGTACTTCTCCGCTGGAGCGGGGCAGATCCGCTGCCAGTACCGGTCACCCGATCCGATGGTGTTGCCGTAGCCGTAACGGACCGGGTGTGCAGGAGCGGCGCACGCACGTCGTAGTACACGTCGAGCAGGTCGCCGCGGGCGGCATCGAGCACGGTGAACCTTCGGAGTTCGGGAGCAGGAGCCGTGGTCATGGGCGGAACGCCCTCCACACAGCGGAGGTGTGCTCGTTCCAGGTCTGCACGGTGCAGCTCCCCGGCGCGGTGGCGCGCAGTGCAGCGCCGAACTCCTGCAACATGCGCGAGACGCGGGCGTGCCGGGTAGCGGTGATCGCCGGGACTTTCATGGCGGTGGCCGTGGCGGCCTCGGCAGCCCCTTGCGCAAGCTGGGCGTGAGCGAGTCGAACGGTGTTGATGGCACGGTCGCGCTGCATCTGTGGGCGCAGCAAGGTCAGGCTTCGGTGGGCGTGTGCTTCGGCTCGTCCGAAGTTCCCGAGGCGGAGGTGAGCGGCGAGGGCAAGCGTTTCCAGTTCCGCTCCGTCGCAGGCCGCAGTCATCCACACCGGCCGGGCAAGGCTGCGATCGGCGCGGCCGAGTGTGTCCTGAGCGTAGCCGAGGGCGCGCTGTACGGCTGCGGTGTCGCCGGCGAGGCCGAGGGTGGCGGCCTGGCGAGCATGCCCCAAGCTGGCGAACAGGGGATCGCGGCGGGTGATGTGCAGATTGCGCGCGACGTCATTCGCGGCGAGCGCGTCCGCGGGTCGGCCCATGTGCCGGTACATGGTCCCCGCGTGGCTCCAGATGCGGAACTTGATCGCCTGGTCGCCTGACATCTCGGCGAGAGCCTGCGCTTCCCTCATATGCGCCTTGGCGTCGCCGTAGCGACGGCCGTCGATGGCTGCCCACATCGCCGAGGAGCGGAACGCTGCGGCGGCTGCGTAGAGGTTGCTGCGCACACGCTGGGAGGCGCTGCCGGCATTCTGGAGGTTCAGCGCCTCGTCGGCGAGCGCCGCGGCCCGCTGTTCGAGGCCGAGTCGCCCGCCCTGGCGATGGTCGCTGGCGATGATCTCGGCGAAGCGCGTTTGCAGGCGGTCGACATCGTTCATGCCGATACGGCGGGGCGGTGCGGTGCCGGGAGCGGCCGCTGCGGCAACGGCGGCGGCGATGCCACCGACAAGCGTGCGGCGCTTCATGGTCTCGGGATCCTCCTGCGGCGGAGCCGGGGCAGACGGGGCACGGCCCCGTGGCACGAAGCCTAAGGCCGTGGCGGACAGCCCAGTGACGTCTTCAAGGGCCTTGCGGGTGGCCGTCTTCGGCCACTTGACCCGGCCTGCTTTCCAATCGCGGACCGATGAGCCGTCCAGGCCGCCGGTACGGCCCGTAAGTCGTTCCAGAGCCTTGTTCACGGCGTCGGCCAGGCTGTTGGAGCTGTGGCCGTGCTCCTTCATCCACGCCTCAAGAACGGTGTTACGCGCGGTGTTCACGCACGCACCGTAGCGCCGCGGCCTCATCCGGTCAGGCAAACCCGAGGCCAAATCACCCTAGGGGGTTCTTCTGCGGGGTCACCCGATCACCCTAACCACGCTCGGCACAGGCGGAGTTGTCTGTTCACTGGCCCCTCTGCCGAGGGGCGAGCCAGCACCGAGACGGCACGAAGGTTCCCTCCGCTATGACGAGTCTCCGTACGCCAGCAGAGGCCGCCCCCACCGGCCACCCCGCCTACAGCCAGACCTTCCCGTGCGAGCCGGAGACGGCTGAGCACGGTCGCAGAATCGTCCGCATCGCTCTCGGCGCCTGGCACCTCGGTGGCCTCACCGACCCGGCCGAACTGATCATCTCGGAACTGATCGCGAACGCCGCCAGGCACACTCCGTGCCGCTCGATTCGCCTGCTCGTCGAACGGCCGAACCCGATGCGGGTAGGCATCGGGGTGGTGGACAAGGCACCGTCACTCCTGCCCGTACTCGGTCGGGCCGGTGCCGACGCGGAGTCGGGCCGTGGACTGGTCCTCATCGACGCGCTCGCGGACCGCTGGGGCTACACCTTGCTCGGCAGTCATCGCGCCCGCGGCCCCTGGGGCAAGAAGACCTGGGCGGAGCTGAAGGCAGCCCCGTGATCCGCTCCGCCCTCCCGGCCCCGGCACCGCCTGCCCCGGCGGCCGGAGACCGGTGCCCGCCCCTGGACTTCTACTGAGGTTAGGCTAACCTACCTTGGAACGTGTCCGGCGGGCGCTTCGCCCCGGTCGAAAGCAGTCATACCCATGTCCCATGCCCGTGCCACCCACCTCACCCGCCGCGGACTGCTCGCCGCGGGCGGCGTCCTCGGCCTCGGTGCCGCGCTCGCCGCCTGCGGGGACGGCGAGGGCAAAGACGGCGGGTCCGGCGCGGGCTCGGGGGCGGGCGCCTCGGGTCCCTGGTCGTTCGAGGACGACCGCGGTACGACCGTGAAGCTGGACAAGGTCCCCGCGAACATCGTCGCGTTCACCGGAGTCGGCGCCGCGCTGTACGACTACGGCATCCAGGTGAAGGGCGTCTTCGGCCCCACCAGGACCAGCGCCGGCAAGGCGGACGTCCAGGCCGGCGACATGGACATCAGCAAGGTGACGGTCCTCGGCAACACCTGGGGCCAGTTCAGCATCGAGAAGTACGCCTCGCTCGCCCCGGACGTCCTCATCACGACGATGTTCGACGGCGCCGGCACCCTCTGGTACGTGCCCGAGGAGTCGAAGGACAAGATCGCCCGGCTCGCGCCCAGCGTCGGCGTCTCCGTCTACGACCGTCAGCTCACCCGGCCGCTCCAGCGCGTGTGGGACCTCGCCGAGTCGCTCGGCGCGGACATGAAGGCCGCCAAGGTCACCGACGCCAAGAAGCGGTTCGAGGCCGCCGCGGCCCGGCTGCGCGCCGCCGCCAAGGCCAAGCCCGGCATCAGGGTGATGGCGGGCAGCGCCAGCGACCAGCTCTTCTACGTCTCCGGCAGCAACCTCTCCGTGGACCTGGAGTACTTCAAGGCGCTCGGCGTGAACTTCGTGGAGCCCCCGGAGAGCGCCAAGAAGCAGGGCGGCGGCTGGTACGAGTCGCTGAGCTGGGAGAACGTCGACAAGTACCCGGCCGACATCATCATGCTGGACGACCGCACCTCGGCCATCCAGCCGGCCGACATCACCAAGGCCACCTGGAAGAAGCTGCCGGCGGTCAAGGCCGGCCAGGTGATCCCCCGCTCCCCCGAGCCGATCCTGTCGTACGACAAGTGCGTGCCGCTGCTGACCCACCTCGCCGAAGCCCTGGAGAAGGCCGAGAAGGTCGCCTGACCTCGGGCCGAAGCCCCCGACAACGCCCTGAACCATCCCCTCAGGAGCCACACATGACGACGGCCGTAGCCGCCCCGTTCCGTTTCTTCCCCCTTCAGGTCGTACGGACGAGGCGGCTCGGCCCGTCTCTGCTCCGCATCACCTTCACCGGCCCCGACCTGCACGCCTTCCACTCCGCCGGACGGGACCAGTCCCTGTCGCTGTTCCTGCCGCAGCCGGGGCAGAGCGAGCCGGTCGGGCCGTTGGAACTGGGCGACGGCTGGTGGCAGGGGTGGCGGGAACTCCCGGACACCGTGCGGGCCGTGATGCGCTCGTACACGCTGCGGGCGCTGCGGCGCGACCCGGACGAGATCGACATCGACTTCGCCCTGCACGGCGTCGGCCCCGGCGCCTCGCTGCCGGCCGGCCCGGCCTCCCGCTGGGCCGCGCGGGCCGCCGCGGGCGACCGGGTGCTGCTGCTCGGGCCGGCGGTCGCCGACAACCGGGCGATCCGCTTCCGCCCGCCCGAGGGGACCGACCTCGTCGTCCTGTGCGGCGACGAGACGGCCGTACCGGCCGCGACCGCGATCCTCGAAGCCCTGCCCGCCGGCACCCGGGTGCGGGCCTGGCTGGAGGTGCCGCACGCCGGGGACATCCAGGACGTGCGCACCGCGGCGGACGCCGAGATCACCTGGCTGGTGCGGCACGACGGCTCCCCCGTGGCCGTGGACGCCGTACGGGCCGCCCGGCTGCCGGCCGCCGAGCGGCCGTACGTGTGGATCGCCGGGGAGTCCGGCCAGGTGAAGGCGGCGCGGCGGCACTTCGTCGGCGAGCGCGGGGTGGACCGGCGGTGCGTCACCTTCGTCGGCTACTGGCGGCAGGGCATGACGGAGGAGCAACTGCGCGCCGCAGGCGGGTGACCTGGCGCCGCCCGGCGAAAGCCCGGGGAAAGCCCAGGGAAAGGGAGGGGCGCGCCCTGGTCAGATCAACTTAGGTTAGGCTAACCTAAGTTATCCGCTCCGGACCGTCCCTCGGAGGATCCCCCCATGCGCTCGCACCTGCTCAATGGCCTCACCGCGGAGCACTACCGCCGCTCCGTGACCGAAGGAGTCGAGCGGGTGGCGGCCAAACTCGCCACCACCGACCGTCCGTTCACCGGCGTCACCCCGGACGCGCTCGCCCCCGTGATCGACGCGATCGACCTCGACCGCCCGCTGGGCGACACCGGTGCCGTCCTGGACGAGCTGGAGGACGTCTACCTCCGGGACGCCGTCTACTTCCACCACCCCCGCTACCTCGCCCACCTCAACTGCCCGGTCGTCATCCCGGCGGTGCTCGGCGAGGCGGTGCTCTCCGCGGTCAACTCCTCGCTGGACACCTGGGACCAGTCGGCCGGCGGCACCCTCATCGAGCGCAAGCTCATCGACTGGACGGCCGCCCGCATCGGCCTCGGCCCGGCCGCCGACGGCGTGTTCACCTCCGGCGGCACCCAGTCCAACCTCCAGGCGCTGCTGCTCGCCCGGGAGGAGGCCAAGAGCGACGCGCCCGGGAAACTGCGCGTCTTCGCCTCCGAGGCCGGCCACTTCAGCGTGCGCAAGTCCGCGAAACTGCTCGGCCTCGGGCCGGACGCCGTCGTCACGATCCCCGTCGACCACGACAAGCGCATGCAGACGGTCGCCCTCGCCCGCGAACTGGAGCGCTGCGCGCGCGACGGCCTGGTCCCGATGGCCGTCGTCGCCACCGCCGGCACCACCGACTTCGGCTCCATCGACCCGCTGCCGGAGATCGCCGGGCTGTGCGCGCAGTACGGCGCGTGGCTGCACGTGGACGCCGCCTACGGCTGCGGACTGCTGGCCTCGCTGAAGTACCGCGACCGCATCGACGGCATCGAGCGCGCCGACTCGGTCACCGTCGACTACCACAAGTCCTTCTTCCAGCCGGTCAGTTCCTCCGCCGTACTGGTCCGGGACGGGGCCACCCTGCGGCACGCCACCTACCACGCCGACTACCTCAACCCGCGCCGCATGGTGCAGGAACGTATCCCCAACCAGGT
Source organism: Streptomyces sp. NPDC017095 (assembly GCF_044332325.1). NCBI lineage: Bacteria > Bacillati > Actinomycetota > Actinomycetes > Kitasatosporales > Streptomycetaceae > Streptomyces > Streptomyces sp. NPDC017095. Next base: position 491,650 of record NZ_JBIROU010000002.1, read on the forward strand.
GGACAAGTCCCTCCAGACCACCCGCCGCTTCGACGCCCTCAAGCTGTGGCTGACCCTGCGCACCATGGGCGCCGACGGCATCGGACAGCTCTTCGACGAGGTCTGCGACCTGGCCCGGGAGGGCTGGCGGCTGCTGGACGCCGACCCCCGCTACGACGTCGTCGTCGAGCCCAGCCTGTCCACCCTCGTCTTCCGCTACCTCCCGGCGGCCGTCACCGACCCCGCCGAGATCGACCGCGCCAACCTCGCCGCCCGCAAGGCCCTGTTCGCCTCCGGCGAGGCCGTGGTGGCGAGCACCACGGTGGCCGGCCGCCACTACCTGAAGTTCACCCTGCTCAACCCCGAGACCCGGACGGCCGACATCGCCGCCGTCCTCGATCTGATCGCCGGCCATGCCGAGCAGTACCTGGGAGTGTCCCTTGACCGCGCGTCCTGAGAACCCGACCAAGACCCACGACTTCGTCGGGATCGGGCTCGGCCCCTTCAACCTCGGCCTGGCCTGCCTGACCGAGCCGATCGCCGGGCTCGACGGCGTCTTCCTGGAGTCCAAGCCGGACTTCGAGTGGCACGCCGGCATGTTCCTGGACGGCGCGCACCTCCAGACCCCGTTCATGTCGGACCTGGTCACCCTGGCCGACCCCACCTCGCGGTACTCCTTCCTCAACTACCTGAAGGAGAAGGGCAGACTGTACTCGTTCTACATCCGCGAGAACTTCTACCCGCTGCGGATCGAGTACGACGACTACTGTCGCTGGGCGGCCGGGAAGCTGAGCTGCGTCCGCTTCGGGACCACGGTCACCGAGGTGACGTACCAGGACGAGCTGTACGTCGTGCGCACCGCGGCCGGGGACACCTACCGGGCCCGGCACCTGGTCCTCGGCACCGGCACCGCGCCCTACGTCCCGCCGGCCTGCCGGGGGCTGGACGGGGACCTCCTGCACACCTCGCAGTACACGCACCGCAAGGCGGAGCTGCTGACGAAGAAGTCCGTCACCGTGGTCGGCAGCGGCCAGAGCGCCGCCGAGATCTACTACGACCTGCTCGCCGGCATCGACAGCCACGGCTACCAGCTCAACTGGGTCACCCGCTCCCCGCGGTTCTTCCCGCTGGAGTACACCAAGCTGACCCTGGAGATGACCTCCCCGGACTACATCGACTACTTCCGGGCGCTGCCCGAGGAGACCCGCTACCGGCTGGAGAAGCAGCAGAAGGGCCTGTTCAAGGGCATCAACGCGGACCTGATCGACTCGATCTTCGACCTGCTGTACCAGAAGAACGTCGAGAGCGGCGACCGCCCTGTGCCCACCCGGCTGCTCACCAACTCCACGCTGCGCACGGCGGCGTACCAGGACGGCGCCTACACCCTCGGCTTCCACCAGGACGAGCAGGACAAGGACTTCACGCTCCGCACCGAGGGCCTGGTGCTGGCCACCGGCTACCACTACACCCCGCCGGACTTCCTCGCCCCGGTCCGCGAGCGCCTCCGCTTCGACGGCCACGGCCGCTTCGACGTCGCCCGCAACTACTCCATCGACACCACCGGCCGCGGCGTCTTCCTCCAGAACGCCGGCGTCCACACCCACAGCGTCACCAGCCCCGACCTCGGCATGGGCGCCTACCGGAACGCGTACATCATCCGCGAGCTGCTCGGCACGGAGTACTACCCGGTGGAAAAGACCATCGCCTTCCAGGAGTTCTCGGTATGACCTTCACCTTCCGCCCCGTAGACCCCCCGGCCGACGCCGCGTTGCTGCACTCCTGGGTCACCCATCCCAAGGCGGCCTTCTGGATGATGGGCGACGCGCGGCCGGAGGACGTCGCGCGTGCCTACGGGGAGATAGCGGCCGACGAGCACCACGAGGCGCTGCTCGGGCTCAGGGACGGCACGCCCGTCTTCCTGATGGAGCGGTACGACCCGGCGCACCGGGAGCTGGCCGGGCTGTACGAGGCACGGCCGGGGGATGTCGGCATGCACTTCCTGGTGCCGGCGACCGACACGCCCGTGCACGGCTTCACCCGGTCCGTGCTCACCGCGATCATGGCCCGGCTCTTCGCGGACCCGGCCGTGGAGCGGGTCGTCGTGGAGCCGGACGTCCGCAACACGGCCGTGCACGCGCTGAACGCGGCCGTCGGCTTCGTGGCCGAACGCGAGATCGACAAACCGGAGAAGCGGGCCCTGCTCAGCTTCTGCACCCGTGAACAGTTCGAGAAGGCGGTGACCGCGTGACCCTCGCCGACGCCGTGGCCCATCTGTCCCCCGAGCGCTGGGCGACCGCCAACCGGCTGCTGCTGGCCAAGGCGCTCGCCGAGTTCGCACACGAGCGGCTGATCACCCCCGAGGAGGACGGCGGCGGGTACGTCGTCCGCAGTGACGACGGGCTCACCGGCTACCGGTTCCGCGCCGTGCGCCGGGCCCTGGACCACTGGGAGGTCGACCCCGGCTCGATCACCCGGCACCGCGACGGCGGGGAACTGCCGCTCGCCGCGCTGGACTTCTTCATCGAGCTGAGGAAGTCCCTGGGGCTGAGCGACGAGATCCTGCCCGTCTACCTGGAAGAGATCTCCTCCACCCTGTCGGGCACCTGCTACAAGCTGGCCAAGGAGCCGGTGACCTCCGCGGAGCTGGCCCGCGGCGGCTTCCAGGCCATCGAGACCGGGATGACCGAGGGCCACCCGTGCTTCGTCGCGAACAACGGGCGGCTCGGTTTCGGCGTCCACGAGTACCTGTCGTACGCGCCCGAGACGGCGAGCCCGGTGCGGCTGGTGTGGCTGGCCGCGCACCGCTCGCGCGCGGCGTTCACGGCCGGGGCGGGCATCGAGTACGAGTCGTTCCTGCGCGCGGAGCTGGGCGCGGCGGCCGTGGAGCGGTTCCGTGCCGTCCTCACCGGCCGTGGCCTGGACCCGGCGGACTACCTGTTCATCCCGGTCCACCCCTGGCAGTGGTGGAACAAGCTCAGCGTCACCTTCGCCGCCGAGGTGGCGCGCGACCTGCTGGTCTGTCTCGGCGAGGGCGACGACGAGTACCTGGCCCAGCAGTCCATCCGGACCTTCTTCAACACCAGCGCCCCGCACAAGCACTATGTGAAGACGGCCCTGTCGGTGCTCAACATGGGTTTCATGCGGGGTCTGTCGGCCGCCTACATGGAGGCGACCCCGGCCATCAACGACTGGCTGGCCCGGCTGGTCGACGGCGATCCGGTGCTGAAGTCCACCGGTCTGTCCGTCATCCGGGAGCGGGCCGCCGTCGGCTACCGGCATCTGGAGTACGAGCGGGCGACCGACCGCTACTCGCCGTACCGCAAGATGCTGGCCGCGCTGTGGCGGGAGAGCCCGGTGCCCTCGCTGCGGGAGGGCGAGTCCCTGGCGACCATGGCGTCCCTGCTGCACGTGGACCACGAGGGCGCCTCCTTCGCGGGCGCGCTGATCGAGCGGTCGGGGCTGGACCCGCGGGAGTGGCTGCGGCGGTACCTGCGGGCGTACTACGTCCCGCTGCTGCACTGCTTCTACGCCTATGACCTGGTGTTCATGCCGCACGGCGAGAACGTGATCCTGGTGCTGGAGGACGGCGTGGTGCGGCGGGCGGTCTACAAGGACATCGCCGAGGAGATCGCCGTCATGGACCCGGACGCGGACCTGCCGCCCGAGGTGCGGCGGATCCGCGTGGAGGTTCCCGAGGACAAGAAGCTGCTGTCCGTCTTCACGGACGTGTTCGACTGCTTCTTCCGCTTCCTGGCCGCCCGTCTGGCCGCCGGGGGAATCCTGGAGGAGGACGGCTTCTGGCGCACGGTCGCCGAGGTCACCCGTGCGTACCAGAGGGCCAACCCGGAGCTGGCCGACCGGTTCCGCCGGTACGACGTGTTCGCGCCCGAGTTCGCGCTGTCCTGCCTCAACCGGCTCCAGTTGCGCGACAACCGGCAGATGGTGGACCTGGCCGACCCGTCCGGCGCGCTCCAGCTCGTCGGGACCCTGAAGAACCCGATCGCCGGGTTCTGACGGCCGCGCGGACGCGGCGGGCACCCGGGAGTACGGTCCTCCGGGGTGCCCGCCGGCCCGGGGTCAGCGCGCCGGCCAGGGGACCTGCGGCGACCGGTAGTAGTGGATGCCGAGGGCGTCCCAGCGGGGGCCCTGCGCGGCGAGCCGCTTGCGGTAGGCGCTCCAGTCGTGGCGGGCCGCCGGCGACCAGCCCAGCTCGGCCGCCCCGGCGAGCCGCGGGAACGCCAGGTATTCGATGCCGGCGGAGGTCTTCACGGTCTCCGACCACAGGGGTGCCTCGACGCCCCGGACCGCCGAGGCGGGCACCCCGGCGAGATAGGTGCCCGGGTTCCAGTCGTAGGACCGGTGCACCTCCACCAGGCCGGCCCACTTGGTGCCCGGCCCGGTGCGGGCGGTGTACTTCATGTCGAGGTAGACCCGGTCGGCCGGGGACAGGATCAGGTGGGTGCCGTTCCGGGCGGCCGCGGCGACCTGTGCCTTCTCCGCGGCGCCGGTGCCGTCCACGCCCCAGTACTGGGCGAGGGCGCCCTTGGCCGGGTGGGCGCCGGTGAGCTGGTGCCAGCCGATGACGGTCTTGCCGTACCGGGCGACGAGCGGCTGGACGCGGTCCATGAACCGGACGTAGTCGGCGTGGGCGGTGGAGTGGGCCTCGTCGCCGCCGAGGTGCACATAGCGGCCCGGGGTGAGGGCGGCCAGCTCCCGGATCACGTCGTCGGCGAAGTCGTAGGTGGCCTTCTTGGACACGCACAGCGAGCTGAAGCCGACCTGGGTGCCGGTGTACCGCGGGGGTGCCACGCCGTCGCAGTTCAGCTTGGCGTAGGAGGCGAGGGCCGCGTTGGTGTGCCCGGGCATGTCGATCTCGGGCACGACCTCCAGGTAGCGGGAGGCCGCGTAGCGGACGATCTCCCGGTAGTCGGCCTTGGTGTAGTGGCCGCCCCGGCCGCCGCCGACCTCGCCGGCGCCGCCGTAGGAGGCCAGGCGCGGCCAGGAGTCGACGGCGATGCGCCAGCCCTGGTCGTCGCTGAGGTGGAGGTGCAGCTCGTTGATCTTGTAGAGGGCGAGCTGGTCGATGTAGCGCTTGACCTGGGGGACGGTGAAGAAGTGCCGGGCGACGTCCAGCATGGCGCCCCGGTAGGCGTAGCGGGGGCGGTCCTGGAGGGTGCCGGCGGCGATCTGCCAGGGGCCGCGCTGGACGGTCGTGCGCTCGACGGCCGCCGGGAGGAGCTGGCGCAGGGTCTGCACGGCGTGGAAGAGGCCGGCGGGGGTGCGCGCGGTGAGGGTGACGCCGTCGGCGCCGCTGTGCAGCCGGTAGCCCTCGGCGCCGTAGTCGCCCTGGGTGAGGCGGAGCAGGATGCCGCCGTCGCCGTGGTCGGTGACCGGCAGCGGGTAGCCGGTGGCGGGCCGCAGGAGCCCGGCCAGGTAGGTGCCGATCCGGTGGACCTCGGCGGGGCCGTCGACGTGGATGCCGGTGGCGCGGGTGACGCGGTACGGCGTGCCGCCCGGGGTGACCGAGACGGGTGCCGGGACGATCCGGTCCAGCGGGACCGGGGCGGCGGCGCGCGCCGCGGGGGCCGCGCCGAGGGTGAGGCCGCCGGCCGCCGCGATCAGCAGCAGCGAACCGAGGACGCGGGCGGTTCGGGGAGTGGTGCCGTGGTGCCGTCTCACATGCGCTCCCTTCCGAAGTGGCCGACCGCCGGGCGGAGTCGGCCGCCCGGTCCGGTCGGCACCACTGTCCCGCAGATCGGGCGGAACGGTCCCCCGCCCGGCGGAAAGCGGCCCCGGGACCACCCGCGCCGGGGTCGGCTACTTGGCCGTGCGGGACACGGTGAAGTGGTCGATGCGGTCGCCGGTCTCGGCGATGCCCGACACGGTCAGCGTGGTCTGACGGCCCTTCGGCGCGGGGGTGACGTCCACGCGCAGGAAGGAGTAGTCGAGGTAGCGCACCCGGGACCAGGTGACGGTCTCGTTCGCCTTGCCGTCCTTGGTGTTGACGAAGGAGGCCACGGAGTCGGTCTCGTGCTCGTGGCCCTCGTAGGAGTCGGGGGCGGAGAAGGCGTACAGGCTGCGGCCGGCCGCGCCCGCGGTGACGTAGACCACGCCGTCGGTCTCCGGGTAGGCGGTGCCGCCGACCGGCAGCTTCCTGGTGACCCGGCCGGCCTTGATGACGTCGGTGCGCTCGTACTGGTGGTTGTGGCCGTTGATGACCAGGTCCACGGTGTACTTCTCGAACAGCGGCACCCATTCCTGGCGCACTCCGCCCTCGGAGGCGTGGGCGGTGGAGGTGCAGTAGGCGCAGTGGTGGAAGAAGACGACGACGAAGTCCACGTCCTTGGCGGCGCGGAACTTCTTCAGCTGGGTTTCCAGCCACTTGGTCTGGGTTCCGCCGGAGATGCCCAGGTTCGCCGGGATCTCGAAGGAGATGTCGTTGGCGTCGAGCGAGATGACCGCGGTGTTGCCGTAGACGAAGGAGTAGACGCCCGGCAGGTTCCGGGGGTCGGGGCCGTTGTCCGGGAGGTTCCAGCGGGCGTCCTCGCCGCCGTAGCCGTTGGGCGAGTACCAGGCCTCCATGTCGTGGTTGCCGTAGGCGGGCATCCACGGGACCTGCTTGGCGACCGTCTCGGTCTGGGCGAGGAAGGAGTCCCAGGTGCGGGCGTCGAAGCCGCTGTCGGTGGTCTTGCCCGCGCCGGCGGGGTCGGCGTAGGCGATGTCGCCGGCGTGCAGGTGGAAGGCCGGGTTCTGGCCGAGGAGGAGGCTGTTGTTGGCCAGACCGTGGTAGCCGACGCCCTCGTCGCCGAAGGCGGTGAAGGTGAACGGCGCCTTGTGCGCGGGCGCGGTGGTGAACGTGCCGACGGTGCCGAGCAGGTGCGGCGCGGCCGGGTCGAAGCCCCTGTGGCCGACGCCGTAGTAGTACGTCCTGCCGGGGCGCAGGTGGGTGAGTCTGGCGTGCAGGTAGTACTGGGTGTGGTCGCCGCTCGCGCCGACGCCGGCCGGGGTGTGCAGGGTGCGGACCTCGGCCTCGATCTTCCGGGAGAGGTCCCAGGGGTGGGCGCCGACGCGGAGGAAGGGCTTGCGCACGGCGACCGGGACCTGCCAGGAGACGGAGATCTCGGTGCGCGGGTCGTTGCCCCAGGCGAGGTGGCGGCCGAAGGGCGCGACGAAGGCGCCGTCGACGCGTTCGGCGGCGGGGACGGTGTGCCCGGCGGGCGCGGCGGCCCGGGCGGTGGCGCCCGGCACGAACGCGCCGCCGGCGACGGCGCCCAGCGTGACGGCGCCGCCCCGGAACACGCTGCGCCGCGAGAACCTGGCGCGCAGGTATTCATGCTGCTCGGCCATGCTCATGCGCTCGGCCAGCTTCTCGGGTACGCCCATACGAGGAATGTCCATGGCGTCTGAAACTGGTCGGCTCGGGCAACGGGATGCCGGACACGGGATGGACGGACGGCGAACAGAGCGCCATAAGAGATTCAACAGCCGCTTGCCCGGAATCGGGCACGATTCTTGCGAAACCGGCTCCGGTACCCCAGGATCTACCGGGTGCACGACGAACTTGTTGATCATCTGACGCGGTCCACGCCCCTGAACCGGGGCGAGGCGATGCGGGTGATACAGGACGTGCTCGCCTATTTCGACGAGACGACCCAGGAGTTCGTCCGCCGCCGCCACCGCGAACTCCAGGCCCAGGGCCTGGTGAACGCGGAGATCTTCCAGCGGATCGAGGCGGACCTGACCTACCGGGCGGTGGCGCCGCCGGAGCTGACGCTCAGGCAGCTGCGCCGCATGGTCTACGGCTGAGAAGCGGCCGGACCGGACCAGCGACACCCAAGGGATACCTCTATACATGTGCGGAATTGTCGGATACATCGGGAAGCGTGATGTCGCTCCGCTCCTCCTGGAGGGCCTCCAGCGCCTGGAGTACCGCGGCTACGACTCCGCGGGCATCGTCGTCACCTCCCCGAAGACACCCGGCCTGAAGATGGTCAAGGCCAAGGGGCGGGTGCGGGACCTGGAGGCCAGGGTCCCGGCGCGCTTCAAGGGCACCACCGGCATCGCCCACACCCGCTGGGCCACCCACGGCGCGCCCTCCGACGTCAACGCCCACCCGCACATGTCGGGCGACGGCAAGGTCGCGGTCGTGCACAACGGCATCATCGACAACGCCGCCGACCTGCGCCGCAAGCTGGAGGCGGACGGGGTCGAGTTCCTCTCCGAGACCGACACCGAGGTCCTCACCCACCTCATCGCCCGCTCGGGCGCGGAGAAGCTGGAGGACAAGGTCCGCCAGGCGGTCCGGCTGATCGAGGGCACCTACGGCATCGCCGTCCTGCACGCCGACTTCCCCGACCGGATCGTGGTGGCCCGCAACGGCTCCCCGGTCGTCCTCGGCATCGGCGAGAAGGAGATGTTCGTCGCCTCCGACATCGCCGCCCTGGTCACCCACACCCGCCAGATAGTGACCCTGGACGACGGCGAGATGGCCACCCTCAAGGCCGACGACTTCCGCACCTACACCACCGAGGGCACCCGGACGACGGCCGAGCCCACCACGGTGGAGTGGGAGGCCGAGTCCTACGACATGGGCGGCCACGACACCTACATGCACAAGGAGATCTTCGAGCAGGCCGACGCCGTCGACCGCGTGCTGCGCGGCCGCATCGACGAGCGGTTCTCCACCGTGCACCTCGGCGGGCTCAACCTGGACGCCCGCGAGGCCCGGCGGATCCGCCGCGTGAAGATCCTCGGCTGCGGCACCTCGTACCACGCGGGCATGATCGGCGCCCAGATGATCGAGGAGCTGGCCCGCATCCCCGCCGACGCCGAGCCCGCCTCCGAGTTCCGCTACCGCAACCCGGTCGTCGACCCCGACACCCTGTACATCGCGGTCTCCCAGTCCGGTGAGACCTACGACGTGCTGGCCGCCGTACAGGAGCTGAAGCGCAAGGGCGCGCGGGTCCTCGGCGTGGTCAACGTGGTCGGCTCGGCGATCGCCCGCGAGGCCGACGGCGGGGTCTACGTGCACGCCGGCCCCGAGGTGTGCGTGGTCTCCACGAAGTGCTTCACCAACACCACGGTCGCCTTCGCCCTGCTCGCGCTGCACCTCGGCCGCACCCGCGATCTCTCGGTGCGCGACGGCAAGCGGATCATCGAGGGCCTGCGCCGGCTGCCGCAGCAGATCACCGAGATCCTCAAGCAGGAAGAGGCCGTCAAGGAGCTGGCGGAGAGCTACGCCGACGCCCGCTCGATGCTCTTCATCGGCCGCGTCCGGGGCTACCCGGTGGCCCGTGAGGCCTCCCTGAAGCTGAAGGAGGTCTCCTACATCCACGCCGAGGCCTACCCCGCCTCCGAGCTGAAGCACGGCCCGCTGGCCCTCATCGAGCCGGCCCTGCCCACGGTCGCGATCGTCCCCGACGACGACCTGCTGGAGAAGAACCGCGCGGCCCTGGAGGAGATCAAGGCCCGCGAGGGCAAGATCCTGGCGGTGGCCCACCGGCACCAGGAGAAGGCGGACCAGACGATCATCGTCCCGAAGAACGAGGACGAACTCGACCCGATCCTGATGGGCATCCCGCTCCAGCTCCTCGCCTACCACACGGCGAAGGCCCTGGGCCGGGACATCGACAAGCCGCGCAACCTCGCGAAGTCCGTGACGGTCGAGTAGCCGCCCGGCGGAGGGGACCCCCGCGTGTGCCACCGGACACGCGGGGGTCCTTCCCATGCCGCTGGGTCCGGCCGGCGGCCGTCACCCCCCGGCCGGCGGCACGCGGAGATGACCGGTATATGCCCTCCACCAGGGCGCGGACACCTCCTACGCGCCAGTAGTCCGGTGCGCAGGGCGGAAGTTGACGGAGCGTGAGGTGTTCAGGGGATGACGATCACGGGCCGCCGCGCGCGCTTGGCCAGCCGTCCCGCGACGGAGCCGAAGATGCGGCCGACGATGCCGTGCGTGGAGCCGACGACGATCGCGTCCGCCTCGTACTCCCGGCCGACCTCTTCGAGCTCGTGGCAGATGTCCCCGCCGCGCTCGACCAGGATCCAGGGCACCTCGGCCAGATAGTCCGCGCAGGCCAGCTCCAGCCCCAGCACCTCGGTGCGGTGGTCCGGGACGTCCACGAAGACGGGCGGCTCGCAGCCGGCCCACACCGTGGTGGGCAGACGGTTCGCGACATGCACGATGATCAGACCGGACTGGGAGCGGTGGGCCATGCCGATCGCGTAGGCGAGGGCGCGCTCGCTCGAGGTGGAGCCGTCGAAGCCGACGACGACACCGTGCCGGAAGGCGGGGTCGCAGGAGTGACGTGCCTCTTCCGCCGCCAGGGGATCGGCCGCCGTGGGGTCGGCGACCGGCCGCTTGCGGTCCGCGGGTTCGAAGAATTCGTGACCGGCCATGGCTGTCTCGGCGTTGTGATCCTTTATGGGAAGGGATGACCGTGTGCAGCGGAGCTGTGTCCGGGAAACATCTTCCCAAGCCCATACCCCCAAGGGTACGGCGGCACGCCTCCCGCGCCCAGATCCCGCGCACGCTCCGTAAGCGGTCCCCCCGGCATGCGCAGGGGTTCACCGGAGCATGCACGAGCCGCGCCCGTAACGCAATGGTTGCTGCCCCGTACAGGCGGTTTGCGCGGCCCGCTCAGGTGTACCGGTGGTGACTGTCCGGTATCCCGGACGTTGAACCGGGTGAGCCACCACTTCAGGGAGTACGAGATGCCCGCACCCGGACCCGGCCCCGACCCGACCCCCGCGCCGGACACGGTCGGTGATGTGATCCGCTGGGCGGTCTTCTGCTGCGTACTCGTACCGGTCGTCCTGCTCTGGTACGGCAGCTCGCTGGCCGGCACCACCGGCACCGCACTGGGTCTGGCGGCCGTCACGGCCGTGTGCCGCATGCTGCTGCGCCGCTCCGAGCGGTGCCGCGCGCGGTGCGCCGCCCGGAGCGGCGGACGGCACACCCGGGGCCAGACACCGGTCGACTGACCTGTTTTCGCGCTTCCGAACGCTGCTTTTCAGCCAACTTCTCGATATCGGCCAAGAGGGGTCCGACCCGCCCCCCAACCCCCGTTCCACCTGCACGGAAAGGGTCCGGAGGCCGGCGTGCACCCTACGCGGTTTGGCCACGGCGACAAGGCGCACTTCCCTGCACGCCTCGTGAGTGCAACGCTTCGTGATCGAATGCTTCACGCCAAGTTGTCATGTCGACAATGTCCGGCGTGTCTAACCGGCCACCCCGTGATCGCGGGAGCCAGTAGATTCGATCTTGACTGTCTTACGGCGGGGGACTCGTGCAGGACCGAGGGGAAACGTGCAGGAGCGACACAACCGAGGAGCCGCGACCACCGAGGGGGGCTTAGCAGTATGAGCCACGACTCCACTGCCGTGCAGGATGCCGCAGCCCGGAAACTGTCCGGGCGGCGCCGCAAGGAGATCGTCGCGGTGCTGCTCTTCAGCGGCGGCCCCATCTTCGAGAGTTCCATCCCGCTGTCGGTGTTCGGCATCGACCGCCAGGACGCCGGCGTGCCGCGCTACCGCCTGCTGGTGTGTGCCGGCGAGGAGGGCCCGCTGCGGACCACAGGGGGCCTGGAACTCACGGCGCCGCATGGGCTGGAGGCGATCTCGCGCGCCGGGACGGTCGTCGTACCGGCCTGGCGTTCGATCACTTCGCCGCCACCGGAGGAAGCACTCGACGCGCTGCGCCGGGCACACGAGGAAGGCGCCCGCATCGTCGGGCTGTGCACGGGCGCCTTCGTGCTCGCGGCGGCCGGACTGCTGGACGGCCGCCCGGCGACCACCCACTGGATGTACGCGCCGACGTTGGCCAAGCGCTATCCGTCGGTGCACGTCGATCCGAGAGAGCTGTTCGTCGACGACGGCGATGTGCTGACGTCGGCGGGCACGGCGGCCGGGATCGATCTCTGTCTCCACATCGTGCGCACCGACCACGGCAACGAGGCGGCCGGCGCGCTCGCCCGGCGCCTGGTCGTCCCGCCGCGCCGGACCGGCGGGCAGGAGCGCTACCTCGACCGGTCTTTACCCGAGGAGATCGGCGCCGACCCGCTCGCCGAGGTCGTCGCCTGGGCGCTGGAACACCTCCACGAGCAGTTCGACGTGGAGACACTGGCGGCACGCGCCTATATGAGCCGTCGCACGTTCGACCGCCGGTTCCGCTCGCTGACCGGGAGCGCGCCGCTGCAATGGCTGATCACGCAGCGGGTCCTCCAGGCCCAGCGGCTGCTGGAGACGTCGGACTACTCGGTGGACGAGGTGGCGGGCCGCTGCGGCTTCCGCTCCCCGGTGGCCCTGCGCGGCCACTTCCGCCGCCAGCTCGGCTCCTCCCCCGCCGCCTACCGGGCCGCCTACCGGGCCCGCCGGCCGCAGGGCGAGAAGCCGGGTGAGGCGGAACCGCCGATGCCGGTCTCCGGCCAGCCGGGCGTGCCCGCGGGCCTGTCCGGAGCCGGACCGGCCGGGCCGGCCCCGGCCTCGCTGTACGACCACCGGGACGGCGGGGTGCCGATGCAGAGCCGGCGCGCCCCGGCGGGCGCGGTGGGCCTGCTGCCGGGACCGCGCGGCGCCGGCTGACCGGCGCCCGGCGGACAGCACGACGAGGGGGCGGAGCCCGACTCCGCCCCCTTCGCCGTGTCCGTGCGCCGGCCGGCCCGGCGCACGGCCGGTCCCGCTCGGCGCGGCTCACCGTAAGGTGAGACACATGAACGATCGCATGGTGTGGATCGACTGCGAGATGACCGGCCTCTCGCTGTCCGACGACGCGCTCATCGAGGTGGCCGCCCTCGTCACCGACTCCGAGCTGAACGTACTCGGCGAGGGGGTGGACATCGTCATCCGGCCGCCGGCCCGGGCCCTGGAGACGATGCCGGAGGTGGTGCGTCAGATGCACACCGCGTCCGGGCTGCTCGCCGAGCTGGACCGGGGCACGACCCTGCAAGACGCCGAGGAGCAGGTCCTCGCGTATGTACGGGAGCATGTGAAGGAGCCCGGCAAGGCGCCGCTGTGCGGCAATTCGGTGGGCACCGACCGGGGCTTCCTGCTGCGGGACATGCCGGCCCTGGAGGGCTACCTCCACTACCGGATCGTCGACGTGTCCTCGGTCAAGGAGCTGGCCCGCCGCTGGTACCCGCGGGCGTACTTCAACAGCCCGCAGAAGAACGGCAACCACCGGGCCCTCGCCGACATCCGCGAGTCGATCGCCGAACTGCGCTACTACCGCGAGGCCGTCTTCGTGCCGCAGCCCGGCCCCGACTCCGAGACCGCGAAGGCGATCGCCGCCCGGCACGTGCTGCCCGCCGGGTGACCGTCCGTGCGGGCCCGCCCGCCGGGCCCGCGCGGAAACGCGTGCGCGAGCACCCCTTCGGACCCTGTAGACTTCTTCTCGGCCGGTCGGGGAAACGAACGTTCCACCGCCGGTCGTGGTGGGTGTAGCTCAGATGGTAGAGCACCTGGTTGTGGTCCAGGATGTCGCGGGTTCGAGTCCCGTCACTCACCCTTGAACATCAGCCGGTGATGTCGTCGAAAGACGAGATCACCGGCTGATGTGTTTTTCGCCTGCCCTGAGCCGGCAGCCCGCCGAAGCGCCCGGACCCCGGCCCTGGATCGGGGCCGGGGTCCGGGTCGGCGGGTCAGGAGGACGCCCGGACCACCAGTTCCGTGGGCAGGACCGCCCGGCGCGGGCCGTGGGAAGCCGGCGGGCGGTCGGCGATCTCCGTGAGGAGCAGGTCGATCATCACCCGGCCCATCTCCTGTATGGGCTGACGGACGCTGGTGAGCGGCGGGTCCATGTGGCGGGCGATGGCGGAGTCGTCGTAGCCGACCAGCGCGACGTCGTCGGGGATGCGGCGGCCCGCCTCGCGCAGCACCTGGCGGGCGCCCGCCGCCATCACGTCCGAGCCGGCGAAGACCGCGTCCAGGTCCGGCCGGCGGGACAGCAGCGTCGCCATCGCGCGCCGGCCGCCCTCCTCGGTGAAGTCGCCCGGCTCGATGAGGAGTTCGTCCTCCGGGTGGCCCGCGTCACGCAGGGCCTCGCGGTAGCCGGTGGCGCGGCGCTGGGCGCCGTAGACGTCCAGCCGGCCGGTGATGTGCGCGATCCGGCGGCGGCCGCGGGACAGCAGGTGCTCCACGGCCGAGCGGGCGCCGCCGTAGTTGTCCGAGTCCACCGAGGTGAGCGTTTCGGCCGCCGAGCGCGGGCCGCTGATCACCGCCGGGATCTCCAGTCCGGCCAGCAGGTCGGGCAGCGGGTCGTCGGCGTGGACGGAGACCAGCAGGACGCCGTCCACGCGGTGGGCCGCCAGGTACTGCGCCAGCCGCTGCCGCTCCCGGTCGCTGCCCGCGAAGATCAGCAGTAGCTGCATCTCGGTGTCGGAGAGTTCGCCGCCGACGCCGCGCAGCATGTCGGAGAAGTAGGGCTCGGCGAAGAACCGGGTCTCCGGCTCGGGGACGACCAGGGCGATGGCGTCGGTCCGGTTGGCCGCGAGGGCGCGGGCGGCGGTGTTGGGCACATAGCCCAGCTCGGCTACGGCCGCCTCGACGGCCGCGCGGGTCGCGTCGCTGACCCGGGGCGAGCCGTTGATCACCCGGGAGACCGTGCCCCGCCCGACCCCGGCCCGCGCGGCGACCTCCTCCAGGGTCGGCCGTCGGCCGCCCCGGCCTCTCACACCGCTGCCCGCCATGGTCGCCGCCTTCCGTTCACCGCCGTCAGGCCAGGAATGTACAGGCCAGGAATGTAACAGCGGGACGGCGGCGCCCTCGATTCCGCGGGCGGCGGGCCCGGCCGGGTGCCGGGGCCGCCGCCCGCGCGCCGGTCAGGCGGGCAGGGCGTTGTTCCGGATCACCTCGGCGTACCACCGGGAGCTGGCCTTGGGGATGCGGCGCTGGGTGGCGTAGTCGACGTAGACCGCGCCGAAGCGCTTCGAGTAGCCGTAGGACCACTCGAAGTTGTCCAGCAGGGACCACAGGAAGTAGCCGCGCACGTCGGCGCCGTCGGCGATGGCACGGCGGACGGCGTCCAGGTGGGCGTGCAGGTAGGCGATGCGCTGCGGGTCCTCGACCCGGCCCTCGGGCGAGACGTAGTCGTCGAACGCGGCGCCGTTCTCGGTGACCATCAGGGGCAGCCGCGGGTGCGCGGCCGCGAGCCCGGTCAGCAGCGTGTGCAGACCGCCGGCGTCGATGGCCCAGTTCATCGCGGTCAGGTTGTCGTTGGCGAGGTGGAAGGCGACGTCCTCGGAGCCGGTCCACGGCGAGTGGTCGCTCGCTCCGTGGCCGTCGTTCCGGGTGGCGCCGACACCGTCGGCGGGCCGGGAGACCACGGTCGGCGCGTAGTAGTTGACGCCGAGCATGTCGAGGGGGCGGGAGATCTCCGCCAGGTCCCCGTCGCGCACCAGCTCCGCCCAGTCGACCACGTGCGCGGTGTCGCGCAGCAGGTCCTCGGGGTAGGCGCCGTCGAGCAGCGGGCCGGTGAAGATCCGGTTGCCGACGGCGTCGATGCGGCGGGCGGCGTCGGCGTCCTCGGGGCTGTCGGTGAGCGGGCGCACCTGGTGCAGGTTCAGGGTGATGGAGGTCTGCGCGGACGAGGGCAGGGCCGCGCGGAGCGCGCCGACGGCCTGGCCGTGGCCGAGGTTGAGGTGGTGCGCGGCGCGCAGCGTGGCGGCCGGGTCGGTCCGGCCCGGGGCGTGCACGCCGGAGCCGTAGCCCAGGAACGCCGAGCACCAGGGCTCGTTGAGGGTGGTCCACAGGCCGACCCGGTCGCCCAGGGCGCGGGCCGCCAGGTCGGCGTAGTCGGCGAACCGGTGGGCGGTGTCGCGGTTCGGCCAGCCGCCGGCGTCCTCCAGCTCCTGCGGCAGGTCCCAGTGGTACAGGGTGGCGACCGGGGTGATCCCGGCCTCCAGGAGGGCGTCGGTGAGGCGGCGGTAGAAGTCCAGGCCGCGTTCGACGGCGGGGCCGCGTCCGGTGGGCTGGATCCGGGTCCAGGAGAGGGAGAACCGGTAGGCCTTCAGGCCGAGGTCCTTCATCAGCGCCACGTCGTCGCGGTACCGGTGGTAGTGGTCGGCGGCGATGTCCCCGGTGTCACCGTTGCGGATCTTGCCGGGAGTGTGGCTGAAGGTGTCCCAGATGGAAGGCGTGCGGCCGTCCTCGGCGGCGGCGCCCTCCACCTGGTAGGCGGCGGTGGCGGCACCCCAGACGAAGCCGGTCGGGAAGGAGGTGTCCAGGGCCGGCTGGGCCGTGGTCTCGGGTCGTACGGCGGTCATATGAGAGCGCTCCCAAAGCGAGGTGAAGTCGACGGACGCCGGACGGCGGTCCGGGAGGTACGGGGAGTGTGGGCGGGGAACCGGGCGCGGCCCGCGGACGGAGGCGGCGCCGGACGGACGGTGCCTGCCCCGGTGGTGGGTGCCCGGTCCGGTACGGCCCGCCGCGGGGCGGCTGGAGGAGGCGGGTGCGTACCGGACCGGGCACGAGTGCGGGGCCGGCGCGGCGAGGCGCGCGCCGGCCGTGGGTGCGGGGCCGGCGCGTGCGGCCGGCCCGGCGGCGGGGACGGCTCAGCCCTTGACCGCACCCGCCATGATTCCCCCGACGATCTGCTTGCCGAAGATCACGAAGACCAGCAGCAGCGGCAGGGTGCTGATCAGCGCGCCGGCCATGACGATGCTCTGGTCGGGCGTGTAGGCGGCGCTGAGCTGGCCCAGCGCCACCTGGATGGTGGGGTTCTCCTGGTTCAGCGCGAGGAAGGGCCAGAAGAAGTCGTTCCAGGCCTGGACGAAGGTGAGCATGCCCAGCACCATCATCGCGGGCCGGGCCACGGGCAGGACCACGCTCCACACGATGCGGATGTTGCTCGCGCCGTCCACCTTGGCCGCCTCGATCAGCTCGTACGGCAGCGCCTCGATCAGGTACTGGCGCATGAAGAAGACGCCGAAGGCACCGACCAGGGTCGGGAAGATCACCGACTCCAGCTTTCCGTTCCACCCGATGTCCGACACCATCATGAACAGCGGTACGACGCTGAGCTGGGGCGGGATCGTCAGGGTGGCGATGACCGCGGTCATCAGCACGTTCCGGCCGCGGAAGCGCATCTTGGCGAAGGCGTATCCGGCCAGGGTGCAGAAGAACAGCGTGGCGGCGGTGATGCAGCCGGCCACGATCACGCTGTTGACGATGGCCTTGCCCAGGTGCGCCTGGTCCCAGGCCGCCTGCAGATTGCTCCACAGCCTGCCGCCCGGCACCAGCGGCGGCGGGCTGTCCAGCACCCGCTGCTGGTCGTGGGAGGCGGCCACCAGGGTCCAGTACAGCGGGAAGACGGAGCCGAGGCCGACGACGATCAGGGCGACGTAGGTGAACGGGCCGCCCCGCAACTGCTGTCCGGCGCCCATGCGCAGGCGGCTGCGGGTCTTGCGGGGGGCGGCGAGGGGCGGTACCGGGACGAGGTCCGGGGAGGTCGTGGTGGGACTGGTCGTGGTCATCGAGGTCGCTCCCGTCAGGCCGCGTTCTTGCGCGTGAACCGGCCGACGATCCAGTTGATCAGGGCGATGAGCAGCAGCAGGACGAGCATGGCCCAGGCCACGGCGGCGGCCGGTCCCAGATGGCCCAGCTTCCAGCCGTAGTTGAAGAGGTAGATGCTGAGCGTCTCGTACTGGTGCTCGCTGCCGCCGATCGAGCCCAGGGTGCCGCCCTGCAGCAGCAGCGGCTCACCGAACAGCTGCATCGAGCCGATGGTGGAGATGACGATGGTGAACAGGATCGTCGGCCGCAGCGAGGGGATGGTCACCTTGCGGAACTGCTGCCAGCGTGTCGCCCCGTCGATGGAGGCGGCCTCGTACAGGTCGGCGGGGACCGACTGCATGGCCGCGAGGTAGATGAGGGCGTTGTAGCCGGTCCACCGCCAGATCACGATGACCGAGATGGCGATCTTGGAGGTCCACTCCCCGTTGCCCCAGTTGATGTTGCCGGCGCCGAAGAAGTGCAGCACCCAGTTGAGGATGCCGCCGTCGGCGCGGAAGACCAGCGCGAAGACCAGCGCGGCCGTGGCCACCGAGGTGGCGTACGGGGTGAGGATGACGGTCCGCCAGAAGGTGCTGGCGCGCAGCTTGTAGTTCAGCAGGTGGGCCAGGCCCAGGGCGACCAGGAGCTGCGGGACGGTGGAGATGACGCCGATGACGAACGTGTTGGTGACGGCGGTCCAGAACTCGGAGTCCTGGAGGATCCTGGTGAAGTTGTCCCAGCCGACCCACTCGGACTGGTCGAGGGCCGTCATCTCCACCCGGTGCAGGGCGATCCAGCCGGTGTAGAGCAGCGGGTAGAGCCCGAAGGCGCCGAAGACCAGGAAGAAGGGGGCGATGTAGGCGTACGGCGACGCCTTGTCGTCGAAGCGCCACAGCCGGGTGCGCCATGAGCGGCGTCCGGGTGACGCGGCGCCGCTGCCGCCGGGCGGCGGGGTGTAGGCACCCCGGGCGGGGGTTGTCGTTGCCACGGAGGGAGTCCTTCCCTGAAGGTTTCGGCCGGGTGCGGGCGCGGGGGCGTTCGGGGACCGGGACCGGTCCGCCGCTCCCCGCGCGGACCGGTGCGGTGGCGGACGGCCCACGCCGCGGCCTGACGTGCGTATGAGGCGGAAGACCGGCCGTCGGCTGCCGGTCCCGCCGGGTGACGCCGCGGCGGCGCCCCGGGCGGGGCACCGCGCACGCCGTCGGATGGTGTCCGCCCGGGCCGCGGGCCCCGGGCCGGGTACCCGTCGTGCGTACCCGGTGGCGGAGCCGGCGCGCGGGCGGGGTGCGGGCGGCCGGCGGGCCCCCCGCACCCGGTCCGGCTAGCCGAGCGCCTTGTCGACCGTGTCGGTCGCGGCCTTCCAGGCGTCGTCGGGCGACGTGCTCCGCTGCTCCATGTTGTTGATCTGGTTGGAGATCGTGTCCTTGATCGTGGCGTCCTTCGCGCCGAGCACCGCCTCGGGGATGGACTTGGCCTCCTCGGCGTAGATCTGGCCGACGGGGGCGTCACTGAAGTACGGCAACTTGGCGTCCTTCACGTCGGCCAGCTCGTAGGCGCCCTTGTTGGACGGGAAGACACCGATCGCCTTGAACACCGCGGCCTGCTGCTCCGGGGCGGTCAGCCACTTGACCAGCTCGGTGGCCTCCTTGACGTGGTCGCCGCTCTTGGGGACGGCGAGGAAGGAGCCGCCCCAGTTGGCCGCGGTCGAGCCGGGGGCGCGGGAGATGTCCCACTTGCCCTTGTAGCCGTCACCGGAGTTGGTGGAGATCTGGCCGGCCATCCAGGCGGGGCAGGCCACGGTGGCCACGGAGCCCTTGCGCAGCGCCGCGTTCCAGGCGTCGGTGAACTGGGGCAGGCCCTGGGTCAGCTTCTTCTGGGCGGCCTCGGCGGCCAGGTTCCAGCCCTGCTTCACGGACGGGCTGTCCTTGTAGACCGCCTTGCCGTCGGCGTCGTAGTACTGCTGCGCGGAGGAGCTGACGACCGCGTTGTACATGGCGGAGGCGGAGTCCATGAAGTAGGTGCCGGACGGCGCCTTCTTCTTGTACTGCTCACCCAGCTTCAGGTAGTCCTCCCAGCCGCCGGCGACGGCCTTGGCGACGGCCTCGCGGTCGGTGGGCAGGCCCGCCTTCTGGAAGAGGTCCTTGCGGTAGCACAGGGACATCGGGCCGATGTCGGTGCCGGCGCCGACCACCGTGCCGTCCTTGGCGGTGGCCTGCTTCTCCTTCCAGGAGACCCAGTCGGCCACGTTGATCGTCTTGCTCAGGTCGGCGTACTTGGCCGCCTGGGTGTCGACGACCTCCTTGATGCGCCCCACCTCGATGCCGGTGACGTCCGCCAGACCGCTGCCCGAGTTCAGCTGCTGAAGGAGCTTCGGGTAGTAGTCCTGCTCGTTGGCGGTGGTCTCTTCCTTGACCGTGATGTTCGGGTGCAGTTCGTGGTACTTGGCGAACAGGCCGGCCTCCTTGTAGCCGAACTGCCCGTAGTCGGCCAGCGTGAGGGTGATGTTCCCGTTGGCGTCCGTGCTGCCCGAGTCGTCGTCGCTGCTGCAACCGGTCAACAGCAGGGCGGATGCCGTGAGGACCGTCGTGGTGACGGCCGCTGCTCTGCGGCCGTGACCGCCGCCGGTACGGGTGATGCGCATTCCACTACTCCTTGTTCCAGTGGGGAACGGGACCTCAGGAATCGGACCGCCGGACCCGGCGGCCCGGACCTGCCCTCTCGGTACGAGCAGCGGCTGGCCAACAGCACGCGTCGTGCGGTTGAAAGTGCTGGTCAACGGTGTGCCATGCAAGGTAGAGGGGAAGGCCATGGGTGGTTCTGTCCGAACGGAAGAGAGACCCCGGTCACCCCGTGGGACCGCTCCCACGAGGCATGCCGGAAGACTCGTTGGTGCCGGGCCGGGTGTCAAGACTTGAAGTCGGCGTTGTTGCGCAAGCGTGTTCCGTACGTCACGGGAACGTGTCGCGCGCCAAGCCGCCACCGGCCCCTGATCCGGCTGCTGTCTCCAGCGTCGGGGCAGGTCACCGGCGGGTCAATCCCCGTGACCGGACAACTGCGCGCCGGCGCGGGACGGTTGCCGGAATTCCTGGGACAGAATGAAGGCCCCCTCCCACGGACCCGCTGGAAGGTGAACGATGAGTCCTCCCGAACAGCCGCAGCCGCCCGGACCGGCGGACGTGCGGCGCCCGACCCTGAACGCCGTGGCGGCCCTCGCCGGCGTGGGCCGCGGCACGGTGTCGCGGGTGATCAACGGCTCCCCGAAGGTCAGCGACCGCTCCCGGGCGGCCGTCGAGCAGGCGATCGCGGAACTCGGCTATGTCCCGAACCGCGCCGCCCGCTCCCTGGCCACCCGCCGCACGGACTCGGTCGCGCTGGTCGTGCCCGACGCCCAGAGCCGGCTCTTCTCCGAGCCGTACTTCTCGGAGATCATCCTCGGCGTCTCCGCCGGACTCGCCAGCGCCGGGATGCAGCTGCTGCTCGTCCTCACCGGCGACGAGACGGAGCACGCCCGGCTGGCCGGCTATCTCGCCGCGCAACGCGTGGACGGCGTGCTGCTGATGGCCGTCCACGCCGACGACACCCTGCCCGACCGGCTGGCGGAGCTGGCCGTGCCCACCGTGCTGGCCGGGCGCCGCAGCGACCGCGAGCGGCTCGGCCATGTCCGCTCGGACAACCGGGGCGGTGCCCGGCTCGCCGTCCGGCATCTGCTGGCGGGCGGCCGGCGGTGCGTCGCCACCATCACGGGGCCGATGGACATGGACGTGGCGCGGGCGCGGCTCGACGGCTACCGGGAGGCGCTGCGGGAGGCCGGGGTCGCCGTCGAGGAGGAACTGATCGCGGCGGGCGACTTCACGGAGCAGGGCGGCCGCGCGGCCATGCGGGAGCTGCTGGCCCGGCGCCCGGATCTGGACGCCGTGTTCGCCGCCTCGGACGTGATGGCCTCCGGCGCGGTGCTGGAACTGCGCGCGGCGGGCCGCCGGATCCCGGGGGACGTGGCGCTGGTGGGCTTCGACGACTCGATCGTGGCCCGGCACATCGACCCGCCGCTGACCAGCGTCCGCCAGCCGCTGGCGGACATGGGCCGCACGATGGCGAGCCTGCTGCTGGAGGAGATCGCCCAGCGGGGCACCGGCCAGCGCGGGGTGGTCCTGCCGACGGAACTGGTGGTGCGCGAGTCGGCCTGAGGGGGCGTACTCCCGCCGGCGCACCGGCCGTTCTCCCGCCGGGTGGTTGTGCCGGGGCGCCGGTGCGGGCAGGGTGCCGGTGGAGGCGTGACGCCGGCGAGGGCGGGACGTCCGGCGGGGGCGGGCACCGAAAGGCGCCGGCACCCATCGGGCGCGGGTACCCCCTTCCCTTGTGGGAGCGCTCCCATGCATAATGCAAGCACCCGACCCGTGGGAGAGTCCCCATGCCCGAACCGATGACCGTGGCCTTTCCGCCGGCCTTCCGCTGGGGCGCCGCGACCTCGGCGTACCAGATCGAGGGAGCGGTGCGGGAGGACGGCCGCACCGCGTCGATCTGGGACACCTTCAGCCATACGCCGGGCAAGACGGCCGGCGGCGAGACCGGGGACACCGCGGTCGACCACTACCACCGCTACCGCGACGACGTGGCGCTGATGGCGGAGCTGGGCCTGACCGCGTACCGCTTCTCCGTCTCCTGGCCCCGGGTGCAGCCGGCGGGCCGGGGCCCGGCACTCCAGCGCGGCCTGGACTTCTACCGCAGGCTGGTGGACGAGCTGCTGGCGCACGGCATCAAGCCGGCGCTCACCCTCTACCACTGGGACCTGCCGCAGGAGCTGGAGGACGCGGGCGGCTGGCCGGAGCGGGACACCGCCTTCCGGTTCGCCGAGTACGCGCAGCTCGTCGGCGAGGCCCTGGGCGACCGGGTGGAGGACTGGATGACCCTCAACGAGCCGTGGTGCAGCGCCTTCCTGGGCTACGGCTCCGGGGTGCACGCGCCCGGCCGCACCGACCATGCGGCCACGCTGCGCGCCGCGCACCACCTCAACCTGGGCCACGGGCTGGCCACCTCGGCCCTGCGGACGGCGCTGCCGGCCGGCCGCAACATCGCGATCAGCCTCAACTCCGCGGTCGTACGGCCGCTCACCCAGGACCCGGCCGACCTGGCCGCCGCCCGCCGGATCGACGATCTGGCCAACGGCGTCTTCCACGGGCCGATCCTGCACGGCGCCTACCCGGAGTCGCTGTTCGAGGCCACCCGCGCGGTGACCGACTGGTCCTACGTCCTGGACGGCGACGTCGCCACCATCAACGCCCCGCTGGACGCGCTGGGCCTGAACTACTACACGCCGGCGCTGGTCTCGGCCGCGTCCGCCGGCGCCAAGGTCCCGCGGGCCGACGGCCACGGGTCCAGCGAGCACTCGCCGTGGCCGTGCGCCACCGACATCGTGTTCCACCAGACGCCGGGCGAGCGGACGCAGATGGGCTGGACGGTCGACCCGACCGGCCTGTACGACCTGATCATGCGCTACTCCCGGGAGGCGCCGGGCCTGCCGCTCTACATCACCGAGAACGGCGCGGCCTACGACGACAAGCCCGACCCCGAGGGCCGCGTCCACGACCCGGAGCGCATCGCCTACCTGCACGGCCATCTGACGGAGGTGCGCCGCGCGCTCACCGACGGCGCCGATGTGCGCGGCTACTTCCTGTGGTCCCTGCTGGACAACTTCGAGTGGGCGTACGGCTACGAGAAGCGGTTCGGCGCGGTCTACGTGGATTACGCCACGCTGGAACGGACACCCAAGTCGAGTGCCCGCTGGTACGGGGAGACGGCTCGCACGGGAGTGCTGCCGCCGCTCCCGTCCATCTAGCCCGGAGGACGCGGCCTGCCGTGGGGGGACGGGCCGCGTCCTTCGCCGTATCCGGCCGGTGCCGGGTGTGCGCTACGAGCGGGCGGCGAACGCCTTCATGAAGGCGAACGGGGTCTGGGCGACGGAGCTGCACGTGGCGTCGGCGGTGGGCTTGGGGCCTCCCGCGCAGCTCTTGTCGCGGGCCGCGGACCACATGGAGAGCCAGCCGAGGCCCTTGGACCGGGCGAAGCCGGCCAGCTGGGCGGCGTCGTCGACCGTGAAGACCTCGGAGGAGACGTCGTTGACACCGATCATCGGTGTGACGGCGACGGTCTTCCAGGCGGCGGAGTCGGACAGCCCGAGCACGCTCTTGACCTGGGCCTGGGTGGCGGTGGCGGCCTGCTCGGCGTAGGTGCCCATGTCACCGCTGTACGAGGCGCCGTAGTCCATCGCCATGATGTTGACGGCGCCGATCCGCACGCCGTGGGACTTGGCGTCGGCGAGGAGGTTCACGCCGTCCTGGGTGAGGCCCTCGGGCATCACCGGCAGGGTGAAGGAGACGTCCAGGTCCGGGTGCTGGGCCTGCAGCTTGGCGATGGCCTGGGCGCGGCGGGTGTTGGCGGCGGTGTCGGGCAGCGCGCCGCCCTCGACGTCGAAGTCGACCTTGGTCAGCTTGAACGCGTCGACCGCCTTGCCGTAGGCCGCCGCGAGCGTGTCCGCGGAGGAGCAGGTGGTGGCCAGCTCGGAGCCGGAGGCGCCGCCGAAGGAGACCCGGACGTCACCGCCCTTGGCGCGCAGCGCGCCGATCTGCGCGGCCACGGCGTCGCCGGTGAGGTCCGTGACGCCGCCCCACTTGGGGGTGCAGCCGCCGCCGTCGGTGAGGAAGGCGAGGTGGTAGGTCTTCACACCGGTCGCGTCGGCCGCGCCGAGCAGGTCGAAGGCCGGGTAGAGGGAGGTGTCGACGTAGGGCGCGAAACCGGCGGTGGTGCCGGTGCCGGTGCCCGTGCTCGGGGTCGGGGTCGGGGTGGCGGTCGGGGTGGCCGTCCTGGTGGGCGTGGGGTCCGGCGACGGGGTGGTCTGGGTCGGACGGCCGCTCGGCTCGGGGGTGGCGCCGCCGTCCGCGGAGCACGGGGCGTCGTCGATGCGACAGCCGGCCGGGTCACCGCTGCCGTTGACCACGAAGCCGACCGTCACCGACTTGCCGGGGGCCAGGCCACTGGTGTCCCAGGCGGCGGGCCGCACGGTGACGTGCCGGCCGCTCACGCCGGACTCGCCGTTCCACAGCGAGGAGAGCGTGGCGCCCGCGGGCAGGTCGAACTCCAGCGTCCAGGTCTTCTCCGCCTGGCCGGTGTTGTTGGTGACGACGTACTGGGCGGTGTAGCCCGTGGACCAGTCGCTGGTCCTCGTGTACGCGGCGTTCACCCCGGCCGCGTGGGCGGTGCCGGTGAGCAGGACCGCGCCCCCGCCGATCACGGCCGCGGCCAGCAGACCGCCTATCGCCTTGTTCCTGCCGCTGATCCTGCGCCGGTGCGTGCTCATGCGCGTGCCTGCCTTCGCTGTTCACGGGGGTGGGGTGCGGGAGCACGCTAGCGATCCGGAAAGGGACAAACCGCTTCTTCGGGGTGCCGGGCGCCGTCCTTAGGGTTCGCTTAAGGGAGCGATCGGGGGCGGTTAAAGGTGACGGCCGGTCTGCGCGCCCGCCGTCTGCGCACCGGGCCCCGCCGGCCGCGCCCCGCCTGCCCGCCTCCGTCGAGCTGGAACCAGATCCGCACCTCCGTGCCGCCCAGCACCGAGGAGCCGATGCGGACGTCCCCGCCGGTGGACTCGGCGAGCCGGCGGACGATGTCGAGGCCGAGTCCGGTGGAGCCGGTGTGGCCCGAGCCCCGGCCGCGGGCCATCGCCGCCGCCGGGTCGGCTATGCCGGGGCCCGCGTCGGAGACGAGCACGATCACCGCGTCCCCGGCGTGGTGCACGTCGACCGCGAAGGCGGTGCCCTCGGCGGTGTGCCGGAAGACATTGCCGAGCAGGGCGTCGAGCGCGGCGGCCAGGTCGGCCCGTGCCACGGGCAGCCGCACCGGCCGCTCCACGCCGGCCACCCGCCATCTGCGGCCCTCGTCCTCGGCGAGCGCGGACCAGAACTCCATGCGCTCGCGGACCACTTCGGCCACGTCACAGCCGGCGCCAGGCCCGGCGGCGGCCGTCTGCGGCTTGGCCTCCCGGGCCGTCCGGATGATGGTGTCGACCTCCCGCTCCAACTGGGCGACGGCGGCCCGGGTCTGCTCGGCGGCCGGTCCCGCCCCGAGCGAGGCCGCGTTCAGCCGCAGCACGGTGAGCGGGGTGCGCAGCCGGTGCGAGAGGTCGGCCGCCAGCTCGCGTTCGTTGGCGAGGAGCTGGACGACCTGGTCGGCCATGGAGTTGAACGCGACCGCCGCGAGCCGCAGTTCGGTCGGCCCGTCCTCCGGGACGCGGGCGCCCAGTCTGCCCTCGCCCAGCTCGTGCGCACCCTCGACCAGCCGCCGCGCCGGGCGCACCATGCGCACCCCGAGCCGGTCGGCGACCGCGACCGAGCCGACGGTCAGCGCCAGACCGACGGCGGCGAGCACCGCCCAGGCCGTGCCGACGCCGTTGGTCATCTCGGACTCCGGGACGTACACCTCGACCACCGCGATCGCGGTCGAGCCGAGGGCGACCGGCTGGAGCAGGGCGGAGCCGCCGGGCACGGTGGCGGTGGAGGCGCGGCCGAGTCTGCGGACGGCCTGGACGTCCCGGGCGGTGGCGCGCGGCCGGCCGAGGTCGAGCGCGGGCCGGCCGGTGCCGGCCGGCAGGTGGACGGTCATCCGGGAGCCGGTGCCGGCCGCGGCCACCACGCGCTCCAGTTTGTCCCGGTCGGTGGTGATGGACAGGGCGGGCGCGACCGCGGCGGCCTGCCGTTCGGCACGGGCGAAGGCGCGGTCGCGGGCCATCTCCTTGACGACCAGGCCGAGCGGGACGGCGAAGGCGACCACGACCATCGTGGTGACCGCGAGACAGACCTTGACCAGCGCCCACCTCATCGCGGCTCCCCCTCCGCGGGCGGTTCCAGCTTCACGCCGACGCCCCGCAGGGTGTGCAGATAGCGCGGCCGGGCGGCCGTCTCCCCCAGTTTCCGGCGCAGCCAGGACAGATGGACGTCGATGGTCTGGTCGTCGCCGTAGGACTGCTGCCAGACCTCGGCGAGCAGTTCCCGGCGCGGGACGACGACGCCGGGCCGGCCGGCGAGGAAGGCGAGCAGGTCGAACTCGCGGCGGGTCAGATCCAGCCGGACGCCGTCCAGTTCGGCCTGGCGGCGCAGCGGGTCGACGGTCAGGCCGCCGACCCGGAGCACGGACGGCGGCGCGGCCTCCGCGCCGCCGCCCCGGGACCGGCGCAGCACGGCCGCCATCCGGGCGGCGAGGTGCTCCACGGAGAACGGCTTGGTCAGATAGTCGTCCGCCCCGGCGTTGAGCAGCCGGACGATCTCGGTCTCGTCGTCCCGGGCGGTGGCGATGATGACCGGCACGTCGGTGATGCCGCGGAGCATCTTCAGGGCCTCGGAGCCGTCCAGGTCGGGCAGTCCGAGATCCAGGATGACCAGGTCGAAGCGGAAATGTGCGACCTCGCGCAGCGCCTCCAGTGCCGTACCGACGCTGCGCACGAGGTGTGCGGCGTCGGTCAGATGCCGGATGAGCGCCGAGCGTACGAACTGGTCGTCCTCGACCACGAGCACACTTGCCATGCGCCGCACCGTACGCCATGTGGTCCGGACCGGCCGGGGCCTGTGGACGACCGCGCGGTTGTGGACAGCCGGTGTGGCCGGTGAGGCAGTATGACGCCGATGCGCAGAGGACTCGTACACGTACTGGCCTGGCTGTCGGCGACGGGAGCGGCGGCCACGCTGTCGTGGTGGGGCGTGCACACGGTGATGGCGGGCACGGTCTACGACCCGCCGCGCGCACTGCCGGTCACGGCGGCCGACGCGGCGGCCACGCAGGCGGATTCGGCGTCCCCGGCACCGTCGCCCTCCCCGTCCCCGGCGCGGACACGGTCGGTCCTTCCGGCGCCGGCCCCCACGCCCGCGCGCGCCTCCGCCCACTCCCGGCCCCCGTCCCCCGCCGCCCCGGCCACCACTCCTACTGCCACTGCCACCGCGTCCGGCCGGGTCAGGGCCTACGACACGGACGGCGGCCGGGCGGTGTTCGACCTCGGTCCGGCCGCCGCGACACTCGTCTCGGCGGCGCCGGGGGCCGGTTGGTCGATGCAGGTGTGGAAGACGGAGCGCTGGATCCGGGTGGAGTTCAGCCGGGACGCGGACCGGGTGTCGGTCTTCTGCACCTGGCACGACGGGCCGCCGCGGGTCGAGGTGGTGACGTACTGACATCCACGACGGTCCGGCGCGGGTCTAGGTGGTGACGTACCGACCACCAGACCGCCGGCCGGCGCGAGCCGGGGTCCTGGACCAGGGTTCTAGCGGAACACCGAGGGCGGCGGGGCCGGGGAGGCGACCGCGGCCGCGTCCGACACGGGCGCCGCGCCGCCGGTGAAGTCGGTGAGCCGGCTGCCGTGTTCGACCCGGCCGGGGTGCGGGTCGGACGCGGCGCGGCGGGTGAGTTCGGCGAGCGGCAGCGGCGCGTCGGAGGCGGCCAGGATGGCGTTGCCGAAGCGCTTGCCGCGCAGCACGGCCGCGTCGGCGATCAGCGCGAGTTCGCCGAACCGGGCGGCGGCGGTGGCGATCTGGCCGCGCAGATGCGCGAGCGGCGGGCCGTCGGCCAGGTTCGCCGCGTAGACACCGGAGGGCTTCAGGGCGCGGCGGACCTCGTCCAGGAACTCGGTGGAGGTGAGGTGGGCGGGGGTGCGGGCACCGCTGAAGACGTCGGCGACGACCAGGTCGGCCCAGCCGTCCGGCACCTTGGCCAGACCCGCGCGGGCGTCCGCCGCGCGCACCCGGATGCGCGCGCCGGGGTCCAGCGGCAGTTCCCGGCGGACCAGTTCGACCAGGCTCGCGTCCCGCTCCACGACCTGCTGGGTGGAGCGGGGCCGGGTAGCGGCGACGTACCGGGCGAGGGTGAACGCGCCGCCGCCGAGGTGCACGGCGTGCACGGGCCGGCCGGTCGGGGCGACGAGGTCGATGACGTGGCCGAGGCGGCGCTGGTACTCGAAGGAGAGGTACGCCGGGTCGTCCAGGTCCACGTGCGACTGCGGCGCCCCGTCGATCAGCAGCGTCCAGGCCCGGTCGCGGTCCGGGTCGGGGACGAGCTGCGCGAGCCCGCCGTCGACCGGTTCCTCGACGGCCGCGGCCGATCTGCGCCGGGTATTCCTTGACCTGCCCATCCGCCTATTTTCGCAGCCTCCGCGAGGGCGCGCGCCGGCGGTGGGCGCAGACCCGTGGGGCACCCTGAGAGTGACCGACGGCGACCCGAGAGCGACCGGGGGCGGCCCGCAGGAACGGCCTCGGAGCGTCCGGCGGCGACCCCGGAGTGACCGGTGGTGGCCCACGGGGACGGCCTCAGCAGCAGTTGTCGGCCACCTCGATCAGCCGGGCCGCCTCGTCCAGGGCCCGGCGCAGCACCGCCGGGTCGGTGGCGGCGTCGGCGTCGCCGGGCGGCAGCAGCCAGGCGGAGCCCTCCATCGGCGGCCCGGGGTCCAGCCTCAGCCCGCGCCCGTTCGTCTCGGTGCAGGTGCTGCCGGGCACGTCCCAGCCGGCCGCGGTGCCGGGCGGCACCAGGAAGCCGAGGGTGTCGCGGCCGTCGTCGTGCAGGACGGGTCCCACCGCGTCCGCGGCCCCGCGCCGCAGGATGTCGACCGCCTCCAGCCCCTGCCGGGCCGGCACCGTCACGAGGTCGCACGCCGGGTCGCCCGCCGCGGGCGCGGCCGACGGTGGTGACGGTGACGGTGACGGTGACGGTGACGGTGACGTACAAGGTTCGTTGCTCCGGCTGGTGTCCATGCCTGGCCTCCACCACACAGCCCCGTTGCGGTCCGTGATGTCCAACGCGCGAGCGCGTCAACGGCTACGGCGCAAGTGCGCCGCAAAGGATGGCACTTCATGGCAGATCCTGGAGGAGGTATCCGCTTTGTGACCAAACACCGCGTGGCGAGCCCTTCACAACAGGTACGTTCATGCCCGCCGGAACCAAGGCGTCATCCGGGCGGCTCGTCCGGAATCGCCCCGGTTCCGGCATGGTTCGACGGTTCGCACGAGAGGACCCGGCCATGGCGTCGTCCACGGTGACCTCGTCACAGCCCGAGCGGCCGGCCCGGCCGAATCTCGCCTTCCGGCGGCTGCGCGGCCGGCGCTCACCGGCCGAGTTCGCGGCCCTGGTACGACGGGCCGCGCGCGAGATCGGTGAGCGGGTGAGCTGTGACGCGCGCTACATCGGCCGGGTCGAGGCGGGCGAGATCCGCTGTCCCAACTACGCGTACGAACGGGTGTTCCTGCACATGTTTCCCGGCCGCACGCTCACCGATCTGGGGTTCGCGCCCCGTTCGTCCGTCCGCGGCCGGGCGGCGCGTACGGCCCCGGAGGCGCCGGAGGCGTCCGTGCCCGGCAGGGCACCCGGTGAGTCGTCCGGGGCCGTCGAGCCGTACGACCCGCTGGACCCGCAAGAGGAACACCCCCCGAACCACGAGGAGAGCGACGTGCTGCGTCGCGCATTCATGACCGGCTCAGGCGCCACGATGGCCGCCGCCACGCTGGCCCCGCTGGGGCTCACCACCGGTGCGCGGGCGGCGGACCGGCCGCCGCGGCGGGCCGGGACCACCGAGGCGGCGGCGCTGGAGGAAGCGGTCCGCCGCATCCGGCTGCTGGACGACCGGCACGGCGCGGACGGCCTGTACCGGCGCGCGGCGGCCCCGCTGCGCGCCGCCTACGCGCTGCTCGACGCCGGCGCCACCCGGCAGGCCACCGCCGACCGGCTGCACACGGGCGCCGGTGAACTGGCCATCTCCGTCGGCTGGCTGGCCCACGACTCCGGCCGGTTCGACGACGCTCGCTCGCACTACGCGGAGGCGCTGGCCACCGCGCGCATGACCGGCGATCCGGGGCTGGAGGCGCACGCCTTCTGCAACACCGCGTTCCTCGCCCGGGACGCGGGCCGGCCCCGGGAGGCGGTCAGGGCCGCGCAGGCCGCGCAGCGCGCCGCCCGGCCGCTCGGCTCGGCCCGGCTGATGTCCCTGCTCGCCCTGCGCGAGGCGGGCGGCTGGGCGGGGCTCGCCGACCGCACCGGCTGCGAGCGGGCGCTCGCCCGGGCACAGGCCCTCTTCCAGCGGGGCCACGCGGACGCCGACCCGGAGTGGATGAGCTTCTACGGCGAGGCCGAGCTGGCGGGGCTGGAGGCACAGTGCTGGTCCACGCTGGGCGACTGGCGCCGGGCGTCCCGGCACGCGCGGCGGGCGGCGCGGCTGCAGGACCCGCACTTCACCCGCAACATCGCGCTGTACACCGCGGAACTGGCCGACGACCTGGCCCGCGAGGGCCGTCCCGACGAGGCGGCACAGGCGGGGCTGCGGGTGCTGGCGCTGCTGGACCAGGTCCAGTCCTCCCGCATCCAGAACATGCTGGCGGGTACGGCGAGGGTACTGCTGCCGCACCGGCGGGCCTCGGGCGTATCGGAGTTCCTGAACCGTCACGCGTCCCTGCCCCGCCGGACCTAACCGGCCGGCGCCGGGAGGGGACGGGAGGGGACGGGCCGGGGTGGTCACCGGCCGGCGGGGCACCGGGGCCGGCCCCGCGGCCCCGGGCACGGGCAGGCGCGGGTCGCCGGCCCGCGGACCTGACCACGGCCGGTCCTCGCCACCCCCGGCGCGGGCAGGCGCGGTCGCCGTACGCCCGTCCACCCGGTCCGGGGACGGGCCGGTGCGGCCACGGGACCGCGAGGCGGCCCGGCCGGTCACCGTGGTCCGGGCGGGGCCGGTGCGGCCACCGGACCCACCGGGGTCCGTGGCCGTGGGCGTCGTCCCCGGTGGCGGTCGCGTCCGGGGGCGCCGGAGGGCGCGCGGTGGCCGGCGCGGGTTCCCCGTGGACGGCTGTGGTCGCGTCAGTGGGTTCCTATGGACGGCGATGGCCGCGTCAGTGGGTCCCCCGTGGACGGCGGTGGTCGCGTCAGAGGGTCAGGTGGCCCAGGTCGTTCCAGCTCTCGATCGCCGGCTCGCCGTAGGCCCAGCCCAGGACGGACAGCGAGGTCGGGTTCAGCCGTATCCGCGCGGCGAAGTCCAGCGGCAGGCCCAGCCACCGCGCGCCGATGGACCGCAGGATGTGCCCGTGGGCGAAGACCAGGACGTCCCGGTCGGCCGAGCGGGCCCAGGAGACGACCTCGTCCGCGCGCGCGGTGACCTCGGCGACGGTCTCCCCTTCCGGCACCCCGTCCCGCCAGATCAGCCAGCCCGGCCGGGTCGCGCGGATCTCGGCCGGGGTCATCCCCTCGTACGCGCCGTAGTCCCACTCCAGCAGCGTGTCCCAGTGCTCGGCGCGCTCGCCGAACCCGGCGAGTTCGCAGGTCTCCCGCGCGCGTGCCAGCGGGCTGGTGCGCACCTCCGCGTCCGCCAGCCCGTCCAGCGGGGCGCGGTGCAGCCGCTCGCCGAGCAGCTTGGCCCCGCGCCGGCCCTCCTCCAGCAGGGGCACATCGGTCCTGCCGGTGTGTTTACCGGACAGCGACCACGCCGTCTGTCCGTGCCGGGCCAGCAGGATGCGCGGTGCCATGGGAGACCTCTCCGGGAGGGTGACGCCACGAGGACGTCACGGAAACGACGGCTGACTGCGGTCCCTCCATCATCGCGCACCCCACGGACAGGCAACCCGGCGGGCGATCCCGGCGTCTTCGAGGGCTGAGCCCGCGTCCGGGCGGGACCCCAGCGGCCCGCACGGTCGGCGCGGGGACACGTAAAGTGGCACGGTCGCCCGCCGGGGGCGCACCGCGCAGCGCGCCGAAGGGGAGGGCGATCGGATTGCCGCAGACCGAGACACCGGGCACCGAGGTGGCCCCCCGTACCCGGCTGCGCTGGTGGACCGAGCTGCCGTTGATCGTGCTGGTCTACAGCTGCTATTCGGCCGGCCGGCTCCTCGCGCGCGGTGACGTCTCCGGCGCCGTCGATCACGGTCTGGCGCTGCTGCGCATCGAGAAGGCCCTGCGCCTGAACGCCGAGCACCCGCTGAACCGGCTGTTCACCCAGGAGGCCTGGCTCGGGGTCCCGGCCGACTTCTGGTACGCCTCGCTGCACTACCTGGTCACGCCCGCCGTCCTGGTCTGGCTGTTCCGCGCGCGTGCCCGGCACTACCGCGCGGCCCGCACCTGGCTGATGACCTCCACCTTCATCGGCCTGATCGGCTTCACCCTGCTGCCGACCTGCCCGCCCCGGCTGCTGGCCGCCGACCACGGCTTCGTGGACACCATGGCGCAGTACAGCTCGTACGGCTGGTGGGGCGGCGAGGCCAGCGCCCCGCGCGGCATGGGCGGCATGACCAACCAGTACGCGGCGATGCCGAGCCTGCACGTGGGCTGGGCGCTGTGGTGCGGTGTGATGCTCTGGCGGCACGGCAACACCCGGCTGGCCAAGGCCGTCGGCGTCGGCTACCCGCTGGTGACCGCGATCGTGGTCATGGGCACCGCCAACCACTACCTGCTGGACGCGGTCGCGGGCGTCGCCGTGATGGGCGTCGGACTGCTGCTGGCGCCGTACGTGCTGCGCGCCGGGAACCTGCTGCGGACCCGGGCCGCGCGCCGTACCCCGGCGGTCGCCGACGTCGCCCGTTCCCCGATTGTCAGTGCCGGATGCCAGACTTCCGCGGGTGAGCGAATTCCACGCCAGCGCGAGTCGCGGCTCGACCCCGCGGCCGGACCGGACCCCTCCCCCACCGACGCGGGGGAAGGGGCTGCGGCACCGGCTCGCTGAGCTGCGCGGACCCGAGGTACCGGCCAAGGCCCTGGACGCGCGCGCCCTCGCGGCGCTCGCCGCGAACCCCGGGTGCGCACGGCGGGCGATACTGGACGGCGCCGGGGTGGACAAGGCCCGGCTGGCCACCGCGCTGGGCGCGCCGTCCGGCTTCGGGCAGTCGCAGTTCGCGCTGACCCGGGGCAACGCGTTCGAGGCGCGGGTGAAGGCGGACGGCGGCGCGGAGCTGCTGCGCCTGGTGCACGCCCGGCTCGATCCGCGCGCCGAGCCGCCCGCCGGCGCGGCGGTGCCCGACCTGACGGCGCACGGCCCCGAGGGGCGTACGGCGCGTACGGCGCTGGCGCTGCGCGAGGCCACGCGGGCCGGCGGCTGGACGCTGCTGGACCATCCGATGCTCGCCCTGGACGTGGCGGGTTCCCTCGCCTTCCTGGAGCCGGACGCGGTGGTGGTGCACCCGGACGGCAGCTGGTCGGTGGTGGAGATCAAGTCCTTCCCGATGGTGGACGGCGTCGCGGACCCGGCGAAGGTCGGCGCGGCGGCCCGCCAGGCGGCGGTGTACGTGCTGGCGCTGGAGGAGGTCGCCGCACGGCTCGGCGCGGAACCGGAACCGGCCGGAAAGCACCTCGCCCCGGAGCCCGCCGAGGCGCCCCGCGACCGGACGACGGCCGAGGCGCCGCACGACGCGGAGTCCGCCGAGCCACTCAGCGGCCGGGAGACAGCCAAGGCGCCGCGCCCCGAGCCCGCCGAGACGCCACGCGACCGGGAGACGGCCAGGGGGCCGGGCGACCCGGAGCCCGCCGAGGCACCCCGCGCCCGGACGACGGCCGAGGCGCCGCGCGACGCGCAGTCCGCCGAGACACCCAGCGGCCGGGAGACAGCCAAGGGGCCGCGCGACCCTGAGTCCGCCGGGGCGTCCCGCGGTCCGGGTGCCCGGGTGCCCGTCGTGCGTCACCGGGTGCTGCTGGTGTGCCCGCGGGACTTCTCGAACCTGCCGGCGGGCTCCGCCGTGGACGTCCGCAAGCAGCGCGCGGTCACCGCCCGCCAGCTTGCTCGGCTGACCCGGGTCGAGGAGATCGCCGACACGCTGCCCGAGGGCACGTGCTTCGCGCCCGACCGGCCCGCCGAGGAGCTGACGGCGGCCGTGGAGGCGGTGCCCGCGGCCTATGCGCCCGAGTGCCTGTCCGCCTGTGAACTGGCCTTCCACTGCCGTGAGCGCTCCCGCGCGGCCGGCGCGGTCACCCCGCTCGGCCGGCCCCTGCGGGCCGAGCTGGGCGGCCTGGCCACGGTCGGGGAGGTCCTGGCGGCGGCCCGCGGCGAGAGCGGCGACCCGGACGACCCGGCGGTGGCCGCGCTGCGCCGGGCGGCGGCGCTGCGCGCGGAGGCCCTGCGGGCGGCCGGCGAGGCGGCCGCGGCGCGCGCGCAGGCACCGGCGGCCGGCGGGGAACTGCCCGCCGCGCGCGGTGCGGCGCCGGCGCCCGTCCGGGAGGTGCCGGCGTGTCGCTGATCACCGCCCTCGCCCGGCTGGAGGCCGTCGACCGGGGCCGGGCGCAGCCGGCCGCGACCGTCCGGCACCGGCATCTGTCCGACCGTCCGCTGGTGTTCGTGCCGTTGACCACCGCCGGTGAGACCGGCGCCCCGCTCGGCGCGCTGGTCGGCACCGACCGGGACGCGCCCCGGCTGCTGGTCGTGCCGCAGCCCCGGGACCGCGATCTGCGGTTCACGTTCCTGGCCGACCTGGCCGGTGTGGTCCTGCCGCACATCGACGCGTACGCGGACGCCGTGGAGGCCGCCGAGCGCACCGAGACCGACCCGGAGACCGGCAAGCGGGTCAAGGTGGAGGCCGAGCTGTGCGCGGACGCGCCGCAGCTGATCGTGCCGAGCCGCACCGGCCTGGACTTCGTCCGGCTGCTGGGCCGCTCCATGCGGTTCCGGCGCACCGCCGAGCAGGACCCGGACGCGCCCTATCCGGCGCCGCCCCGGGTGCCGCTGCTCGGCCGCTGGCTGACCCACTACGGCGAGCGTTCCAGGGTGCCCGGCTCCTCGCTGCTGCTGGCCCTGACCGACGTGCTGTCCCGGCACTGGGTGACCGGCCAGTCCGGCCTGGAGGACGAGCACCTGGGGGCGCTGCTGGCCTGGATCGACCCGCCCGAGGGCCTGTCCGGCGCCGGGGCCGCCCGCCGGGCGGAGCTGGCCCGGGACGCGGACGGGCAGTTGCTGTGCCCGCCGGCCGGACCCGCCACCGACCCGGCGTTCGACAACAAGCTGCTGGCCCCGGCGATCGAGCGCTACGACCGCGCGCGCACGGCGCTGGCCGCCGCCGAGGACCCGCTGGAGGCGGACGGCCGGCTGGCCGCGCTGACCCGGGCCGAGCGGGAGGTCCGCGATCTGGTCGAGAGCCGCACCCGGCCCACCTGGGACGCGGTGTGGCGGGGACTTGACCTGCTGCGGGAGCTGCCGCCGGGCGCGCACGTGGCGGAGCGGTGGACCCGGGACCGCTGGTCGTTCACCGCGCACCGGGACCGGGTGCGGGCCGGCGAGCCGCCGCAGCCGCGCCGGGACGACGCGGTGACGGCGGCGAACAAGCTGGCCACCCGCGAGCGGGAACAGGCCCGGCTGGAGGCGCAGGAGGCGCTGGACGATCCGCTGGTGATGGCCGGGCGGCGGCTGGCCGGGGAGGCGTTCGCGGGCGAGGTGACCGAGGTGGTGATGGCGTACTCCGAGGGCCGGCGGCCGAGCCCGCGCCCGCTGGTGACGGTCCGCACGGAGGACCGGCCGCACCTGGCGGAGCGGGCGCGGGTGTTCCGGTCGCTGGAGGGCAGACCGCAGTCGGCGGAGTTCGTCGGGTACGAGGCCGACGGAGTGCTGACGCTGCGCGTGCTGGACAAGATGGGCCGCGGCAAGGAACCGGAGCCGGGTTCGGTGCCGGACCCGGGCGACCGGGTCTGCTTCACGCTGTTCGAGCACGAGCAGCGCGGCGGCGCGAAGCTGCCCGACCCGGAGGAGACCCCGTGGACGCATGGCGGCCCGCCGGGCGAACCGGTACCGGAGACGCCCGATCCCGTCACCGAGGAGGACGTGCTGTGACGACCGTCGGCTTCGACCCCGCCGCCGCGGCGGGCCGCGCCACCGAGGCGATCCTGCACGACACACTGCACGGCACCGAGCGGGGCGTGGTGGTGGACTCCCCGCCCGGCGCCGGCAAGTCCACGCTGGTGGTCCGCGCGGCGCTGGAACTGGCGGAGGCGGGCCGCCCGCTGATGGTGGTGGCGCAGACGAACGCCCAGGTCGACGACCTGGTCCTGCGGCTGGCCGAGCGGAACGGGGAGCTGCCCGTCGGCCGGCTGCACAGCAGCGACACCGACGCGTACGACAAGGCGCTGGACGAGCTGCCGCAGGTCCGCACCTCGGCGAAGGCGGCCGACCTGGCCGGTCTGCCGGTGGTGCTGTCCACCGCCGCGAAGTGGGCGCACGTGAAGACGGACGAGCCGTGGCGGCACGCGATCGTGGACGAGGCGTACCAGATGCGCTCGGACTCGCTGCTCGCCGTGGCCGGCCTGTTCGAGCGGGCGCTGTTCGTGGGCGACCCCGGCCAGCTGGACCCGTTCTCCCTCGTGGGCAGCGAGCAGTGGGCGGGGCTGTCGTACGACCCGTCGGCGTCGGCCGTGACCACGCTGCTGGCGCACAACCCGGGCCTGCCGCAGCACCGCCTGCCCGTGTCCTGGCGGCTGCCCGCCTCGGCGGCGCCCCTGGTCTCGGACGCCTTCTACCCGTACACGCCCTTCCGCAGCGGCACGCTCCACGGCGAGCGCCGGCTGAGCTTCGCCGTGCCCTCGGACGGTTCCGCGCCGGACCGGGTGCTCGACGAGGCAGCGGAGTCCGGCTGGGGCCTGCTGGAGCTGCCCGCCCGGCACACGCCGCGCACGGACCCGGAGGCGGTGCGCGCGGTCGCGGCGGTGGTGCGCCGGCTGCTGGACCGGGGCGGCGCGGCGCTCTCCGAGCGGTCCCCGGCGCCCGCGCCCGTCACCGCCGACCGCGTCGCCGTGGGCACGGCCCACCGCGACCAGGCGGCGGCGGTCCGCGCGGCCCTGGCCGAGCTGGGCGTCCCGGGTGTCACGGTCGACACCGCGAACCGGCTCCAGGGCCGTGAGTACGACATCACGGTGGTCCTGCACCCGCTCTCCGGCCGTCCCGACGCCACGGCGTTCCACCTGGAGACGGGCCGCCTGTGCGTCCTGGCCTCCCGCCACCGCCACGCCTGCATCATGGTCTGCCGCGCCGGGGTGAGCGACCTCCTGGACGACTACCCGTCCACGGAACCGGTCCGGCTGGGCACCCTGGTGAAGTTCCCGGACGGCTGGGAGGCGAACCACGCGGTCCTGTCCCACCTGGCGGAACACAGGGTGAGCTGGCGGCCGTGAACCGGCCCGGCGCGCGGCCGGCGCCGGAATAAACGGAGATCGCCTCCTGTTGGGGCGCGGAGGACAGTCCAGGACCGGTGACAGGAGGCCATACCGTGGCGGCAGACGAGGCAGACGAGATCCGGGGCACCGCGCACGGGACCGCGCCCGTGCCCCTGTCCGTGCTGGACCTGGTGACCGTCGGAGCGGGCAGCACGGCGAGTGACGCCCTGCGCACCAGCGTGGCGCTCGCCCGGCTCACGGAGGCCCGGGGCTTCCACCGGTACTGGGTGGCCGAACACCACTCCATGCCCGGGGTGGCCTCCTCCTCGCCCGCCGTGATCCTCGCCCACCTCGCCGCCCACACCGGCCGCATCCGGCTCGGCTCGGGCGGTGTCATGCTGCCCAACCACGCCCCGCTGGTGATCGCCGAGCAGTTCGGCACGCTGGAGGCGCTCGCGCCGGGCCGCGTCGACCTCGGGCTGGGGCGGGCGCCGGGCACGGACGGGGCCACCGCCGCCGCCCTGCGCCGCACCGACACCCTCAACGAGGGCGCCGACGACTTCCCGCAGCAGCTCGCCGAGCTGACCCGGTTCCTGGACGACGACTTCCCGGACGGGCATCCGTACCGGCGGATCCACGCGATCCCGGGTCCCGTGCAGGGCACCTCGCCCGGCGGCGTGCAGTCCCCGCACCGCCCGTCCGTCTGGCTGCTCGGCTCCTCCGGCTTCAGCGCCCGGCTGGCCGGTCTGCTCGGTCTGCCGTTCGCCTTCGCGCACCACTTCTCCGCGCAGAACACCCTCCCGGCCCTGGACCTGTACCGGCAGACGTTCCGGCCCTCCGCCGTCCTGTCCGAGCCGTACGCCCTCATCGGCGTCAACGCGCTCGCCACGGACGACGAGCGGGAGGCCCGCCGGCAGGCCCGGGCGCTGGCGCTGAACATGATCCGGCTGCGCACCGGCCGGCCGGGGCTGTTCCCCGACCCGGACGAGGCCGAGCGGTACGAGTTCAGCCCGATGGAGGAGGAGTTCGCCACCAGCTGGACGGCGAACATCGTGCACGGCACGGTCGACGAGGTCCGCGCCGGCCTGGACGAGCTGCAGAAGCGCACCGGGGCCGACGAGCTGATGCTCACCTCGCACGCGCACCGCGGCGAGACCCGGCTGCGCTCCTACGAACTGATCG
The DNA here is from genome assembly GCF_044332325.1 of Streptomyces sp. NPDC017095. NCBI lineage: Bacteria > Bacillati > Actinomycetota > Actinomycetes > Kitasatosporales > Streptomycetaceae > Streptomyces > Streptomyces sp. NPDC017095. Next base: position 530,413 of record NZ_JBIROU010000002.1, read on the forward strand.
CGGACGCCTACGGATTGCCGACCGCGTAGGTCCGCGTCCCCAGCAGCTCGGAGATGCGGTCCGGCGGCACCGGACGGGAGTAGAGCCAGCCCTGTCCGGTGTCGCAGCCGATCCGGCGCAGCCGGGTGGCCTGCGCGGCGGTCTCCACGCACTCCGCGGTGACGGTCAGGCCCAGCCGGTGGGCGAGCTGGATCATCGCCTCCACGATGACCTCGTCGGCGGGGTTCGGCACGGCTCCCTTGGCGGTCTCCTCGTACTGGAAGCCGCGCACGAAGGAGCCGTCCAGTTTCAGCGTGGAGACCGGCAGGCGGCTGAGGTAGGCGAGGTTCGAGTAGCCGGTGCCGAAGTCGTCGATGGCGATCCGCACGCCCATGTCGCTGAGCGCCTGGAGAGCCTGGATGGGGCGGCCCGCGGAGCCCATCACCGCGGACTCGGTCAGCTCCAGCTGGAGCAGGTGCGGGGCGAGCCCGGTCTCGGCGAGGGTCTCGGCGACGTCGGCCACCAGGTCGGAGTCCCACACCTGCCGTACGGCCACGTTGACGCTGACGAAGATGGGCGGCTCGCCGGGCCGGTCGAGCTGCCAGCGGCGGGCCTGCCTGCAGGCGGTGACCAGCGCCCAGCGGCCCAGCGGCACGATCGAGCCGTCCTCCTCGGCCAGTCCGATGAACCGATTCGGCGTGAGCGTGCCGAACTGCGGGTGGTGCCAGCGGATCAGCGCCTCGACGCCGTTGAGCCGGCCGTCCTCCATGGCCACCAGCGGCTGGTATTCGAGGGCGAACTCCCCGCGGTCGATGGCGGGGCGCAGCGTGGAGGACAGCGCCTGGCGGGTCATGCGGTGGGCGTTGCGCTCGGGGTCGAACAGGGTCCAGCGGCCCTTGCCGTCGGCCTTCGCCCAGTACAGCGTCGTATCGGCGGCCTGCATCAGACCGGTGGCGGTGGTGCCCGCCGCGTGCCGTTCGACGACTCCGATCGAGGCGGTCAGCGACAGTCGGCGGCCGGCCAGGTCGAACGGTTCCTGGAGTGCCTTCAGCGCGGACTCGGCGAGGTCGGCGAGCTGTTCGGTGCCGGTGGAGTCCTCCACCAGCAGCGCGAACTCGTCGCCGCCGAGCCGGGCCACCAGGGGTGTGGCGGCCCGGGCGTACCCGGCCTCGTCGGCGACCCTGGTCAGGCGTTCGGCCACGGCCGCCAGGAGCCGGTCGCCGATCCGGTGGCCGAGGGTGTCGTTGACGGCCTTGAAGCCGTCCAGGTCCAGGTAGCACAGGCCGATCCGGCCGGTGCCGCTCTCCTCGTACGACTCCGCCTCCAGCGCGGCCGTGAGCCGCTCGAAGAACAGGGTGCGGTTGGGCAGCCGGGTCACCGGGTCGTGCATCTGCAAATGCCGCAGCCGGGCCTGGAGTTCGCGGCGGGCGCTGATGTCGGTGACGGACAGCAGGACGCCGGGGTCGTCGCCGCTCAGCGGGGCGATGGTGACCTGCGCCCACACCGAGTGCCCCGCGGGGTGCTTGATCCGGCGGGTGCAGCGCAGCCGGGCCCGCCGGCCGCGCAGCACCTCGTGGTAGGCGTGCCGGCTGCGCGGGTCCGAGCCCAGGTCGACCAGGTCGGCGGCGACCCGCCCGACGAGGGTGTCCGGGTCGATGCCGAGCAGTTCGCCGAGGGCGCTGTTGGCCGTGACGACACAGCCCTCGGGGCCCACGACCGCCATGGCGAGCGGGGCGTTCGCGAAGACACGATGATAGGTGGTGTGGTGACTTTCTGTGACGGCTGACCGGTCGAGGTCTGCCGCGGGCGTCGGCCCTTCGGACGTTCCGCTCACCGCTCGCTCCCGCGTGCACTCGATCTGAAGTCCGTGCCGGAAAGTGTGCCGATCATAGAGGCTGGCCCCGGGCCCTTCCAGCCACTCTCCAGTGTCCCGGACCGGGCACCGGTTCTGACAGATCGTTTCTGCCCGCACCTGGACGGGTTCTTCGGCCTGCCGACCAGTTGTGACGTTCCGTGAATGTTTCGGGAGGTCGAGAGCCGGGGTGCGCCGGCGCCCGGCGGGGGCGCGCTCACTCTTCCGGTGCAGACAAACAGGGCATAAACCAATGAATACCAGCAATCTGGGTGCGGGTCCCGCGAACCGCATCCGGAGGTCATGTCCGTGCCCAAGCTGCGCAGCACCGCCGCCGTGTTCACCACGATGTCGGCGCTCGCCGCGACCTCGATCCTCACCGGCCCCTCGGCCGCCGGGCCCTTCTCGCCGGAGCCCTGTGCCCTGCACCGCACCGAGGCCCACCACTCGGAGGGCGTGGACACCTGGAGCCCCGCCTATCCGCACCCGGCCGGCGCGCTCGACGCCGTCCTGGTCTTCCTGTCCTTCCCGGACGCCGCCCCGCGCACCACCCCGGCCCAGCTGACGGCCGACCACTTCCCCGCCACCAGCCGCTTCTACGAACAGTCGTCCTACGGCAGGTTCACCCTCCGCCCGCATCCGCTCGGGCGCTGGCTGCGCATGCCGCGCCCGTCGACGGCGTACGCCATGCGGCGGGACTGGAACGCCGAGGACCGGGCCGCCTACCTGCGGGACGCGTTCGCCGTGGCCGACAAGGAGGTCGACTTCTCCCGCTACCAGGTGGTCTACCTCGTCGCCGACCCGGACGCGCCCGGTGTCGACTCCGACGCCACGAAAGTCGTCAACCTGGACACGCCCCTGCGGGCGGACGGCACCGGCATCCGCCGGGTGGTCACCGTGTTCGAGCACCATCCACCGGACCGGCTGGTTCTCGCCCACGAGACCGGCCATGTCTTCGACCTGCCCGACCTCTACCACCGCCCGGCCGACGGCAAGGGCGACTGGGACACCCATGTCGGCGACTGGGACCTGATGGGCAGCCAGTTCGGTCTGGCGCCTGATCTGTTGGCCTGGCACAAGTGGAGACTGGGCTGGCTGGATCCGCGGCAGGTGGTGTGCGTGCGCGGCGCCACGCCGGCCCGCCTCACCCTGGAGCCCCTGGCGGCCGGGCCGGGCGTCCCGGTGCGGGACACGGCCGGCGCGCCCGCCTTCGGGCTCGGCCACGGCGTGAAGCTGGCCGTGGTGCGCACGGGCCCGGACAGCGCCCTCGCCTTCGAGGCGCGCGGCGCGGCCGGCGCCGACCGCGCGGTCTGCCGCCAGGGCATCCTGGTGTACCGGGTGCGCGGCGGCGCCCCGTCCGGCGACGGCCCGGTCCGGGTGGTGGACGCCCACCCGCGCACCGAGGCCTGCTGGGAGAACTCGGTCTATCCGCCCCTCGCCGACGCGCCGGTCTTCCTCGGCGAGAGCTTCACCGTGCCCGGGGAGGACGTGCGGGTGGCGGTGGAGGACAGGACGGCCTCGGGGGCGTGGACGGTGTCGATCACACCGGGCGTGGGGGACTGAGCGGGACGGCTGACGCGGGGCCGAGCGGGGCGGCGGGCGTATACGAAAACGACGGGCCGGATTCTTTCGAACCGGACCCGCCGTTTCCTTCGCGTGCGCCGCCAGGGACTCGAACCCCGGACCCGCTGATTAAGAGTCAGCTGCTCTAACCAACTGAGCTAGCGGCGCCTGCTGACGTCGTAGACCTTAGCATCCTGGTCGGCGGGGGGAGAAATCGACCTCCGCACGGCGGACCGGGCCGCGCCCACGGCCGCCCAGAGCAGCACCTCGGGACCGGGCAGCCGGGGATTCCGGCTGTCCGGGGCGATCAGCCAGCGGGCGGCGCCGGGCGCGTCGTCGCCGGTCGGGGCGGCCGGGGACGGGACGGTCACCGCGTCGCCCGGGCCGTGGCACAGCAGCGGTGGCACCGCCCGCGCCCGCCGGGAGCCCCGGTCCTCCCAGGCCAGCAGCGAGGGCAGCCGCTGGGCCGTGCCGGGGGCGGCGAAGAAGCAGCGTCCGGCCCCGGAACACCGCGACCGGGCCCACCGCCGCGCCCTCGCTCCACAGCCGCTCCAGCATGCGGCGCCCGAACGGCACCGGGGCGCTCACCACGTCGAAGACGGTGCCGCAGGGCAGCACCACGGGGGCGTCCGGGCGCTCCCGCCACAGGGCGAGGGTGCTGCGCGGGTGGCTGGCCGCCGAGGCGAGCCAGGCGACGCCGTCGGAGCCGGCACGGAGGACGTTCGGGGCGCTGGTCATGACACCCATGTCTACCGTGCGTGAGCATCCGGTTCTCCTGAGTTGCCGAAAACGGGGACAGAGGCGACTCGGGTGGAGTATCTTGCCCGCCTGGCATATGCCGGACGACTCGGCCACCGCCGGAGCGGGGGCCTGACCGGCCGCCGGGGGCCCGGAGCGGCACCGCGGCCCGGGCTCCGGGCCGCTACCGCAGGTCGGCCGGGGTGCGGTCGTCGCCGTCGCCGCGCATCAGGTCCCGGCCGAACTCGACCATCTTCTTCGCGTAGTCCTCGGTCCACTCCGCGCGCTCGGCGATGTCCGCCGGGGTCAGCCGGTCGAACCGGCGCGGGTCGGCGAGCTGGGCCGCCGCGACGGCCTGGAACTCCACGGCCCGGTCGGCGGCCGCGCGGAAGGCCTGGGCCAGCTCCGTCGCCCGGGCCAGCAGCTCCCGCGGATCCTCGATCGACTCCAGGTCGAAGAAGTGCTCGGGATCGGCGGCCGCCTCCGCGGGCTCGAAGAGCAGGGGCGCGGGGCGTAGCCGCGGTTCGTGGTGACGCGGCGTGGGCTCCGCCATGTCTGGTCTCCTCCTCGTACCGGTTCACGGGCACCGCCTTCGGGTGGGCCACCGTCCATTGTCCCGCGCCCGCGCAAGAGGCCCCGGGTGAGGAGGCGGGGAGGCCCCGGGTGAGGAGGCGGCGAGGCCCCGGGTGAGGAGGCGGCGAGGCCCCGGGTGAGGAGGCGGCGAGGCCCCGGGTGAGGAGGCGGCGAGGTCCCGGGGTGAGGAGGCGGCGGCTCTATCCCTGCACCAGCGGCTCCCGGGTGAACAAGGCGCCCAGGGCCGGCGCGTTCACCCGGCGGTCCGCCAGCCGCAGGCCCTCCCAGACCGTGACCTGGCTGGCGGTGAGCACCGGCTTGGACAGGGCCTTCTCCAGCAGCCCGAGGTGCGCGGCCGTGTGCAGGGCGGTGTGCGGCAGCAGCACGGCCTCGGCGTCCGCGGTGTCCGCCGCGCGGGCCAGGGTGAGCACGTCCTCCTCGTCCCAGGTGCCGACCTCCGCCGCGGTGACGTGCCCGGAGGCCCGCACCCCGGTCACCTCCAGGCCGCCGGCCCGCAGGAAGTCCGCGAACAGCGCGGCGAGGTCCTCCGGGTAGGGCGCGCCGACCGCGACCCGGCGGGCGCCGATCTCCCGGGCCGCGTGCACGAAGGCGAACGAGGTCGAGGAGGCCGGCATCCCGGCCAGCCGGGCCAGGGTCCGCACCTGGTCCTGGGCGCCGTCCCAGCCGTGCGCGAAGCCGCCGCTGGTGCACGCCCACACCAGCGTCTCGGCCCCGGCCAGCCGCAGCCCCGCCACCTCCTCGGCGAGCCGTTCGGCGGAGCCCGGCCCGCTCGGCGCCGACGGGCCGTACGCGTCCTCGCCGAGGTCGGTGTGGCTCAGGTCCACCCGGATGTCGCTGCCCAGGAGCTGCTCGATGCGCGGATAGTCGTCCTCGGCGAAGTGGCCCGGATAGAGGAATCCGAGTGCGGTCATGTCCAGCCTTCCTGCTGTCGCTTCCGGCGGTGCGGGCCGGGTTCCGGGCAGCGCCGTCCGGCGGCGCCCGGGGACGGCCCGGCGTTCCGGGTACCCAGCCCGCGCGGCGCCGCCCACCCGGTGCCCCGGTTGGCCGAGAACCCGCGGGTCCCGGCTGGCCGAGAACCCGCGCACCCGGGTGCTGCCGGGCCCGGTGCCCCGGTTGGCCGAGAACCCCGTACCCGCCGTACGGCCTGGTTGACGGGGGTGGGCGCGGGTGCGAGCGTGGTCCGGCCACGCGCGCCCCACGCGTGCTCCGCGCGCCCACCGCGCACAGCCCGCGCACCATCCGTTCAGGCCGGACGCCGGGAGCCGCCCCGCATGACGCCGCCGCACCCCACCGTCGTGGTCCTCGACGCCGACCCGCCGCCCCGGCTCGGCCGCCTCACCGGACGCGCCCGGATCGTGCGCACGGACGCGGCGCACCTGGCGGAGCGGCTGCCCGGCGCGGACGTGCTGCTGGTGTGGGACGTCGCCTCCCAGGCCGTGCGCGAGGCGTGGCCCGGCGGCGGTCCCCGGCCGCGCTGGGTGCACACGGCGAGCACGGGCGTGGACCATCTGCTGTGTCCGGAACTGGTCGCGTCGGACACGGTGGTGACCACCGCGCGCGGGATCTTCGAGCAGCCGGTCGCCGAGTACGTGGCGGCGCTGGTGCTGGCCGCCGCCAAGGACCTGCCGCGCACCCTCGCGGCGCAGCGGGAGCGGAGCTGGCGGCCCCGGGAGACCCGGCCGGTGGCGGGCACCTACGCGTGCGTGGTCGGCTCGGGCCCGGTCGGCCGGGCCGTCACGCGCACGCTGAAGGCCCTGGGGATGACGACGGCGCTGGTCGGACGGGTGCCGCGGACCGGTGTGCACGGCCCGGACGACCTGGACCGGCTGCTCTCCCGAGCGGACTGGGTGATCTCCGCGGCGCCGCTGACCGAGCGGACGTACCGCATGTTCGACACGCACCGGTTCAACGTGATGCAGCCGTCGGCGTTCTTCGTGAACGTCGGCCGGGGCGCCCTGGTCGACGAGGACGCCCTCGTCCACGCCCTGTCCCGGCGCTGGATCGCGGGCGCCGCGCTCGATGTGTTCGCGGCCGAACCGCTGCCGCCGGACAGTCCGCTGTGGGAGCTGCCGGGGCTGCTGGTGTCCCCGCACATGAGCGGTGGCACGGTCGGCCTGCGGGACGAACTGGCCGCGCAGTTCGTGGAGTTGTACGACCGCTGGGCGGCGGGCAGGTCACTGCCGAACGTGGTCGACAAGACGCGCGGGTACGTGCCCGGCCACTGAGCCCGGCCCGGCCGCGCACGCACGCGGCGACGGTCCCGGGAGTTCGTCAGTGAGGTCCCCTGGGCGCGGGCCGGCCAGGGTTCGATGCCGGCCCATGCTGGCGGCATATGCCCAAAGATCTCCGTCCCGGTGGGCAGGACGGGATCGCGCCGACCCCCTCTCCCCGGCCGCCCCTTCCCGGCTATCGTGGGCACGATCCGCCGACCGGATCGCGGCCCAGGGGGACCGAATGAGGATCGAGCCGACCGCCCCGTACGACTCCGCCCAGGACGCCCTGCGCGTGCTGGAGACCGTGGCCAGGCACCCCGCCGGCGCCACCGTGACCGAGCTGGCCCGCCGCACCGGCCTGGGCCCCGAGCGGCTCGCCGGCCTGCTGCGGATGCTGCGCCGGGAGGGCTACGTCGAGCAGGTCGACGAGGCCGCCTACGTCACCGGCGCCACCCTGCGCCGGCTCACCTCGGCGCACGACCGGGAGCGGGCCCTGCGCGACCAGCTCCAGCACCTCCTGGACCGGCTGCGCGACGCGGTCGGCGCGGCCGTCTACCTGAGCCGGTACGTCGACGGCGAGGTCCGGGTCACCCAGTACGCGGCCGGGCCGGCCACCCCGGCGGTCAACGAGTGGGTGGACTTCCGCTGCTCCGCCCACGCCACCGCCCTCGGCAAGAGCCTGCTGACCCAGCTGGACCACGAGGCCCGGCGCGACCATCTCGCCCGGTACCGGATGGCCCGGCTCACCTCGCGCACCATCACCAGCGACAAGCTGCTGCTGTCCCGGCTGGAGTGCCAGCCGCCGTCGGTGCCGGTGCTCGACCTCCAGGAGTACGCGGTCGGCACGGTCTGCGCGGCCGTGCCGCTCACCGCGGGCTCCTCGGCCGGCTGTCTGGCCCTGTCCCTGCCGGTGGCGCACGCGCACCGGCTGAAGCGGGCCGCGGACACCCTGAACCGGCACGCGGCGCCGGTGCTGCTCTCACTGACGCTCTAGACCTGTCCGGGGCCGTCCGGGGCGGTCACGAGCACCCCTCGGGACCGGGTAGTATTTTCTTCGTCGCCAGCCGCGGGAGCAGGAAATCCGCGGTCGGCGGGAGTCATGCGCCGCTAGCTCAGTTGGTTAGAGCAGCTGACTCTTAATCAGCGGGTCCGGGGTTCGAGTCCCTGGCGGCGCACGTGATCGAAGGGCCCCTCGCCGATGCGAGGGGCCCTTCGGCGTACCGGTCAGAAGGTGACGTCCGAGCAGGCGTAGAACGCGTTGCCCGTGTCGGCGACCGTCCACACCGAGACGATGACGTGGTGCCCGCTCAGACCGGACGGCAGGGTGCCGCTGTGGCTGAGCGTGGACGGCGGGCGCTGGCCGTTGTAGGGCACCGTCAGGAACGGCGTGAGGTTGAGGTCCGAGCGGGACAGGTTGTGGTTCTGGTTCCAGCCCTGCTTGGTGATGTAGTACCTGAAGTCCGTCGTGGCGTGCATGGCGGTGAACTGCCAGCGGAACGTGTACGACTGGCCGCCGGTCACCCTGGTGGTGGGCCAGTCCGTGCCGGACGGCGTCTTCGGCGCGCTGAGCGGGGCGAACTGCCCCAGCCCGGCGTTGCAGATCTGGCCGTCGGCGGGACCGCCGGCCGGGAAGCCCTTGGGGCCCTCGACGCTCTGCGGCTCCCACTGGATCTGGCCGCAGTTCGCCACGGTGCCGTTCTGGCAGAGCTTCTGCCTGCTGATGGGGAGGTCGGTGTAGCCGTGGCCGCTGGCGCCGCCGGTGGAGAGCGCGAAGGCTCCGGCGGTGACCGCGCCGAGGACGACCGCGGACAACTTGGTCTTGGTGCGCATGCTGCCGCTCCTGGAGGAGGTGAGGAGTTCGGTGAGCCGTGCCGGTAGGTCTAGACCAAGCCACAGATTATGGCCGCTAGATGAACATGTCCATACCAAAAGTGAGGCTGCCGCGCACCCTCCCTACACCGGCTCCCCGCGCCCCGAGCAGAACGCCACCGTGAGATCGCGGACCAGCACCTTGCGTTCGTAGTCGTCCAGTTCGACCAGCCCCCGCACGGTCAGCCGGGTCACCGTGTCCTCCACCGAGTCCACCACCGAGCCGAGCATGCTGGCCCGCTGCCGGGCGTCCAGCGCGGCGATCCGGCGCCGGTGCACGGCGGCGGCCACCTCCGGGGCGTACTCCACCCGGACCGGCTGCACCGAGAACACCTCCACGCCGACCGGCGCCGTCTCCTCCGCCACCAGCCGGGTCAGCGCGTCCCCGGCCGCCGTCGTCCCGCCCCGCGTCCCGCCCGCCGGCTCCACCGGCACCCGGGCCAGCGCCGCCTCCACGCACTCGCGCAGATACGTCTCGTGGTCGTCGACGCCGAGCAGCGCCCGCGCGGTGTCCCGCACCCGCCACACCACCAGCACCACCACCCGCAGCGCCAGCCCGTCGGGATCGGCGGCCGGCATGGTCTCGCTGCGCCAGTGCCGCAGCCGCACGTCCACCCGGCGGCGCGGCACCAGCGGGTTCACCCACAGCAGCCCGGTGCGCCGGACCGTGCCGCGGTACCGCCCGAACAGGCCCAGCACCCAGGCCCGCCCGGTCAGCCCCCGGGTCAGTCCGCCGAGGCCGAACGCCCCGAGCAGCCCGGCCCCGGCGTACGCGGCCCACTGCGCCGGTCCCAGGCCCGCGCCCGCGTACGCCGGCAGTCCCAGCGCCCCGGCCGGCAGCAGCCCCGCCCACCAGGTGGTGGCCGCGCAGCCGGTGAGCCCGCACGCCCCGGCGAGCAGCCCGGCCGCTCCCGGCAGCACCCGCGCCGGGCGTTCCGCCAGCTCCGGGTCGGCCCGGGGCAGCGGCCGTCTGCGCACCGCCGCCGGGCGGCGCAGCCGGGGCTGCTCTCCGGTGCCCTGCCGGCGGGCCACCACGGCCGGTCTCAGCGGCATCGCCACCGGGTCGGGATCGTCCCGGAAGAGCAGGTGGACGGGGATCTCGGTGGTCGCCTCGTTCTGGATCAGACGGGCCGGCCGGACTCCGGGACCGGCCCCGGAACCGTCCGACTGCCCCTCGGCACCGGACGGCGTGTGGGATGTGGTCGTACTCATGCGTGCTCCAGCCTCCGCGCCAGACGCGTCATGAAAGGGGGGTGGGATGTGCGGGAAGGTGCCGGGGCCGGCCGGGGCGGCGGCCGGACCGGTCAGGCGAACAGCCGGCGCCAGGTCTCCGGCCCCGGATAGCCGTCCGCCGCGCCGCCCCGCCAGCCCTGGGTGCGCTGGAACGCCTCGACGGCCCGCCGGTCCGCGTCGCCCCAGCGCGGGCCCGGGCCCAGCGGGTAGAACCGGCCGAAGCCCTTGCGCACCAGCTGGGCGCCGAGCCGGGTGACGTGGTCGCCGGCGGCGCCCGGCCGGAAGTGGTGCCGGCCGGGATAGCCGGGCACCCCGTGCGAGGCGGGCCGTCCGTCCGCGCCGGCCGCGCCCTGGTCCGGCCGGGCCGCCCGGGAGCCGGCCGCGCCCTTGGGCAGGCCCTTGTAGCGGTAGGGGACGTACTTGCCGGTGTTGTTCCAGTAGGGGTACGGGGTGGACTGGCGCCGGGCGTGCGGGGGTGTCTGCTCGTAGGCCGTGTAGGAGGTGTGCGTGTGGTCCGTCCAGCCGCCGAAGATCACCACGTGCGAGCCCTTCTCGGGGTTGTCGGGGTTGTGGTATAGCAGGATGTCCCCGGGTTGCAGCTCCGCCTTGGTGATCTTCACGCCGAACGAGCCGAGGCTGCCCGTCCACTCGTTGCCGGGCAGGCCCCAGGCCATGGAGACATAGCCCGAGCAGTCCTGCCGGTAACCGTCGGACCAGAAGGCGTACATGCTGTACGGCACCTTGGCGGCGACCCAGGTCTTGGCCCGGTTGATGATCTCGGTGCGGGTGGTGGCGGGGGTCGGGACGGCCGGGGACTTCGCGGGGCTGCCCGCCGGGCCGTGCAGCGGGGCCCTGGGGCCCTGCGGGGTGGCGGGCACGCCGTCGCCGGGCCGGGCCTCGCGGTGCGGGGCGTGGCCGGGGGCGGCGGCCGCGGCCGCCGGGGCCGCGCCGAGGGCGGCGGAGGCGGCGGCCACGACCACCACCGACCGGGCCGCCGGGTGGCCGCGGCCGGGCCGGGCCGGAGGGGGCGTCCGCCGGGTGCGGCGGCAGCCGGGACAGTCGCAGTCGCTCGCGGGATCGATTTCCTCGAACATCGGAGCGGTCATGCGATCTGCCTCACATTCGGGGGGACGTGTCCGCGAGGGTGCACGTTGATCAGTTTCCCAACCGCGTTCGGAACGCGCATTCTGACGGTCCGAATGATGTACGCGGGCCCCCCGGACGCCGGACGGACCTGCCCGGAGGTGGTGCGGAGCACCCCTGGGGTTCGGGTAGAGTTTCCCCTGTCAGCAGGCGCCGCTAGCTCAGTTGGTTAGAGCAGCTGACTCTTAATCAGCGGGTCCGGGGTTCGAGTCCCTGGCGGCGCACCGACGGAGAAGCCCCTCGCGCGAGCGGGGGGCTTTTCGTCTGCCCGGAGTCCCGAACGGCCGGTTACGCTCTGGCCATGGCAGCCCGGGACCTTCAGGAGCGGATCAAGAGACTGATCGTGGACGAGCGGCTGCCCTCGGGGGCCCCGCTGCCCACCGAACCGGAGCTGATGCGGCTCCTCGGGGCCAGCCGGAACTCGGTGCGCGAGGCCCTGAAGGCGCTCCAGGCGATGGGCATCGTGGAGATCCGGCACGGGTTCGGGACGTACGTCGGCTCGATGTCGTTCGCGCCGATGATCGAGGGGCTGGCCTTCCGGACCGTCGCCGGCCACTACCGCGGCGAGGACTCCCTGCTCCAGTTGCTGGAGCTGCGCGAGGCCGTGGAGACCGGGCTGGTGTCCCGGCTGGCCGGGCGGCTGCCGCAGGCGGACCTGGTGGAGCTGGAGGCGCTGGTGGAGCGGATGGAGCGGGAGGCCGCCGAGGGCACCGGGCTCGCCGCGACCGACCGCGCCTTCCACGCCACGCTCTACCGGGGACTGGACAACGTGCTGCTGGGCGAGGTGCTGGAGGCGTTCTGGGACGCCTTCCACCGGGTGCAGCGGGATCTGGTGGCCGCGCCGCAGGATCCGCGGGTCACCTGCCGCCAGCACCGGGAGATCCTGGACGCGGTGCGTTCCGGGGACTCGCTGCGGGCGGAGCGGGCCATCCGGGACCACTTCGGCCACCTCCGCGCCCGGCTGTCCCGGGTGGCCGCCGCCGACCGCTGACCGGGTCCGCTCATCCCGCCGGTCCCGCCGGTCCCGCCGTTCCCGTCAGGCCCGTGAGGTACGCGGAGACGACCACGTTCGCGGTGTAGCTGCGGCTCGCGCGGTCGAAGGTGCCGCCGCAGGTGATCAGGCGGAGTTCGGCGCGGCCCGGCTCCCGGGGACCGTACGCCTGGTGGGCGTCGAAGCCCTCGCGGGGCAGGACGCGGACGTCGTCCACGGTGAACTCGGCGACCTTGCCGTCCGCGCGGAACACCCGGACCCGCCGGCCGGGCCTGAGGCTGCCGAGCCGGTGGAACACCGCGGGCCGGGTCGCGGTGTCGACGTGGCCCACCAGCAGCGCCGGTCCGGCGGCGCCGGGCAGGGGACCGGCGCCGTACCAGCCGACCACGCCCGGCTGGTCGTAGGGCGGCGGGTCGACGGCGCCGTGGGCGTCCAGGCCGCGGGCCACCACCGGGGCCTGGACGCCCAGGGCCGGGATGTCCACGCGCTGGGGCACCGCGCCGGACAGCGGCCGTACCGCGCGCGGCAGCCGGGTGCCGTCGGCGGCGCGGCCCACGGCGAAGACGTCACCCGTGGCGGGGCCGTCCCCGCTCGGCGGCACGTCGGTGGCGGCCCGTCCCCACAGCCACAGCCCGCACAGCAGCAGCGTCCAGACCAGGCCGGCGGCCAGCCGCCCGGAGCCGGCGCCGCGCTCCCGGTCGTCGTCGGACACGGGCGGTCAGCGGGTCCCGCGGCTCCGGCGGGCGCGCAGCCCGACCGCGACCGCGGCGATCCCGGCGAGTGCCAGTCCGGTCACCGCCTGGCCGGTGGCGGGCCCGGAGCCGCCGGTGGCCACGGTGGCGAAGTGCGCGCTGCCGCCGCCGCCCGCGGGCACCGGGGCGACCGGCGAGGCGGGCGCGGTGGGCGGGCCGGCGGGCGCCGCGATCCTGGCGCCCGCCGGGCCGCCCACCGTGAGGCTGCCGGTGAGCATGCGGCCGGCGCAGGTCACCTTCACGGGGTAGGCGCCCGGCGGAAGGCCGGACCGGACGCGGGTCTGCCCGCTCAGCGCGCCCGGGGTGCCGGTCAGCCGGGCGTCGGAGACGAAGGCGGCCGAGACGGCGGTGCCCTGGTCGCCGGCGCAGCCGCCGGCCGTCAGCGTGATGTCGGCGCCCGGCGCCGGGGAGGCCGGGGTCACGGCGACCGCGCCGTCGTCCGCCGCGTGGGCCGCGGGAGCGGCCGCGGTGAGCGCGGCGGCGAACAGTGCGGTGCGGACAGTGAGGCGTGCTGAGCCCATCGTGAACCTCCAGTTACCAGGAGGCTCCCCCGCACCGGGCGCCCCCGCATCCTCGGGAGGCGCCCGGTGCTCCGATCGGGTGAGGCCGGTTCCGCCGGCCGACCGCGCTCAGACCAGGTCGACCAGGTCCGCGATGGAGTCGACGACCCGGGACGGGCGGAAGGGGTAGCGGTCGACGTCCGCGGGCCGGGTGACGCCGGTCAGCACCAGGAAGGTGCGCATCCCGGCCTCCAGGCCCGCGAGGACGTCGGTGTCCATCCGGTCGCCGATCATCGCCGAGGACTCGGAGTGCGCGCCGATCGCGTTCAGTCCGGCCCGCATCATCAGCGGGTTGGGCTTGCCCACGAAGTACGGCTTCTTGCCGGTGGCGGCGGTGATCAGCGCGGCGACCGAGCCGGTGGCGGGCAGGTCGCCCTCGGTGGAGGGGCCGACGTTGTCGGGGTTGGTGGCGATGAACCGGGCCCCGTTGTTGATCAGCCGGACGGCCTTGGTCAGGGCCTCGAAGGAGTAGGTGCGGGTCTCGCCGAGGATCACGAAGTCGGGCTCGTGGTCGGTGAGGATGTAGCCGATGTCGTGCAGCGCGGTGGTCAGGCCGGCCTCGCCGATGACGTAGGCGCTGCCGCCGGGCCGCTGGTCGTTCAGGAACTGGGCGGTGGCCAGGGCCGAGGTCCAGATGTTCTCCACCGGCACGTCCAGGCCCATCCGGCGCAGCCGGGCGTGCAGGTCGCGGGCGGTGTAGATGGAGTTGTTGGTGAGCACCAGGAAGGGCCGGCCGGACTCGCGCAGCTTCTTCAAGAAGGCGTCGGCGCCGGGGATGGGCACGCCCTCGTGGATCAGGACGCCGTCCATGTCGGTGAGCCACGACTCGATGGGCTTGCGGTCTGCCATGTGTTGCGTCTCCTGGCGTGTCAGCGGTCGGGAACGGGGGCGCCGGAACCACGGCGTACCGACGCCCCCACCCTAGTCAAGCCCGCTCGATCCCGACCCCGTCGATCACCCAGTACCAGTTGTTGCCGCCGGTGTACCGGAAGCGGACCCGGGCGCTGCTCGCGCCCGCCGGCACCTGGAGGGCGACGGTCTCGGTGCGCGAGGGCACGTCGGCGGTGTACGTGCGCACGGTGACCGGGGTGCCGCCGTCGTAGGAGACGAGGACCTCGCCCTTCTGCGGGGCCTCGTGCCGGTAGTAGGTGGTGTACGTCAGGACGGCCGGGCCGCCGCCGGTGACCGGGTAGGCGGGGCTGACCAGGGTGGAGTCGAAGGTGCCGGTGACCGCCTTGTCGCTCCACTCGTCGCCGTCGGCCACCGCGAAGACGTTCCGGGCCCGGATGTTGCCCTCGCGGTTCTGGTCGCGCTGGGCCTGGGTCCAGAACTCGTCCGTGGTGAAGGTCCAGCCGCGCCACTCGGTGACCCCGCCGCCGCCCATCGCGGAGTTGTCGACGGACCAGCCGGGCGGCGGGGTGTGGGTGAAGCCCACGGTGGCCGCCGGGATGCCCGTCTCGTCCACGCGGGTGCCCAGGGAGCCGCGCAGGGCGTCGAAGTCGTCGGGCGCGGGCCGCTGGACCGGGCGGCCGTCCAGGTCCCAGGCGGGGTCGAGCGGGATGCCGAGGTGGGCGAGGGCGGAGGCGGCGACGTCCGGCATCTTCACGTCGTGGCGCACCGATCCGGGCGCGAGCGCCGTACCGGTGGCGATGAGGAAGGTCCCCCGTTCCTGGAGGGTGGAGCCGCCGTGGCCGCCGGCGTCGGTGTGGCCGTGGTCGGCGGTGACCATGATCAGCCAGTCCTCGGCGGCGTACCCGGGCCGGGCCCGTACGGCGGCCACGAGCTGCCCGACCTGCGCGTCGGCGCCGTGGATGGCGTCCAGGTACTGCGGGGAGGCGGCGCCGTAGGTGTGGCCGGCGTGGTCGATGTTGTCCAGGTGGACGAAGACCGCGTCCGGATTCGCGTCGCGGAGCCGGGCGACCGCGCGGGCGGTGGTGCCGGTGTCGTACTCGGCGCCGGGCGTGGAGACGCGGGTGTCGACCTTCGCGGAGAACACGGTGTCGGTGAGCGGCGCCCAGGAGGAGACGGCGTACGTGGACAGGGCCGGCCTGGCCGTCTCGATACGGGTGAGGAAGTCCGGGTACCGGTCGAACCGGGAGCCGGTGAAGCTGTTGTCCTTGACGTTGTGCTTGTCGGGCCAGACCCCGGTGAGGATGGTCGACCAGCCGGGCCCGGAGAGGGTGGGGGCGAGCGGGTTGGCGTAGATGCTGCCGGGCGCGGTGAGACCGGCCGCCATCAGGGCGTCCAGGTTCGGTGCGTCGGCCTCCTTGATCCGGCCGAGCAGGGCGCCGTCCAGGCCGATGACCAGGACCTTGGGGGTGCGGGCGGCCGCGCGGGCGACGGCGGCGAGCGGACCGGCGGACGCGGCCGCCGCGGCGGCGGACAGCAGGAGGGTACGACGGGACAGGGGCACGGAGGACCTCCGGGGAAGGGCGGGCGTGCGGAGCGCTGCGGTCGTGCCACCGCCCCCGGTGGTGCCAGGGGCGGTGCGGTGCGTGCGGTGCTGCCCCTGGGGCGCGCGTTGTCGCGCGGCCGGCCGCGGCGGCGGGGCGGGACCCGCCGGGCCGGTGGACCGCCGCCGGCTCAGCCGCCGGTGGCGGACTTCCAGTCCTCGACGTACGACGTGAGGTTCTCCTCGATGTCGTCCCAGTCGGGCTGGAACACCTCGACGCCGTCCATCAGCCGGGTCAGCTCGGCGGCGCCCGCGCCGGCGGCCGCGACATCCCGGCGGACGGGGAAGCCGCCGCCGACCGGACCGGCCTCCTGCTGCTGCTTGCGGGCGAGCATGAAGTCGAGCAGCTTCCTGCCGTTCGCGCTGTGCGGGGCCTTGGTGACCAGGCCGGCCGCGTAGGGCAGGGCGAAGGTGGTGGGCCTGCCGCCGGGCCCGGCCGGGAACCAGATGCCGAGGTTCGGCATGGTCTTGGTCTGGGCGTGGCTCATCTGCACGTCGCCGTTGGCGACGAGGAGTTCGCCCTTGTCCACCTTGGGCGCCAGTTTGCCGGTGGAGGCGGACGGGCCGACGTTGTTGGCCTGGAGCCTCTTGAGGTAGGCGAGGGCCCGGTCCTTGCCGCCGAAGTCGTGGATCGCCTTGATCAGTACGGCCGTTCCGTCGCCGGCGACGCCCGGCGTGGAGTACTGGAGCTTGTTCTCGTAGCGGGGGCCGAGCAGGTCGTCCCAGGTCTTCGGGGGCTGCTTCAGCTCCTTCTTGTTGTAGACGAACCCGACGTAGTTGTTGACGACCGAGGTCCAGGTGCCGTCGGGGGCCTTGTCGGCGCCGGCGACCTGGTCGGCGCCGCGGGGGACGTACTTCTGGAGCAGGCCCTTGCCGGCGGCCTGCTGGATGAACGGCGGCAGGGTGACCAGCACGTCGGCCTGTGGGTTGCTCCGCTCCCGGACGGCGCGCTGCACCATCTCGCCGGAGCCGCCCTCGACGTAGGCGACCTTGATGCCGGTCTGCCGCTCGAAGTCCTCGAAGACCTGGTCGTACCAGCCGTCGCCGTTCTCGCCCTTGAGGCCGTCGGCGCTGTAGACGGTGACGACCTTCGCGTCGGAGGCGGCGGAGGAGCCGCCGCACGCGGACAGCGCGGGAGCGGCGAGGAGGACGAGGGCCACGGCGAGCGCGGGACGGGTTCTGGGCATGGCGGGACGGACTCCTGGCGTGGTGGCGGGAAGGACCGGGGGTGGGTCAGCGGTACGACGCCCGGGTGCGGACCCGGGAGACGGCGAACAGGACGAGCAGCGTCGCGGCCATGAGGACCACGGCGACGGCGGAGCCGGTGAACAGGGCGCCGCGGTCGGTGGCCGCGTAGACCAGGACGGGCAGCGGGATCCAGTCGGGCGGGTAGAGCATCATCGTGGCGCTCAGCTCGCCCATGGAGAGCGCGAAGCACAGACCGGCGGCGGCGGTCAGCGAGGGCAGCAGCAGCGGCAGCCGCACCCGCAGCAGGACGGTGGCCGGCCGGGCGCCGAGGGAGGCGGCGGCCTGCTCGTAGGCCGGGTCCAGGCGGGTCAGGGCCGCCGACACCGACTGGTGGGCGAAGGCGGTGACCAGCACGGTGTGCGCGGTGATCACGATCCACCGGGTGCCGTTGAGCAGCAGCGGCGGCTGGGAGAACGCCACCAGCACCGCCAGCCCGACCACCACCGACGGCACCGCGACCGGCAGCACGAACAGGGCGTCCAGCACCCGGCGGTGGCGCTTGCGCAGGGCCGCTCCGGCCAGCGCGGCCCAGGTGCCGGCGGTCAGCGCGAGCAGGCTGGCGGCGGCGGCCGTGAGCAGGCTGGTGGTGAGCGCCTGGAGGGACTCGCCCCGGGTGGCGGCACGGTAGTGCGCGGTGGTCGGGCCCGAGGGCAGGGCGCCGGACCAGTGGGTGGCGAAGGAGGCGCCCAGGACGACGAGGAGGGGCAGCGCGAACAGCGGCAGGAAGAGGACGAGGAAGACGGCCCACACGGCCCACCGGGCCTTGCGGCTATGCACCAGCACGACGGCTCACCACCCGGTACAGGCCGTACAGGCCCACGGAGATCAGGACGTTGACGACGGCGACCGCGCAGGCGCCCGGGTAGTCGGACTCCAGGATCGCCTTGCTGTAGACGAGCGTCGGCAGGGTGGTGACGCCCTTCGCGCCGGTGAACAGCACGATCCCGAACTCGTTGAGGCACAGCACCAGGACGAGGCTGCCGCCGGCCGCGAGCGCGGGCAGCGCCTCGGGCAGGATCACCTGCCGGACCACGCGCGGCGCCCGCGCGCCCAGCGAACCGGCCGCCTCCAGCAGGGCGGTGTCGAGCTGCGCGAAGGCGGCGAGCAGCGGGCGCATCACGAACGGAGTGAAGTAGGTGACCTCGGCCAGCAGCACGCCCCACGGGGTGGTGAGGAACGGGACGGAGCCGAGGATGCCGGTGGTGCCGTAGAGGAACAGCAGCGCCAGCGTGATGAGGAAGGACGGGAAGGACAGGTACACGTCGACGAACCGCGCCACCGCCTTCGCGCCCGGGAACGGTACGAAGGCGATGACCAGCGCCAGCAGGAAACCGAGGACCAGACAGCCGGCGGTGGCGGCGGGCGCCAGCCACACGGTGGTCCACAGCGCGTGCCGGAACGCCCCGGAGGCGAAGACGTCGGTGTACGGCCGCAGGGAGGTGCCACCGGTGTCGGGGCGCAGGGACTGCCGGACGACGAGGGCGAGCGGGTAGAGGAAGAAGAGGCCGAGCAGGGCGGCCGGGGGGAGGGCCCACAGGACGCGCCGGGTCATGCCAAGACCCCGGCCGGCAGCAGCACCGCGTCCTCGGGGGCGAAGTGCAGGGTCACCGGGTCGCCGTGGGCCGGCGGGTCCTTCAGCTCCCGCACGTCCGCCATGACGGAGTGGCCCGCGACCCGCACGTACAGCCGGTGCGTGGCGCCCCGCCACTGGATGTCGGTGACCGTGCCGCTGATCCGGTTGGGCCCCTCCCCCAGCCCGACCAGATGCGGCCGTACGCACAGCGTGGCCCGCGCTCCCGCGGCCGCGTCCCCGGTGTCGGCTTCCAGCCCGGTCCCCGCGAAGTCGACGCCCCGGGCCGCCACCGTGACCGGCAGCAGGTTGGCGCCGCCCACGAAGGAGGCGGTGAACTCGTCGGCGGGCGCCCGGTACAGCTCCCGCGGGGTCCCGCACGCCCGCAGCCGTGCCGTGTCCATCACCGCGATCCGGTCGGCCAGGGTGAGCGCCTCGATCTGGTCGTGGGTGACGTACAGCATCGACACGTCCGGCAGCTCGCGGTGCAGCCGCGCCAGTTCGGCGAGCATCCCGGAGCGCAGTCGGGCGTCCAGCGCGGACAGCGGTTCGTCCAGGAGCAGTACGCGGGGCCGGATGGCGAGCGCGCGGGCGATGGCGACGCGCTGCTGCTGCCCGCCGGACAGCTCGCGCGGGTAGCGGCGGGCGTGGCCGGCCATGCCGGTCAGCTCCAGCGCCTCGGCGACCCGCTGCCGTATCCCGGCCCGGGGTGTCCGGCGGGCCTTCAGCCCGAAGGCCACGTTGTCCTCGACGCGCAGGTGCGGGAAGAGGGCGTAGCTCTGCACGACCATGCCGATGCCGCGCCGGTACGGCGGGAGGTCCGTCACGTCCTCGCCGCCGAGGTACACCCGCCCGGACGCGGGCCGGACGAACCCGGCGACCGCCCGCAGCGCGGTGGTCTTGCCGGACCCGGACGGCCCGAGGAGCGCCATGACCTCGCCGGGCTCGACGGTCAGGTCGAGGGAGTCGAGGACGACCCGGCCGTCGTAGGCGACCGTGACGGAGTCGAAGCGGATGCTCATGTCAGCGGGCTCCGGCGAGCAGACCGGGCAGGCCGGCGACGGAGTCGAGGACATGGGTGGCGCCGGCGGCGGTGAACTCCGCGTCGCCGTGGGCGCCGGTGCGCACCCCGGCGACCAGGCCGGCCCCGGCGCGTACGCCGCTGAGCACGTCGTACGACGTGTCCCCGGCCACGGCGACCTGCCGTACGTCCTGCGCGGCCCGGGTCCGGAGGAACGCCTCCAGCACCATGTCCGGGTACGGCCGGCCGCGCCCGCCGGCGTCGGCCGGGCACAGCGTGAGCGGCACCAGGCCGCGCCAGCCGAGGGCGTCCAGGATGGCGTCCTGGGTGACCCGGGCGAAGCCGGTGGTCAGCACGACGGTGCGGCCGCCGGCGGCCAGTTCCTCGATGGCCTCGCGGGCGCCCGGCACCGGGGCGATCAGACCGTCGTCGACCAGGGCGCCGTACGCCTTCTCGAAGGCGGTGTTGGCGCGCCGGGCGCGGTCCTCGTCGCCGAACAGGTGCCGGAAGACGGAGATCTTGGACTCGCCCATGGTGGCGCGGACGTAGGCCAGGTGCCCGGCGTGCTCGGGGGAGCCGGGCTCGACGCCCAGTTCGGCGGCGGCCGCGGCGAAGGCGCGTTCGACCAGGCCGCCGTCGGCGACGGTCGTGCCGGCCATGTCGAGGACGACGAGCCGGATGTCGGGGGTGACGGGGGTCATGTCGGTGCTCACCAGCCCAGTTCGTTCGCGGTGGTCTCGGCTATGGCGGGGGCGCAGGTCATGCCGCGCCCGCCGGGCCCGGTGACCAGCCACACCCCGTCGCGCACCCGCTGGCGGTGCACGACCTTGCCGGGTTCGGTGCACTGCGCGTACACGCCCGCCCAGCGGCGCCGGACGCGCGGCAGCGGCCGGTCGAGGAGCGCTTCCACGACACCGGTGAGGTGCTCGTACGGCTCCTCCACGGTGTCGAAGGCGAAGGGGTGCTCGTACTCGTGGGTGTCGCCGATGGTCAGGCCGCCGTCGGCGCGCTGCACCATGAGCAGCTGCATCCGGTGCGCGGCGGCGGTCTCGGGCTGCGGCTGCCGGGCGTTCAGCTCGTCCAGCGCCGGGGAGGCGTAGGCCGGGTAGTAGCGGAAGCTGTCGGCGTCGGCGACCGAGGTGGTCAGCGGCTCGCCGAGCGGGTCGGTCTGCATCATCTGCAGCCGCACCCGGCGCACCGGCAGTGCGGGCCCGGCCAGTTCGCGGACCAGGCCGCCGAGCCAGGCGCCGGTGCACAGCACGACGGCGTCGGCCCGGTGCACGTCCCCGTGGTCGTCGCGCACGGTGCCGGGGCCGGTCACCTCGCGCACCTCCCGGCCGGGCAGGAACGTGTAGGCGGGGGACTTCAGCAGCTCCGCGCGCAGGGCGAGCTGGGCGGTGCGGGGCTCGACGGCCGCGTCCCGCTCGCAGTACAGGGCGGCGGTGAAGTCGCCGCGCAGGGCGGGGTTGAGGGCGCGGGCCTCGGCCGGGGTGAGCAGCTTGTAGCCCCGGGCGGCGGCGTCGGCGCGGGCCACGGCGGCCTCGGCGACGGCGAGTTCCAGCGGCCCGCGGACCGGGGTCAGCGAGCCGTTGGCCCGGAACCCCAGCGCCGGGACCCGGCCGCCGATCCCCTCCCACAGCTCCCGCGCCCGCAGCGCGGCCTCCAGCTCCGCGCCGGCGGCGCGCCCGCTGACCCAGATCTGCCCGAAGTTGCGCAGCGAGGCGCCGCGCGCCTCGGCCTCGCGCTCTATCTGTACGACCTGGTGGCCGCGTTCCACTGCGTGCCAGGCGTGCATGGTGCCCACCACGCCTGCTCCGACAACTGTCACTCTCACGGCGGCAACGCTCCTCGCTGTCCGGGAACCGGAGACATCCGGCTGACGACGAGAGCGTGAACGACCTCGCAAGTCTGGGCTAGACCCGTTATGTTTTCGTGATGTTCCGGGAGGGGTGATTCCCGGCCGTACGCGGACGATTCAGCCCGTGAGATGGGCGGTGAAGGAGAACCGGTCGCCCCGGTACAGCGACCGCACCCGCTCCAGCGGGCGGCCCCCGGTGTCCCGGGACACCCGGTGGATCAGCAGCATGGGCAGGGCGGGCGGGGTGCCGATGAGCAGGGCCTCGCGGGGCGTGGCCAGCACGGTCTCGATCCGCTCGTCGGCGTCCCCGAAGGAGATGCCCTGGGCGGCGAGATAGCCGTAGAAGGACGAGTCCGGGTCGAAGTCGCGGTCCAGCCGGGGCACCCGCGCGACGGCGACGTAGGTGCTCTCCAGGCCGACCCGCTCGTCGTCGGCGAGCAGCACGCGCTCCAGGTGCCAGACGGGTTCGCCCCGGGTGAGCCCGGTCTCGGCGGCGAGCGCCTCCGGGCACGGGAACCGGTCCAGGGTGACGAGGGTACGGCCGGGCGTCCGCCCCTGCCGGCGCACGCCCTCGGTGTAGCTGGCCAGGGACAGCGGCTGGGCCAGCTTGGGCCCGGCGGCCACCGTGCCCCGGCCCTGACGCCGCAGCCGCCCCTCCAGCACCAGCTCCCGCACGGCCTGCCGCACGGTCTCCCGCGCCACGTCGTACCGCTCGGCGAGGTCCCGCTCGGTGGGGATGAGACCCCCCTCCCCCAGCTCCTCCAGCAGCGCGGCGATCCGCGCCTTCACCGCGTAGTACTTGGGAATGCGCCCGTGCTCGGGAATGCCGGCGCGGACGGGGGCACCGGGGGCCTGATCGTTCGGGTAGTCCACGGGAGGGATCGTCGCAGACGGGGGTGGCGGGCCGGGGGCGGGGGCGGGAGCGGGGTCAGCGGCGGGGGCGGGGGGCGGGCCGAGGGGCGGGGGCGGATCGGGGTCAGTGGCGGCCGCGGGAACGGGTAGGCGGCGGCAGGTCAGCGGCGGGCGCGGGACCGAGGTCAGCGGCAAGGGCGGGAACAGGTAGGCGGCGGGGGCGGGAACGGGGTCAGCGGCGGGGGCGGGAACGGGGTCAGCGGCGGGCGCGGGAGCGGAGGTAGGCGGTGGTGCCGAGGGCGATCAGGGCGGTGACGGCGGCGAGCAGCCCCTGGGCGAGCCCGAGCCCGCCGGTGCGCGCCAGCTCGTGCGGCCGCTCCCCGGCGTCCCGCGCCTCCCGGGCGAGGGGGAAGTCGGAGTGCGGGGAGGAGCCCGGGGACGGGTCCGTGGCGTCGGTGCCGGCGGGGAGGGACGGGGCGGCGGAGGTCGGGACGGGGGGTACGGCCGCGGCGTCCAGGGAGTTGGGGGTGGGCTCGGCACCCTGCGGGTCCTGGGTGCCTGCGGTGTCCGGGTCGCGGGTGCTTTCGGTGTCCGGGTCTTGCGTACCTTCGGCGTCCTGCGGGGTGTCGGTGCCCCGGGGGTCCCGGGTGTCGTGGGGGTCCGGGGTCCTGCGGGGGTCTCCGGTGCGCTGCGGGGGCCCGTCCCCGTCCCGGGTGACCTGGAAGCGGTAGGCGCCGGACGCGCCGACCCAGTCCCCGTCCTGGCCCCGCCGCTGGACCACGGCGGTGTTGGCGGTGACCCGGCCGGGTACGGCCTCGGAGGTGAACGAGAGCCGGACGCGGACGCTGACGGTCCGGCCGGGCGGCACGGTGAACCCGGCGAAGCCGGCGCCGTCCAGCACACCGACCAGTTCCTGCGCGTCGGTGGCCTCGAAGGTGACCGGCCGGACCCGGGAGCCTTCGTAGAAGTCCATCCGGGGCTGGCCCGGCCGCAGCGCGCGTGCGTCGTCGACGAGGACCACGACCGGGTGGATGCCGGCGCAGCTCCGGCGGGTGGTGTTGCTGAGGTCGATGTACCAGGTGCCGTAGCCGCCGCCGGCCTCGTAGGAAGCGGGACCGCCCCGGATCCGGCCGGCCAGCGGGAAGGTCCCCGCGTCGGCACCGGCACAGGACGGGCCCGCGTCGGCCTGGGCGGCTCCCGGCGACCCGGGGACGACGACGGTGGCGGCGGCTGCGGCGAGGCAGAGGGACAGGGACGTGCACAGTCGCATGAACACATGACCATGCCGGACGAACCGGACGAACGCCGACGCCATGCCGATCCCCCCGGGAAGTCCCCTCGAACAGCGGGGGCAACGGCGACGCGGCGGGCACGCCGTCCTGGCCGTGGACGACACCGGCCGGGCCTGCCGGTGGCCGGTCGCGGACCCGGCTCCTCGCAGGGATGAGATTCTGCGGAGCCGCCCCGGTCCCGGGCTGCGCCTGCCAGGATGCCGCGGGTGTCGACCACCACAGACCTCTGGCACCACTACGGCCGCACCCGCGCCGGACGCGACCATGCCGTCCCGAGGACCTTTCACTGGAGCTGGAGCCAGGACGGCGGACCCGGCCCGGAGGTCCTGGGCGACCTGACCGGTGCCGTCGTCGGTGACCTCGGCGCCGGCGCCGCCTGGCACGCCGCCTGTCTGGCTGCCCGCCACACCCCCGCCCGCGTCGACGCCGTCGACGCCTCGCCCGCGCAGTACGCCATGGCCGCCGACCTGTTCGGCCACCTGGCACCGCGCCTGCGCATCCTCCGCTCCGATGCCGTGCGGCACCTGCGGGACACGGCCGGTACCTATGACGTGCTGTACAGCGTCTTCGGCGCGGTCGACTTCACCGACCCCCGCGCGCTGCTGCCGGCCGCGGCCATCGCCCTGCGGCCCGGCGGCCGGCTGGTGTTCTCCACTCTCGCCCACTACCTCGGTGGCGCCCCCGCCGAGCCTGACGTCGTACCGGCCGGCATCCCGGCGCGAACGCCGGACGGAGAAGCGGCCACGCTGCGCCGCTGGGTGCTCCGGGAACACGTCTGGACGAAAGTCCTGGACGACTCCGGATTCACCCGGATCAGCACCGACCTGCTGCCGCCCACGGCCGACGGGCGGCGCAGCGCGGCCACACTGCTCGTGCAGGCGGTCGTACGAGACCGCCCTCCGCCTCGCGGGCATCCGCATCCGGACCCGGCGCTGGCCAAGCCGGCCAAAGGGCCAGAACCTCGCCCGCTTGCAGGCGGGAGCGACCACGGCCCCGGTTCGGCCGGGGCGGCTTGCCCGCCCCGGGTCTGATCGTCCCGTCACCGCTCGGGGCCACGGCACCCTGTCCGCTCGGGGACCGGTCGTCCCGTCCCGGGCGGCAGCGGCACCGCCCGGTTCCGGTGTCGGTCGGTTCCGGTGGTGGCCGGATGGGCGTCCACCTCCTCACCTCCCCCGCCCGAACACCGGTGCCAGTAGCAGTTGCGCGGCTCCCTCGGCCACCAGTCGTTCCCCGCGTGGTGCGGCCCGGACCGGCACCGGCTCGCCTCGTGGAGCGACCCGCCGGGCCCGTGCGGCCAGGGTCTCCGCGACGCCCCGTACGTACACCTCCGGTGCCTCGGCGACCGCACGCCCGCCGAGCAGGACCACGTCGATGTCCAGCAGGCCCACCAGGTTCCCCGCCGCCACCCCCAGCACCCGCGCCGCCTCGCCGGTCTCGCCCCGCGCCGCCGCGCCCAGGCACAGCACCTCCACGCAGCCCCGGTTCCCGCACTCGCACAGCGGTCCGTCCAGTTGGAGGACCTGGTGTCCGAACTCCCCGGCCCCGGTCCGCGCCCCGCGGTGCACACCGCCGTCGATCACCAGGCCGGCCCCGAGCCCGGTGCCGAGGTGGAGGTAGGCGAACGATCCGCCCGCCACGTCCGGCGCGCCGGTCGCCAGCCCGAGCGCCGCCGCGTTGGTGTCCTTGTCCACCACCACCGGCACCCCGAGCCGTCCGGCGAGCGCGTCCCGCAGCGGGAAGCCGTCCCACTCGGGGAACCCGGTGACCCGGTGCAGCACGCCCCGCGTATGGTCCAGCGGCCCGGGCAGCGCCACCCCGACCCCGAGCAGGGTCCCGGCCCAAGCGACTCCGCCGGCGCCGGGAAGCCCCGCCGCACCGGCCCGTCCCGCGTCCGCCCGTTCCCCGGCCAGCTCCCGGACCGCCGCGCACACCGCCCCGAGCACGGCCTCCGCCCCGGCCCCCAGATCCAGTGCGCCGCGCCGTTCCCCGACCACGGTCCCGTCCAGGTCGACGAGGACCACGCGCAGCTCGTCGCGGTCCAGGTGCACGCCGACCGCGTGTCCGGCCGCCGGCACCAGCCGCAGTACGGTCCGCGGCTTGCCCCCGGTCGACGCCCGCCGGCCGGCCTCCGCCGCGAGTCCGGCCTCGCGCAGCCGAGCGCTGATCTTGCTGACGGCCTGCGGGGTCAGCCCGGTGCGCTCGGCCAGCTCCAGCCGGCTGATGCCCTCCGGGCCGGCGTCCCGCAGCAGCCCCAGCACCAGCGCGGTGTTGTGGCTGCGCACCAGAGCCAGGTTCGCCCCGGCGGCCCGTGCCGTGCCCGTCTGCCCCGTCGCGTGCGCCGCCGCACCCGGCGCCGCACTCGCCCCCGTACTCGCCGTCGTGTCTGCCGTACTCGCCGTCGTGCCCGCCGTCGGCCTCGTCCTGTCCACGCCACCATTCTCCCCACCGCTTGCACTTTCGCAACAGCGTTGCCAAAGTGGAGCGCATGACTGCTACTCCCCTCCGCGTCGGCCTGATCGGCTACGGCCTCGCCGGCTCCGTCTTCCACGCACCGCTGATCGCCGCCACCGAGGGCCTGGCCCTGGACGCCGTGGTCACCGCCAACCCGGAGCGGCAGGGGCAGGCCCGCGCCGAGTTCCCGGACGTGCGGCTCGCGGCCACCGCCGAGGAACTGTTCGACCGGGCGGACGAGCTGGACCTCGTCGTCGTGGCCTCCCCGAACAAGACGCACGTCCCGCTGGCCACGGCCGCCCTCGAAGCGGGCCTGCCGGTGGTCGTGGACAAGCCGGTCGCCGGCACCGCGGCCGAGGCCCGGCAGCTCGCCACCCTCGCCGAGGAGCGCGGCCTGCTGCTGTCGGTCTTCCAGAACCGCCGCTGGGACAACGACTTCCTCACCTTGCGCAAGCTGCTGGCGGACGGCGCGCTCGGCGACGCCTGGCGCTTCGAGTCCCGTTTCGAGCGCTGGCGGCCGAAGCCCAAGGGCGGCTGGCGCGAGTCCGGCGACCCGGCGGAGATCGGCGGTCTGCTCTACGACCTCGGCAGCCACGTCGTCGACCAGGCCCTGGTCCTCTTCGGCCCGGTCACCGAGGTCTACGCCGAGACGGACGTGCGCCGCCCGGGCGCCGAGGCCGACGACGACACCTTCCTCGCGCTCACCCACGCGAACGGTGTCCGCTCCCACCTCCATGTCTCCGCGACGACCGCCCAGCTCGGCCCCCGCTTCCGGGTGCTGGGCTCCCGCGCGGGCTACGTCAAGTACGGCCTGGACCCGCAGGAGGCGGCCCTGCGCGAGGGCAGCCGCCCCGCCGCCCTCGCCGACTGGGGCGCGGAGGACGAGTCGCTGTGGGGCCGGATCGGCTCCGGGGAGTCGCCGCTGTCCGGTGGCGGCACCCCCGTACCGACCCTGCCGGGCGACTACCCCGCCTACTACGCCGCCGTCGCCGCCGCCCTGCGCGTCGCCGGCCCCAACCCGGTGACCGCCCTGGAGGCGGCCGCCGCGCTCGACGTACTGGAAGCGGCCCGCAGGTCCGCCCGGGACAAGGTGACGGTGACCCTCTGATGACCCGGACCACCCCTGAGACCACCCCCGGTACCCCGTCCGGTGCCACCCCCGGGACCACTCCCGGCCCCCCGTCCGAGCCGGTCCCGTCGGTGGCCGAACTGGAGGCGCAGCAGCGGCGCCTGGTCTTCCGGCGGTTCACCCACGAGGACGCCTGGGACCTCGGCTGCCTCCTGGTCGAGCGGGCCCGGGAGCGGCGGGCGCCGGTCGCCATCGACATCCACCGCGCCGGCCAGCAGCTCTTCCACGCCGCCCTGCCGGGCGCCGCCCCGGACAACGACGCCTGGATCACCCGCAAGCGCCGGGTGGTGGAGCGCTACGGCGCCCCGTCCTACCTGGTCGGCGCCCGCTTCCGCGCCAAGGGCACGACCTTCGAGGACTCCTCCCGGCTGGACCCCGACGCGTACGCGGCCCACGGCGGCTCCTTCCCCCTCACGGTGGAGGGCGTCGGCGTGATCGGCGCGGTGACCGTCTCCGGTCTGCCGCAGCTCGAGGACCACCGGTTCGTGGTGGAGGCGCTGGAGGAGTTCCTGGGCCGTTCGGCCGACTGAGGGAACGGCGGGAATCACCCGGGACACCCTCCGGTTGGCACTGGCCGAGGACCGATGATCATGGCAGGCCCACCACCGGAGGGATCACCCGGATGACCACCCCACTGAAGCAGGCCGTCGGCCGGTACGGCGTCTGGAGCGTCGAGCTGCGCGCCGAGGACCCGGACCGGCGCGGCGAACTGGACGAGGCCGCCGCCGAGCTGGAGGAACTCGGGTACGGCGCGATCTGGCTGGGCGGCAACAGCACCGCCGACCACGCGGCCCCGCTGATCGGCGCGACGCGGCACCTCGTCGTCGGCACCAGCATCCAGAACATCTGGCAGCAGGACGCGGCCACGTCGGCGGCCGGCTTCACCGAGGTGGAGACGGCCCATCCCGGCCGCTTCGCGCTGGGCCTGGGCGTGAGCCACGGCCCGCTGGTGAAGGACTACAGCCGGCCGTACGCGGCGATGGTCGGCTACCTCGACGAGCTGGACAAGGCGGGCGTGCCCGCCGACCGCCGGGTCCTGGCCGCGCTGGGCCCCAGGATGCTGGAGCTGTCCCGCGACCGCTCGGCCGGCGCGATCCCCTATCTGGTCACGCCCGAACACACCGCGCGGGCCCGGGAGATCCTGGGCGACGGTCCGCTGCTGGCCCCGGAGCTGAAGGTGGTCCTGGAGTCCGACCCGGCCACCGCCCGCGAGACCGCCCGCGGCTACCTGGGCCGCTATCTGCAACTGCCGAACTACACCGACAACTTCCTGCGCACCGGCTTCACCGAGGACGACGTCGCCGACGGCGGCAGCGACCGGCTCATCGACGCGGTCTTCGCCTGGGGCGAGGAGTCCCGGATCCGCGCGCGGATCGCCGCTTTCCACGAGGCGGGCGCGGACCACGTGGCCCTCCAGGTGGTGACGGCGAACACGGGCGAGGTGCTGCCACGCGAGGGCTGGCGCCGCCTGGCTTCCCTGCTCGGCTGACCGGCGCCCGGCTGACCGGACACGGGTGACCGGCGCCCGGCTGACCGGACACGGGTGACCGGCGCTCGGGTCACCTGACTCGGGTGACCGTGACCGGGCTCGGGCTCGGCCTCCGCTCGGGTGACCAGGCCCCGCTGACCGGCGCTCAGGTCACCCGACTCGGCCGGCCGGGCTCGGTCACCCGACTCGGCCGGCCCGGCTCGGTCACCGGCCCGGCTGCCTCGGCTCGGTCACCCGGCCCCGCCGGGAGGCGGGGAGCAACCGCGGCTCCGCCTTGCCTCGCTTCCGGCCGCGCACCGCCCGCGCCCGGAAGCGAGGCCGCGGCGATTCCGCCGCGGCCGCCCCCGCCGCCGCCCCCGAAGCGGCTACGCGTCCTTCAGCTCCTGCCGCTGCCGGCCGAGCCCCTCGATCTCCAGCTCGACCACGTCGCCGGCGCGCAGATACGGCTTGGGCTCGGGCTGCCCCATGGCCACTCCCGCCGGCGTCCCCGTGTTGATCACGTCACCGGGGTACAGGGTCATGAAGTGGCTGAGGTAGCGCACGACCTCGCCCACGGGAAAGATCTGCTCGGCCGTCGTGCCGTCCTGCTTCAGCTCCCCGTTCACCCACAGGCGCAGCGGCAGGTTCTGCGGGTCGGCCACCTCGTCGGCGGTCACCAGCCAGGGGCCCAGCGGGTTGAACGTCTCGCAGTTCTTGCCCTTGTCCCAGGTGCCGCCCCGCTCGATCTGGTACTCCCGCTCGGAGACGTCGTGCGCCACCGCGTACCCGGCGACGTGCGCGAGCCCTTCGTCCACCGAGCGCAGATAGCGGGCCGTACGGCCGATGACGACCGCGAGTTCGACCTCCCAGTCGGTCTTCACCGAGCCGCGCGGCACCAGCACCGTGTCGTGCGGCCCGACGACCGTGTCCGGCGCCTTGAGGAAGACGACCGGCTCCCCGGGCGCCTCGGCACCGGTCTCGCGGGCGTGGTCGTGGTAGTTCAGCCCGATGCACACGACCTTCCCGATGCGGCCGACCGGGGGCCCGGTCCGCAGTCCGGCCGGGTCCAGCGCGGGCAGCTCGCCGGCCTCGGCCGCCGCCCGTACCCGGCCGAGCGCGGTGTCGTCGGCGAGGAACGCGCCGTCGATGTCGTCCACGAGGCCGGACAGGTCCCTGAGCGTCCCCCCGGCGTCGAGCAGTGCCGGACGCTCGGCCCCGGCCGTACCGACTCGCAGCAGCTTCATGGTCACCATCTCCCTCGGTCGCGGTCGCCCGCCGGATGTGTGCGGCCATCGGAGGACTGGCTGATCCTCCAATTCCCCTGTCCACTCCGCAAGACCTTGTTCAGCTACTGGACCGTAACCGGACCGCCCGGCACGGCTCGGCGGTCAGGGGTCAGGGGTCAGGGGTCAGCGGTACAGCAGGGACTGTTCCGCCGCGCTCCACGCCGTACTCGTGACGACGTACAGCGCGGCGGCCAGCGGGACGACCGCCACGGTGACGAGGGTGAAGAAGGACATCAGCGGGGCGACCCGGGTGACCGCGGCGAGTCCGGGGACCTGCTCGCCGCCGACGGCCGGGGCGGGCAGTCCGGCCGTCGTCCGCCGGGCACGCCGGTAGTTGACGGTGGCGACGGCCGCGACGAGGGCGAACAGGGCGAGGTAGACCAGTCCGGCCGGACCGAACGCCCCGCCGTCGGCGAGCGCGTCGGCCCAGTGCCCGCCGAGCGGCGCCCCGAGCAGCCGGTGACCGAGCAGGCTGTTGCCCTCGCCGCCGATCGTGGTGCTGGAGAAGAGGTGGTACAGCAGGAAGAAGGCGGGCAGTTGGAGCAGGCTGGGCAGACAGCCGGACAGCGGTGACACCTTCTCCTGGGCGTGCAGTTCCAGCACCGCCCGCTGGAGCCGCTGCGGGTCCTTGGCGTGCTGGGCGCGCAGCGCGTCGATGCGCGGCTGGAGCGCGGTGCGGGCGCGCCGGCCGCGCGCGGCGGCCCGGGACAGCGGGTGCACGAGGAGCCGTACCAGCGCGGTGAACAGCACGATCGCGGCGGCCGCCGCGGAAGCGTGGAAGAGCGGGGTCAGCAGGCCGGCGAGGTGCTCGACCAGGGAAGCGAAGACGGAGAAGACAGCGGAAAAGGACATGGGTGAGCCCTCCGGGGGGTCTCGTCGTGCCGGAAGATCGGGAACGGCATGACGACCCGCGCGGGTCACACGTCGGCGCTGTGGCGCGGAGGTGCCCTACGCGGCGGTCGCCGGACCGGCCCGTCCGGGTGCCCTGGGCCGCCGCCGGCCGGGCGCGTCGGGATCGCGCTGCGGCAGGAAGGCCGTACGACGGGCCCGGTCGCGGATGGCGGTGCGGACCCGGGTCGGCGGTACGGCGGGCACGCTGCGCGCGGCCAGCAGGGTGCAGACGGTGAGCGTGGCGGCGGCGGTGGCGGTCGCGGCGAGGGCGACGGCGGTGGTGAGACCGCCGGCGCCGAGGAGCGCGGCCTGGAGCACCGACACCTGCGCCAGGAACAGCAGCAGGGCGAGGGGACGCGTGACGGCACCATTGCGCATCGCCGCTCCCCCTTCCTTCTCCGACTGCCCCAGTCTGCCAGACACCCGGGCCCGCGAGCCTGCGGACCGACTTCCTCAACTGGGCGACGGAAGGGCCGACATCACACTCGACAACCTCCTGCGGCGGCTCGATGCTGCCTGTTGGCATGCCGGGGGACGCGTCGGCACCGCTCTCGGGAACGCGGTGCCGAAAGCCGCACGGAGAGGCACGAACGACCCATGATCCGACGCAGAACACTCCTGGCCGCCACGGGCGGCGGTCTCCTCGGCAGCGCCCTGGCCACGGGCACGGCCCGGGCGGACGCGACCATCGCCGTGAACCCGGCCGCCACCTACGGCACGTGGGAGGGCTGGGGCACCTCCCTGGCCTGGTGGGCGAACGTCTTCGGCGCCCGCGACGACTTCGCCGACATCTTCTTCACGACCGGGAACACGACGTACAACGGCACCACGCTGCCCGGCCTCGGGCTGAACATCGCCCGCTACAACCTGGGCGGGTGCGGCTGGAACAGCGTGAACGGCGCGTCGATGGCCGTCTCCCCGAACATCCCCGCCTACAAGCAGATCGAGGGCTACTGGCAGGACTGGACGAACGAGGATCCCGCCTCCGCGGCCTGGAAGTGGACGGCGGACGCCGCCCAGCGGGCCATGCTGGTGAAGGCCACCCAGCGCGGCGCGACCTCGGAGCTGTTCGCCAACTCCCCGATGTGGTGGATGTGCGCGAACCACAATCCGTCCGGTGCGGCCGACGGCGGCAACAACCTCCAGTCCTGGAACCACCGCCAGCACGCCGCCCACCTCGCCGCCGTGGCCCTGTACGCCAAGCAGCACTGGGGCGTGACCTTCGCGACGATCGAGGCCTTCAACGAGCCGTCCTCGTCCTGGTGGACCGCGACCGGCACCCAGGAGGGCTGCCACGTCGACGCGAGCGTGCAGGCGGCCGTACTGCCGCATCTGCGCGCGGAGTTGGACAAACGCGGCCTGACGGGCACCCGGATAGCCGCGTCGGACGAGACCGGCTACGACCTGGCCCGCACCACCTGGAACTCCTTCTCCGCCACGACGAAGGGCTACGTCGACCGGGTCAACGTGCACGGCTACCAGGGCTCCGGAGGCCGCCGCGACCTGCTGTACACGGACGTCGTCTCCACGGCCCGCAAGGCGCTGTGGAACTCGGAGACCGGCGACGGCGACGCCACCGGCCTGACGACGGCCGGCAACCTCCTCTACGACTTCCGCTGGCTGCACCCCACCGCCTGGGTGTACTGGCAGGTGATGGACCCGAGCGCGGGCTGGGCGGCGATCGCCTACGACCCGGGCACGCTCCGGCCGGGCGCGGTGCAGACGAAGTACTACGTCCTCGCCCAGTTCACCCGCCACATCCGCCCCGGCATGACGATCCTGGACACCGGCGCCGGCTCTGCGGCCGCGGCCCTGGACCGTACGGCGAGACGCCTGGTGATCGTGGCCGCGAACACCTCCGCCGCCGCCCAGACCCTGACCTTCGACCTCTCCCGCTTCTCCGCCGTCACCGGCGGCCCGGGCGGCCTGGTCCCGCGCTGGAACACGGTCACCACCGGCGGCGACCGCTACACGGCCCATGCGGACACCTACCTGAACGGCAGGTCGCTGTCGGTCCCCTTCGCGGCGAAGTCGGTCCAGACACTCCAGATCGACGGTGTCATGGTGTAGGCGCCGCCTCCCACCCCCTCCGCACCGCCCGTTTGTCACCGGCCGGCAGTACGGTGTCCCCCATGCGCCCCGACACGCCTGCCGAGAACGTCGACCACACCGCAGAAGCGGCACGCCTGGAGCGGACCGCCGGCCTGTATCCCGAGGACGCCGAGACCCTTCTGCTGCGGGCGGCGGCCCACCTGGAACTGTCCGGCGACCGCCCCGCGGCGACCACGCTCTACGACCGTCTGCTGGCCTCCGCCGCAGGACTGGACAACCCCGCCCTGGTCCGCGCCCTGAAGGCGTCGAACCTGTGGGAGTACGGCCACGAGGCGGAGGCGCGGGCGATCATCGAGGGCGTCCGCACCACGGCACCGCGGGACCCGGCGCCCTGGGTGATCGTGGCCGAGGCCCTGGAGTCGCACGACGAGCTGGAGGCGGCGGAGCAGACGTTCACGGAGGCCGCGCGCCTGCTGCTGCCGGACTCCGCGAACCCGGCCCCCGCCACCCACCCCGTCCTCTACGGCCGCCACCGCGTCCGCCGCATGCTGGGCCTGCCGCACGACGACTGGGACACCCTGGCGGACACCCTCCATACGGCCCCGGTCTCCCTGGACGAACTCCACGACCCGAAACGGGTGTGGTCCCTGGGCTCGGACAACCCGGCGGAACTGGAGGCGGAGATCTCCCGCCTCCGCGCCGAACTGGGCGCCTACCGGGAGGCCCTGTCCCGCCCGTTCCCGGTGGCGGTCCTGCACTGGCCGGCCCCGGAGCTGACCGAACTGGTGTCGGCGTACCCGGCGCTGTCCACGGAGTACCCGTCCCACTCCGAGCACCTGGCGACCATAGAGTCCGCCCTCCGGGAACTCGCCGCCTCCGGCACCGCCAACCTCGGCATCGTCACCGGCACGGTCCCGTCCTACGAGGCCTTCGCAGCCTCGGAAGCCAGCCCTCCGACGGACACCACCCTGCTCCCGCAGTACGCGACGACCCTGGCATCCCGAGGCCGAGCAACAGCGTGGCCACCGGAACGGGGGGCGGAGTGCTGGTGTGGGGCCGGGCAGGCCTACGCACAGTGTCATGGCGCCTGAAGTCAGCGGGCTAGGCTTGTCAACGTGTCCGAAGAGCTTCCCTGGAAACCGCCGCCAGGCTCCTGGGCCTCATCCGCGGCACGTCGTCGCAATATGCAGGCGATCCGCAGCCGGGACACCAAGCCGGAAACGCTGATCCGGCGGCTGGTGCACGCCCGGGGGCTGCGCTATCGCGTTGCCGCACGCCCTTTGCCGGACCTCCGCCGGACGGCGGACATGGTCTTCGGTCCGGCGAAGGTGGCGGTGTTTGTCGACGGCTGCTACTGGCATGGCTGCCCCGAACATTACGTCCCGCCGAAAACCAACTCGGGTTACTGGTCCGAAAAGGTAGTCCGCAACGTCGAGCGGGACCGGGACACCGACCAGCGTCTGCAGAACGCCGGATGGCTCGTGCTCCGCTTCTGGGAGCACGAGCCGTCAGACGCCTGCGCGGACAAGATCGCCGCGGCTGTGCGCCGGCGCCGAAGGGCTGCTGGTTCCGGGAGCAGCTGACACAGGCAGGATCATCTGCTCCGACTGTGGCAAGACGGACCGGCGCTGTAAGCGTCGGAAGGCGCCCCGAGACTCGTCGTCAGTCTCTACGCCGTCGCCGCCAGTTCCGCTCGGCCGAACAGGAGGGCGTAGCCCGGGGGGAGTTGGGTCAGGATTCGGGTGGTCAGGGTTTCGCCTAGGTGGGTGGACAGGACGCCCAGGACCGAGCTGACGTCCCAGCGGGCCGTCGCCGGGGTCGCGTCATCCAGGCGGGTGGCCACCGACTCGACGAACTCGCGTGCCGTCAGCGGGTGGACCGCGGGGATCTGGGACGCGATCACCCGGCCCGCCTCCCGGGGGAGCGCCTGGGCCAGGGACACGCGTTCCTCGCCGGTCACGTGGCCGCCCAGGGCCGCCAGGACGGTGCGGGTGATACGTTCCGCCTCCGCCCTCGTCGGGTACTGGCCCGCCTCCCTTACCGCCTCGGTCAGCTCCAGCCAGCCGGTGTCCTCGGCCGCGTCCCGGGTGCGGGGGAGCGGGGAAGAGGTCGGGGCGGGAATGGTGGTTCTGGGCTGCGGGGTCGTCACGGTCATCGTGCTGGCTCCTCCTCCGGGACGCTTCGGGGCACCGCAACCCCCGGTACCCCGTAATGCGGGCCGCATGAGCGGGAGTTCTGCCAACCTGTGGCCTGGGATGTGCCTGGGGGGCATGGGGTGCCTGGGGCGTGGGGTGTGGGCGGACGGGGATGCTTGGGCATCCGGCGCTCGCATTCGCACGTAGGTGCGGTCGCGTCCCGGTCCCGGTCCGGTCCCGGGACGCGCTCGGTTCGGCAAAGTGCGGTGTCAGCCGCTCAGTTGCCTCGGGCCGCCGCCCCCGCCGGTGATCGGGATGCGGCGCGGCCTGGCCTGTTCGGCCACCGGGATGCGCAGGGTGAGGACGCCGGCGTCGTACGAGGCGTCGATGCGGTCCGTGTCGAGTGTTTCGCCCAGGAACAGTTGGCGGGTGAAGGTGCCCGCAGGCCGTTCCGCGACCAGCACCTCCGCGCCCTCCGGAGCGGGTCCGCGGCGCTCGGCGCGGACGCTGAGGACATTGCGCTCGACGTCCAGCGCGATCGTCTCGGGGTCGATGCCGGGCAGGTCGAAGTGGACGAGGAACTCGTCTCCGGACCGGTAGGCGTCCATCGGCATCGCGGCCGGGCGGGCGGCGTCGCCGCCGAGCACCTGCTGCGCGAGCCGGTCGAGTTCACGGAAGGGGTCCGTGCGCATGAGCATCACAGGTCACTCCTCTCTTCAGGCGCTGTGTGCGATGCCCTACGGCTTCTTATATAACTCTCCGCCGAAAACTTGACAACCCTCGACTCAGGTCCGCTCCGTCCACCGGTCCCCACGTCGGTTCCGCCTGGTTCCCCGCGTTAGTCTCGGGAGCGGACCGACAGACATAAGGGATGACGAGGGTTACGAGGAGGCACTCATGGCCAGGGTTCCCAGCGCGGTCGTCGCCGCTACCGGGCTCGTCGGCGGCTACGGCGTCGCCCGCTGGACCAAGAAGCGGCAGCTCGGCGGGGCCGTTCTGGCCGTCGCGGGCGCCGCGGCGGCGCAGCAGTGGCGCGCGCGGGCCGGCGGGAAGGCCGCGGGCGCGCTGACCGCCGCGTACGTCGCCGCCTTCGCCGGGTCCCACCCGCTGGCCAAGAAGGTCGGCGCCTGGCCTTCCGTCCTCGGTGTCGCCGGCGCCGTCGCCCTCGCCTCCTGGGCCGTCGCCGACCGCGGCAAGGAGTGAGCGCGGCGGCACCAGCAGCGTCCGGCCCGCCCCTCCCCCGCGAAACCGTGCACGACACCGTTCACGGCATCGTTTACGGCGCCGTTCACGACACCGTCTCCCGGAACGCCTTCCGGTAGCCGTGCGGGCTCGTGCCCACCACCCTCCGGAAGCGTTCCCGGAAGGCCGTGGGCGAGCCGAAGCCCGTCTGCGCGGCGATGCGTTCCACGGGGTGGTCCGTGGTCTCCAGCAGGTACTGGGCCCGCCGTACCCGCGCCCGGTGCAGCCACTGCAGCGGTGTCGTCCCGGTCTGGTCGCGGAAGCGGCGGTTGAGGGTGCGCGTGCTCATGCCGGCCTCGGCCGCGATGCCCTCCAGCGTCAGATCGCGGTCGCAGTGGTCCTCCAGCCAGTGCAGCAGGGGCTCCAGGGTCGCGCCGGCCGGGGCCGGGGGCAGGTCGTGGACGATGAACTGGGCCTGCCCGCCCTCCCGTTCCAGCGGCATCACCGACATCCGGGCCGCGTGCGCGGCGACCGCCGAGCCGAAGTCGGCGCGGATCATGTGCAGGCACATGTCCAGGGCCGCCGCCGCGCCCGCCGAGGTGAGGAACTGGCCGTTGTCGACGTACAGGACGTTCGGGTCGACGGTCACCTCCGGGTACCGCGCCGCCAGGTGGCCGGCCGCCACCCAGTGGGTCGTCGCGCGCAGTCCGTCCAGCAGGCCCGTCGCCGCGAAGAGGAACGCGCCGACGCAGATCGACGCGATGCGGGTGCCGTTCGCCGCCGCCGCGCGCAGCGCCTCGGCGACCCCGGGCGGCAGCTCCGGCGGCGGTTCCGCGACGCCGGGCAGGATGATCGTGTCCGCCTCGGCGAGCGCTTCCAGTCGGTACGGCGCCCGGACCGTGAAGGCGCCCGCGCTCACCTCCTCGCGCAGCGAGCAGACCCGCACCCGGTACGGTTCCCGGCCGTCGGGCAGCCGGGCCCGGCCGAAGGTGTCGACGGGAGCGGAGAGGTCGAACGGGATGACGCCGTCCAGCGCGAGTACGGCCACGGTGTGCATGGCGGGAAACTAGCTGTACGACAGGTTGTCGCCAAGTCGGCCGACCAGCGGGGGTGCCGCCACGGCCGGGCAGGCGCCGGGTGGCGGGAATCCGTTGGGGTGTGGCAATCCTGCCGGTTCTCCATGATCCTCGCGGCCCCTAGCGTCGGCCCGTGACCAAGTTCCTGCTCGCCGTCCACGTCATCGCCGCGATCCTCGCCATCGGTCCCGTCGCCGTCGCCGCCAGCATGTTCCCGCCCGCCGCGCGCCGGGCCTTCGTCACCGCCACCGGTGCCGGCACCGGGGCCAGTGCCGATGCCTCGGACGGCCCCGACGCCGCCGGAACACTGCACCTGCTGCACCGGATCTGCCGGGTCTACGCCGTCGTCGGCGTCGTCGTCCCGGTCTTCGGGTTCGCCACCGCGAGCCGACTGGGCGTGCTCGGCAGTGCCTGGCTGATCGTGTCGATCGCGCTGACCGCCCTCGCCGCCCTCGTCCTGGCCGCGCTGGTGCTCCCCGCCCAGTCGGCGCTGCTGGACGGCGCGGGCACCCGGCGGACGACCGCGCGGCTCGGGATGTACACCGGGCTGTTCAACCTGCTGTGGGCCGCCGTCACCGTGCTGATGATCGTACGGCCGGGCTCCACGACCGGCGCCTGAGCCCGCCCGAACCCGACGCAGCCCGCGGCAGTGCGCCGTAAACCGCAGCAGTCCGCCGCAGCTTCCAGCAGCCCTCCGTAGTCCGCCTGACGCGGCCGGCGTCGGCACCACAGGCACCGAACCAGCACCCGACCGGCACCGGCCGCGTCACCGCGGTCAGCCCCCTCCGCTCACGGCCTGCCCACCGCCGGCGGCGCCGTCGGGCCGCGGCCCTGGGTGCCGGGGCGCGTGCCCTTGGCCGCCGACTTGGCCCGGCCCGCCACCGCCGTCAGCGGGCGGGCGATGTCCTCCAGGGAGCGGCGTTCGGCCCGTACCGCGAGGAACACGGCGACCAGACCGGCGGCGCACATCAGCGCCGCGCCGACGCAGAAGGCGAGGACCGTGTCGCCGACCCGGCCGGTGCCGGTGAGGTCGGCGAAGAGCAGCGGGCCGCTGATGCCGCCGGCCGCGGTGCCGAGGGCGTAGAAGAAGGCGATGGACATCGCCCGGGTCTCCATCGGGAAGACCTCCGACACCGTGAGGTAGGCGCTGGAGGCGCCCGCCGAGGCGAAGAACAGCACCGCGCACCAGCAGGCGGTCAGCGTGACCGCGTTCAGCGCGCCCCGGTCGAACAGGTACGCCGTGCCGAACAGCAGCACGCCCGACAGCAGGTAGGTCGAGGAGATCATCACGCGCCGGCCGACCGTGTCGAACAGCTTGCCGAGCAGCAGCGGGCCGCAGAAGTTGCCGACCGCGATCACCGCGAAGTAGTAGCCGGTGCGGCCGGTGGGCACGTCGAAGAACTTGGTCAGGATGGCGCCGAAGCCGAAGGTGATGGCGTTGTAGAGGAACGCCTGGCCGATGAAGAGGGCGAAGCCGAGCACCGCGCGCCTGCGGTAGCGGCCGAAGACCGTGCGGGCGATCTCCAGGAAGCCCACGCTCTTGCGCTGGCGGATCTCCAGCTCGCCCTCGGCCTCGGGCAGCGGCTCGCCGCGGTCCGCCTCGACCTGCCGTTCGATGCCGGAGACGATCTCCTCCGCCTCCCGGTCCCGGCCGTGGATCAGCAGCCAGCGCGGGCTCTCCGGAACGTGCCGCCGTACCAGCAGGATGACCAGTGCGAGGACGGCGCCGAGGGCGAACGTCAGCCGCCAGCCGACGTTCGCGGCCAGCAGGTTCGTGTCCAGCGCGACGATCGACAGCAGGGAACCGCCGACGGCGCCCAGCCAGAAGCTGCCGTTGATGATCAGGTCGACGCGGCCCCGGTAGTCGGCCGGGATCAGCTCGTCGATCGCGGAGTTGATCGCCGCGTACTCACCGCCGATGCCGAAGCCGGTCAGGAAGCGGAACAGGAAGAACCACCAGGCCTCCCAGGAGACGGCGGTCATGGCCGTGGCCGCGAGATACACCGCCAGGGTGATCATGAAGAGGTTCTTGCGGCCGAAGCGGTCGGTCAGCCGGCCCCAGAACAGGGCTCCGACGCAGGCACCCGCGACATAGAGCGCGGCGGCGACGCCGGTGATCTGCCCGGAGGAGATCGACAGGCCGCTGCCGGGCTCCGCCAGCCGGCCGGCGATGTTGCCGACGACCGTGACCTCCAGGCCGTCCAGGATCCACACCGTGCCCAGACCGATCACGATCGTCCAGTGCCAGCGCGACCAGGGCAGCCGGTCCAGCCGGGCCGGGATGTTCGTGGTGATCGTCCGGCCGGCCTCGGCGGGCGGCGTCTGAGCAGTGCTCATAGGGGCTCCCTCCTCCTCGAAGGACGGATCATCGGGTGCCCTGACCTCGCCGGAACAGTCCGGTCAGGCCCCCAGCCCGCGCGAGAGGGCGTAGATCGCCAGTCCCGCCAGGGATCCCACCACCGTGCCGTTGATCCGGATGAACTGCAGGTCGCGGCCGATGTGCGCCTCGATCTTCCGGGTGGTGTGCTCGGCGTCCCAGCCCGCCACGGTGTCGGTGATCAGCGAGGTGATCTCCCTTTGGTAGGTCGTCACGACGTGCACCGCCGCGCCCTCCACCCAGGAGTCGACCTTGTCCTGCACCTTCGCCTCGGTCGCCATCCGGGAGCCCAGCGACAGCAGCGCGGCCCGCACCCGCAGCCGCAGCTCGCTGTGCTCGTCCTCGGCCGCGGCCACGATCATCGACCGTACGGCCGTCCACACGGACGCGATCAAGTCCTGCACCTCGCCCCGGCCCAGCACCTCGCCCTTGAGCCGCTCCACCCGCGCCCGGGTGTCGGTGTCCGACTGGAGGTCGGCGGCGAAGTCGGTGAGGAAGCGGTCCAGCGCGCCGCGCGCCGGATGCGAGGGCATGTCGCGCATCTCGGTGACGAACCGCAGCAGTTCCTTGTAGACCCGCTCGCCGACCTTGCGGTCCACGAACCGCGGGGTCCAGCCGGGCGCCCCGCCCTCCACGGCCACCATCACATCGGACCGGTGCACCACCAGCCAGTCGTGCGCGCGGTTCACCACCAGGTCCACCACCCGCCGGTGCCCGCCATCGGCGACGATCCGCTCCAGGGTCTTGCCGATGCCGGGCGCGATCTCCTGGGCCTCGGCCCGCCGGGTGATGGCCTCGCCGACGACCGCCTGCACATCGGAGTCGCGCAGCACGGTCAGCGCGCCGCGCAGGGCGGTGGCCAGTTCCGCCGTCACCCGGTCCGCGTGCTCGGGTTCCGCCAGCCAGGCGCCGAGCCGGCCGCCGATGCCGACCGCGCGCAGCCGCTGCCGTACGACGTTCTCGGAGAGGAAGTTCTCGCCGACGAACTCGCCCAGCGAGACGCCCAGCTGGTCCTTCTTGGTGGGGATGATCGCGGTGTGCGGGATGGGCAGCCCGAGCGGGTGCCGGAACAGGGCGGTGACCGCGAACCAGTCGGCGAGCGCGCCCACCATGCCGGCCTCGGCCGCCGCCGCCACATAGCCGGTCCACGCCCCGGCGCCCGCGTTCCCGGCCGTCTTCGCCAGGACGTACACCACCGCGACGCACAGCAGCAGGCCCGTCGCCGTGCGTTTCATGCGCCGCACCCCGCGCCGGCGTTCCTCGTCGGCCGGGGTGAACGCCGTCATGGTGCGGTACGACGCGGCCCGCTCCGGTGTTCCGGTCTCGGTAGGTTCCATCAGCTCCACCCGTTCGGTGATCCCGCCCACAATTGTCCCTTCCCGGCCGGCTCGCGGAACGCGACAGGGGGTCCCGGCGTCTGTACGACGGGAGCGGTGGCAGGGTCCTGTCAGGCTTCCCGGCCCGTATCGCATCATGGGTGCGGCAAGACCGGAGCCTCGCCGCTCCCCTTCCGAGGAGAACAACTTCAGCGTGACCAAGCGTCATGGTTATGCCGTCCTGAGCGCGCTCGTCGCGCTGGTCGTGGCCCTGTCCGCCGCCATCTACGGCGCTGTCGCCGCCGGCCACGGCAGTCCTCGCGGCACGCTCGCCTCGGGCGCCTACGGCCATCCGGACGCCGCTCCCGCCTCCACCGGCACCTGGGCCGCCGCCTGGGCCGCCGCGCCGGTCGGCGGGGAGCCCGGCACCGAGGCGGCCGGCCTCGCGGGCCGCTCGGTCCGCAACGTGGTGCACACCAGCGCCGGCGGGACGGGCGCCCGGGTCACGCTGTCCAACCTCTACGGCCGGTCGGCCCTCACCCTCACCCATGCCTCCCTCGCCCTGGCCGCCGGCGACGGCGGTGCCGCGGCCGCGGCGGGGACGATGCGGCGGCTCACCTTCGGCGGCAGCACCGGCGTGGTCATACCCGCCGGCGGGCAGGCCGTGAGCGACGCCGTGCGCCTCACCGTCCCGTACGGCGCCGACGTCCTGGTGACCACCTACTCCCCCACCCCGTCCGGGCCGGTCACCTACCACCCGCACGCCCGGCAGACCTCGTACGCCGCCACCGGCGACCGCACCGAGGACACGACCGGCACCCCGTACACCGGACGGACGCCGTACTGGCGCTACGTGACGGCCCTCGACGTGTTCGGCGACGAGGCCGACGGCACGGTGGTCGTGTTCGGCGACTCCATAACCGACGGCATCACCTCCACCGCCGACGCCAACCGCCGCTGGCCCGACGTCCTGGCCGGCCGGCTGCGCGGCGCCCTGGAGGAGGGGCGGCGGCTGCCGCGCTACGGGGTCGTCAACGAGGGCATCAGCGGCAACCAGGTCCTCGCCGACGGCCCCGGCCGGCCGGCCCGGAACCAGAGCGGTCTGGGCCGCTTCGGGCGGGACGCCCTGGACCGCACGGGCGCCCGGGTCGTCGTCGTCGACCTCGGCGTCAACGACATCCTGCGCCGGCGCACCCTCGCCGACCCCGACCGGATCGTCGCCGGCCTGCGCACCCTCGTCCGCCGGGCGCACGAGCGCGGCCTGCGGACCGTCGGCGCCACCCTGATGCCCTTCCGGGGCCACCGCGGCTGGACGCCGGCCCGGGAGGAGGTGCGGCAGCGGATCAACGCCCTGATCCGGGCGGGCGGCGTGTACGACGCGGTCGTCGACTTCGACCGGGTCCTGCGCGACCCCTACGACCCGCGCCGGCTGCGCCCCGAGTACGACTCCGGTGACCATCTGCACCCCTCCGACCTGGGCTACCGCACCATGGCGGAGGTCTTCGACCTGCGGGCGCTGCGGGGCGCGGGACAGGCCCGGCTGTGACCGGGCGCCGGGGAACGCGGTACGGGGAGGAATACTGGCGGGCATGACCCGCTTGATCCTCGCCACCCGCAACGCCGGAAAGATCACCGAGCTGAGGGCGATCCTCGCCGAGGCCGGACTGCCGCACGAACTGATCGGCGCCGACGCCTTCCCCGAGGTCCCCGACGTCAAGGAGACCGGCGTCACCTTCGCCGAGAACGCCCTGCTCAAGGCGCACGCGCTCGCCCAGGCCACCGGGCTGCCCGCGGTCGCCGACGACTCGGGCCTGTGCGTGGACGTCCTGAACGGCGCCCCCGGCATCTTCTCCGCCCGCTGGGCCGGCCGGCACGGCGACGACCAGGCCAACCTGGACCTGCTGCTCGCCCAGCTCTCCGACATCGCCGACGAGCACCGCGGGGCCTCCTTCGCCTGCGCGGCGGCCCTGGCCCTGCCCGACGGCACGGAACGGGTGGTGGAGGGCCGGCTGAACGGCACCCTGCGGCATACCCCGGCCGGCACCCACGGCTTCGGCTACGACCCGATCCTCCAGCCGGAGGGCGAGACGCGCACCTGCGCGGAGCTGAGTCCGGCGGAGAAGAACGCCATCAGCCACCGGGGCAAGGCGTTCCGGGCCCTCGTGCCCGTCGTGCGGGAGCTGCTGGGCTGAACGCTGGTGCGGCCGGAGGGACTCGAACCCTCACGGGAGTTACCCCACTGGGACCTAAACCCAGCGTGACTGCCAATTCCACCACGGCCGCCTGGTGCTGCCCGGCCATGCTAGCGGCCGGGCAGCGCCCTCGGACGTCAGATGCCGAGATCCTTGATGATCTTGGCTACGTGCCCGGTGGCCTTGACGTTGTACAGGGCGCGTTCGACCTTGCCCTCCTCGTCCACGACCACCGTGGAGCGGATGACGCCGACGACCGTCTTGCCGTACAGCTTCTTCTCGCCGAAGGCGCCGTACGCCTCCAGGACCCGCTTGTCCGGGTCGGCCAGCAGGGTGACCTTCAGGGACTCCTGGTCGCGGAACTTCGCCAGCTTCTCCGGCTTGTCCGGCGAGACGCCGATGACGTCGTAGCCGGCGGAGGCCAGGACCTCCAGGTTGTCGGTGAAGTCGCAGGCCTGCTTGGTGCAGC
This sequence comes from Streptomyces sp. NPDC017095, assembly GCF_044332325.1. Lineage (NCBI taxonomy): Bacteria > Bacillati > Actinomycetota > Actinomycetes > Kitasatosporales > Streptomycetaceae > Streptomyces > Streptomyces sp. NPDC017095. Next base: position 574,217 of record NZ_JBIROU010000002.1, read on the forward strand.
CGGGCGTCAGGGCGGCCGGGTAGAAGTACACGATGACCTTGCGGCCCTTGTGGTCCGACAGGGACACCTCGTTGCCGTCGGCGTCGGGGAGGGTGAAGGCGGGGGCAACGTCCCCGGGCTGCAGTCGCTCGCTCATCGGACCAGCGTAACCGGGGGCCCTTGGGGTGCGATGCGGCCGTGAGCTGACAGACTGTCCGCAACAGCAGCAGAGACTTCGGAGGCCGTACGGTGGCGGACACGTCGGACACCAGAACCCCGGCGCAGATCGAGGCGGACATCAGGCGCCGCCGCGAAGTGCTGGCCGAGACGCTCGACGAGATCGGGGTGCGCGTGCATCCCAAGACCATCGTCGGGGATGCGAAGGCCAAGGTCGTCGCGAACGTCGACCACACGGTCGGCCGGGCGTACGTGCAGGTGAACCGGGTCGTGAGCGAGGTGCGGGCCCGGTTCGTCGACGAGGAGGGGGCGCCCCGGCTGGAGCGGGTCGTGCCCGTCGCGCTCGTCGTCGTGGGTGTCGTGGGGCTGCTCACCCTCGGGGCCCGGCGGCGCCGGGACTGACCGGGACAGGTAGGTTCGACGCGTGAGCGCCAACAGAAACGAGCACAGCACCCCCCATCACGACAAGCTGCCCATCCGGATGCTGCACGACCGGGTTCTCGTGCGGCAGGAGACCGGTGAGGGCGAGCGGCGGTCGGGGGGCGGCATCCTGATTCCCGCCACCGCGGCGGTCGGGCGGCGGCTGGCCTGGGCCGAGGTCGTCGCGGTCGGGCAGAACGTACGGACGGTGGAGCCCGGCGACCGGGTCCTGTTCGACCCGGAGGACCGGGCGGAGGTCGAGGTGCGGGGCGTGGCCTACGTCCTCATGCGCGAGCGTGATCTGCACGCCGTGGCCGCGGACCGGTTCGAGGGGTCGGAGGACTCCACGGGGCTGTACCTGTAGGACCGGGACTCCTCCCGGCGGACCGCCAGAGGGCCGGTGACCATCGTCACCGGCCCTCTTCGGCGTGGGCTTGCTATGTTCGAAGGGAACCCGACGAGACGCGCCGTACCGGGTCGAAGGCAAAGACGACGCACCCGCGGAGAAATGCCGTCGTGTCCCGGAAGGTGTCTGTCATGGCCTGGGTTCTGCTCGTCGTCGCCGGTCTGCTGGAAGTGGCCTGGTCGATCGGGATGAAGTACAGCGAGGGTTTCACCCGGCTGGTCCCGAGTCTGTTCACCGGCGCCGGCATCGTCGCCAGCATGGTCCTGCTGTCCTACGCCGCGAAGTCCCTGCCCATCGGCACGGCCTACGGCGTCTGGGTGGGCATCGGCGCGGCCGGGGCGGCGGTGCTCGGCATGGTGGTGCTGGGCGAGCCGGTCACCGCCGCCCGGATCTTCTTCGTGTGCCTGCTGCTGGTCGCCGTCGTGGGTCTGAAGGCGACCAGCGGTCACTGAGCCGGGCCGTCAGGTGCCGGGGCCGCCTCCCGGTCCCGCGAGCGTGCCGGTGTCGCCGCCGGTGCCGGCACCGCCGCCGCCCGGGGTGCCGCCGCCCGTCGCCGTACCGCCGCCGTCCGTGGTGGCGCCGCCGGTGCCCGGGGTGCCACCGCCGGTGGTCGCGCCGCCGGTGGCGGTGTCCCCGCCGGTCGCCGTGCCGCCGCCGTCCGTGGTGGCGCCGCCGGTGCCCGGGGTGCCGCCGCCGGTCGTCGTGCCGCCGGTGGCGGGCGTGCCGGTGGTGCCGCCGGTGTTCGGCGTGGCGGTCGCGCCGCCGGTGGCCTGGCCGCCGTCGGTGGTGGTGGTGCCGGCGTCGCCCTGGCCGGCGTCGGTGCCGGGCTCGGCCGTGGCGGTGGCGGGCGGCTCCTGGATCTCGTCGGCGCCCTGTTCGAGCTGGAGGTCGAAGTCGGCGGCCGGCTTGCCCGCCAGCGCGTCGTGCGTGTACTGGGCCCAGATCTGGGTGGGCGGGCCGCCGCCGTTCATGCGGGCCGCGCCGAGGGCGCCGTAGAGCGGCATGTGCTTGGCCGTCACCGGGTCCTGGCCCATGACGGAGACCACCGTGGCGAGGTCGGGCGTGTAGCCCGCGAACCAGGCGGCGGTGTCGCTCTCGGCGGTGCCGGTCTTGCCGGCCGCCGGGCGGCCGGCGGCCTGTGCGGCGGTGGCGGTGCCGCTCTCGACGACGCTGCGCAGCACCGAGGTGGTGGTGTCGGCGGCCTCGCGGCTGACGGCCTGCTTGGCCGGCCGGCCGGGCAGCTTGAGCACCTCCCGGTTGTCCTTGGTGACCTTCTCGACCAGGGTGTACGTGCCGTGCCTGCCGTGGTTGGCGAGCGTGGCGTAGGCCTCCGCCATCTCCAGGACGCTGGCGTTGGCGGTGCCGAGCGCGATGGACGGGGACGGGTAGAGGTCCGGGGTGTCGGCCGGGATGCCGAGGGCGACCGCGGTGTCCTTGACCTTGCCGGGGCCGACGTCGGCGGCCATCTGCGCGTACACCGAGTTCACCGACAGATCGGTGGCCTTGCGCACGGTGATCGGGCCGTAGGACTTCTGGTCCTCGTTCTCGGGGGCGTACGGGGTGCCGCTCCAGCCCTGGACGGTGCGCTGGTTGGTGCCGTCGTAGAGGGTGTTCGGCGTGATCCGCCGGCCGTCCTGGGTGGTGGAGCCGTTCTGTACGGCGGAGGTGAACACGAACGGCTTGAACGTGGAACCGACCTGGAAGTCACCGCGGGTCGCGCCGTTGGTGTACTGCTTCACGTAGTCGATGCCGCCGTACATCGCGACGACCTTGCCCGTCTTGGGGTCGACGGAGGCGCCGCCGGCCCGGACGTAGGTGTCGGCCTTGCGGTTCTCCTTGTCCAGCTTGCTGATCAGCTGGTCGTCGACCGCCTTGACGAAGGCGTCCTGACGGTTCTTCTGGATGGTCGTGGTGATGCGGTAGCCGCCGGCCGCGAGGTGGTCGGAGTCGATGATGTCGTTGCTGGTCAGGTACTGCTTGACCGCCTCCACCAGATAGCCGCGCTGGCCGGACATGCCGGTGGAGATCGTCTGCTCCTTGGGCATCGGGAACTTCATGCCGGCCCGCTCGGACTCCTTGAGCCAGCCCTTCTTGACCATGCCGTCCAGCACGTAGTTCCAGCGGGCGACGGCCGCCTTCTTGTTCTCGGGGTGGGCCACGACGTCGTACTCGCTGGGCGCATTGACGAGCGCGGCGAGGTAGGCGGCGCGGGCCGGGTCGAGGCCGGCGGCGTCCCGGCTGTAGTAGGCCTGGGCGGCGGCCTGGATGCCGTAGGCGTTGCGGCCGAAGTAGCTGGTGTTGAGGTAGCCCTGGAGGATCTCGTCCTTGGACTTGTTCTGGTCCAGCTTGATCGAGATGAAGAACTCCTTGGCCTTGCGGGTGACCGTCTGCTGCTGGCCGAGGTAGTAGTTCTTCACGTACTGCTGGGTGATCGTGGAGCCGGACTGCTTGCCCTTGCCGGTCGCGGTGTTCCAGGCGGCGCGGAGCATCGCCTTGGGGTCGACGGCGGACTCGCTGTAGAAGTCGCGGTCCTCGGCGGCCAGGATCGCGTGCTGGGCGTCCTTGGAGATCTCGGCGAGCCCGACGTTCTCGCGGTTGACCTGGCTGTCGCGTGTGTCGCGGGCTATCTGGGAGCCGTCGGCGTAGAGGTAGATGTTGGCCTGCTTGGTCGCGAACGCGTTGGCCGGCGGGATCTGCACCAGGGAGTAGCCGACGAAGAACACGCCGATCAGCAGCAGGACGCCGACGACGAAGGTGCCGAGCACCATGCGCCAGGTCGGGAAGATCCGCCGCCAGCCGGTCCGCTTGGGCCGCTTGCCCTTCTTGTCCTTCTTCCCGCCCTTGCCCTTGCCGCCGCCGGCCGCACCGTCGGCGGCGGCGAGCACGGTGGTCGCGTCTTCGGTGCCCTCCGCCTCCGCGGCGGCACCGGCGCCGGTGGCCTGGGGGCCTTGAGCACCGGCGGCGCCCGCGGTGCCTGCCGCGCGGGCGGCGCGGGCGGCTCTCGCGGCGGCCGGGGAGGAAGCCGGGGAGGAAGGAGACGACGACGGGGATGACGGGGACGACGGGACGGACGGAGTCGCACCGGTCGTACGCTCCGCGCCCTTGGCACCCTTGGCGCCCTTGGCTCCCGTTCCGGCGCGGGGCGCGGGCACGGCGGCACCGGCGGACGCGGCACCCGCTGCACCGGCGGCCTGGGCGCCCTGGGCAGCGGCGGCACCGGCACCGGCGGCGCCCGCGGCGCCTGCCGCACGGGCGGCCCGGGCCGCTCTCGCGGCGGCCGGGGACGACGGGGCGGACGAGGAGGCCCCGCCGGTCGTACGCTCCGCGCCCGTGGCGCCCGTTGCGGCGCGAGGCGCGGACGCGGCGGCACCGGCACCAGTGGCCTTGGCACCCTGAGCACCGGCGGCGGCACCGGCCGCGGAGGCGCCACCGGCGGACGCGGCGCCCTGGGCACCGGCCGCTGCACCGGCAGCCGCACCGGCCGACCGGACGGACCGGTTCCGGTCGGCGGGCTGCTTCCCGTCCGTGGGACGGTTCCCGTCGGCGTGCGGAGTGGGCCCGGCCGGCTTGCCCTGCTTCTCCGGTCCGGCCGGCTTCCCCGCGCGGGGCGCGGTGACCCGGCGGAGCACCTGGGTGGTCTCCGGCGGCGGGCCGGACTCCTCCGGGGACGTCCGGGGTGCCTTGGGCGGCGTGATGCGCCGCAGCACCTGGGTGCTCTCGGCGGACTGCGCGCCCGCCGGACCGGTGCCGGCTCCCTCGGCCCCCTTCCGGTCCGCCTGCCCCTCCGGCCGGGCGGACCGGGCCGTGGACGCCGTCCGGTCCGGGGCCGCCGGTCCGGAGCCGTTCCCGGCCGCCGGACCCGCACCCCGGTCACCCTTGCGGGTGCTTCCGGTGCCCTCGGCGGCTTCCGGGCGGACGGCAGGGCGGCTTTCGGCCACCGGCCTGTGCCGGGGCCGGTTTTCGGGCTGTCCGGAGGACTTCTCCTCGTGGCCCCCCGGCTTCCCGGGCCCTTCAGCCGGCAGCGGCTTTTCCGGTGCCACGCCTTCGTTCGGCTGCTGCGGCTGCGGCTCGTCGCTCATGTCGTGCACGGACTCCTGTTTCGCGTCGTACGTTCCCGTACGCCTCATACGCTTCTGCGCTCCCCCTGTCTGAGACACCCGCACCTGGCGTTCCGTTCCCGGATTCCGGCACGCTTCCGGCGGAAAACGCGTGGCCGGCCACCGGGCCTCCGGACTAGGCTCCCGCGCTTCGGTGTCGAGTGGTCCGAGGAGGTCGACTTGCGTGGGCGCGGGACGGTTGTACGCGGCGGTCGCGGCAGGGGGGTTCCGACGGTACGCGACCTACCGCGCCGCCACTGCGGCAGGGGTGTTCACGAACACCGTCTTCGGTCTCATCCTCGTCTACACCTACCAGGCGTTGTGGTCGGAGCGACCCCACCTGGGCGGGTATGACCAGGCACAGGCGACGACCTACGTCTGGCTCGGGCAGGCGCTCCTGTCGACGCTGGCGCTCGGGGGTGGCGGTGTCGAGGACGAGCTGATGGAGCGCATCCGCACCGGGGACGTGGCGATCGACCTGTACCGGCCGGCCGACCTCCAGCTGTGGTGGCTGGCGGCGGACCTGGGCCGGGCGTTGTTCCAGCTGCTGGGCCGGGGCCTCGTGCCGTTCGTGTTCGGCGCGCTGTGCTTCCCCGTGTACCTGCCGTCCGACGCCGGCACCTGGGCGGCGTTCCTCGTCGCCGTCGTCCTGGCGATGCCGGTCGGCTTCGGCATCCGGTACCTGGTGGCGCTGAGCGCGTTCTGGCTGCTGGACAGCACCGGAGTGGTGCAGATGGCGTGGCTGCTGGGGTTCTTCTGCTCGGGCATGCTGCTGCCGCTGAACGTGTTCCCGGGCGTGCTCGGCGAGGTCGTACGGCTGCTGCCCTGGTCCTCGCTGCTGCAGGCCCCGGCGGACATCCTGCTGGGGCGGGGCGACCCGCTGCCGACCTGTCTCTTCCAGGCGGCGTGGGCGGTGGTGCTGCTGGCGGCCGGACGGCTGGCGCAGTCGGCGGCGACGCGGCGGGTGGTGGTGCAGGGTGGCTGAGGGCCGGGGGCGACTGGCCGAGGGGGTGCGGGCGTACCGGCTGATCGCGGCGATGTGGGTGCGCTCCACGATGGCGTACCGGGCGTCGTTCGCCATGACCACGGTCGGGAACTTCGCGGCGACCTTCCTGGACTTCGTCGCGATCATGCTGATGTTCTCCCGGGTGGACGCGCTGGGCGGCTATCCGCTGCCCGACGTGGCGTTCCTGTACGGGCTGTCCGCGACCTCCTTCGGGCTGGCGGACCTGCTGATCGGGTCGATGGACCGGCTGGGCCGGCGGGTGCGGGACGGCACGCTGGACACGCTGCTGGTGCGGCCGGTGCCGGTGCTGGCGCAGGTGGCGGCGGACCGGTTCGCGCTGCGCCGGCTGGGCCGGGTGACGCAGGGCGCGCTGGTGCTGGGCTGGTCGCTGACCGGGGTGGACGTCGACTGGACGGCGGAACGGCTGCTGCTGATGCCGGTGATGGTGGTGAGCGGCTGCGGGATCTTCTGCGCGGTGTTCGTGGCCGGGGCCGGGTTCCAGTTCGTGGCGCAGGACGCCTCGGAGGTGCAGAACGCCTTCACCTACGGCGGTACGACGCTGTTGCAGTACCCGCCGACGGTGTTCGGCAAGGAGCTGGTCCGCGGGGTGACGTTCGTACTGCCGCTGGCCTTCGTCAACTGGCTGCCCGCCACCCGGGTGCTGGGGCGGCCGTACCCGCTGGGGCTGCCGGGATGGGTGGCGTGGACGCCGCCGCTGGTGGCGGCGGGGTGCGGGGCGCTGGCGGGACTGGCCTGGCGGGCGGGACTCCGTTCGTATCGCAGCACAGGGAGCTGAGCGTGGACGACGTGGCCGCGGGCGAGGACTTCATCGTCCTGGAGCGGGTGGAGAAGATCTTCCGGGTGCGCCGCAGGACCGGGTTCCTGCGGCGGGAGCGGCGCGAGGTGCGGGCGGTGGACTCGCTGTCGTTCACCGTGGCCCGCGGGGAGATGGTCGGGTACATCGGGCCGAACGGCGCCGGGAAGTCGACCACCGTCAAGATGCTGACCGGGATCCTCACGCCGAGCGCCGGGCGGCTGCGGGTGGCGGGCATCGACCCGGCGCGGGAGCGGACGCGTCTCGCGCACCGGATCGGGGTGGTGTTCGGGCAGCGGACCACGCTCTGGTGGGACCTGCCGCTGATCGACTCCTACCGGCTGGCGCACCGCATGTACCGCATCCCGGACGCCCGTTACCGGCGCAACCTGGACCGGCTGGTGGAACTGCTGGAGCTGGGCGCCCTGTTGGACGTGCCGGTGCGGCAGCTCTCGCTCGGGCAGCGGATGCGCGGGGACATCGCGGCGGCGCTGCTGCACGATCCGGACGTGCTGTACCTGGACGAGCCGACGATCGGCCTGGACGTCGTGTCGAAGGCCAAGGTGCGGGAGTTCCTGCGCGAGGTGAACGCCGAGCGCGGCACGACCGTGCTGCTGACCACGCACGACCTGACCGACATCGAGCAGTTGTGCTCCCGGGTGATGGTGATCGACCACGGGCGGCTGGTGTACGACGGCTCGCTCCCTGAGCTGCATGAGGCGGGCGGGAGCGAGCGGACGCTGGTGGTGGACCTGGAGCGGGAGCTGCCGCCGGTCGAGGTGCCGTCGGCGCGGGTGGTGCGGGTGGAGGGGCCGCGGCAGTGGCTGGCGTTCCCGGCGGGGCAGTCGGCGGCGCCGGTCGTCGCGCACCTGGCGGCCCGGTACCCGCTGGTGGACCTGTCGGTGCGGGAGCCGGACATCGAGGCGGTCATCGCGCGGATGTACGCGGAGAAGGCGCTCTCGTAGCCCACGCCCACGGCCCGCCGGCGCGCCCGTTCCCGGGCGGCCCTACGCCGTGCAGACCTTGGTCAGTTCGCCCGCCGCGGCCGTGACCGGCCTGACGTCCGGTGTCCGGTCGCCGTCCTGGATCGCCGTACGGACGTCGCCGACGGCCTGGCGCAGGTCGTCCACGGCCTTGTCGACGTCGGCGTCGTCCGTCTTGCCGCCGATCTCGCGCAGGCTCTTGTCGATGGAGTCGAGCGAGGCGTCGGCCTGCGCGGGGTCGTTCGCGGCGTTCTCCACGGCCTGCTGGAGTTCGGTGACGTGGTCGGCGATGGTGTCGGCGGTCTGTACGCAGTCCAGCGCCTTGTCCACGGCGTCACAGCCGGTGGTCAGGCCTGCGGTGAGCGCGGCGGCGGCCACCACGGCGACGACGGTGACCCGGCCCCGATGTGGGCGTGGGCGTCGGCTGGCGGGCATGGCGGGTTCCCTCCCCTGGTACGGCTGGCCGGGCGCGCGGCGGCGGGCCGCGCGCCCGTACCCTGAGGGACGCCCGCGGGGCGGGGCGGGTTGCCCCGGGACCGCGGCGGGTTCGCCGGGCCCGGCCTGATCCGGACGAGAGGCCCTACGCCCGCGCGTCGGCCAGCGCCGCCTGCTGGAGCGCGGCCAGCTCGGTGCAGCCGGTGACGGCGAGGTCGAGCAGGGCGTTCAGCTCGTCGCGGGCGAAGGGCTCGGCCTCGGCGGTGCCCTGGACCTCGACGAAGCGGCCGTCGCCGGTGCAGACGACGTTCATGTCGGTGTCGGCGCGCACGTCCTCCTCGTAGCAGAGGTCGAGCAGCGGGACGCCGCCGACGATGCCCACGGAGACGGCGCTGACGGTGCCGGTGAGCGGCTGCCGGCCGGCCTTGACCAGCTTCTTGCCGCGGGCCCAGGCGACGGCGTCGGCCAGGGCGACGTAGGCGCCGGTGATCGCGGCGGTGCGGGTGCCGCCGTCGGCCTGGAGGACGTCGCAGTCGAGGACGATGGTGTTCTCGCCGAGCGCCTTGTAGTCGATGACGGCGCGCAGGGAGCGGCCGATGAGCCGGGAGATCTCGTGGGTCCGGCCGCCGATCTTGCCCTTGACGGACTCGCGGTCGCCGCGGGTGTTGGTGGCGCGGGGCAGCATGGAGTACTCCGCGGTGACCCAGCCCTCGCCGCTGCCCTTGCGCCAGCGCGGGACGCCTTCGGTCACGGAGGCGGTGCAGAAGACCTTGGTGTCGCCGAAGGAGATGAGCACGGAGCCCTCGGCGTGCTTGCTCCAGCCGCGTTCGATGGTGACCGGGCGGAGCTGTTCGGGCGTACGGCCGTCGATGCGAGACATGCGCCGAGCCTAGCCGCACCGGCGGAAGGGGCTCCTCCCGCGTCGGGAAGAGCCCCTTCAGGGTGAACCGGAGGCTCACATCATGTCTTCGATCTCCGCGGCGATCGGGTCGGCGTCGGTGCCGATGACGACCTGGATGGCGGTACCCATCTTCACCACACCGTGGGCGCCGGCGGCCTTCAGGGCGGCCTCGTCGACCAGCTCGGGGTCGGCCACCTCGGTGCGCAGCCGGGTGATGCAGCCCTCGATCTCCTCGATGTTGTCGATGCCGCCGAGCCCGGCGACGATCTTCTCAGCCTTGCTGGCCATGTTCCTTCTCCCTGATCCGAACCGCTTTGTCGCAGTAACCCACAGTTGGCCCCTCTTCGCGAGCGGTCATGCCGTCCGTGTCCGATGATGGCGATCACGACAGCGGAACCGTCCGCCGACTGGTCTACACCACCGTGGGGAGGGTCGCCAAACCCATGACCGCCGAGACTACGGCCCCTCCCGTCCGGACCCGCTTCCACCGCCTCTTCCAGGCCATGCAGAAGATGGGGCGCAGCCTCCAGCTGCCCATCGCCGTGCTGCCGGCGGCGGGCATCCTGAACCGGCTCGGGCAGCCGGATCTGTTCGGCGCGGACGGCCTGGGCTGGACGGACGTCTCCAAGGTGATGAGCGGCGCGGGCGGGGCGCTGCTGGACGGCCAGCTGGGACTGCCGCTGCTGTTCTGCGTGGGCGTGGCGATCGGCATGGCGAAGAAGGCGGACGGTTCGACGGCGCTCGCGGCGGTGACGGGTTTCCTCGTCTACTACGGCGTGCTGCGGCAGTTCCCGCTCGGGTGCCCGGCGGCCGGGAGGGTGGTGGCGACGGGCTGCCAGGGGGCGGACGGCACGGTGACCGCGTTCACCTACCAGAACCCGGGCGTGTTCGGCGGCATCGTCATGGGCCTGCTCGCGGCCCGCTTCTGGGCCCGGTACCACCGCACCCGGCTGGTGGACTGGCTCGGCTTCTTCAACGGGCGCCGGCTGGTGCCGGTCATCATGGCGTTCGTGGCGATCCTGTTCGCCGTGGTGTGCCTGTTCGTCTGGCCGCCCGTCGGCGCCGCCCTGGAGGGCTTCGGCGGGTGGCTGCGGGACGCGGGCGCCTGGGGCGCGGGCCTCTTCGGGCTCGCCAACCGGGCGCTGCTGGTGGTGGGGCTGCACCAGTTCCTGAACGTGCCCGTCTGGTTCCAGTTCGGCAGCTACACCAAGCCCGACGGCACGGTGGTGCACGGCGACATCAACATGTTCCTCCAGGGCGACCCGGCCGCCGGGCAGTTCACCTCGGGCTTCTTCCCGATCATGATGTTCGCGCTGCCGGCCGCCGCGCTGGCCATCACGCACTGCGCGCGTCCCGAGCGCCGCAAGGAGGTCGGCGGTCTGATGCTGTCGGTGGCGCTGACCTCGTGCGTGACCGGCATCACCGAGCCGCTGGAGTACTCGTTCCTGTTCATCGCGCCCGCGCTGTACGCGGTCCACGCCGTGCTCACCGGTGTCTCGATGGCGGTCACCTGGGCGCTCGGGGTGCACGACGGCTTCAGCTTCTCCGCGGGCCTGATCGACTACGTCATCAACTGGAACCTGGCGAGACGGCCGTGGGCCGTCGTCCCGATCGGGCTGTGCTTCGCCGCCGTGTACTACGCCGTGTTCCGGGTCGCGATCGGCCGGTTCGACCTGAAGACACCGGGGCGGGAGCCGGCGGAGGAGGTGGAGGACGTCACCAAGGTCTGATACGGCGCGTAGCGTTGTCGTAGCGGATTCGCGGGTTCCTTACGCCGCCTTCATCGTGCTACAACAGGTCTACACCACAGGTGGTGTAGACCAGAGACGCTGCCGTCCCCTTCCTTGGTTCCCGGGCGGCGCCTTGCCCGATGGAGGAAGTATGAGCACCGCCAGCGAGACGGCGGCCCCGGCGGCCAAGCCGGCCAAAAAGCGGGGAGCGGGCCTGTTCCAGGGCCTGCAGAAGGTCGGCCGCAGCCTGCAGCTGCCGATCGCCGTCCTGCCGGCGGCGGGCATCATGGTCCGCCTCGGCCAGGACGACATCTTCGGCAAGGACGGACTGGGCTGGGACAAGGTCGCCACCGTCTTCAACGCCGCGGGCGGCGCCATCACCGGCAGCCTGCCCCTGCTGTTCTGCATAGGCGTGGCCATCGGCTTCGCCAAGAAGGCGGACGGCTCCACCGCGCTCGCCGCGCTGGTCGGCTTCCTCGTCTACAGCAAGGTGCTCCAGGCCTTCCCGGTGACCGAGGAGCACATCGAGAAGGGCAGCATCGTCGGGGCGACGTACAACGACCCCGGTGTGCTCGGCGGCATCATCATGGGCCTGCTCGCCGCCGTGCTGTGGCAGCGGTTCCACCGCACCCGGCTGGTGGACTGGCTCGGCTTCTTCAACGGGCGCCGGCTGGTGCCGATCATCATGGCCTTCGTCGGCACGCTGGTCGGTGTCCTCTTCAGCCTCGTCTGGGAGCCCATCGGCAAGGGCATCACGAACTTCGGCGAGTGGATGACGGGCCTCGGCTCCGTCGGCGCGGCCCTGTTCGGCCTGGTCAACCGTGGTCTGATCCCGATCGGCATGCACCAGTTCGTCAACACCGTGGCGTGGTTCCAGCTCGGCGACTACAAGAACGCCGCCGGCGACATGGTGCACGGCGACATCACCCGGTTCCTGGCCGGCGACCCGTCCGCCGGTCTCTTCCAGACCGGTTTCTTCCCGATCATGATGTTCGGTCTGCCGGCCGCCGCGATCGCCATCGCGCACTGCGCCCGCCCCGAGCGCCGCAAGGCCGTCATGGGCATGATGGTCTCGCTCGCGCTGACCTCCTTCGTGACCGGTGTGACCGAGCCGATCGAGTTCACCTTCATGTTCATCGCCCCGGTGCTCTACGTGCTCCACGCGGTGCTGACGGCCGTGTCCATGGCGCTCACCTGGGGGCTCGGCGTCCACGCGGGCTTCAACTTCTCGGCCGGCGCGATCGACTACGTGCTGAACTGGAACCTCGCGACCAAGCCCTGGCTGATCATCCCGGTCGGCCTGGTGTTCGCGGCGGTCTACTACGCCGTCTTCCGGTTCGCGATCCTCAAGTTCGACCTGAAGACCCCGGGCCGCGAGCCCGAGGAGGAGGTCGAGGACCTCACCAAGGCGTGAGTCCCGGCCGGCACGGCATGCCGAAGGGCCCCGGAACCGAGGAGGTTCCGGGGCCCTTCGGTCCGTCCGGGCTCAGATCTCGTACGTCACCCGGGGCGCGGCGAGTTCCACCGGGCCGGTGAACACCTCCCGGGCGTCCCGCAGGTTGACCTCCGGGTCGGTCCACGGCGGGATGTGGGTGAGCAGCAGCCGGCGGGCACCGGCGCGGGCGGCCGTCTCGCCGGCCTCGCGCCCGTTGAGGTGCAGGTCGGGGATGGTCTCCTTGCCGTGCGTGAACGCGGCCTCGCACAGGAACAGGTCGGTGTCCCGGGCCAGCCCGTCCAGCGCCTCGGTGACCCCCGTGTCCCCGGAGTACGTCAGCGACACTCCCCCGTGCTCGACGCGGATGCCGTACGCCTCCACGGGATGGCGCACCCGCTCGGTGTGCACGGTGAACGGGCCGATCTCGAACGTGGACGGCTTCACCGTGTGGAAGTCGAACACCTCGCTCATGGAGGAGGCGGAGGGGGTGTCCGCGTAGGCCGTGGTGAGGCGGTGTTCGGTGCCCTCGGGGCCGTAGACGGGGAGCGGGGCGCACCGGCCGCCGTCGTGGCGGTAGTAGCGCGCCACGAAGTACGCGCACATGTCGATGCAGTGATCGGCGTGCAGATGGCTGAGGAAGATCGCGTCGAGGTCGTAGAGACCGCAGTGGCGCTGCAGCTCGCCCAGGGCGCCGTTGCCCATGTCGAGGAGCAGCCGGAAGCCGTCGGCCTCGACGAGGTAGCTCGAACAGGCCGATTCCGCGGACGGGAACGACCCCGAGCAGCCGACGACGGTGAGCTTCATGAAGCAGAAACCTCCGTTGGCGGAAAGAGCGGTGGGCGGGTGCGGGAGGCCACTCGGGATGAGGGCTGTCGGGGGTCGTGCGGTCCGTCGAGCGTAAGGCGCGAGAGGGCGGGTCGCTCCTTTGCCAGGGGCCGTTGTGGGCGAACTCACCTGTGCTGTCACCGGTTCGGCTGGACGCGGGGCGCACCAGGGTCAGAAGAGGGCGCGCATTGAGCGGCGCGCGCCGGTAACGTCGTCGTATGGACACGTCCTGGTGGCTCGCCCTCGCCGCGGTGGTGCTGCTCGCGCTGGTCGCCGCGCTGGTCGACGGCTGGGGCCGCGGCCGCCGGCCCGCCGGGCGGCGCCTGCGGCCGCCGGGCCGGCCGGGCCCGCGCACCGCGCACGCGCCGCGGCCCTCGCCCGGGGACATCTGGTGGGCGGCCGTCCCGTACGAGGACCGGGCCGGGCGCAAGGACCGGCCCTGTCTGGTGCTGACCGTGCGCGGCGACCGGGCCACGGTCGCGAAGATCACCAGCAAGTACCACGACGAGCGCAGCGGGGTGATCCCGCTGCCGCCCGGCGCGGTCGGGGACGCGCAGGGCCGGCCCAGCTTCCTGGAGACCGACGAACTGCGCGAGGTGCCGGTGGCCGGCTTCCGGCGCCGGGTGGGCGTGGTCGACCCGGTCCTGTGGGACCAGGTACGGCACCTGGCGGGCTAGGCCCGTGCCCTAGCCCATGGCGTCAGGTTCTAGCCGACCCGCACGGTGACCGCCCAGTCCTCCTCGCCGTCCGCGCAGCCCGCGCACGGCGGACGGGAGGAGGTGAGGCGCACCGTGCCGGCGGCCACCGCCCGGTAGGCGGCCGTGGCGTCACCCGGCTGGAGGACGAGGCCGGCGTTGACCGCCTCCAGTCCCGTGCCGCTCGCGGTGACCGGTTTCCAGGGGCGGTCCTTGGTGCCGTCCAGGGTGAGCCGGACCTCGCCGCCCCGGGTGACACAGACCTGGCGGCCGTGATCGGCGGCCGTCAGCTCCGCCCGGCCGGAACAGGCGGCGGAGCGGCCGGCCGACGGGGTGCCGCCGGACGGCGCCGGTGCGTCGCCGCCGCTCCCGGTGGACTGGTGCGTGCCGCAGCCCGCGAGGAGCAGCGCTGCGGCCGCGAGGGCGAGGGGCGTCGTACGGCGCATGGGGTCCGCCTTTCTGCCGGGGTGCTGGTACGGATGTGACGTACCACCGGCGCGCCCGGATCCCTCGCTACGCCCAGAGCTGGCCGTGGAGCGTTTCGATGGCCTCCTCGGTGGTGGCCGCCGTGTAGACACCGGTGGACAGGTACTTCCAGCCGCCGTCGGCCACGATGAAGACGATGTCGGCGCTCTGCCCCGCCTTGAGGGCCTTGCGTCCGACGCCGATCGCCGCGTGCAGGGCGGCGCCGGTGGAGACGCCCGCGAAGATGCCCTCCTGCTGGAGGAGTTCACGGGTGCGGGTGACCGCGTCGGCCGAGCCGACCGAGAACCGGGTGGTGAGCACGGAGGCGTCGTACAGCTCGGGGACGAAGCCCTCGTCGAGGTTGCGCAGGCCGTAGACCAGGTCGTCGTAGCGCGGCTCGGCGGCGACGATCTGGATGTCCGGCCGGTGTTCGCGCAGGTAGCGGCCGACGCCCATGAGGGTGCCGGTGGTGCCGAGGCCCGCCACGAAGTGGGTGACCGAGGGCAGGTCGGCGAGGATCTCCGGGCCGGTGGTCGCGTAGTGGGCGCCCGCGTTGTCCGGGTTGCCGTACTGGTAGAGCATCACCCAGTCGGGGTGCTCGGCGGCCAGTTCCTTGGCCACGCGCACCGCGGTGTTGGAGCCGCCGGCGGCCGGCGAGGAGATGATCTCGGCGCCCCACATGGCGAGCAGGTCCCGCCGCTCCTGGGAGGTGTTCTCCGGCATCACGCACACCATCCGGTAGCCCTTGAGCTTGGCGGCCATGGCCAGGGAGATGCCGGTGTTGCCGGAGGTGGGTTCGAGGATCGTGCAGCCGGGGGTCAGCCGGCCGTCCTTCTCCGCCTGCTCGATCATGTGCAGGGCGGGGCGGTCCTTGACCGAGCCGGTGGGGTTGCGGTCCTCCAGCTTGGCCCAGATCCGCACGTCCGGGGACGGCGACAGCCGCGGCAGGCGCACCAGGGGGGTGTTGCCCACCGCGGCCAGCGGGGAGTCGTAGCGCATCGCTGCTCGGGAGCCGATCAGCGCATGCCGCCGGCCACGGCCGGCAGGATGGTCACGCTGTCGCCGTCGGCCAGCTTGGTGTTGATGCCGTCGATGAAGCGGACGTCCTCGTCGTTCAGGTACACGTTGACGAAGCGGCGCAGCTGGTCGCCGTCCACGATGCGGGCCTGGATGCCCGCGTGCCGGGTCTCGAGGTCGGCGAACAGCTCGGCGAGGGTCTCGCCGCTGCCCTCCACCGCCTTCTGACCGTCGGTGTACGGGCGGAGGATGGTCGGGATGCGGACCTCGATGGCCATGGCTCAGGGCTCCTGTCGGAAAGTGTCGTCGGTTCGGTCAGGCGCGCGCCGGAGGCGGGACACCGTGGCTCACGGCCGGACGGCGGCAGCGGGGTGGGTCAACAGATGGCGCTGTTCAGCCTGCACAGGTCGACGTGGAGCCGCGCCACGAGCAGGGTGCCCGGCGCCTTGTCGCCCACGTCGAGAAGAACCATGGGCTCATCGTATCGATTCCCCCTCCTGGTCCCGGAGGGTGATTCCGCATGCCGGACCGATTTCGTCCGGTGGGCGAGATCAGTAGGCGTCGACGACCGTGACCTCCTCCTCCGTCACCTCGCCGTCCACGATCCGGAAGGAGCGGAACTGGAAGTCGCCGAGGCCGTCGGTGTCGGCGGTGGAGACCAGGACGTAGTGGGCGCCCGGCTCGTTGGCGTAGGAGATGTCGGTGCGCGAGGGGCGGGCCTCGGTGGCGGTGTGGGAGTGGTAGATCACCACCGGCTCCTCGTCGCGGTCGTCCATCTCGCGGTACAGCCGGAGCAGATCGCCCGAGTCGAACTCGTAGAAGGTGGGCGACATCGCCGCGTTCAGCATGGGGACGAAGCGCTCGGGACGGTCCGAGCCGGCCGGGCCCGCCACCACGCCGCACGCCTCGTCGGGGTGGTCCTTGCGCGCGTGGGCGACGATCTGGTCGTACAGGGCCTGGGTGATGGTCAGCATGGGGGTCAGGATAAGCAGAGGGGAAAGGGGCCGCGCCCGGCGCGTCGGGCAGGCGGCGGCGGACGACGACGGGCCGCCCCGTACCGGGGAACGGTACGGGACGGCCCGTATGCCGGACGTCCTGAGCGGCGGCCGGCGGGGGCGCCACGAGAGCCCCCGGCGGCCGGACGTCCTTTCCGGGAGGTTCCGGGTCAGCGCTTGCGGAAGGCGGCGGCCTCCGGGTTGCGGCGCTTGAGCACCAGATAGGCGACGGCGAGGACCAGGCCCCACGCCGGCGCGCAGTACAGCGAGATCCGGGCGTCCTTGTCGATGCCCATCAGCACGATCACCATGCCGATGAAGGCGAGCGCGAACCAGCTCGTGTACGGCGCGCCGGGCGCGCGGAACTCGGAGCGGGGCAGTTCGCCGCGGTCGGACTTGGCCCGGTAGCGGATCTGGCAGATCAGGATGACGATCCAGGCCCACATGCCGGAGATGGTCGCGAAGGACACCACGTAGTCGAACGCCTTGCCCGGCCACTGGTAGTTGATCCAGACGCCGACCAGCATCAGCGCGGCGGAGAACGACGTGCCGATGAGCGGGGTGCCGCTGGGCGTCAGCCGGGTGAACAGCTTCGGGCCCTGGCTGTTGAGCGCGAGGTCGCGCAGCATGCGGCCGGTGGAGTACATGCCGGAGTTGCAGGAGGACAGCGCGGCGGTGAGCACGACGAAGTTGACGATGCCCGCGCCGGCCGGGAGGCCCATCTTCTGGAAGGCGACCACGAAGGGGCTGTCGCCCGCGTGGAAGCTGGTCCACGGCACGACCGAGAGGATCATGATCAGCGCGCCGACGTAGAAGACGGCGATGCGCCACGGCACGGTGTTGATCGCCTTGGGCAGGACGGTCTTCGGGTCCTTGGACTCGCCCGCGGTGACGCCGACCAGCTCGACGGCGAGGAAGGCGAACATCACCATCTGGAGCGTCATCAGGGTGTCGCCGATGCCGTGCGGGAAGAACCCGCCCTGGTTCCACAGGTGGCTGACGGACGCGGTGTGGCCGGCGTCGGAGAAGCCGATCGTCAGGATGCCGGCGCAGATCAGGATCATGCCGATGATGGCGGTGACCTTGACCATGGAGAACCAGAACTCCAGCTCACCGAAGAGCTTCACGGAGATCAGGTTGGCGCCGTACAGGACGACCGTGAAGACCAGGGCCGTCACCCATTGCGGGATGTCGAACCAGTACGTCATGTACTTCGCGGCCGCTGTGACCTCGGTGATGCCTGTGACCACCCAGAACAGCCAGTACGTCCAGCCGGTCACGAAACCGGCGAACGGGCCGATGAACTCGCGCGCGTACTCGGAGAACGAACCCGACACGGGGCGGTACATCAGCAGTTCGCCGAGCGCCCGCATGATCATGAAAATGACCAGGCCCGCGACGGCGTACGCCAGGATGAGGCTCGGGCCCGCCTTGGAGATGCCCTTGCCCGCGCCGAGGAACAGGCCGGTGCCGATGGCTCCGCCGATGGCGATCATCTGGATCTGCCGGGCCCCCAGCCCGCGCTGATACCCCTCGCCGCCCTCGCTGCCCTCGCCCCGCGCGGCCTCGTTGCCGTCGTGATGCTGGTCGACCTGCGCTGAGGTCATGTGTGGTGCGCCTTTCTCCATGCCGACCCGGGCCTTTCGTCGGCCTCGGATCGGGTCTCGATCCCCCCGGATTGATGGAGCTGTTGCCTGGCCGACGGTCGTCGGCTCGGTGGCGCACCCGGCCGAACATGGGTGGTGTGGGCCGGGCGGTCGTGAAGATTTATCACGGCCGCAATACTGATCACACCGGTGCGTTGTGATCCATCACACAGGTAAAAGCGGACAAAGAGCGCCCAAATGCGTCAAAAACGGCCAGGATGGTGATGGGATCGTTATCCGAAGTTGAGCGTCCTCTGAGCGGACATGACCGGGTTCACAAAAGGAACCAGCCATACCGGCTTACGGCATCAGGGTCGTCACCAGGGTCTCCTGGAGCCCGCCCAGCCAGAGGTAGGCCAGCACCATCGGCTTGCGCGGGTCCTCGTCCGGGAGCCGGTAGAGCAGTTCCGTGTCGTCCTCGTCGGTGATCTCCAGCCGGGCGCCGATCGCCAGCCGCAGGTCGTTCAGCGCGCCGAGCCACTGCCGGGACTCCTCCGGGGACAGCTTCAGCACGGCCCCGCCCGCGTCCACCGGGGCGAGCGCGTCCAGGCTGCGGATCACGCCGAGCGCGTTCGTCCGCTTGCCGGCGCGCAGGTCGTTCTCGGTGAAGCGGCGGAACTCCGCGGAGTGCGCCCGCTGCTTCTCGGCCTCGGCCGCGGCGCCGGGAACGTGCTCCGGGTCGCCGTAGGCGTCCGGGAAGAGCCTGCGCAGCACCGGGTCGGCGGGCGGCTCGCTCGGGCCCTGCGCGAACAGCTCGGCGAGCGGGTCGGCCGGGGCGTCGCCGCCGGGGCCGGGGCCGATCAGCTCCAGGAGCTGGACGGCCAGCGACCGGATGATGGAGATCTCGACGTCGTCGAGCGCGACGGCCGCGCCGCCGCCGGGAAGCGGTTCGAAGTGTCCGGGCATCTGGATGCGTTTACTTCCGGTCCTGCTGGAGGGTGGCCCACAGACCGTAGCCGTGCATCGCCTGCACGTCACGCTCCATCTCCTCGCGGCTGCCGCTGGAGACGACCGCCCGGCCCTTGTGGTGGACGTCGAGCATGAGCTTGGTGGCCTTGTCCTTGGAGTAGCCGAAGTACGTCTGGAAGACGTACGTCACGTAGCTCATGAGATTGACCGGGTCGTTGTGCACGATCGTGACCCAGGGGACGTCGGGCTCGGGTACGGCGAAGACCTCCTCCGCCGACTCGGTGCGTTCGGTCTCTACGGGCGCGGGTGACGTCACACAGCCATGCTGCCACGGCGCACAAAAATCGTCACACCGACGAGAAGGGAGTACGATCGCTCCTCATGAACACAGCGGACCTTGGGCTGCCGGTGGATGTTCCGTCGACGGCGCTCTTCACGGACCAGTACGAGCTGACGATGCTGCAGGCCGCCCTGAAGGCCGGTACGGCCGAACGGCGCAGCGTGTTCGAGGTCTTCACCCGGCGGCTGCCGGACGGCCGCCGCTACGGCGTGGTGGCCGGCACCGGGCGCGTCCTGGACGCGGTGGAGAACTTCCGCTTCGACGCGGACGTCCTCGCCTTCCTGCGCGAGCGCGGGATCGTCGACGAGCAGACGCGGGACTGGCTCGCCGGCTACCGGTTCGGCGGGGACATCTGGGGCTATCCCGAGGGCGAGGTGTACTTCCCGGGCTCGCCGGTCCTGCGCGTCGAGGGCAGCTTCGCCGAGTGCGTCCTGCTGGAGACGGTGATCCTCTCCATCCTCAACCACGACTCCGCGATCGCCGCCGCCGCCTCCCGGATGGCCTCCGCCGCCGGCGGCCGGCCGCTGATCGAGATGGGCGCCCGGCGCACCCACGAGCTGTCGGCGGTGGCCGCCGCCCGCGCCGCCTACGTCGGCGGTTTCGCGACCACCTCCGACCTCGCGGCCGGCTTCCGCTACGGCATCCCGACCGTCGGCACCTCGGCCCACGCCTTCACCCTGCTGCACGACCGCGAGCGGGACGCCTTCCAGGCCCAGGTGGACACCCTCGGCCGGGGCACCACCCTGCTGGTGGACACCTACGACGTCGCCGAGGCCGTCCGCACGGCGGTGGAGGTGGCCGGTCCCGAGCTGGGCGCGGTCCGCATCGACTCCGGCGACCTGCTGCTGGTGGCCCACCGGGTGCGCCAGCAGCTCGACGAACTGGGCGCCACCCGCACGAAGATCGTGGTCACCTCCGACCTGGACGAGTACGCCATCGCCTCGCTGGCCGCCGCGCCCGTGGACGCCTACGGCGTCGGCACCCAGCTCGTCACCGGTTCCGGGCACCCGACCAGTTCCATGGTCTACAAGCTGGTGGCGCGCGCCGAGTCCGCCGACCCCGGCGCGCCGCTGGTGCCGGTCGCGAAGAAGTCCAGCGGCGGCAAGGTCTCCGTCGGCGGGCGCAAGTGGGCCGCGCGCCGGCTCGACGCGGACGGGATAGCGGAGGCCGAGGTCGTCGGCACCGGGCAGGTCCCGGCCGAGCTGGCCGGCCGGGAGCTGCTGGTGCCGCTGGTGCGGGGCGGCACGGTGATCGCCCGGGAACCGCTGGACGTGCCCCGCCAGCGCCACATCGCGGCCCGCGCGAACCTGCCGCTGTCCGCCACCCAGCTCTCCCGCGGGGAACCCGTCCTTCCGACGGAGTACGTCCAGGGGCGCTCGGGTAGCTAAACCGCGACCGCCGTCCGCCCCCGTGAACGCCCCCTCCCGCCCGGGCCCCGAAGTCTCTAGGCTCAGTTACTTCACTCTTAGTCGAAGGACATCCAGCATGCGCCGCGCCTTGATCGTCGTAGACGTGCAGAACGACTTCTGCGAGGGGGGCAGCCTCGCGGTGGCCGGCGGGGCGGACGTGGCCGCCGCCGTCACCGAGCTGATCGGCGAGGCGGCGGGCACCGGGTACCGGCACGTGGTGGCCACCCGCGACCACCACATCGCGCCCGGCGGCCACTTCGCCGACGACCCCGACTACGTCCGCTCCTGGCCCGCGCACTGTGTCGCGGGCACGGAGGGCGTGGGCTTCCACCCGAACTTCGCCCCCGCGGTCGCCTCCGGCGCCGTGGACGCCGTGTTCGACAAGGGGGCGTACTCGGCCGCCTACAGCGGTTTCGAGGGCACCGACGAGAACGGCGTCTCGCTGGCCGACTGGCTCCGGGAGCGGGAGATCAGCGAGGTGGACGTGGTGGGCATCGCCACGGACCACTGCGTGCGCGCCACCGCGCTGGACGCGGCGCGGGAGGGCTTCCGCACCCACGTCCTGCTGGACCTGACGGCCGGGGTCGCCCCGGACACCACCGAGCGGGCCCTGGAGGAGCTGCGCGGAGCGGGCGTGGAACTGACCGGCAAGCCGGTGGTGAGCGGCTGAGGGCGCTCTAGCGCACCACGGCCGGTCCCCGCAGCAGCGCCCGGATCGGGCGCCAGGGCTCGGTCCCCGGGACGGCGTCGCCGGTGTGGTCCGTGCGCCATATCAGGCCGTCGGGATGGTGCAGGACCGCCGTGATCTCGTCCGGCGTCGGAGGCGCGGTGTTCCCCCGGAGGTAGACCGCCCGCAGGCCCAGGTTGCGCAGCCTGGTCAGGGCCTGGGCGCGGTTGCGGGCGTGCACCAGTATCCGCACCCCGGCGGCGCCGTACGGCAGGTTCAGCGCCACCACCACCGTGCCGTTCGGCAGCTTGCTGAAGCCTCCAGCGGCCATGCGGTCACCTCTCCGTTCCGGTCGGTCCGGCCGGTGTCAATAAGCGGTCCACAGGACGCACCTAAACACGAACGGCGGCGACCCGCCAGGGGGCCGCCGCCGATACGTCCGTGACCTGCGGTGATGGGGACTACTTCACCGCGGGGCCGACCTTCAGGGAGATCGTCGAGCCGTCCTTGGCCTCCTTGACGATCGTGATCTTGGTGTTGGTGTCAGTGACCTTCACCCCGCCCGTCGGGTTCGACGGGTCGTAGTAGTCGCCGGCGTGGTCGTTGAAGACGCCGACTCCCTTGGAGCCCTTGATCTTCAGCGCGACGTCGGCCTTGTGCAGGGTGATGCCGTCCGTGGCGTAGAGGCTGAACGGCGAGTCGTAGGCCTGGACGCGGTTGCGCAGCAGCGTGCCGTCGGCCCACTTCAGCGCCTTCGGGTGCGAGTCGACCGGCAGGATCAGGCCGGTGCCCGGGTGGCCGTTGGTGCTGTTGGTGTTGTTGTCCGCCTGGGAGGTGTCCCACTTCCAGATCAGCAGGCCGTTCTGGTACGGGTAGTGCTCCACCCAGTCCGGACGCGACGTGAAGCCGAAGTTGTACGGGCCCGTCTTCAGCGTCTTGTCGTACGACACGTACTGGCGGTTCTCGGCGAGGTAGTACTGCTTGTAGTCCTTGGTGAAGGACGCGCCGATGCGGGAGAAGCCGTTCGCGGCCCAGCCGGCGTCCGCCTTCTCGGCGTCGTCCGAGAACAGCGGGGTGCCGTCGGCGGTCACGGTGATCTCGTCGGCCGTGAAGCCGTTCTCCGCGACACCGCCGTCGGTGGCGTAGCGGAAGCGCAGGTCGATCTTCTTGCCCGCGTAGGCGTCGAGCGGGAACGCCAGCTTCTTGTGCGTCTGCGAGAAGCCGCTCAGCGCCGGCTTGCCGCTGGCGTCACGCGGGAGGGCCTGGCCGTCGGCCGTGCCGTCCAGGGCGGTCCAGTTGGCGCCGCCGTCGGTCGACACCTCGGTGTAGACGTAGTCGTAGCCGTCCTCGGTGGCCCACCAGCCGTCCAGGGTGAGGCTCGCCGAGGTCTTGCCGGTGAGGTCCACCGACCGGGTCAGCGTGTTCTTCAGGTCGTTGCCGCTGCCGCTCCACCACTGTGCCGAGCCCTGCGCGGGCTGGGTGATCGTGGTGGTGACCGCCTTGTCCGGGAGGTTGACCACGAGGGCCTGCTTGTCCCAGGTGTTGTACTCGGCGAGGCCCAGCTTGTGCGTGGACTGCTTGCCGGCCGTGGCGGTGTCGTAGTTCAGCCAGCCGAGCTGGAGCTTGTCCCAGGCGTTCATGTCGCCGGGCAGGTCGCCGATGGCGTCCTTGCCCCGGCCGAGCCAGGAACCGGAGGACATCAGGGTCCAGAAACCGGTGGAGTTGTCGCCGCCGGCGGTGTCGTACTCGTCCGGCAGGCCGAGGTCGTGGCCGTACTCGTGGGCGTAGACGCCCAGGCCGCCGTTCTCGGGCTGGATGGTGTAGTCGCCGACCCAGATGCCGGTGTCGCCGACCTGGGTGCCGCCCAGCTTGTTGTTCTGCGGGCCGGTGGCGCCGGCGTCGGTGCCGAAGGCGTACCAGCGGTGGGCCCAGATCGCGTCGGTGCCCTGCGCGCCGCCGCCGGCGGACTCGTCCTCACCGGCGTGCACGATCTGGAAGTGGTCGACGTAGCCGTCCGGCTCGTTGAAGTTGCCGTCGCCGTCGTAGTCGTAGCGGTCCCACTGGTCGTACTGGGCGAGGTCCTTCTTGATGTCGGCGTCGGTGCGGCCGGCCGCCTTCTGCTGGGCGACCCAGGCGCTCAGACCGTCGCTCACGACGTTCCAGACGCTGGAGCAGTTGGTCGAGCCGCAGGCGTTGTTGCCGTAACGGGCCTCGTTGTACGGGACCTTGACCCAGTCCGTGACCTCGCCGGTGACCGAGTAGCGGCCCGAGGACTGCTTCTCGTAGTACTTCTTCAGCGACTCGGTCTTCTTGCCGGTGCCGAAGTAGAGGTCCTGGTAGTGCTTCTGGTCGTAGTCCTTCTGCCAGGCCGTGGAGTTGTCCTTGGCGCGGTCCGGCGCGGCGATCCGGTTGTGCAGCGGGCCCGCGGCGCCGCCGTACTTGGGGTCGGTCTTGTCGCCGAACTCCACCAGGATCGTGAAGATCTTGTCGGTCTTCTCGCGGCCCAGCTCGACGTACTTGCTCTTGCCCTTGCCGCTCTTGAGCTTGACGACCTTGGAGCCGTTGCGCTCCTGAGTGGTGGCCTTGCCCGATATGAGCTGCTTCAGGGCCTCCTCACGCTGGGCGTCCTGGGTCTTGCTCAGGGGGCCGTCCAGGTCGTGCTTCCGCTGCTTCACCGGTGCCGGGTCGTGCCGGTTCGAGGCGGCGGGCCGGGCCTGGGTGCTCGCCTCCGCGACGGCGTACGTCGCGAACGTGGCAGAGGCCGCGGCGAGGGTCACGCCTATGGCGGCCGCTCTGAACGTCCAGGATCTGCTGGTCACTTGAGTTCCTCCCCCGCGCCGCGCACACGGACAGGGGGTTCCGGGTAATGGAGGAATCCGTGCGCGCACGATCAACGCGTGTAGTCAAGTGACGACATTTGACTAGAGGTCTGACGGAAAAGACAGACCTTGACTTGAGCAGGACAAGTGCACTATGCGGAGCCGACGTTCGCTTTACGGACAGGTGTCATCGGACCGGCAACGGCGGTTGCCCGGCGCGACGTTGACTCCGTGCGCCCCCCGTGCACCGGTACCGTGGGTCAGGTCACGCTTACCGGGCTTCCCGCTCGGGCATGCACGCCAAGAAAGTCGCACGGCACCCCCGACTCCCGTCCGCAGACTGCCGAGGACACGATGGCCATGCCTCGTCCGACCGTCGCACAGCTCGCCTACGGTGCCTGCACCGTGGTCTTCTCCACGCTCGCCATGCTGGTGCTCTCCCAGACGGGTTCGGGCCCCGGGATCGTCGTCATCGCCCTGGCGGCACTCGCGCTGGGCCTGCTGGTGGCGTGGACCGTCCCGGCGCCCGGGGCGCGCACGGCGCGGGGGTCCGCCGCGGCCGTGACGGACGAGGAGCGCGTGCCCTCGTCCCTGTGACCGGCGCGGGCCCGGCGGCGCGGGACGCGGGCGCCGGCGGCGCCGTGCTCAACGGGTGGCGACCACCACCGTCTTGGCCGCCTTGTCGTGCAGACCCTGTTTGTACGGCTTGTCGAAGAAGCTCCAGCCGCCCGAGACCGCCGTCCACACGCAGGCGCAGCAGAAGGCGAACGGCACCCACAGCACCAGGGCGCGCAGCAGCGAGGTGCGCACGGACGGGGTGGCGCCGTCCGCGAGGTTGGCCACCCGCAGGCCCAGCCACTTCTTGCCCAGGGTCTGCCCCGACCTGCTGGTCGTGAAGGTGTCGTAGGCGATGTAGAGCACGGCCGCGATGACGGACTGGGCGAGGGAGCGGCCCACCTCGACGCGGTCGCCGTCGACGGTGTACTCGCGCACGCCGAACACCCAGGTGAGCAGCCAGACGACGATGCCGACCAGGATCATGTCCAGGATCCGCGCGACGGTCCGCTTGCCGCTGTCGGCGAGCGGGGGCATGCCGGCCAGCGGGTCGGCGGGGTAGCCGCCGGCACCGGACCCGTAGGGGCCCGCGCCGTACGGGCCGCCGCCCTGCGGACCTCCGCCGTGGGGGCTGCCCCCGTACGGGCTGCCGCCGTACGGGCTGCCGCCGTAGGGGCCGGTTCCGTAGGGCGGCGGCTGCTGCTGGTCGCCGCCGTGCGGGCTGTCGTACGGCGAGCCCGGTCCCTGGTCCGACGGGGGCCGCTTCCTGAACGGGTCGTCCTCGGGGGGCTGCTCTCCGGAGCCGGGGGGCGGTTCGCTGCTCATGGCCCGAGTGGAACCCGGGGGCCGCGGCCGCGCATCCGGCAGACGGCCGTACGGAGTACGCGCCCGCCCCGCCTCAGCCAGCGACGAACGTGTGCGCCGCCTTGTCGTGCCAGCACTGGTGCCAGGGCCGGTCGAACAGGCACCACAGCACGCCCACGATCCCGACGACCAGCAGCCCCGGCACGCTGAACACCAGCCAGCGGCGCAGCGCCGGGCCGAACGCCGGCGGCTCGTGCCCCTCGATGTCCCGTACCTCCAGACCGCACACCCTCTTGCCGAGGGTGCGGCCCCACTTGGCGGTGGGCAGCACCTCGTACAGGACGCCGGCGAGCAGCAGGACCGCGAGGACGATGCCGAGGCTGGTGCCGGTCTGGCCGTCCACCAGCCACACGGTGACCTCGTGGCCGGAGAGCCGGGCCGCGTCGATCTTCTGCTGGACGTGGTCCGCGGCCCGCAGGCCGAGCGGGACCGCGGCGGCGGCCGTCACGGCGCCCACCACCAGCAGGTCGATCAGCCGCGCGGCGCACCGCCTGCCGAGCCCGGCGGGGCGGGCGGCGGCCTGCCGGCGCGCGGCGGCCTGGAAGAGGTCCTCCACCGGCGGCTTCCAGGGCGCCAGGGGCTGTTCGTCCCCGCCCCCGGCGAGCTGGTGCACCTGCTGCGCCCAGGACGCCTGCCCGCCGCCGGGTCCGGTGGTCAGCGGGGTGACGGGAGCGGCGCCCTGGACGGGACCGGCCTGTTGCGGCACCGCGGCGCCCGGCGCGGGCTGCGCCACGGGAGGCGGCTGGGGCGCGGAGGCCGCCGGCGGGGTCTGCGCGGCGGCGGCCCGGGCCGCGGCGGCCTTGCCGGCGCCGAACCCCTGGTGCGCGGGCGCGCCGGCCGGTCCCTGGGGGCCGAAGCCGGCGGCCGGGCCGCTCCCGGCGCCGGGCGGGCCCGCGGGGTCGGCGGGCACCGGGCGGATGATCAACGTGCCGTCGTCGGCGGGGACGGCCGCCGGGCCGGGGACCGGGCGCCGGAAGACGAACGTGCCGGGGTCCGGGGCGCCGCCTCCGTCGGCGGGCGCCGCGGTGCCGTCGGTGCGGGCGGTGCCCTGGCCGGCGGCGCCCGGGCCCTGGGCCGGCACCCGCGGGTCCGCGCCCCGGGCCCCCGCGGGCGCGGCGTCCGCGCCGTAACCGGCCGGCTGGGCGGACCGGCTCCACTGCGCGCCCTGTGCCGCCTGGCCGGCCGGGGCCGGCCGGCCCGCCTGCACGGCCTGGCTGGCCCGGGTCCACGGGCCGGGCGAGCCGGTCCCGTCCGCCCGCGCCGCGGGTTCCGGGTGGCCGGTCTCGAGCCGGCCGTCCAGGGCGGGCGGGTCCTCGTCGAAGAAGTGAGGACCCGTCTCCTCCACGGACGGGACGGCCGGATGGACGCCGGACGGCGGGCTGAGCGGCTCGCCGTCCCGCGGCGCCGGGCGGCTGGTGCCGGGCACCCAGGAGGCGCCGTTCCAGTACCGGACGTAGCCGGGGATGGACGGGTCCGGGTAGTAGCCCTCGCGGGGCCTGTCGTCACCGGGTGCCGGGGTTGGGGCGCTCATGTCCGTCGTCCCGTATCTGCTCGGAGGTGGTAGGGGGCCTCCACATCTATCAGACACGGGCAGTCCGCAGCGCCAGTCCGGCAGGAGCCACTCCTTTCCGGGCAACGCCGTGCCCGCCTCGCACGTACTGCCGAAAAAGATTCCCCCCACTCGCGTAATGCCCCGGCCCGCGCCGCCTCTCCCCGGGCACGGGCCCGGCCGAAGCGGCCCCGGCAGGAAAGGAAACGCAGGTCATGCAGCACATCGTGGTGGAGCGCGAACTGGAACTCGAACTGGTCCTGTCCCCCGGGCACAGCGTCCCGGTACCGGCCCGGCTCGGCTACCGCTCCGACGATCCCTACGCCGTCCACATCGCCTTCCACATCGACTCCGACCACCCCGTCCACTGGACGTTCGCCCGCGAACTGCTGGTGGAAGGGGTGTTCCGGCCGTGCGGGCACGGCGATGTGCGGGTGTGGCCGTCACGCGCGGACGGGCGCGCGGTCGTCCTGATGGCGCTGAGTTCCCCGGCCGGCGACGCGCTGCTCCAGGCGCCGGTCCCACAGGTGTCGGCCTGGCTGGAGCGGACGCTGCGGGCGGTGCCGCCGGGCACGGAGGGCGGGCAGCCGGGCTTGGACGACGCCCTCGACCAGCTACTCGCCCGGTGAGGTGCGCGCGCCCGGACTCAGAACAGCTTGCCCGGGTTGAGGATGCCCAGCGGGTCGAAGACCTGCTTCACCGCCCGCTGCATCTCCACGCCGACCGGGCCGATCTCCCGGGCCAGCCACTCCTTCTTCAGCAGGCCGACCCCGTGTTCGCCGGTGATGGTGCCGCCCAGTTCCAGGCCGAGGGCCATGATCTCGTCGAAGGAGGCGCGGGCCCGGCGGGACTCGTCCGGGTCGCCGGCGTCGAAGCAGACGGTGGGGTGCGTGTTGCCGTCGCCGGCGTGCGCGCAGACGCCGATCGTCAGGCCGTGCTTCGCTGCGATCCGCTCGACGCCGGCCAGCATCTCGCCGAGCCGGGAGCGCGGCACGCACACGTCGTCGATCATCGTCGTGCCCTTGACCGCCTCCAGCGCGGTCAGCGACAGCCGCCGGGCCTGGAGCAGCAGTTCGGACTCGGCTTCGTCGTCGGCCGGGACGACCTGGGTGGCGCCGGCGGCCTCGCACAGGGCGGCGACGGCGGCGAGGTCGGCGGCCGGGTCCGGGGTGTCGAACGCGGCCAGCAGCAGCGCCTCGGTGGTCTCGGGCAGGCCCATGTGGGCGAGGTCGTTGACCGCCTTGACGGTCGTACGGTCCATCAGTTCGAGGAGGGACGGGACGTGGCCGCCCGCCATGATGCGGCAGACGGCGTCGCAGGCGGCGGTCGCGGAGGCGAACTCGGCGGCCAGCACGAGCTGCCGGGGCGGCTTGGGCCGCAGGGCCAGCACCGCGCGCACGACGATGCCGAGGGTGCCCTCGGAGCCGACGAACAGCCGGGTGAGGTCGTAGCCCGCGACGCCCTTCGCGGTGCGGCGGCCGGTGGACAGCAGGCGGCCGTCGGCGAGGACGACGTCCAGACCGAGGACGTACTCGGCGGTCACGCCGTACTTGACGCAGCACAGGCCGCCGGAGGCGGTGCCGATGTTGCCGCCGATGGTGCACGTCTCCCAGCTGGAGGGGTCCGGCGGGTAGTACAGACCGTGTTCCCCGACCGCGCGGGAGAGCGTCGCGTTGATCACGCCCGGTTCGACCACGGCGATCCGGTCGACGGGGCTGATCTCCAGGATGCGGTCCATCTTGGTGAGGGACAGCACGACACAGCCGTCGGTGGCGTTGGCGCCGCCGGACAGGCCGGTGCGGGCGCCCTGCGGGACGACGGGCACGCGCAGCTCGGTGGCGGTGCGCATGACGTGCTGCACCTGCTCGACGGTGCGCGGCAGGACCACGGCCGCGGGAGCGCCGGCCGGGCAGAAGCCGGCCATGTCGCCGGCGTAGGAGGCGGTGACGTCCGGGTCGGTCAGGACGGCCTCGGGCGGCAGGCCGGCCAGGAGCCGGTCGGTGAGGCCACCCGTGTGCGCGTCGCTCGGCGCTTCGATACGGCTCATGATCACAGCGTGGCACTCGCGGCCATCGGTGTGAACCCCGCCCGCGCCGTCCTTGGGCCACCCGGATGTGCTCGTCGTATTGACGCACAGTGAGCGCCATGGACAACCGGCAGAGCGTGGGCACGTCCCTGATCTCCGAGCGGCCGGCGGCGCGCCGGTCCCGGCGGGTGCTGCGGCGGGTGCTGGTCGTCGCGCTGGCGGGCGGTGCGGCCGCGGGCGCGGCGCTGGCGCTGCTGCCCGGGGAGCCGCAGCCGCGGCGGGCGGCCCGGCCGCCCGCCGCCGGCCCGCAGGCAGGGCCCCGGGCCCAGGCGCGGGACCAGGCGCAGGCGCTGACGGCGGTGACCTACGGCGTGCCGGCCGCGCTGCCCGGTCTGACGGCGCTGATCGGACGGCAGGAGCAGCGGGTGCGGGAGCAGCCCGAGGATGCCCGGGCCTGGGCGGTGCTGGGTGCGGCGTACACGGAGCGGGGCCGCCGGGCGGGTGACGCGGCGGACTATCCCAAGGCCGAGCGGGCGCTGCGGGCCTCGCTCCAGGTGCGCGGCACGCCGGGCACCGAGGCGCTGGACGGCCTGACCGCGCTGGCGCTGGCCCGCCGGGACTTCCCGGCGGCGAAACGATACGGCGAACAGGCGCTGAAGGCGGCGCCGAAGCGCTGGTCGGCGTATCCGCCGCTGATCGACGCCTACACCGGGCTGGGCGACTACGCGAAGGCCCGCGCGGCCCTGGACAAGCTGCTGGCCCTGCGCACCGGCGCGGAGGCACGGCCGGCCGTGCGGGCGCGGGCCGCCGCGGTGTACCGGGACCGGGGCTGGCGGGAGGACGCGGTGGCCCAGCTGACCGAGGCGGCCGCCGCCGCCCGCACCCCGGCGGAGCGGGCCGCCTGGCTGGCCGGCGTGGGGCAGCTCGCCTGGGAGCGCGGGGACCTGCCGGAGGCACTGCGGCACTTCGAGGGCGCGCTGCGGCTCGATCCGGACCAGCGGGCGGCGGCGGCCGGGCGGGCCCGGACGCTGGCCGCGCAGGGCCGCACCGCGGAGGCGCTGGCCGCGTACCAGGCCGCCGTCGCGCGGCAACCGCGCCCGGAGGACCTGCTGGAGCTGGGCGAGCTGTACGAGTCGCTGGGGCAGCGGCAGCCGGCCGAGGAGTCGTACGCGCGGCTGCGGGAGGCGGTGGCGCGGTCGGTGGCGGGCGGGGTCGACGAGGAGTTGCTGACCGGACGGTTCGAGGCGGACCACGGGGACCCGTGGGAGGCCGTGGACCGGCTGGAGGAGGAGTGGCGGCGGCAGCCGGGGACCGAGGTGGCCGACGCGCTGGGCTGGGCGCTGCACCGGACCGGCGCGGACCAGGAGGCGCTGGCGTACGCGACCGCCGCGACGGACAAGACGAAGGGCGGCGGGGTGCGCAGCGCGGCGTACGCGTTCCACCTGGGCATGATCGAGGCCGCGGTGGACCGGACCGGGCCCGCGCGGCGGCATCTGGAGGAGGCGCTGCGGATCAACCCGTACTTCTCGCCGCTGCTGGCGCCGGCGGCCCGGGAGGCCCTGCGGGAGCTGGGCGGCGTGCCCGACGAGCCGCCGCCCAGCGAGTGAGCGCCGCCGTTACAGGTTGCCCCGCTTGGCCTGCTCGCGCTCGATCGCCTCGAACAGGGCCTTGAAGTTGCCCTTGCCGAAGCCCATCGAGCCGTGCCGTTCGATGAGTTCGAAGAACACGGTCGGCCGGTCCTGCACCGGCTTGGTGAAGATCTGGAGCAGGTAGCCGTCCTCGTCGCGGTCGACGAGGATCTTCAGCTCGCGCAGGGTGTCGACCGGCACCCGGGTCTCGCCGGCCCACTCGCCGAGGGTGTCGTAGTAGGAGTCCGGGGTGTCGAGGAACTCCACGCCGGCGGCGCGCATGGTGCGGACCGTCTGCACGATGTCGTTGGTGTTGAGCGCGATGTGCTGGACGCCGGCGCCGCCGTAGAACTCCAGGTACTCGTCGATCTGGGACTTCTTCTTGGCGATGGCGGGCTCGTTGATCGGGAACTTGACCTTGAGGGTGCCGTCCGCGACCACCTTCGACATCAGCGCGCTGTACTCGGTGGCGATGTCGTCGCCCACGAACTCCTTCATGTTCGTGAAGCCCATGACCTTGTTGTAGAACCCGACCCACTCGTTCATCCGGCCGAGTTCGACGTTGCCGACGCAGTGGTCGACGGCCTGGAAGGTGCGGGCGGCCGGCGGCTCGACGAGCGGCTTCGCCGCGGTGTAGCCGGGCAGGTAGGGGCCGTCGTAGCCGGAGCGGTCGACCAGGGTGTGGCGGGTCTCGCCGTAGGTGGCGATCGCGGCGAGGACGACCGTGCCGTGCTCGTCCTTCACCTCGTACGGCTCGGTGACGCCCCGCGCGCCCTGCTCGACGGCGTACGCGTACGCCGCGCGGGCGTCCGGGACCTCGATGGCCAGGTCGATGACGCCGTCGCCGTGTTCGGCCACGTGCTGGACCAGGAAGTGGCCCCAGGCGGTGGCCGGCTTGATCACCGAGGTGAACACGAACCGGGCGGAGCCGTTCTCCAGTACGTAGCTGGCGGTCTCGCGGCTGCCGTTCTCCGGTCCGGAGTAGGCGACCAGCCGCATGCCGAAGGCGGTGGAGTAGTAGTGCGCCGCCTGCTTGGCGTTGCCCACGGCGAAGACGACCGCGTCCATTCCCTTGACCGGGAAGGGATCGTCCTGCCGGGTGGCCGTGCCGGGAGTGTGCTCTGTGGTCTGCGTCATAGCGGAAGGGTGGCCCCGCTCTGCAAGGTGCGCAATAGTTCGCGAATCCGCTGGGCAATGTGTTCAGTGGTACGCCGGGTCCGGCGGTCTTTCTGTACAGGATGACCATCTCAGGGGGTTCCGTGGCGATCGATCATCTGGACGGCCGGATCATCGTGCTGCTGGCCGAGGAGCCGCGCATCGGTGTGCTGGAGATGTCCCGGCGGCTGGGCGTGGCCCGGGGCACCGTGCAGGCGCGGCTGGACCGCCTCCGGTCCAACGGCGTCATCCGCGGCTTCGGTCCGCAGGTGGAGCCGGCGGCCCTCGGCTATCCGGTCACCGCGTTCGCCACGCTCCAGATCCGCCAGGGCCAGGGCGCGGACGTGCGGGCACACCTGGCGACCGTGCCGGAGGTGCTGGAGCTGCTGACCACCACCGGCAGCGGGGACATGCTGTGCCGGCTGGTGGCCCGTTCCAACGCCGATCTGCAGCGGGTGATCGACCGGGTGATCGCCTTCGACGGCATCGTGCGGGCGTCCACGGCGATCGTCATGGAGAACCCGGTGCCCTTCCGGATCATCCCGCTGGTGGAGCAGGCGGCCGGGGACCGGACGGAGCAGGACCCGCCGTGAGGCGGGGCCCCCGCCCGGGAGGCCGCCGTGAGACCGGTCCCCCGCCCGGGAGGCCGCCTGCCGTGCGGCGGCGCCCCGCCCGGGAGGCCGCCGTGAGACCGGTCCCCGCGGTCGGTTCAGCAGCTCGGGACCGCGCCCTTGCCCTGCTCCAGCGCCACCAGTGAGCCGACCGCGCCCTTGAGCGTGGTCACCGGGACCAGCCGCAGCCCCTTCGGCAGCTCGGCCTGGGCGTCGGCGCACTCCGCCCGCGGGACCAGGAAGACGGTGGCCCCGTCCCGGCGCGCGGCCTGGGTCTTCAGGGCCACCCCGCCGACCGCGCCGATCCGGCCGTCGGCGTCGATCGTGCCCGTGCCGGCGACGGTGCGGCCGCCGGTGAGGTCGCCGCCGCGGCCGTCGCCGTCCAGCTTGTCGATGACGCCGAGCGAGAACAGCAGGCCCGCGCTGGGGCCGCCCACGTCGGCCAGCCGCAGCGAGACCCGGACCCGGCCGGCGCCGAGCCCGAGGTACCGCAGCGCCGCCTGGGTGGCCGCGTCCTGGGACTGCCGCATCTGCGCCTCGTTGTGCTTCTCGATCTCCTTGACGGTGTCCCCGCTCGGGTAGACCGCGTCGCGCGGCATGACGGCCCGGTCGGTGCGGAACCAGTTGCCGGCCACGTCGGCGAGGGAGACCCGGGCGTCCGGCCCGGTCGCCTCGATGGTGGTCATCCGGAGCTGCCCGCTGGTCTTCCGGGTGGCCGCGCCGGACACGGTGATCACCGGGGTGCCCTGGTTCTCGCCGAGCACGTTCGCCGTCATCCCGGGCTGCGCCACCGAGAACGGCAGCGGCGCGAAGACCGCCGTGGCCAGCAGGGCCACGACGGGCGCCGCGCAGACGGCGAGGGCCTGGGGACGTGTGAGACGTGAGAGCACGGGATCAATCTAACGTGACGGAGCGCCGCGCCCGGCACGGTCCCGGCGGCGGCCGGCACGGACGGGGCCGCCGGTCAGCGCAGGGCCTCCGCGACCTCGCGGGCCGCTTCCATCACCCGCGGTCCGACCCGTTCCGGCACCGCGTCCGCCAGCATCACCACGCCCACGCTGCCCTCGACGCCCGTGACCCCGACCAGCGGCGCGGCGGCCCCGCTCGCCCCGGCCTCCAGTTCGCCGTGCGTGAGGGTGTACCCGGGCCCGGCGGACGGCGTCTGCCGCGCGGCCAGGATCGCCCGGCCCGCGGCGCCCCGGTCCAGGGGATGCCGGAAGCCGGCCCGGTAGGCCACGTGGTAGTCGGTCCACGTCGGCTCCACCACCGCGACGGCGAGTGCCTCCGTCCCGTCCACCAGCGTCAGGTGCGCGGTGGCCCCGATGTCCTCGGCGAGCGAGCGCAGCGCGGGCAGCGCGGCCTCTCGCACCAGCGGGTGCACCTGCCGGCCGAGCCGCAGCACCCCGAGGCCCACCCGGGCCCGGCCGCCGAGGTCACGCCGTACCAGCGCGTGCTGTTCGAGGGTGGCGAGCAACCGGTACACCACGGTCCGGTTCACGCCCAGTTTGGTGGACAACTCGGTGACGGTCAGCCCGTGGTCCGTGTCGGCCAGCAGCTTGAGGACGCGCAGTCCCCGGTCGAGCGTCTGAGAGGTCTCCGCGGTCACGACGCCCACTCCTTCGGCGGTGAGGGTCGGCGGACCCCCGAGCGGCGGATGCGTCACCGAGTCCCGTCGGCGACGCGCTCCAGAGGCCGCCGATCGGCAGGTCGGCCCGGAGGCTCCGGACCCTGTCGCTTCACGGCTGCGCTCCGCGGCGGCGCTGCCACGGGGCGTATGCGTAGCCGGACAGTAGCGAAGCCGGTTCGCTGAGCGGAAGCCTCCGTCCAGAATCCGGGCAAGGCCAGATCCGGCCTGCCTGCTTTCGTCCGGATACGCACACGGGACCGGGGGCCGGACGCCCTCTGACCGGGTCACTTCATACGGGTGGCCCACTCCTGGACCTTGGCGATCCGCTGCCGTAGCTGTCCCGCCGTGGCCTCCGCGCTCGGCGGCCCGCCGCACACCCGCCGCAGCTCGGTGTGGATCACGCCGTGCGGCTTCCCGCTCTGGTGCACGTACGCGCCGACCATCGTGTTGAGCTGCTTGCGCAGCTCCATCAGCTCCTTGTGCGTGACCACCGGGCGCCGCTCGGCGGGCAGCTCCAGCAGGTCGGCGTCGGTGTCCGGCTTCTTCCGGCTGTGCGCGATCTGCCGGGCCTGCCGCTTCTGGAGCAGCAACTGCACCTGCTCGGGCTCCAGCAGGCCCGGGATGCCGAGGTAGTCCTGCTCCTCCTCGCTGCCCGGGTGCGCCTGCATGCCGAACTCGGCGCCGTCGTAGAGCACCCGGTCGAACACGGCGTCGGACTCCAGCGCCTCGAAGGGCAGCATGTCCTGCTCGCCGGTGTCCTCGTCCTGCTGTTGGTTCGCCTCCTCCATCTCCTTCTCGGATTCGGCGTACGGGTCCTCCTCGCCCTCCTTCTTCGGCTTGTCCAGGGCGTGGTCGCGTTCCTTCTCCATCTCGTTGGCGAAGGTCAGCAGGTCGGGCACGGTCGGCAGGAACACGGACGCGGTCTCGCCGCGCCGCCGCGACCGCACGAAACGCCCGACGGCCTGGGCGAAGAACAGCGGGGTCGAGATCGTCGTGGCGTACACGCCCACCGCGAGGCGCGGCACGTCGACGCCCTCGGACACCATGCGCACGGCGACCATCCACCGGTCGTCGCCCGCGCTGAACTCGTCGATCCGCTGCGAGGCGCCGGCGTCGTCGGACAGCACGAGCGTCGCCCTGCTGCCCGTGATCTCCCGGATCAGCTTGGCGTACGCGCGCGCGGAGTCCTGGTCGGAGGCGATGACCAGCGCGCCGGCGTCCGGGATGGCCTTGCGGACCTCGGTCAGCCGCTGGTCGGCGGCGCGCAGCACGCTCGGCATCCAGTCGCCGCGCGGGTCCAGCGCGGTACGCCAGGCCTGGCTGACCGCGTCCTTGGTCATCGGCTCGCCGAGCCGGGCGGCGACCTCGTCACCGGCCTTGGTGCGCCAGCGCATGTTGCCGCTGTAGGAAAGGAAGATCACCGGGCGGACGACGCCGTCCGACAGCGCGGAGCCGTAGCCGTACGTGTAGTCGGCGGAGGACCGCCGGATGCCGTCCTGGCCCTCCTCGTACGTCACGAAGGGGATCGGGTTGGTGTCGGAGCGGAACGGCGTACCGGTCAGGGCCAGCCGCCGGGTGGCCGGCTCGAAGGCCTCCAGGCACGCCTCGCCCCAGGACTTGGAGTCGCCGGCGTGGTGGATCTCGTCCAGGATCACGAGGGTCTTGCGCTGCTCGACCCGGTTGCGGTGCAGCATGGGCCGGACCCCGACACCGGCGTACGTCACGGCGACGCCGTCGTACTCCCGGCCGAGCGGGCCCGCGCTGTACTCCGGGTCCAGCTTGATCCCTATCCGGGCCGCGGCCTCGGCCCACTGCTTCTTCAGGTGCTCGGTGGGCGCGACGACGGTCACCTGCTGCACGACGTGGTGGTGCAGCAGCCAGGACGCCAGCGTCAGCGCGAAGGTCGTCTTGCCGGCGCCGGGCGTGGCGACGGCGAGGAAGTCGCGCGGCTGTTCCTGGATGTACTTCTCCATCGCCCCCTGCTGCCAGGCACGCAGCTTGCTGGCGGTACCCCAGGGGGCCCGGCCCGGGAAGGCGGGCGAGAGGTGGTGGGAGGAGGCGGAGGAAGCGGCGGTGGTAGTCACGGTCTCCGGGCATCAGGGTCGGGCGGCTACGTATGACAACCGGGCCACCCTACCGGCGCCGCCACCCGCCCGCCCCGCGGACGAGCCCGGGTCGCCCGCGGGTGGGAGCCACGTCACAGTGGCCCCGGCGGACCCTCCGGTCACCGGCTCCGCGCCTCCCGGTCACCGGCCCGGCGGACCCTCCGGTCACCGGCCCCGCGCCTCCCGGTCACCGGCCCGGCGGACCCTCCGGTCACCGGCCTGTCACCCGGCGCGCGAGGGCCGTTCCCGCAGCCGCGTCGTCACCCAGGCGCCCGCCAGCGCCACCACCGCCATCGGCAGGAAGACGGCGGCGAAGGCGGCGGGGTGCCCGCCGCCCGCCGTGGTGGCCGCGGTGCTGCCGCCGCCCAGGGCGGCGAAGGCCGCGCCGGTCCCGGCCAGCAGGACCACGTTGGTCAGGGCGTCGGAGATCTGGAGCGCGGCGGAGTTGGCGCCGGCCTGCGCCGGGGCGGACAGCCGCAGCAGCAGCACGCTGGTGGAGGAGATCACCAGGCCCATCCCGAAGCAGCCGACGCCCCAGGCCACGGCCACCGTCCACACGGGCACGGCGTGGATCAGCACGCTCGGCGCGGTCGTGATCGCGGCGGCGGTCAGCACCATGCCGGCGGTCATCAGCCGCTCCCGGTGCGGCGCCAGGCGCGGCCGGGACTGCACGTACGAACCCAGCGCCCAGGTGCCGCCGCCGGCCGCCAGCGAGAACCCGGCGAGCGTCGGCGACAGCCCGCGCTGGGTGACCAGCATCAGCGGCACGAAGGACTCGGCGGAGATGAAGGAACCGGCGGCCAGCCCGCGCAGCAGCACGACGGAGGGCAGCCCGCGGGCCGCCCGGTAGGTGCCGCGCGGGAGCAGGCCGAGCACGGCGGGCACCAGCAGCGCGGCGCCGGCCAGCCCCGGGAGCAGGGAGAGGGGGCGCAGGTCCTGGGCGGCGTACTGGAGGAGCCCGGCACCCAGGGAGATGCCGAGCGCGAGCCGGATGCGCCGCCGGTCGACGGAGCCGGCGCCGGCCCGCCCGTCCACCGGGCCCGCCGCCCTGCGCCGTATCTGGGGCAGGGCGAGGGCGAGCGGGAACACGACGAGGACCGGGATGCCGACGAACACCCAGCGCCAGCCGAGGTGCTCGGTGACGGCGCCGGAGGCCAGGGGGCCGACGATGGACGGGACGACCCAGCCGGCCGCGAACGCCGCCATGATCGCGGGCCGCAGCCGTTCCGGATAGGCCCGGCCCACGACCACGTACAGCGCGACGATCACCAGGCCGCCGCCCAGGCCCTGCACGGCCCGGCCGAGGATGAACACCCACATGGCCTGTGCGGTGCCGGCGACGACGAGCCCCGCCGCGAAGGCGCCGATGCCGGCCGTCAGGGCGCCGAGCGGGCCCCGGCGGTCGGACCACTGTCCGGCGAGCACCATGCCGAAGAGGCTGGTCGTGAAGTAGCCGGAGAAGGCGAACGCGTACAGCGCCACGCCGTCCAGCTCCCGGGCGGCGACCGGCATCGCCGTGCCCACGGCGGTCGCCTCGAAGGCGATCAGCACGACGACGGACACGATCCCGACACTGAGCGCCCGGTAGGCCCGGCTCAGCACGCCGGACGCCTGCTCGGCGGGGGGATCGAGGACGGCGGGGTCACGGGATTCGAGGGCGCTCATGACCGTCAGGGTAAGGCCCGCAACCGACTTTGACCCCTGTCAGAAGACCGACCCGCGCTCCGCCCATGGTCGTAGATCCCGCGCCGTTTCATGAACGGCGTATGGCAGTCGCGTTGCGGCGCCCCACCGCCCCTTGAGCCCCACCGGCCCGCCCCCGTACGTTCGTCTCACGAACCCGGCGGCGTTCCCATCGCGGCCGAGTACGACAACTCAACACGGCCGTGTGCCCGAGTGGTTCAGGGACTCGCCTGCGCTGCATCCATCAGCGAGCTCCGCTCGCGGGGAGTCACGTGGGTCCGATTCCCCCCACGGCCGAGAACGACAACTCAACACGGCCGTGTGCCCGAGTGGTTTAGGGACTCGCCTGCAAAGCGAGTTACGTGGGTTCGATTCCCGCCACGGCCTCCATACCGGTACGCGGTCGGCCACTGGCGGGTGGCCGGCCGCGATGTCGGCGTTCCGTGCGGGGCCGGGGTGTTCAGAAGAGGGTGTCCGGGTCGTTGCGGAGCAGGTCCGTCCAGTAGTGCCAGGTGGTGTCCGGCAGGGTGCCGGTGGGGTCCACGCTGTTCAGGGTGTGGAGCATCGCGGCGGCCAGGTCGTCGTAGGCCCGGGTCGCCAGCTCACCGCCCAGGTGGGCGTCGATCGTGCGCTCGTGGTGGAGCAGCCAGAGGGTGAACGCCAGCGTGGAGACGTCGGTGTTCAGGGCGTTGAGCGTCGCGTCCGGGTGGCTGTAGGTCAGCACCGCGCCCGTTCTGCCGTCGACCACCAGGCTGGTCTCCTCGTCCAGCCGGCCCAGGCGGACCAGGTGGTCGCAGTGGGCCGGGAGCAGCGCGGCGGGACGGCCGGGGTGTTCCTCGGCGAAGTACTCCCGCAGCGTCGGGAGCGGGGCGTCCGTGTCGGCGTGGAAGAAGACCGCCGCCTGCGGCAGTCCCGTCTCGCACAGGAAGCGGCGGGTCGGCCCGTGGGTGAGCGTCGCCGGGAAGTCGACCTCCTCGTGCCGGGTCACCCTGCCGTGCCCGAACTCCTGGTCCAGCACGCGCGCGGGGACGTCCAGGGTGAGCCCGGAGGCCGTGCCGGGGCCGGCGACCAACGCGAGCGGGCGGATGAGGGCCGCCACCTTCCAGTACGGCGGGACGGCGCCGTCCGAGCCCTCCTCGAAGAGGGTGAGGAGGCGCCGGGACGCCTCGGTCACCGTCTGGGGGCCGTAGCGGCCGGCGAGGGCGGCGAACCGGCCGCGCAGGCCCGCCAGTTCCTCGGTGACCGCGGCGAAGCGCAGCAGGGTGTGCAGGGACGGCGCGAACGGGCGCGGCTCGGCCGGGTCGAACAGGAAGGCCGTCGTCAGCTCGCCCGTCGCACCGTCGAGCAGGATCGAGGCGCTCCCCCGGCCGGCCGGGGTGAGGAGTTCGCCGATGACCAGCCGGCCGCGCAGCTCCTCGGCGAGGCGGAAGGGGCCGTCGGCGGCGTCGGCGAGGGTGCGCAGGCCGTGCGTGCGCAGCGGCGAGAAGGTCAGCGCACCGGTCCGGGCGGGCAGGCCGGGGTCCGCGAGCAGGCCGCGCGTCGGCGCGTGGCTGACGTACCGGTCCAGCTCCGCCTCGGTCAGCGTGATCGCCGCGATTCCGGCGTCGGTCGTGCTCATCGCTCCCCCGCGATCTTCCCCGTGCGTGGCAGGCGCGCGCACCGCTTCGTGCGCGCCCCCGGGCAGGTCCCCCCACCACTCGGCACACTACGCCGGCCCACTGACAACGCCCCGCACGAGGGAAGACACCCGGCGGGCCCGGCACACGGTCCCGCCGGCCGGCACCTCAGGTGAGGTAGACGCCGCCCAGCACGACGGCGAGGGCCGCCACCGCGAACACCGCGATCCACAGCAGCAGCCGGCCCGCGCCGGGCGCGGGCTCGTAGCGCGGTCCGCCGGACGGTGGCGGGCTCACCGGTCCGCCACCACCGCCGCCTGCGGGCGGATCGGCAGCCGGTTGACCGGGCGGCCGGTGGCGGCGCGCACCGCGGAGGCGATCGCGGCCGGTGCCGTCACCACCGGGACCGCGCTGACCGACTTGGCGCCGAAGGGCGCCACCACGTCCCGTTCCTCGACCAGTTTCACGATCCGGATGTCCGGGGCGTCCAGCGCGGTCGGCAGGGCGTAGCCGGTGAGGTCGGGGTGGCGGACCAGGCCGCGCGGTGTCCGCAGGTTCTCGGTGAGGGCGATGCCCACGCCCTGGGTGACGCCCGCCTCGATACGGGCGGCGAGCTGGGCCGGGTTGAGGATCCGGCCGACATCCTGCGCGACCGCCAGCTCCACCACCCGGACCGAGCCCAGCTCCACGTCGACGTCCACCACCGCGCGGATCGCGCAGAACGCGAGGCCCACGAAGGCGTCGCCCTGGCCGGCGGCGTCCAGCGGTTCGGTGGGGTGCGGGCGGCACTGGGCCGTGGCCCACAGCTCCTTGCCCTCCAGTGCCTCCGCGACGGTGGTCGACAGCACCCCGTCGTACGAGGTGATCTTGCCGTCGGCGATCTGGAGCAGCTCCGTCGACATGCCGAACTTGTGCGCGAGCGGCTGGAGGAGCTGGGCGCGGACCATCTTCGCCGCGCGCTCCACCGCGCCGCCCGACACCCAGGTGTGCCGGCCCCGGCAGCCCGCGCCGGCCGGCGGCTGGTCGGTGTCGACGGGCGCGACGTGGACCTCCTCGACGCCCAGGGTCTCCTGGACGATCTGCCGGGCCAGCGTGGTGAAGCCCT
Source organism: Streptomyces sp. NPDC017095 (assembly GCF_044332325.1). Lineage (NCBI taxonomy): Bacteria > Bacillati > Actinomycetota > Actinomycetes > Kitasatosporales > Streptomycetaceae > Streptomyces > Streptomyces sp. NPDC017095. Next base: position 614,911 of record NZ_JBIROU010000002.1, read on the forward strand.
GGCCGGTCTCCACGGCGGCGCACAGCACGGTCGCCACGCCGTCGTGGACCTTGACGGTGGCCGTGGACACCTCGTCGGCGCCCTCCGCGCCCAGCATGTGCACCATGCCCAGGCCGTAGCCGACGCCCCGGCGCACCGCGCCCGGTTCGCCCGCGCCCTCGGGGCCGCCGGGCAGCAGCCACTCCTCCTCGGGCAGGTCCACCGGCAGCTCGGGCAGCGGGAAGTCCCGGACGGCCTGGAGGAGTTCGGCGACCGGGGCCGGGCAGGTCACGGTCTGGCCGATCGGCAGGACGTCCCCGGTCGCCAGGACGTTGCGCAGGCGCAGGTCGGCCGGGTCCAGGCCCAGTTTCCGCGCCAGTTTGTCCATCTGCGCCTCGTAGGCGGCGCACACCTGCAGGGCGCCCTCGCCGCGTACGTGGCCGGAAGGCGGGTTGTTGGTGCGTACGGCCCAGCCCTCGATGAACGCGTTCGGCACCACGTACGGGCCGCAGGCGAAGGAGACGGCGGCGGCCAGGGCGTCGGCGGAGGTGTCGGCGTACGCGCCCGCGTCCAGCAGGATCTGGGCCTCCACCTTGACGAGTCTGCCCTCGGCGTCGGCGTGGTGGCGGTAGCGCAGCAGGGTGGGGTGGCGGTGGGCGTGGCCGAGGAAGGACTCCTCGCGCGTGGCGGTGAGCTTCACCGGGCAGCCGGTGCGGAGCGCGAGCAGGCCGAGCGGGAGCTGGAAGCCCTGGTCCTCGCGGTCCGCCGTGGCGCCGGGCACCCCGGTGACGACGATCTTCACCCGTTCGGGTGGCAGGCCGTAGCAGGCGGCGGCCGTGTTGCGGTCGGTGTGCGGGTCGGTGGAGGCGAGGTACAGCTCCACCCCGCCGTCGGGGCGCGGTACGGCGAGTCCGGCCTCGGCGCCGATCGGGGCCGGGTCCTGGCGGCCGATGCGGTACAGGCCCTCGACCACGACCTCGCCGGCCGCCTCCGGGTCGCCGTGGCGCAGCGGGATGTGCCGGATCAGGTTGCCGTCGGGGTGCAACGGCTGGGCTTCGAAGGCCCGTTCGGGGTCGGTGACCGGGTCGAGCACCTCGTACTCGACGATGACGGCGGCGGCGGCCATCCGCGCGGTGTCCGGGTGGTCGGCGGCGACCGCGGCGATGGGCTCGCCGTGGTGGCGTACGACGTCGGAGGCGAACACCGGCCGGTCGGGCGTGCCGCGGCCGTGCCGGGGCGTGCCGGGCACGTCCTCGTGGGTGATGACGGCCCGGACGCCGGGCATCTCGCGCGCGTGGGTGGTGTCGATGGACACGATGCGCGCGTGCGCGTGCGGGGAGCGCAGCACGGCGGCCCACAGCAGGCCCTCGGCCCACAGGTCGGCGGCGTACGGGAAGGTGCCCTCGGTCTTGGCCCGGGCGTCCGCGTGCGGCAGGGAGGCGCCGAGGCCGTGCGGCGACGGCTCGGTCGCGGAGGCGGGTTCCGCGGCGGTGGTCGCGATGCCGGCTTCGTTGCTCACGCCTGGCCTCCGTCCTGGCCGTAGTGCTGGTCCTGCGCTCCCGGGTGCTCGTCGGGCGGTCCGGGGGGTGTGCCGTACGCGTCGGGGGCGTCGTACGGGCCGGGTGCCTGGTACGGGCCCGGTGCCTCGTGCGGCTCCCGTGAGCGCGGGGCGGCGAACGCGCCCGGTGCCTCGAAGGCCGACGGGTGGACGCCGCCGGAGCCGGGGGCCGCCTGGTGCGGGATACGGGCCTCGTCCCCGTCCGCCCCGCCACCGCCGTGGGACGCCTCGCGCTCGGCGACGACCTCCTTGACGGCCTCCAGCACGCCCCGGTAGCCCGAGCACCGGCACAGGTTGCCGCACAGGGCCTGCCGGGCCTCCAGCTCGCTCGGCGCCGGGTTGCCCTCCAGCAGGTCGTGCACGGTCATCGCCATGCCCGGTACGCAGAAACCGCACTGCACGGCACCGCACCGGGCCAGCGCGCGCTGGACGTCGGAGGGCTGTCCGTCCACGGCCAGGCCCTCGACGGTGCGCACCTCGCTGCCGGCCGTGGTGACCGCCGGGACCAGGCAGGAGGCCACCAGACGGCCGTCGACCTGCACGTTGCAGGCGCCGCACTCGCCCTGCGAGCAGCCGTCCTTGGCGCCGGCCAGGCCCAGCCGTTCGCGCAGCACGTACAGCAGGGACTCGCCGATCCAGGCGTCGGTGACCGGCCGGTCGGCGCCGTTGACGCGCAGCACGTAGGAGGCGAGCGGGTGGTCGTCGTGCGGCGCCAGGGGCGCGGCGGCCGGTTCCCCGCCGTCCTCGGGCACGGCCGCGGCCACGCCCGCGGCTTCGGCTTCGGTCGCGGCTTCGGCTTCGGCTTCGGCTTCGGTCGCGGCTTCGGCTTCGGCTTCGGCTTCGGTCGCGGCTTCGGCTTCCGGGGCCGGTTCGGCGTCCTCGGGTACGGCGGCTACGGCGGACTCGTCCGGCTCGGCCGCGGCGGGCTCGGGTGCGGCCGCCGGCGCGGCGGGGGCGTCGGGGTCCTGAGGAGCCTCGGCGGCCGTGGTCGCCGCCGTGGCGGACCCGGACGCGTCGGCCGGACCGCTCGGCCGGTCGTGGCCCGCGGGAGCCTCAGCGGGGCGCTCAGGGGCGTCCGCGAGGGCGTGGACCTCCGCCTCCGGCGCCACACCGGGCCCGGTCTGCGGATGCGCCGGTGCGACCGGTTCGCCGGACGCGGCGGCGACGCCGGGCGCGTCGGCACCGCCGGACGCGTCGACAGCACCGGGCGCGTCGGCGTGTCCGGCGTGGGCGTGTTCCGCCTCGGCGTGACTGGCGACCGGGAGACCACCCTCGGTGTGACTGGCGCCCTGGAGACCACCCTCCGGGTGTCCGGTGTCGGCGTGTCCCGTCCCGAAGTACCCGGCGTCCGGGAGGCCACCCTCGGCGTGACCACCCTCGGTGTGACCGGCGTCCGGGAGCACGTCCTCCGGGTGACCGGCGTCCGTGGCACCAGCGTCGTCGGCGTGTTCCGCCCCGCCGTGACCGGCGTCCGCGTGACCGCTGTCGGCGTGTCCGGGCTGCGCGTGGGCACCCTCGGCGTGTCCCGGCTCTACGTGACCAGGCTGTGCGTGAGCACCCTCGGCGTGTCCCGCCTCCGCGTAACCAGGCTGTGCGTGAGCACCCTCGGCGTGTCCGGGCTCTACATGACCAGCCTGCCCGTGAACACCCTCCGCGTGTCCCGCCTCCGCGTCGGCGTTCTCCACGTGGCCAGGCTCCGCGTGACCGGGCTGCAGGTGACCGGGCTCCGCGTGACCGGGCTGCAGGTGACCGGGCTCCGCATGGCCCGGCGCCGGGTAACCGTGCCCCGTGTCCCCCGTGCCGCCCTGGTCGGGTGCCGGGTGTCCGTACCCGGTGGCCGGGGCGTACGCCTGGGGCGCGCCCGCGTCGATGTGGCCGGGGGCGTCCCACGCGTGGCCCGCGCCGTCCGTCGCCCAGGGGGCCGGCGCGCCGCCGGGCAGCGTGGACGGCGCGCCGCCCCACTGCCCGGCCAGCGCGGACGCGGTGAACTCGCCCGACTCGTCGGGGAGGTGGCCCCCGGCGACGGGGATGGACCACTGCCCGGTGACGTCGTGCCCCGGGGCGGCCGGTGCCGCGGGCTCCTCGTAGGCCCACTGCTGGGTGGCCTCGGGCTGGTAGGTGAACCGGTCGTCCGCGGTGTGCGGCGCGGCCCCGGCGTCCGGTCCGGGCCACTGGCCGCCCGCGTCCGGCACCGGCCAGACGGCGGCGCCTTCGGCGTGCGTGGCCGCGATCCGCGGCGGCACGTAGCCGTGCCCGGGCGCGGCCAGCGGGCTGTCGCCGGACAGCAGCGCGTCGATGCCGCCTTCGGGGAGCTTGACGAAGGCGGTGGCGCCGTCGTCGTAGTCGCCCTGGGGCAGCGGGTCCCAGCGTCCGCCGCCCTGGGGCGTGGCCTCTCCGTGCTGGTCGTCGGTCACGACAGCGCCCTCCCCAGTGCTCGTCGGGCCAGCGCGGCGACGGTGCGCCGCAGGTGCAGTACGGCCGGCGGGAGCGGGGCCGCCGAACCGTCCGGCCCGGGGGCCGGGTCGGGGATGCAGGCCGCGGCGACGTACTCGCCGAAGGCGTGCAGGGCCTCCGGTACGAGGGCGCGGTCGTTGTCCCAGTCGATGAGTCCCGCGATCCACTGCTCGGCCTCCAGCGGACGCAGCGGCATCGGCGCGATGGCGCCGACGGCGCAGCGCACACCGCGCCGGGCGGGGTCGAGCACGAGGGCCACGGAGGCCAGCGCGCGGCCCGGGCCGGTGCGTCCGGTGGCCTTCAGGAAGACCTGCGGGGCGTGCAGCAGCGGTACGCGCACATAGCCGATGAGTTCGCCGCCGCGCAGCATCTCCACGCCGGCCAGCAGATGCGACACCGGGATCTCCCGGCGGGCGCCGCCCGGGCCCGCGATGATCAGCGTCGCCTCCAGGGCGGCCAGCACCGGCAGCGCGTCCCCGGTGGGGGCGGCCGAGGCGATGTTGCCGCCCAGGGTGCCGGCGTTGCGGATGTGCGGCGGGCCCGCGGCGCGCGCGGCGGCGGCGAGCGCCGGGATGAGGGCCGCGAAGTCGGGGCGGCCCATGCGCGCGTGCGTGAGGCCGGCGCCGAGCAGCGCGTGGCCGTCCTGGTACTGCCAGCCGCGGATCTCGCTGATCCGGCCGAGTCCCACCAGCGCGGCGGGCCTGAGCTGACCGGAGTTGACGGCGGCCATCAGGTCGGTGCCGCCCGCCACGGGGACGGCGGCGGGCCGGGCGGCCAGGGCCGCGACGGCCTCGTCCAGTGTCGTGGGCAACGTGACGGCCTGCGCCGTCCGCGGTGCGTGCGTGGTCAAACCGGCTGCCCCTTCCCGCTGCCCCACCTGGTCCCGCCTGTGCTGCCGTACGGTACGTGCTGACAGGGCGGACGACGCAACTCTGGCACATCTTCGCTACGCCCGGACGCGGGGGTCCGCTAGGAGGCATTCGCCCGTCTCACCAGGGGGATGGCCCGGTTTCGCACGGCATCACCAGTGCGCGCGGATTGCCACTCTTCGGTGATCCTGGCGGGTTTTACCGTTACGGGTGCGGGGCGGGGCGGCCCCGCGCCGTCACCGGTTCGGGGGCGGCCCGTCGATCGGGCGGCCGGGCACGCCGGGGCGCCGCTGCCAGGGGCGGGGCCCGTCGGCCGGCCGGTAGGCGACGCCGAGGGCGTCGAGCCGCCGGTAGTGGGCGCTCATCCGGCGCGCGAAGCCGGCGTAGTCCCGTTCGGCCGGCGCGGGCAGCGGGCTCCAGGCCACCTCGGCGAAGGCGGCGAGGCGCGGGAAGGCCTGGTAGTCCACCCGCGCGGAGTCCTCCAGCGCCTCGGTCCACACGTTGGCCTGCGTGCCCAGCACCCGGCGGGCCTCCTCGGCGGTGAGCGCGGCCGGCACCGGCTCGAACCGGTAGACGTCCTCCAGGGTGCGGACGAAGCCGATGGGCACGGGTTCGTCGTCGCCCGGGGCCTGCCGGTGGTCCAGGTAGACGTACTGCTCGGGGCACATGACCACGTCGTGGCCGGCCCGCGCGGCGGCGACGCCGCCCGCGTAGCCGCGCCAGGAGGAGACCGCCGCGCCCGGCGCGAGCCCGCCCTCCAGGATCTCGTCCCAGCCGATGAGGCGGCGCCCGCGCGCGGCGAGCCAGGCGTCGAAGTGGCCGATGAACCAGGACTGGAGCTGGTCCTCGTCGGTGAGGCCGAGGTCGGCGATGCGGGTCTTGGCGGTGACGGACTCGGTCCACTGCTCCTTGCGGCACTCGTCGCCGCCGACGTGCACGAACGCGGAGAACTCGGCGGCGCCGGCCGGGAACAGCTCCAGCACTTCCTCGAACACGCCTTCGTAGAAGCGCAGGGTGGTGTCGGTGGGGGCCAGCACGTTGGCGGAGATGCCCCAGGTGTCCCAGACGGACAGGGCGGCGGTGTCGACGACATCGGTGTTGCCGAGTTCCGGGTACGCGGCGATGGCGGCCTGCGAGTGGCCCGGCACGTCGATCTCGGGGACGACGCTGATGTGCCGCTCGGCGGCGTAGGCGACGATCTCCCGGATGTCGTCCTGGGTGTAGTACCCGCCGTGCGGTTTCTCGTCCCACAGCGGTGAGGCGCGGTGGCCGAATTTCGTCCGGGTACGCCAGGAGGCGATCTCGGTCAGTTTCGGATACCGCTTGATCTCGATGCGCCAGCCCTGATCGTCCGTCAGATGCAAGTGCAGGACGTTGAGTTTGTGCGCGGCCATCAGGTCCAGATAGCGCAGCACGCCCTCCTTGGGCATGAAGTGCCGGGCGACGTCGAGGAGGAGGCCGCGCCAGCGGAACCGCGGGGCGTCCTCGACGGCCGTGGCGGGCACGGCGGGGGCGGCGTCCGGCCGTACGGGGGCGCGCCGGAAGGCGTCGGGGCCGAGGAGCTGGCGCAGAGTCTGGGCGCCCCAGAACACGCCGGCGGGCCCGCCGCCGCGGATCTCCACGCCGCTGCCCGCGCAGGCGTCGAGCCGGTACGCCTCCGGCTCCAGGGTGTCGTCCAGGACCAGCCGTACGCCGTCGCGGGCGTCCCGGGGCCCGGGACGCAGCGGCAGGCCCAGGGCCGCGCCGAGCGTGGCGCGCAGCCAGCGTTCGGCGCGCTCGGCGCCGGGGGCGGCCCACAGGGTGGTGTCCGGCCCGAGGGGCACGTCCGGTCCCGCCGGCTCCCGCACGGCGCGCGGCGCCGGAATCAGTTCCACGTCATCAGCCCCTCACCCCGCAAGCGCGTTGCACCATTTGCAACGCGCATTGCTTGACACACAACGGAGATACGCACCCCGAAGGCTAGGCACTGCGCACGGCGCCCACAAGAGGTCTGGACCAGTCGGCGGCCGGAAAACACGGAGATCCCCGGGACGCGCCACTTCCGCGCACCCCGGGGATCTCGCCGTCCGGCCGGACGGGGACCTACTTGCCGTCGCCGCCCTTGCCGTCGCCGCCGCTGCCCATGGACTCGTAGATCTCCTTGCACATGGGGCACACGGGGTACTTCTTCGGGTCGCGGCCCGGCACCCAGACCTTGCCGCACAGCGCCACGACGGGGGTGCCGTCGAGGGCGCTCGCCATGATCTTGTCCTTCTGGACGTAGTGGGCGAAGCGCTCGTGGTCGCCGTCGCCGTGGGACACCTGCGGCGTCGGTTCGACGAGGGTCCCCGTACCAGTCCCGCGCTCGGGCTCGAGAGTGCTCATATCAGCAAGAGTACTGAAGCGTCCCGGCATCAGTTGAGCGAAGGGTCGTCCGGATAGGTGGCCACCATGGCCAGCTCGTTGCGCTGGCGGCGCAGCACCTCGCGCCACAACCGCTCGGGGGCCGGCGAGGACACGTCCCCCGGTTCGGACTCGACCACGTACCAGGCGCCTTCGACCAGCTCGTCCTCCAGCTGGCCCGGACCCCAGCCGGCGTAACCGGCGAAGATCCGCAGGCTGCCCACGGCCGAGGCGAGCAGTTCCGGCGGGGCCTCCAGGTCCACCAGGCCGATCGCCCCGTACACCCGCCGCCAGCCGAGCGGGGCCCGGTCGGCGTCCGCGCCGCCCGGGATGACCGCCACGCCCAGCGCCGAGTCCAGCGACACCGGTCCGCCCTGGAAGACCACGCCCGGCTCGCCGGCGAGGTCGGCCCAGCCCTCCAGGATGTCGCCTACGTCCACCGGGGTGGGGCGGTTGAGGACGACACCGAGGGAGCCCTCCTCGTCGTGGTCGAGGAGGAGCACCACCGCGCGGTCGAAGTTCGGGTCCGCCAGAGCGGGAGTGGCCACGAGCAGCCGCCCTGTGAGCGAGGACACCTCGGTCATGCCAGACATGATCCCGCATCTTCCCCGGGTGTGGGGACCCAATCGGGGCAACGGGGGTGAAGCGGGGCGGGACGGGGCGGCGCCACCGGCGCACGCCCGGCCCGCGGTGACCCGACGTGCCCGGCGGCGGACAATTCGTGTTGTGACACAGCTATGACGGGCCGGCCGGGACTTGGGCTTACGGGAGGGGGGTAATCGGCGATTACGCTGTCTTCCCGGCCCCCGCGCACAATGATCGGCCGGCCCCTGCCCAACTCATCGGAACGCGAGATTCATGACCGTCAACGACGATGTCCTGCTTGTCCACGGCGGAACCCCGCTGGAGGGCGAGATCCGTGTCCGCGGTGCGAAGAACCTCGTACCGAAGGCCATGGTCGCCGCCCTGCTCGGCGGCGAGCCGAGCCGACTGCGCAATGTTCCGGACATCCGTGACGTGCGGGTCGTCCGCGGCCTGCTCCAGCTGCACGGGGTGACGGTCCGTCCGGGCGAGGAGCCCGGCGAACTGGTGCTGGACCCGACGCACGTCGAGAGCGCCAACGTGGCCGACATCGACGCCCACGCCGGTTCCAGCCGTATCCCGATCCTCTTCTGCGGTCCGCTGCTGCACCGTCTCGGCCACGCGTTCATCCCGGGCCTGGGCGGCTGCGACATCGGCGGCCGGCCCATCGACTTCCACTTCGACGTGCTGCGGCAGTTCGGCGCGGTCATCGAGAAGCGGGCCGACGGGCAGTACCTGGAGGCGCCGCAGCGGCTGCGCGGCACGAAGATCCGGCTGCCGTACCCGTCCGTCGGCGCGACCGAGCAGGTGCTGCTGACGGCCGTACTCGCCGAAGGCGTGACCGAGTTGTCCAACGCGGCCGTCGAGCCGGAGATCGAGGACCTCATCTGCGTGCTGCAGAAGATGGGCGCGATCATCGCGATGGACACCGACCGCACGATCCGCATCACCGGTGTGGACAAGCTGGGCGGCTACAACCACCGCGCCCTGCCCGACCGCCTGGAGGCCGCCTCCTGGGCGTCGGCGGCGCTGGCGACCAACGGCGACATCTACGTCCGCGGCGCCCAGCAGCGCTCGATGATGACGTTCCTGAACACCTACCGCAAGGTGGGCGGCGCCTTCACGATCGACGACGAGGGCATCCGGTTCTGGCACCCGGGCGGGCAGCTCAAGTCCATCGCCCTGGAGACGGACGTGCACCCCGGTTTCCAGACCGACTGGCAGCAGCCGCTGGTGGTGGCGCTGACCCAGGCCACGGGTCTGTCCATCATCCACGAGACGGTGTACGAGTCCCGGCTCGGCTTCACCTCCGCGCTGAACCAGATGGGCGCGCACATCCAGCTCTACCGCGAGTGCCTGGGCGGCTCCGCCTGCCGCTTCGGCGCGCGCAACTTCCTGCACTCCGCGGTCGTCTCCGGGCCCACCCGGCTCCAGGGCGCCGATCTGGTCATCCCCGACCTGCGCGGCGGCTTCTCGTACCTGATCGCGGCCCTGGCCGCCGAGGGCACGTCCCGGGTGCACGGCATCGACCTGATCAACCGCGGCTACGAGAACTTCATGGAGAAGCTGGTGGAGCTGGGCGCGAAGGTCGAGCTGCCCGGCAAGGCGCTCGGTTAGCGGTCACGAACGGCAAAGGGCGGCCCCCCTCGCGAGAGGGGGGCCGCCCTTTTGGCGTCTCCGGCCGGGCACGCCCCGAAGGGGCGCGGGGCCGTGTCGAACTGGCGGCTCCGCCGCGGGGCGCGACCGGCCGCGAGGGACCGGCAGTCGACCACGGCGCCGAAGCGGGCCGGCGCTCGAAGCGGGGCCTTACTTGCCCTTGGCGGCTTCCTTGAGCTTGCTGCCCGCGGTGACCTTCACGCTGTAACCGGCCGGGATGTTGATGGGCTCGCCGGTCTGCGGGTTGCGCGCGGTGCGCGCGGCACGGTGGGTGCGCTCGAAGGTCAGGAAGCCAGGGATGGTGACCTTCTCGTCGCCCTTGGCGACGATCTCGCCGACGGTCTCGGCGAACGCGGCCAGCACGGCGTCGGCGTCCTTGCGGGTCACCTCGGCGCGGTCGGCCAGCGCGGCCACCAGCTCACTGCGGTTCATGTTGTTACTCCCGTGTTTTTCTTGCCGTTGGGGTGTGCCACGCGGCGGAAGCCGCCCGAGGCACTGCGATGCCGATGCGCTCGCGCCCAGGGAGGCATCCTGCCCCTACCTGCGGCGGGAAAGCCAATCCGGCACCCGCAGCAGTCGTGAGAACACCCTGGGGAGTCACACGAAAAGCGCCCGCTCGGCCGTCACCCTAGAGGGCACCGGGCACCGCGTGGTTCCACGACGCGCCGGTGCGGGGGGCCGCAGTGGTCATGCTCACAGCCCCCCGCACCGCGCAGCGCGCCGCGCTCAGACCGTCGCGCCGGCCGCCTTGGCCGCCTCGCGGACCGCTCCGGCCACCGCGCCCGCGACCTTGTCGTTGAAGACGCTGGGGACGATGTAGTTCGGGTTCAGCTCGTCCTCGCTCACCACGTCGGCGAGGGCCTTCGCGGCGGCGAGCATCATCTCGGTGTTGACCGTGCGGGACTGGGCGTCCAGCAGGCCGCGGAAGACACCCGGGAAGACCAGCACGTTGTTGATCTGGTTCGGGAAGTCGGAGCGGCCGGTGGCCACGACGGCCGCCGTCTGCCGGGCGATGGCCGGGTCGACCTCGGGGTCCGGGTTCGCGAGCGCGAAGACGATGGCGTCGTCGGCCATGGCGGCCACGTCGGCGCCGTCCAGGACGTTCGGGGCGGAGACGCCGATGAAGACGTCGGCGCCGCGCACGGCCTCCTTCAGGGTGCCGGTCAGGCCCTCGTGGTTGGTGTTGTCGGCGATCCAGCGCAGCGGCGAGTCGGCCGGGGCGTCCACCAGGTCCGCGCGGCCCGCGTGGACGACACCGTGGATGTCGGCGACGACCGCGCTCTTCACTCCGGCCGCGAGCAGCAGCTTGAGGATGGCCGTGCCGGCCGCGCCGGCACCGGACATCACGACCCGGATGTTCTCGATCGCCTTGTCCGTCACGCGCAGGGCGTTGGTGAGGGCGGCGAGGACCACGATGGCGGTGCCGTGCTGGTCGTCGTGGAAGACGGGGATGTCGAGCGCCTCGCGCAGCCGGGCCTCGATCTCGAAGCAACGCGGCGCGGAGATGTCCTCCAGGTTGATGCCGGCGAAGCCCGGGGCGATGGCCTTGACGATCTCCACGATGGCGTCGGTGTCCTGGGTGTCCAGGCACAGCGGCCAGGCGTCGATGCCGGCGAACCGCTTGAAGAGGGCCGCCTTGCCCTCCATGACGGGCAGCGCGGCCTTGGGGCCGATGTTGCCCAGGCCGAGCACGGCGGAACCGTCCGTCACGACCGCAACGGAGTTGCGCTTGATGGTGAGGCGGCGGGCGTCCTCGGGGTTCTCGGCGATGGCCATGCAGACCCGGGCCACGCCGGGCGTGTAGATCATCGACAGGTCGTCACGGTTGCGGATGGGGTGCTTGGACGCCATCTCGATCTTGCCGCCGAGGTGCATCAGGAACGTACGGTCGGAGACCTTGCCCAGCGTGACGCCCTCGATGCCGCGCAGCTGCTCGACGATCTCCTCGGCGTGGGCCGTGGAACTGGCCGCGATGGTGACGTCGATCCGGAGCTTCTCGTGGCCGGACGCGGTGACGTCGAGGCCGGTCACCGAGCCTCCGGAGGACTCCACGGCGGTGGTGAGCTGCGATACGGCGGTTCCGCTCGCGGGCACCTCCAGCCGGATCGTCATCGAGTAGGAGACGCTGGGCGCCGTTGCCATGGCCGACTTCCTCTGCTTTCACCGTGTCGCGGGTTGTGCCGTCCGATCGTCGCACCTACCGCCCAGTACGTGGTAGCCGCCCCGGGTTGCGGACGTTGTGTTCACGCGAGGTTCGCTGCGGGTGCACGGTTTCGGAAAACGACTTCCACCATACGAGAAACGGTCGGGCGAGGAAAGAGGCCGCCGGGGCAAAGAAAGAGGCCCACGTCACATCCGTGACGTGGGCCTCCCACGTAGGTGACACCGACCCGCCATGCTCGCCTCGCGGCAAGTGGTCGCTCGTAGCGACGAAGGTTGGGCCCGGGGGCTTGGATCGGGCCGGTGTCACGTCAAGGCTAACAAACGGATCCCGGAAGCCATTCCCCCTGCGCCGCCTTCCTCGGAAATCAGTCCCGGAGCAGGTCCGGCACGCCCGCCGCGTCCGGCTGGTCCCGCTCCCCGGAGACCACCGTGAGCTGCTGCGTCGCCCGGGTCAGCGCCACGTACAGCACGCGCAGGCCGGCCGGCGACTCGTCGGCGATCTCCGCGGGCGAGACGACCACCGTCGCGTCGTACTCCAGGCCCTTGGCCTCCAGGCTGCCGAGGGCCACCACCCGGTCGCCGAGCCCGGCCAGCCAGCGCCGGGCCTCCTCGCGCCGGTTCATCGCCACGACCACGCCGACGGTGCCGTCCACCAGGTCCAGCAGCCGTCCGGCCTCCGCGCGCACGGTCTGCTCCAGTGCCTGTCCGGCGACGGTGAACCGGGGCTCGACCCCGGTCGAGCGCACGGCGGACGGGGCCTCGGCGCCGGGCATGGCGAGCGCCAGCACGCGCGCGGCCAGCTCGGCGATCTCGGCCGGGTTGCGGTAGTTCACGGTGAGCTGGAAGCGGCGCCGGGGCCGGGTGCCGAGCGCCTCGTCCCGGGCCTCGGCCGCCTCGTCCGGGTCGGACCAGGAGGACTGCGCCGGGTCGCCGACGACCGTCCAGGTGGCGTGCCGGCCCCGGCGGCCGACCATGCGCCACTGCATCGGCGTGAGGTCCTGCGCCTCGTCCACGATCACGTGCGCGTACTCGGTGCGCTCCTGCGCCAGCCGCTCGGCCCGCTCGCGCTGGGTCTCCTCGCGCACCGGCATCAGCTCCTCCAGCCCGGTGAGCTGGTCCAGCGGGTCCAGCTCGCGCTTGCGGCGGGGCCGGGCGGGCGCGCCGAGGACCGCGTGGAGCTCGTCGAGCAGGGCGATGTCGTGCACGGAGAAGCCGTCGCGTCTGAGCGAGCGGGCGACCTTGCGGACCTCGCCCGGGTTCAGGATGCGCCGGGCCCAGCGGCCGAGCCGCTTGTCGTCGGCCATGGCGGTGAGCACCGACTTCGGGGTCAGCTCGGGCCACCAGGCGTCGAGGAAGGCGGTGAAGGAGTCCTCGCCCGCGACGTCCTCGTCGAAGGACGACCGCAGCTCGGCGGCCAGCTCCGGGTCGGTGTGCCGGGTCTGGGAGCCGGACTTGGCCCACAGGGCGTCCAGCAGCAGCCTGCGGGCGCGCGGGCGGAGCAGGTTGACCGGCGCGGTGCCGCCGAGGGCGGTGCGGCGGATGCGTTCCAGCTCGTCGGCCTCCAGTTCGAGCCGGCGCCCGAAGGCGACGACCCGGAGGCGGGCGGGCGGCCCGCCGGCCGGCCGGCGCGCGCCGTCCCCGGTGTCCGCGGTGCCCGCGTTGTCAGCGGTCTCCGCGCTGTCCGCCGGTACGGCCGGGCCCAGCTCCAGGGCGCCCCGGGCGGCCTTCCGCAGCACCTTCAGCATCCGGTACGAGCCCTTGGCGCGGGCCACGGCCGGGGAGTCGTACAAGGTGGCCTCGACGCCGTCGACCAGCGAGCCGATCGCGCGGATGGCGACCTGGCCCTCCTCGCCCAGCGAGGGCAGCACGCCCTCGGTGTAGGCGACGAGCAGCGGCGTCGGCGAGACGATCAGGATGCCGCCCGCGTAGCGCCTGCGGTCCTGGTAGAGCAGGTAGGCGGCGCGGTGCAGGGCGACGGCGGTCTTGCCGGTGCCCGGACCGCCCTCCACCTGGGTGACGGAGGCGGCGGGTGCCCGGATGACGAGGTCCTGTTCGGCCTGGATGGAGGAGACGATGTCCCGCATGGTGTGGCCGCGGGCCTGGCCGAGCGCGGCCATCAGGGCGCCGTCGCCGATGACGGGCAGTTCCCGGCCGTCCAGGAAGGCCGTCAGCTCGGGCCGCATCAGGTCGTCCTCGACGCCGAGCACCCGGCGTCCCTTGGAGCGGATGACCCGGCGCCGCACCACCCGGCCCGGCTCCACGGGCGTGGCCCGGTAGAAGGGCGCGGCGGCCGGCGCCCGCCAGTCGATGACCAGCGGGGAGTAGTCCTGGTCGAGGACGCCGATCCGGCCGATGTGCAGGGTCTCGGCGATGTCGGCGGTGTCGTCGTCGCGTACGGCGCCCTCCGCCGGCTCGACCGCCGTGTAGGCCCCGTCGGGCCCCTTCTTGCCGTCCTTGCCGGGCAACAGGTCGATGCGTCCGAAGAGGAAGTCCTCGAACTCGTTGTTCAGCCGGTTCAGATGGACACCGGCCCGGAAGACCTGCGCGTCCCGCTCGGCGAGCGCGCCCGGGGTGCCGACCTGGCCGCGCTGGGCCGCGTCGTGCATGAGGAACTCGGCCTCGTGGATCTTCTCCTCCAGCCGCCGGTACACCCGGTCCAGGTGTTCCTGTTCGACGCTGATCTCTCGGTCGCGCACGGAATCGTGCGCCTCGTGTACCGAGCCGACCGCGGACTGCTGAACCTGAGCGGCCACCGGGCCCCCTTCTGACGTGCTGGGCAGCCGTCAACCGTACGCGAAGGGGACCCGTCGGGGCTACGGGGCGGCGGCTCGCCGGGGGCGCGGCGCGCGGCCCCGGCGGACGGCGCCCGCTACGCGCCGACCTGCACCAGCTTCTTCCCCTCGAACGTCACGACCTCGAAGTGGTCGATCTCGTTCGGCTGGAAGGCCGCCGCACCGCCGATGTACAGCGGCTTCTTGGCCTCCTCGGTCCGCGCGCCCGGGACGCCGTAGCCCCAGTCGGGCACGGACCACGAGGACATGGTCACGCGCTGCCCGTTCTTGGCGACGAGCACCAGGGAGCACTTCAGCGGGCCCTTGACGTTCTTCAGCTCCAGCACCGCCTGGGTGCCCCAGTCCTTGCCCGCCAGGGCGACGGTCGCGCTCACCCGGGTCGCCGCGTCCGTGGCGGACTTCTTGTCGGACATGGTGCGGAAGGCCGCCTGGGCGGGCGTGGCGGTGACCTGCCCGCCGTCCCCACCGCCGTCGACCGCGAGGGCGGCCAGCGGGCCCCCGATGATCAGCGCGGCCGCCGCCGCGACCAGGTAGAAGCCGCGGCGGCGCTTGCGGGCGCGCTGCTCGGCGACCTCGTCGACCAGGTTCTCCGCCAGCCGGGGGCTCGGCCGGGCGGACAGCGACTCGCCGATCGGGGGCGTGCCGCCGGAGCCGGGCAGGTCGGCGAGCGCGGCCAGCATCGGTTCCATGCCGGCCAGTTCGTCCAGTTGCCGGGCGCACCACTCGCAGCCGGCGAGGTGCGCCTCGAAGGCGGTCGCCTCGGCGTCGTCGAGGATGCCGAGGGCGTACGCGCCGACGGTCTCGTGCTCGCTCGGCACCGGAGATCCCTGGCTGGGGCTCATGGGCCCAGACATACCCGGACCTCCCGGTCCGAATCCCTGCATTCCCCCGTACCCCTCGCTCATCACGCCGTCACCCCCCGCTCCTCCAGTGCCAGCTTCATCGACCGCAGGGCGTAGAACACCCGGGAGCGGACCGTCCCGCTCGGGATGCCCAGCGTCTCGGCCGCCTCATTGACGGTACGCCCCTTGAAGTACGTCTCGACGAGAACCTCCCGGTGGGCCGGGGTCAGGTCGTCGAGCGCGTCCGACAGCGTCATCAGCCACAGCGCCTTGTCGATCTCGTCCTCCGCGGGGATGACCTCCAGCGGCGACGGATCGACCTCCTGCGGCCGGGCCTGCCGGCTGCGGTGGCCGTCGATGACGATGCGGCGCGCGACCGTCACCAGCCAGGGGCGTACCGATCCGGTCGCCCGGTTGAGCTGACCGGCGTTCTTCCAGGCACGGATGAGCGTTTCCTGTACGACGTCCTCGGCGCGCTGGCGGTCACCGGCGACCAGCCGCAGGACGTACGCGAGCAGAGGTCCGGCGTGCTCTCGGTACAGCGCGCGCATCAGCTCCTCGTCAGGCTCCGGAGACTGTGAGGACATGCGATGTCGGGCCCTCGTTCCACGTTCGTTGGCCACGGCCGCATCCTTGCGCACGCCCACCTCCGGTGTCCGGGGGTTCCCCCAGTCGGTCGCTCGCCCACCGGTACGGGCCCGGGCGGCCCGGTGTTCAAACCGGAGGGACGGATTTCCCAAGGCCGGGGTGACGAGCGGGACATGCGCGCACATTCCCACCGCACGATCTTCACTTTCCCGGCACGGCACCGGGCGGGCCGCGCGCTGCCCGCGTAGCGGGCGGCCGTCCGCGCTGTAGCGGACATCACGTCGCGGGCGTCAGCTCCGCGCGAGCGCGGCCCGCCGCCGGTGCCGGGCGACGCGCTCCCGGTTGCCGCACCCCTCGCTGGAGCACCAGCGCCGGCGCCGCCCGCGGGAGGCGTCCAGGTACACGAGCGGGCAGTCGTCCGCCGCGCAGCGCCGTACGGCGGCCCGCGCGACGGGATCGGTGAGCAGGTCCACGGCGTCCCGGGCGACGACGGCGAGCAGCGCGGCGCAGCCGGGCGGCCCGGCCAGCTCCCGCACCGGCCGCCCGTCCGGACCGGGTACGGCGACGGGCGCGGGGGTCGGGCACCGGGCGGCCTCGTTGACCCGTCCGAGTGCGGGCCCGTACGCCGGTGACGGCGCGGCCAGCATGCCCCGCACCACGTGCCCGACGCTCTCGCGCAGGTCCTGGAAGGCGGCCGGCCACGATCCGTCGGCGTGTCCGAGGGGCGTACCGTCCGGCACCAGTCCGGCGTCCGCGATCCACGCGCGCAACGCGCCCACGCCGTCTAGGCGTTCGTCCGGGTGCAGGGTGGCGAGCAGGTCCAGACAGACCCGTCCGGCGTCGAACCGCGGCGCGTGCGCGGGCGGGGCGCTTCCCGGTGCCATGTGCCAGTCACCGCCTAGGCGAGAGCCGCGCGGCAGCGTGCGGGGCGCCGCGCGGACGGCATGCGGGGCCCGGTCCGCCCCGCCCCTCCACAGTGCCCGCCCGCGGCACCCGCCGGAACCCCCCGTACCGGCCGCGGTCGTCCCGGCCCCGGACCCGCGCCGGCCGCCGTGGCCCCGCCCGGGACGCGCGGGGGCGGGCCGCGGTGCCGGGACGCGGGCGCGGGCCGGCTCAGGAGTCCGCGTACTTCGCGTCCGCCGCCGGGTCCAGGGCCAGCCGGTAGCCGCGCTTGACCACCGTCTGGATCAGTTTCGGCGCGCCGAGCGCCGTACGGAGGCGGGCCATCGCCGTCTCCACGGCGTGCTCGTCCCGGCCCGCGCCGGGCAGCGCCCGCAGCAGGTCCGCGCGGGGCACCACCCAGCCGGGCCGGCGGGCCAGGGCGCGCAGCAGGGACATCCCGGCCGGCGGGACCGGCTTGAGGTCGCCGTCGACCAGGACCGCGTGGCCGCGGATCTCCACCCGGTGCCCGGCGACGGGCAAGGTCCGTGCCCGGCCCGGGAGTTCCTGGCACAGGAGCTGGACCAGGGGGCCCAGCCGGAAGCGTTCCGGCTGCACGGTGTCCACGCCGTGGGCCTGGAGCGGGACCGCGGTGACCGGGCCGACACAGGCCGGCAGGACGTCGTGGGCGAGGGCGGAGACCAGCTCGTCCAGCAGGCCCCGGTCCTGTGCCCGGGCCAGGAGGGAGGCGGCGGCGGGCGCACTGGTGAAGGTGAGCGCGTCCAGGCCGCGGGTGACGGCCGCGTCCAGCAGGCGGTCCAGCGGGCCGATGTCCTCCGGCGGCATCCAGCGGTAGACCGGCACCGGGAGCACCTCCGCCCCGGCCGCCCGCAGCGACTCCACGAAGCCGGGCAGGGGTTCGCCGTGCAACTGGACGGCGACCCGGTCGCCGTCGACGCCCTCCTCCAGCAGCCGGTCGAGCACCTCGGCCAGCGACTCCGAGGCCGGCGACCACTCCTCGGTGAGGCCCGCCGCGCGGATCGCGCCCTTGACCTTGGGCCCGCGCGCCAGCAGCCGTGCCCCGCGCAGCCGGCCCACCAACTGTTCCCCCAGGCCCCAGCCGTCGGCGGCCTCGACCCAGCCCCGGAAGCCGATCGCCGTGGTGGCCACGACGACGTCGGGCACCTGGTCGATGATCTCCTTCGTCGCGGCGAGCAGTTCGCCGTCGTCGGCGAGCGGCACGATCCGCAGCGCGGGCGCGTGCAGGACGGTGGCACCGCGCCGCTGGAGCAGGGCGCTCAGCTCCTCGGCGCGGCGCGCCGCGGTGACGCCCACGGTGAACCCGGCGAGGGGGCCGTGCTCGGGTTGCTGGTCTTCGTCGTACATGGCTCTCCTAGCTGGCCGGCACGCCGACCGAGCCTGTCAACACGGCGTGACAGGCTCGGTACGGATCGATGTCGCCGGTGTTACGTCACACCTCTGCATAACCGAGCCGGGCCGTCGTCTCCGAAGCCGGCGCCGTGGCCGGAATCCGCCCCGGGGAGCGGCGAAGGTATACGACCCAGGTGACCGCGAAGCACAGGCCGTAGTAGGCGAGGAAGGCGACAAACGCGCCGGTGCCGGAGCCGTAGGCGAGGAACGACTGGCGGAACGCCAGGTTGATGCCGACTCCGCCGAGCGCGCCGACCGCGCCGATCAGGCCCATGGCCGCGCCGGACAGCCGCCGGCCGTGGGCCACGGCCGCCTCGCCCTCAAGCCCCCGGGCCAGTGCCTTGGCCTGGAAGATGCCGGGGATCATCTTGAACGTCGAACCGTTGCCGAGGCCGCTGAGCACGAACAGGACGACGAACACGGACACGAACAGCGGCAGCGACTTCTGCATGCCGGCGACGATGAGTACGGCGGTGGCTGCGGCCATGCCGACATAGTTCCACAGGGTGATGCGGGCACCGCCGTAGCGGTCGGCGAGGCGGCCGCCCAGCGGACGGATGAGGGAGCCGAGCAGCGGGCCGATGAAGGTGAGGTAGGCCGCCTGGAGCGGGGTCCGGCCGAACTGGTTCGTGAGCACCTGGCCGAAGGCGAAGCTGTAGCCGATGAACGAGCCGAAGGTGCCGATGTAGAGCACGGCCATGATCCAGGTGTGGGCGTCCCGGACGGCGTCCTTGGCGGCGCCGGTGTCGTTGCGCACGGAGGCGAGGTTGTCCATGCGCAGCCCGGCGAGCACGGCGGCCACGACGATCAGCGGGATGTAGATCCCGAGCAGCACGCGCGGGCCGCCGCCGGCGCCGATGATGGCGAGCGAGACGAGCTGGATGACGGGCACGCCGATGTTGCCGCCGCCGGCGTTGAGCCCGAGCGCCCAGCCCTTCTTCCGCAGCGGGAAGAAGGCGTTGATGTTGGTCATGGAGGAGGCGAAGTTGCCGCCGCCGATGCCGGCCAGCAGGCCCACGAGGAGGAAGGTCGTGAAGGACGTCCCCGGCTCCATCACGGCGAACGCGGCGACGGTCGGGACGAGCAGCAGACTCGCCGAGATGATCGTCCAGTTGCGGCCGCCGAAGACCGCCACGGCGAAGGTGTACGGCACCCGGACCACCGCGCCGACCAGCGTGACCGCCGAGGTCAGCAGGAACTTGTCGGCCGGGGTCAGCCCGTACTCGGGTCCCATGAACAGCACCAGCACGGACCACAGGGTCCACACGGAGAAGCCGATGTGCTCGGAGAGCACGGAGAACCACAGGTTCCGGCGCGCGGTCCGCTCCCCGGTCGCGCTCCAGAACGCCTCGTCCTCCGGATCCCAGTGCTCGATCCAGCGGCCACTGCGACGGGTTGGGGCTGGGGCTGTCATCACGCCTCCACGGGTGCTCCGGCTGCTCGGTCTGCCGACCACTGACTCGGTCCGAAGGTAGGGAGGGTGCGTTTCCGGCCTGTGGCTGTGGGTGACCGGAAGAAAACGATGCTCTCACTCGGCCCGGGAGCGGCCGGTGAGGCGTCCCGCCCGGCCCCCGGCCCCGGCCGGCGCGAAGCTCTGGAACTGCTCAACCGGTGTGGACCGGGCGGCGGGCGGGAGCGACCATGATCGTATGAAGGCATTCGCGGGATGGGGCAAGAGGCTGGACTGCGTTCTGGTCATCCGGGACTCGGACCTCGTCGCGGCGGCGCTGCGGGAGGCGCTGGCCGGGGCACCGGAGGACGAGCGGCCGGGTCTGGAGCGGGCCGCCGCGCTCGTCGAGGCGACCGCGGACGCCGGTGAGGGGCCGCTGCGGGCCGCATGGGTGCGGTCGCGGCTGGCCGGCGTCGGGTTCACCGGGGACATCACCTCGGTCGCCGCGGTGAAGGCCCTGCGCCAGGCGGAACCGGACCTGAGCCTGCTCGCGGCGGTGCAATTGCAGAAGGAAGCCGTGGCACATCCGGAGTAGGCCACACCGGGGGGAGGCCCCACGGGGTGAGCCCCCAGACGGCGGGGCCGCACCGGGGTAGGCCCCCACGGGGCGGGCCACCACGGGGCGGGGTCGCCACGGGGTGAGGCCCCCGCCGGAGAGGGCCCGTCACCGGAGAGGGCTCGCTCCGCGAGGGGGCCGCCACCGGGGTGAGGCCGCACCGGGGCGGGGCCGCGACGGGGTGAGGCCCTCCGCCGGGAAGGCCCGCCGCCGGAGAGGGCCCGCTCCGCCGGTGAGGCCCGCCGCGGGAGAGGGCCCGCTCCGCCAGGGCGCCGCCACCGGAGTGAGGCCGCACCGGGGTGGGGCCACCACGGGGCGGGGCCGCCACGGAGTGAGGCCGCCACAGGGTGAGGCCGCCACGGGGTGGGGCCCGCCGCCGGAGAGGGCCCGCTCCGCCAGGGCGCCGCCACCGGGAAAGGCCCATCACCCGAGAGGGCCCGCCTCGCAAGAGGACCGTCCCGCAAGGGGGCCGGTCGTGACGTCACATGCGGGGCCCGCCACCGGAGAATGCCCGCCTCACAGGGAGCCCGCCCCGCAGGGGGACCCGCCCCGCAGGGGACCGCTCCGCAAGGCCCGCGCCGCAGGGCCCACCTCGCACGGAGCCCGCGCCGCAGGGGCCCACCCCGCGAGCCCGCGCCGCTGGGGCCCGCCCCGCAAGGCCCGCCCCACAGGAGCCCGCCGCAGGGGCCCACCCCGCAAGGGCCCCGCCCCGCAGATCACGTGCAGGCGGTCATCGTTTCCTCGTCCTCCGGCGGGAGCCAGCCGTCGGGGGGCCGGCGCAGCCAGTCCTCGGTTCGGGAAAGTCCGGCCGCCGCCTCGCGCAGTGCGGCCAGGCCGGGGTGGACCAGTCCCCTGCGCCACACCAGGGACACGGGGGACAGCGGGACGGGATCGACGAGCGGCCGCACCACCGTGCCGGGCAGCGCCGGGAAGTCCACCACGGCCAGCACCGGGTTCCCGGTCTTCGCCATGACGCGGCCGAACTCCTCGTCGCCGACGGCCAGCGGGAGCGGCGGGGCCGGCCGGACGCCCCGGCCCGTGAAGAGCCGCAGGGCCAGGTCGGTCCACTCCCGGGTGCGCGGGTTGCCGGCACCGGCGTACACCGTCTCCCCGGCCAGCGCGGACAGGGGCACCTCGGGCGAGCGGGCCAGCGGATGGTCCTCGGGCAGGACGACCGCCATCGGCTCGTACCGCACCGGCTGCTGCGCCAGGCCGGAACGCAGCGCCGGGTCCAGGCCGGCGAAGCGGCCGAAGGAGGCGTCCAGGCGGCCGGCCAGCAGATCGGCGGCGGCACCGGTCAGGCCGCTCTCGTAGCGGGCCATCAGCTCGTGCGCGGGGGCCAGTTCGCGGGCCCGGTACAGCACCCGGCGGCCGGTGGCCAGACCCGCCGAGTTGAGGTCGACCAGCAGCGGGCGGGACCGGCCGGCCGCGCACGCGGCGAGCAGGTCGTCCTGGGCGGCGAGGACACGGCGCGCGTACGGCAGCAGGCGTTCGCCGTCCGGGGTCAGGGTGACCTGCCGGGTGGTGCGCACGAACAGTTCGGCGCCCAACTCCCGCTCCAGCCGCCGCACATCACGGCTGAGCGCCTGCTGGGCGACGTACAGGCGGGCCGCGGCCCGGGTGAAGTGCAGTTCCTCGGCGACCGTGACGAAGGCGCGCAGCAGGCGCGGGTCGATGAAGGCGGCGGCGGGCATGACGGCGAACTTACAATGCAAGTGCGTCAATCGGCGCGCCGAAGGTGTTGGACCCGGTGATCCGCCCCGGGCGACCGTGGATCCATGCCGCACCAGACCGCGCCGCCCGCGCCCCCGCATCCACCTCGACGCGCCCTCCGGAGCCGCCGCATACCCCGCGGCGGGCGGCCGGGCACCGGCTACCGGCGGCTCTTCGCCGTCCCCGGCGCCCGTGCCTTCACCGCCGGCAACCTGCTCGCCCGCCTTCCCACCGGCATGTTCAGCGTGAGCGCGGTCGTGATGATCGCCGGCTCCCGCGGCTCGTACGCCCTCGCCGGTGCCGTCACGGCGACCGGACTCGCGGCGACCGCGGCGGCCGGGCCCTGGCTGGCCCGGCTGGTCGACCAGCACGGGCAGGCCCGGATCGCGCTGCCGGCCACGGTCGTCTCGGTGCTCGGCAGCCTGGCGTTGCTGCTGTGCGTCCACTACGACGCACCCGGCTGGACCCTGTTCGCCGCGTACGCCGCCACCGCCGCCACGCCCAACGTGGGCGGTCTGTCCCGGGCCCGCTGGGCCCATCTGCTGCGGGACGAGCCCGGCGCGCTGCACGCGGCGAACGCGTTCGAGCAGGCCGCGGACGAGCTGTGCTTCATGCTCGGGCCGGTGCTCGCCTCCTTCCTGACCGGCACCTTCTTCCCGGAGGCGGGCACCCTCGCGGGGGCGGGCCTGCTGCTCGCCGGGATGGTGCTGTTCACCGCGCAGCGGGCGACCGAACCGCCGCCGGCGGCCCGCACGAGGGCGCCGTCGCCGCTGCGCGCGCCCGGCGTCCCGGCGCTGTTGGTCTGTTTCACGGCGACCGGCGCGGTGTTCGGCGCGATGGAGGTGGCGACGATCGCCTTCGCCGACGCGCGCGGAGAGCGTGCCGCGGCGGGCGCGGTGCTCGCTTTGCAGGCGGCGGGGTCGTGCGCGGCGGGGCTGGTGTACGGGGCGCTCGGGCCGGCCGCCGTCCGGCTGACCCGGTGCCTGGCGGCCATGGCCGTCCTCATGGCGCTGCCCTGGGCGGCGGCCGGCACCGGTTCGCTGCCGGTGCTCGCCGGTGCGCTGCTGGTCGCGGGCATGGCGACCGCGCCGACCATGGTGACGGCGATGAGCCTGGTGCAGCGGCGCACGCCCGCCGGCCGGCTGAACGAGGGCATGAGCCTGATGGTGACCGGGCTGCTCACCGGCATCGCCTGCGGCTCGGCGACGGGCGGCTGGGCGACGGACCGCCTCTCCCCCGTGACCGCCTTCGCGGTCCCGGCGTCGGCCGCCGTCCTGGCCCTGCTCGTCGGCCTGGCCGGCCGGGACCGCACGGCCTGACCACACGCTTACGGAAGGCGACGTGAAGTGGGCGGATGGTGACCGATGTGATCGACAACACATGATCGATTTCGTCTACGACCGGAAACGTCGACGGCCCGCGGACGGCGTCTGCCCACTCCGCGCACGTCACACCGGCCCGGCGTACCCGTAGCGGCTGTGAACTGCGGCAACGGTCGGCAGCCCGGCCCGCGGCCCCGGGAGCCGACGGAACGGTCCGGCACCCTACGGACAAGTACGGCAATCAACTGATCGTCAAACGGACAACCTGCAACGGAGTTGGGGCCCGACGCGCTCTGAACTCGACCTGTGTGACGCGTGTGACCGGGTAGGCTCATCACACATCGTCTCTCGTGACGCGCTTCGCGATCGGTTCGCCCGATCGGGGCCGATCGCCCCGCGACCGAGAGGAGGTGTGCGCGTGGAGAATCCGCCGGAAGGCGGCGGGCGGGACAACCGGAAGACCGTGAGGAAGATCCTCGGTTGGCTGGCGCTCCAGGCACTGGGTGCCTGGCTGCGACACCAGCTGGAAAGTCTCTTCTGACGGCGGAAGGCCCTCTGCGGCAACAGAGGGCCTTCGAAGTCTCGCTCCCACACGCCGGCCCTGTGCCCCCGCCAACGGCCTGACAACCGTGGGGGCCAGGGCCACTTTCACCATCGATCCACATGGACCGCAGTCACCAACCTGGGCCCGACGTCGTCCAACCTCGCGCATTTCAGCGGGCGCATCCACCTGTTCAGCCGCCTAAAAGCAAGCCGGGCCAGGTGAGCCGCTCCCGCGGACCGTCGACGGACGACCGTCGTGACGCAGGAATGGTACCCCTAAAGTGGTCCTCCCGAAGAGGAAGAGCACAGGCATGGCGCGGGGACTGGCCGATTTCAGCCCGTCGGAGCTGCGCGCTCTCCGGATGAACCTCCACGCGCGTCCGGGCGCGACGGCCATGACGGCGGAGGAGCTGGCGCGGGCCGTCGGCACCACCAAGGCCCAGATACTGGCCTACGAGAACGGGCACCGAGTGCCAGATCCGCCCCGCATCCGCGCCCTCGCCCGGGCCCTGGGCACCCACCCCTCCTTCCTGATGAACGACCGGCTGCACGCCCCCTGGGGCATCGCCGACACCCGCCGCGCCTGCGGCCTGCGGGCCCGGGACGTGGTGGAGGCGCTCGGTGTGTCGCCCAAGAACTACCGGCGGTTCGAGAACGAGGGCATCGTGCCCAGCCGGCGGCCGTGCTTCCTCGACGAGGTGGCGGCGCTGTTCGGCGTCTCCCGCGCCGTCCTGGAGCGCGCCGTCAACCGCACCCCGGCCGTCCGCAGACGCCAGGAGCGGGCCGCCGAGCTGATCGAGACCCTGGCCGACCGCTATGTACCGGCGCCGGGACCGTGGAAGGGCCCGGCGCCCGACGACCCGGACCTGATCGAGCTGGCCACCGCCTACGGCCGGCCCGTGCAGCGCACCCGCCGGGTGCTGGCCCACGAACTGGGCGAGCTGCGCCAGACCCGGGTGCGGGCGGAGCGGGAACGGGTGATCGCCGACTTCGACACCGACCGGGACCGGCAGGCCAACGCCCGGCTCGCCCTGCTGCGCTGGACCCACGTCTACGCCCGGGAGCTGACCCGGATCGCTCCGCGCATGGAGCAGTTCCACCGCAACGCGCAGCCCTCCACCCACTGGCAGCTGCTCGTGGACCTGTTCAACGTGGAGGCCCACGCGTCCCGGGCCGAGGGCGGGCTGTGGGCGGTGGCCGGGCTGCTCTCCGCCCACGCCGAGCGGCTGCCGCCCCACCTGGTCGAACGGCGGCGGATCGAGGACGTCTGCGTGTGCCGGCTGACGGCGGCCGGGCTCGCCCACCTCAACACCTTCGCCGGCCTGTACGCGGCGCTGTATCCGGGCGTCCGCCGGCCGCTGCGCTCCGCGCCCCGCTCCGGCGGGTCACGCGGCCGGCCGCCGGCCGGGGCCGAGACCTTCGGCGTGCCCCAGCACGCCGAGCGGCTGGTGGTGCCGCTGCCCGCGCTGGAGGCGTTCCGTAGCGTGGTGGCGCGCACCAAGTCGTTCGTGACCGTGGAACTCAGCCCGCATCTGCGGCTGACGGTCGGACCGCACTCCGTGACGGCCGCGCCCGTCGAGGGCGAGCTGCCCGAACCGGGGGCCCCGGAGGAGGGCGGGCCCGGCCCCGGCCAGGCATAGGACAAGACGAAGGCCCCGCGGCACGCTCGCCGCGGGGCCTTCGCCCACATGGGTGGGAGGCCGGTGGCCTCCCGATCGTGGAGATGGCGGGAATCGAACCCGCGTCCAACGGTGCGGAATCAGGGCTTCTCCGTGTGCAGTCCGCTACGTTTTTCTCGGCCCCGGAGATCACGCGGACAAGTCTCCGACGGGCTCAGTCACTGTGTGATTTCCCTCTACACCCCGTGACCGGGTCTAGAGGTTTAGTTCCCTAGCTGATGCCAGGATCCGGGTCGGGAACAGCCCCGGGCTGACACTTCGCAAGTCGCTACTTAGGCAGCGAGGGCGAAGGAATCGCGCTTGGTGTTGGCGATTATTTTTTTCGGCCTGTGGTTTACGAGATCATGGCCGCTTCCTCGACACGCTTCCCCTGCTTCGACAGCCGCTGTCGAAACCGATCATCCCCATGTTGATTTCTCAAGGTGCGCACCAGGCGCGAGCGTCCGGTGCTGTGTCCCATCGTACGGGAACAACGCGGGCGGGGGCCAGCGCATTCCCGCTAGGCGCGCTGCCGGCGCCGGACCGCCGAGATCACCCGCTCCGCCTCGCGCCGGTCCTGCTTCTCCCGCAGGGTCTGGCGCTTGTCGTACTCCTTCTTGCCCCGGGCGAGCGCGATCTCGACCTTCGCCCGGCCGTCCTTGAAGTACAGCGCGAGGGGCACGATCGTGTGACCCGTCTCCTGCGACTTCGCCTCCAGCTTGTCGATCTCGGAGCGGTGCAGCAGCAGCTTCCGCTTGCGGCGGGCGCTGTGGTTGGTCCACGTGCCCTGGCTGTACTCGGGGACGTGCACGTTGTGCAGCCACGCCTCGTGGCCGTCGAGCTGCACGAAGCCGTCGACCAGCGACGCCCGGCCCTGGCGCAGCGACTTCACCTCGGTGCCCATGAGGACCAGACCGGCCTCGTAGGTGTCGAGGATGTGGTAGTCGTGCCGCGCCTTCTTGTTCTGCGCGATCAGCTTGCGCCCTGTTTCCTTAGCCATAGTGCCGACCATTTTCGCACCAGGCGGGGGGTGCGAGTACAGCGGTTTACCCGTGGCTACGACGGATCGCCCAGTCCTTCGAGGACCGTCTCGGCCCGTTGCAGGGCCCGCGCGCCCGCCTCCAGGTCGGGAGTGATGCCCCGGCCGTCGACCGTGCGCCCGGACGGGGTGCGGTAGTGGCCGACGGTCAGCTCGGCCACGGAGCCGTCGGGCAGGCTCACCGGCATCTGGACCGAGCCCTTGCCGAAGGTGCGGGAGCCGATGACCACGGCGCGGCCCCGGTCCTGGAGGGCGCCGGTGAGCAGCTCGGCCGCGCTCATGGTGCCGCCGTCGACGAGGACGACGAGGGGCCGGGCGGTGTCACCGCCCGGCGCGGCGTGCAGGGCGCGCTGGACGCCGTCGACGTCGTAGGTGGCGACCAGGCCGCCGTCGAGGAAGGCGGAGGCGGTGTCCACGGCCTCGGTGACCAGGCCGCCGGAGTTGCCGCGCAGGTCGAGGACGGTGCGGCCGTCCGCCGGGGCCGTGCGCAGGGCCGCGCGGACCGCGCCGGCGGAGCCCTTGGTGAACGCGGAGACCTTCAGGACGGTGACCCCGCCGGGCAGCCGGCACACGGTCACGGAGTCGGTGGACAGCCGGGCCCGGCGCAGCGTCTCGGTCCAGGCGCGGGCGCCGCGCCGGAGGCCGAGCGTGACCGTCGTGCCGGCCGGGGCCTCCGCGCGCGGCGCGTCGCCGCGGAGCAGGGCGATCACCTCGGTGACCGGGCGCCCGTCGACCGGGCGGCCGTCGACGCTGCGCAGCCGGTCGCCGGCGCGGATCCCGGCACGGGCGGCGGGCGAGCCGGCCCGCACCCTCGTGATCTCGATCCGGCCGTCCGGCTGCTGCCGCGCCCACAGGCCGACCCCGGTGTAGCGGCCGTCCAGCGCGTCCTGGAACTCCTCGTACTCGTCCTCGGAGTAGACCGCGGCCCAGCGGTCGCCACTGCGGCTGACGGCCCGTTCGGCGGCCTCCATGGGGGACGTGCCGGCGGCCAGCGCCTCGGCGGCGGCCTTCTCCACGGCCGTGTGCCGGGCGACCGGGTCCGCCGGTCCGACCGGCGTCCGCCGCGCCGGTGCGCCGGGCCCCGGGAGGGAGCCGGTGGCGGCGCCGGCGATCAGCACGCCGGCGAAGACCAGGGTCAGGGCGGCCCCGCGGCGGGTGCGGCGGGTCTCGTGGAACGGGTCGCGGCCTGACATGGCGGTGAGTCTAGGACAACGCGAAGGGCCGTACGGACGGATGCCCGTACGGCCCTTCTTGGTGTGCGTCACACCTTCAAGTACTTGCGCAGGGCGAAGAACGCCGCGAGCGACGGCATCAGCACGCTGGTCGCGAGGATCAGCGGCAGCTTGGTCAACACCGCGTCCCAGCCGACGAAGTTGATGAGGGTGAGCTTGTGGGAGAGGTCCATGCCGTGGTCGATGGTGAAGTACCGGCCGAGCACGAGCGCCACACAGGCGAGGCCGCCGCCGATGAGCCCGGCGACCGCGGCCTCGGCGATGAACGGCGCCTGGATGTAGAAGCCCGAGGCGCCGACCAGCCGCATGATGCCGGTCTCGCGCCGGCGGCTGAACGCCGAGACGCGCACGGTGTTGACGATCAGCAGCAGCGCGACGATCAGCATCATCGCCATCACGCCGAGCGCGCCCCGGTTCATCAGGTTCAGCAGCTGGAAGAGGTTGTCCAGGATGCCCTTCTGGTCCTGCACCGACTGCACGCCGTCCCGCCCGTTGAACGCGGTCGCGATCACCTGGTACTTCTGCGGGTCCTTGAGCTTGATCCGGTACGACTCCTGCATCTGGTCCGGCGTCAGCGAGCCGGCCAGCGGTGAGTTGCCGAACTGCTGCTTGTAGTGCTTGTACGCCTCGTCCTGGGACTCGTAGGTCACCTTGTCGACGACCGGCATGCCCTTCAGGTCGGTGAGGATCTGCTTCTTCTGGTCCTCGGTGACCGCGCCCTTGGCGCAGTGCACGTCGTTCTCCGCGTCGTGCTTGTTGCACAGGAAGATCGAGACGTTGACCTTGTCGTACCAGTAGCCCTTCATGGTGCTCACCTGGTCGCTCATCAGCAGCGAGCCGCCGAACAGGGCCAGGGACAGGGCGACGGAGACGATGACGGCGAAGGTCATCGTCAGGTTGCGGCGGAGACCGACACCGATCTCCGACAGGACGAACTGGGCGCGCATGGCTACTTCTTCAGGCCTTTCGGGAGCTGGGTGCGGTCAGTGCTGGTAGCCGTAGACGCCGCGGGCCTGGTCGCGGACGAGGCGGCCCTTCTCCAGCTCGATGACGCGCTTGCGCATCTGGTCCACGATGTTCTGGTCGTGCGTCGCCATGATGACGGTGGTGCCCGTCCGGTTGATCCGGTCGAGCAGCTTCATGATGCCGACGGAGGTCTGCGGGTCGAGGTTGCCGGTGGGTTCGTCGGCGATCAGCAGCTTGGGCCGGTTGACGAACGCGCGCGCGATGGCGACGCGCTGCTGCTCACCGCCGGACAGCTCGCCGGGCCTGCGGTCCTCCTTGCCGCCGAGGCCGACGAGGTCGAGGACCTGCGGCACGGACTTGCGGATCTCGCCGCGGGACTTGCCGATGACCTCCTGGGCGAAGGCCACGTTCTCCGCGACCGTCTTGTTCGGCAGCAGCCGGAAGTCCTGGAAGACCGTGCCCAGCTGGCGCCGCATCTGCGGCACCTTCCAGTTGGACAGGCGCGCGAGGTCCTTGCCCAGCACGTGCACCTGGCCGTGGCTGCACCGCTCCTCGCGGAGGACGAGCCTGAGGAAGGTGGACTTTCCGGAGCCGGAGGACCCCACGAGGAAGACGAATTCGCCCTTCTCCACCTCCAGGGAGACATCCCTGAGTGCGGGGCGGGTCTGCTTGGGGTAGACCTTGGAGACGTTGTCGAATCGGATCACGGATGCACCACGGGTCGCCGGGGGTAGATGAGCGTGACCATACGCGAACCGGGTGCGCGAGCGCAGTCGCAGGCTGAGGTTGGGCAAGACTTGTACGTTTTTGTACCGCTCCCTGTTCGTGCCCCCGGGTACGGAGGCCCCGCGCGGGCTCCGCGGGAACCTGGCACAGTGGAGGGGAGACGGAGACGACGCCGGACGCGGGGGAACGTTCCCGGCCCCGTGAGCGTTGTACAGGTGATGGCCGGTGCGAGGAGGGCGAGCGCATGACGTACGACCGGTTGGTGTGCGCGAACTGCGCGGCGCCCGTGAACGAGGGCCGGTGCCCGGTGTGCCGTGCCAACCGCGAGCGACTGCAGCAGGAGGGCTTCTTCCAGGGCCTGTCCGGGCTGAACCCGATGGCGCTGATCGCGCTGCTGGCGGTGCTGATCGCCGCGGTGGCGCTGCTGGCACACCAGGGCGCGTAGGCCCGTCCGAGACGTCGTAAGGGCCCGGAGCCTGAGGCTCCGGGCCCTTACGTGCATGCCCAGCGTGAGCGTGCGGCTACGGTCAGGCGGTGGCGCCGCCCCGGCCGCTCACCAGACGCGGCAGGACGCGGAAGCCGATACCGCCGGCGATCATCGTCGCGGCGCCCACGAGCAGGAACGCGGTCTGGCCGGCACCGGTCTCGGCGAGCTGCTTGTCGCCGCCCTGGACCGAGGTGTCGGAACCGGTGTCCGTCAGCGCCGAGGAGCCCTCGTCCTGCGGGACGTTGTTGTTGCCGCCCTCGGGCGTGGTGTGGTTGCCACCGGTGCCGGTGCCGCCGTCGGTGGAACCACCGGTGGAGCCGGTGCCGCCGTCGGTCGAGCCGCCATCGGTGGAGCCGCCGGTGGTGGAGCCGCCGCCGGTGGTCGAACCGCCGTCGGTGGAACCGCCGGAGTTGCCGGAACCGCCGCCGGTGGAACCGCCGGAGCCGCTGTCGCCGCCCGAGGTGCCGTTGCCACCGTCGGTGCCGGTGCCGCCCGAGGTGCCGTTGCCACCATCGGTGCCGGTGCCGCCCGAGGTGCCGTTGCCACCATCGGTGCCGTTGCCACCCGAGTTGCCGTTACCGCCGTCGGTGCCGTTGCCACCCGAGTTGCCGTTGCCACCATCGGTGCCGTTACCGCCGTCGGTGCCGTTACCGCCGTCGGTGCCGCTGTCGCCGCCGATAGAAGCGTCACCACCGATCGAGGCGTCACCGCCGATGGAAGCGTCGCCACCGATGGAAGCGTCACCACCGATCGAGGCGTCGCCACCGATGGAAGCGTCACCGCCGATCGAGGTGTCGCCACCGATGGTGTCGTGACCGCCGATCGAGGCGCCACCGCCGTCGGGCCCCTCGGACACACCGATGGTCGCGCCCGCGATGGCACCGCCGTCGGTGTTACCGCCGTCCGTGTTGCCGCCGTCGGCGCCGACCCCGCTCACACCCAGGCTGATCGGGCCCCCGAGGTCCAGGGCGGAGGCCGCACCGGCGGCCGTCAGGGACGCACCGGCCGCGATCACGGCGCCGGCGGCTATCCGCGCGACCCGGATACGCGTCTTCTTCGTCATATGGTTGCTACCCCCAGTAGCTGTTCGTCCGTGGGGCGTCGCGTGGGGCGTGCCGTGATCGACGGGGGCGGCTGGTGACGCAGTGGCGTCAACTCGATCCCCCGGTTCACATGCGCCCCTCATACACGCATGCCGCGGCTCACCCTTCCCATTTTTCAAAGCAACGTCAAGGGCGTTGCGGGCGCGATGTCCGGCGGGAGGGCGTTTGCGGTGAGTTGAAACCTGTGAGTGTGACGCAAAACCCAGACAAAAGAACAACTGCCGTCCACGGGACGGCAGTTGTCATGTCGACAAAGTTACTTCTCCTGCTGCTTGCGCCAGCGAATTCCGGCCTCCAGGAACCCGTCGATCTCGCCGTTGAACACGGCCTCCGGGTTGCCCACCTCGAAGTCGGTGCGCAGGTCCTTGACCATCTGGTACGGGTGCAGCACATAGGAACGCATCTGGTTGCCCCAGGAGTTGCCGCCGTCGCCCTTGAGGGCGTCCATCTTGGCCTGCTCCTCCTGCCGGCGCCGCTCCAGCAGCTTGGCCTGGAGGACGTTCATCGCGGTGGCCTTGTTCTGGATCTGCGACCGCTCGTTCTGACAGGAGACGACGATGCCGGTGGGCAGGTGGGTGATGCGGACCGCGGAGTCCGTCGTGTTCACGCCCTGGCCGCCGGGCCCGGAGGACCGGTAGACGTCGATCCGCAGCTCGCTCTCGTCGATCTCGACGTGGTCGGACTGCTCGACGACGGGCAGCACCTCGACACCGGCGAAGGAGGTCTGGCGGCGGCCCTGGTTGTCGTAGGGCGAGATGCGCACCAGGCGGTGCGTGCCCTGCTCGACGGAGAGGGTGCCGTAGGCGTACGGCGCCTGGACGGCGAAGGTGGTCGACTTGATGCCGGCCTCTTCGGCGTACGACGTCTCGATCAGCTCGGTCTTGTAGCCGCGCTGCTCGGCCCAGCGCAGGTACATGCGCTGGAGCTTCTCGGCGAAGTCGGCGGCGTCGACGCCACCGGCCTCGGCGCGGATGTTGACGAGCGCCTCGCGGGAGTCGTACTCGTTGGACAGGAGGGTGCGGACCTCCATCTCGTCCAGCGCCTTGCGCACGGAGACCAGCTCGGACTCGGCCTCGGCACGGGTGTCCGAGTCGTCCTCCTCCTCGGCCATCTCGAACAGGACCGCGAGGTCGTCGATCCGGCCGCGCAGCGCCTCCGCCTTCCTGACCTCGGCCTGGAGGTGGGAGAGCTTGCTGGTGACCTTCTGCGCCTCGTCCGGGTTGTCCCACAGGGACGGCGCGGCCGCCTGCTCCTCGAGCACGGCGATATCTGCCCTCATCTTGTCGAGGTCCAGGACGGCCTCGATCGACTCCATGGTCGAGGAGAGGGACTTCAGCTCTTCGGATACATCGACGACTGCCACGCCTCCAGCGTAACGGCTCCGCCGGGCACCCAGTGAGCGCTTCGTTCCGCCGCCGGCCGCGGGCGCCTCCCGCCGCCCTCCTCGTCCGCTCCCGCCCGGCTCGGCGGGCGGGGCGGGATCAGGGGGTCGCCGTGCTCTGGGGCGGACGGGGCGGTTCCGGGTCCTGGCCGGTGGACGCCCACCAGGCTCCGACGCCCACGAGGGCCGCCACGGCCGCTCCCGCCACGCTCAGCGTGATCCGGCGGCGCCGCACCGTGGCGCGGTGGCGGGCCGAGCCGGGGCGCGGGGCGCCGGTGGCGCGCGGGGCGCGCGCGGTTCCGTGGGCGCCGCCGGCCAGCTCGTCCGGTCCCGGCACCCGCATCGACGTGTGCGTGTCCCGGTTGGAGTCCGGCCTGGCCCCGGGCACCAGGGACACCGCGCCGCGCCGCCGTACCGGCGTGCCCGCCGGGGAGGCCGCCGGTGCGGGCTCCTCGGGCTCCTCGTCCTCGGCGAGGCCCGGCTCGTCCACGTCCAGCGGCGGCAGCCCGGCCAGCAGCGGGAGCTGCTCGCGCAGCCGCGCCGCCAGCTCCGAGGCGCGCAGCCGGGAGGCGGGGGCCTTCGCCAGGCACTGCACCAGCAGCTGCCACAGCTCCTCGGGGATGCCGGGGAGCGGTACGACGGTCTCGGTGACGTGCCGGCGCAGCACCGCGCCCGGGTGGCCGCCGCCGAACGGCGTGAAGCCGGCCAGCAGCTCGTACAGGACCGTCGCCAGCGCGTAGATGTCGACCGCGGCGCGCGGCGGCAGACCCTCCACGATCTCCGGGGCGAGGTAGTCCGGCGTACCGATGATCTTCGTGGCGCGGGTCCGCTTCGGCGAGTCGATCAGCTTGGCGACGCCGAAGTCGGTGAGCAGGGCCGGATGGGCGCCGCCCGGGCCGAGCGGGCCCTGCATGTCCAGCAGGACGTTCTCGGGCTTGACGTCCCGGTGGACGATCCCGGCCGCGTGGGCCGCGGCCAGCGCGTCGGCGACGTCGGCGACGATCGCCACGGCCGCCTCGGGCGCGAGCCGCCGCTCCCGTTCCAGCCGGGTGCGCAGGTCGGTGCCGCGCACCAGGTCCATGACCAGGGCCAGGTCGTTGCCGTCGACGACCAGGTCCCGCACGGTGACGATGTGCGGGTGTTCCAGGCCGAGCAGCGCGGTGCGCTCCTGGACGAAGCGTCCGACGAGTTCCTGGTCGGAGGCGAGGTCCTCGCGCAGCAGCTTGATGGCGACGGGGCCGTCCGGTCCCTCGCCGAGCCACACCGTCCCGGCGCTCCCCCGCCCCAGGATCTGGTGCGCGGTGTACCGGCTGCCGATCTTCCGTGCCAAGACTGCTCCTACAGACGCGTGTTGTCGCCAAAACTACGCGTCCGACGAGCCAACCTTCACCGCGGAGGCGGAAATCACCCGGCAGATGTCGACAAATCTCCGAACCGGCGGTCAGTTGCCGCCCGAGGAGCCGCCCAGGTTGTTCAGCCAGTCGCCCAGCCGGCCCGCCCAGTCGCTGAGCTGGTCCCAGTAGCCCTTGCCGGTGCCGATCCAGTCCTGGAGCGGGGTCAGCTCCCAGACCAGCCAGCTCGCGACCACCAGGATGACGATCGTGAACAGGCAGCCCTTCAGACAGCCCAGACCGGGGATCTTCATCGGGTTGGCGCCGCGCTGCCGCGGCGCGCGGGGCTCGCGCGCGGGCCGCCGCGGCTCGGCCGGGGCCGGCGGCGCGTACCGCTGAGGCTGCTGGGCGGGCTGCGGCGGCTGCGGGGTGGAGT
Organism: Streptomyces sp. NPDC017095; assembly: GCF_044332325.1. Classification (NCBI taxonomy): domain Bacteria; kingdom Bacillati; phylum Actinomycetota; class Actinomycetes; order Kitasatosporales; family Streptomycetaceae; genus Streptomyces; species Streptomyces sp. NPDC017095. Next base: position 649,029 of record NZ_JBIROU010000002.1, read on the forward strand.
ACCGCGGGGACTGCTGCTGCGGGGAGCCGTAGCCCGGTGCCTGCTGCTGCCGGCCGCGCGGCTGGGGCTGCTGCGGGCGGGGCTGCGGGGCCGGGCGCGGCTGCTGCTGGGGGCGGGCGACCTGCCGCTGGGGCCGGCGGCGCAGCGGGTCCTCGTCCGGGTCCAGGTACTGGATCTGCGTCTGCTCGTTGCGGTCGCGGGCGGCGCGGAGCTGCGACTGCCAGGGATGCGGCTGCCCGGGCTGCTGCCCGTCCTGCCCCTCCTGGCCGTACGGGCCCTGCTGGCCGGGCTGGCCCTGGGGCACGGGCGGCAGGACGGCCGTCGGGTCCGCGGCGCCCGTGTGCGGCAGGACGGCGGTGGGGTCGGCGGCGCCGGCCGGGCCGCCGGTGTGCGGCAGCACGCTGGTCGCGCCGTCCGGGTCGTACGCCCCCTGCGGCGCGTTCGCCGGCAGCACCTGGGTGGGGTCGGCGGCCCCGGGCACGCCCGGGACGGCGGCCGGCGCCGGGTCGGGCGCGAGCAGCGCGCCCACGGCGTCGGCGGCGGCGATCCGCGCGGCGTCCGCGTGCACGCCGACGCCCTCGGCGACGACCCGCAGGCCGCGCGCGAGGTTCTCGGCGCTCGGCCGCTGCCCGGGGTCCTTGCGCAGGCAGCGCTCTATGACCGTCCACAGCGGGTCCGGGACGGTGGACGGGCGGCGCGGCTCGGCGCTCAGGTGCTGGTGCAGCACCTCCAGGGCGCTGCCGCCGGAGAACGGCGGCCGGCCGGTGACCAGCTCGTACAGCAGGATGCCGGCGCCGTAGATGTCGACGGCGGAGGTCTGCGGGCGGCCCTCGGCGGACTCCGGGGCGACGTACGCGGGCGTGCCGACGAACTCGTGGGTGCGGGTCAGGCCCGGCGAGTCGGCGAGGCGGGCGATGCCGAAGTCGGTCAGCATCGGGTGCATCTCGCCGCTCTGCTGCTTCAGCAGCACGTTGGCGGGCTTCAGGTCCCGGTGGACGACGCCGTCGGCGTGGCTCGCGGCGAGGGCGTCGGCGATCTGGGCGGTCAGCAGGGCGGCGGCGACGGGGGTGAAGGGGCCGTTCTCGCGCAGGTAGCGGTGCAGGTCCGGGCCGTCGACGAGATCCATGACCAGGGCCAGCAGGTCGCCCTCGACGACCAGGTCGCGGACCCGGACGATGTTCGGGTGGGTGAGCCGGAGCAGGACGGAGCGCTCACGCAGGAAGCGCATCACGATGTCCGGGTCGCTCGCCAGCTCCTCCTTGAGGACCTTGATCGCGACCGTCTCCCCCGGCTGGCCGGGCACGGCCGCCTCGGCGCCCGCGGTCTCCCTCTGGCGGGCACGCCAGACGGTGCCTGTGGCGCCGCGTCCGAGCGGCTCCTCAAGCAGGTACTTGCTGCCGACTGGCCGCACGTCACGCGCTCCCTGCTGGTTGCTGTTGTTCGCTTGCTCGCTGCCTGCGTTTCCCGGTGCTTGCCGGTGTTCCGCCCCACTGTAGTGCCGCCTTTCGGGGCGCCACCCACGCGTTGCCGGGCATGTCCGGGGGCGCCGGCACGGGGTTTCGACGGAAAGACGCGGGTCGCGGGCGCGTGGTTGCCGGGGCCGGACGTGACCGATCTCAACTGATCGCCGGCGGTGCACGGGTCCGGCATTTTTGGGGGCAGAGCCGACCAATCAAGATCACTTGTTGCCGGGTTCGGGGCGCGTTGTCGGCGGCAGGTGCGAGGATGCCTCCAGCAGCCTGCTGGGACGGCTCAGCGGCTACTGGCCGACGTGCTCGTGTGGGGGTGGGGGGAAGTCCGCGCCCGCGCAGACCCGCGCAGAAGGGACCGCTGACGCCGATGCAGATCCGGCTGACCGTCGTAGACCCGCTCGGTCCGCATCCGCAGCGGGGCCGCACCGCGTGCCGGGACGTGCTGGTCACGGCGCCCGTGGGCACGGAGCTGGCCGCGGTCGCGTCGGCGCTGGCCGGGGCGGTCACCGGCGAGAGCGGCGCGGGCCGGGAGGCCGGCGGTGCCGTGGTGCTGTACGCGGGCGCCGAGCGGCTCGATCCGCGCCGGTGCACGCTCGGCGAGCCGCCGCTGGTCGACGGCGCGGTGCTGTCCCTGGGCGTCCCGGCGGCCCCCGAGCCGCATCCCGAGCTGGACGAGGCGCCGACCCGGCTGCACGTGGTCGCCGGGCCGGACGCGGGCGGGGTCCACCTGCTGCACGGCGGCCGGATCACCGTGGGCCGCTCCGCCGACGCCGACGTCCCGCTGGACGACCCCGACGTCTCCCGGCTGCACTGCGCGGTCACCGTCGGCGCCGACGGCCGTGTCTCGGTCGCCGACCTCGGCTCCACCAACGGCACGGTCCTGGACGGCACCCGGGTGACCGAGCGGCCGGTGCGGTTCCCGGCCGGGGCGCTGCTGCGGATCGGCGAGTCCGCCCTGCGGGTCACCCCGTCCGGCGGCCCCGGGATACGGGTCCGCACGGTGCCCGACGGAGAGGGCTGCGTACGGGTGCCGGCGGGCGGCGCGGACGCGGACGCGCCGGGTGCGGACGGCTCGCGCGCGGGCGGCCCCGGCGGAGCGGGAACGGGTGCCGGCGGGCAGGCGTCCGGGGCGCGGGCCGGCGCCGCGGGTCCCTCGGGCCGTACGCGGCACGCCTATGGCCCCTACGCCCCCGCCGGCCGGGAGCATCGGCGCGGCGCGGCGCCGCTGGTGCCGGGACAGGCCGGGGCGCCGAGCGTGGAGAGCCACGGCGCGGGCTCCGGTGCGCCCGGCACGGGGTCCGGCGGCGACACGCACGCGGGGCGCTTCGGGGCCGGCGGGCCGGGCGGGGCCCCCACGGCGGCGTACGGCGGCGGGCCGGACGGCGAGGACGTACGCGCGGGCGGCCGCAAAGGCACCCCGGTCAGGGGTACGGACTTCCCCGACTATCCGGATATCACGCACACTTCCGATCCTTTCTCCGGTGGCCGTCCCGGCCCCGCCGACGCCCCGCAGGGCACCCGTCCCGAGCCGGCCGGCGCCCCGCAGGGCGGGCTGCGGCGGGGGCTCGGCGCCTGGGCCCGGCGGCTGGCCGGCGGGCGCGGGGAGCAGACCGCCGGGACCGCGCCGTACGAGGGCACGGCCGTCCCGGCCGGTGACGTCCCGCCGGCCGGACCCGCGCGGCAGCCGGAGACCTGGCCGGACCCGGCCGCCCTGCTGCTGACGGCGCTCGGCCCCGGGCCCCGGCTGTGGGAGCGGGGGCCCGGCCATCCGGAGGCGCTGACGGTGCGGCTCGGCACGGCCGACCGGAGCGCGCCGGACGGCTCGGGCCCGCTGCCGGCCGTGCCGGTGACCGCCGCGCTCCGCGAGGCGGGCGCGCTGGGCCTGGCCGGGCCGCGCCCCCGGCTGTCCGGGCTGGCCCGCGCGGTGCTGGCCCAGCTCGCCGCGCTGCACTCCCCCGACCTGCTGGAGATCGTGCTGATCAGCGCGGACCGCGCCCGTCCGGTGGCGGACCGCACGGCGGAGTGGGCCTGGCTCGGCTGGCTCCCGCAGGTGCGGCCGGGCCACGGCCAGGACTGCCGTCTGCTGCTGGCCTACGACCGCGAGCAGGCGGCGGCGCGGGTGGAGGAGCTGCTGCGCCGGGTGGAGGACCAAGCGGCGACGGACCGGCCGTCGGCCCGCCCGGCACCGCACCCCGCGGAGCCCGAGGACCCCGCGCGCTCCTTCCCGGCGGCCGGCACCCCGGCCCGGACCGCGGCACCGGGTCCGGCCGGCCCACCCGCACCAGGCTTCCCCGCACCCGGCGTCCCCGCGCCGGGCACGCCCTCCCGGACCGCCGGCCGCCCGGCCCCCGCCGATCCCGCGCACGGCCCGTACGGCCCGCGCGCCGCGGGTCCGGGTCTGCCGGGTCTGCCCGTCCCCGGCACGGCCCCCGGCGGCCCGGCGGACCCGCGCGGCGCCCTCGCCGGTCCCGCCCCCCGCGTGCCCGCCGGCCCCCGGGACCACGGGGCCGGAAACCCGGCCGCCGCGCGCACCGCCGGCCGTCCGGCCCCGGACAGCACCGCGACCGGCGGGGACCCGCGTGCCGGCCGCTTCCCGGGCCCGTTCACCGTCGTCGTCGTGGACGGTGATCCCGGCGGCACCGCGTTGCGGGACGCCCTCGCGCGGCTGGCCGTGGCCGGACCGCGGGCCGGGATCCATCTGCTGTGCCTGGCCGAGACCGAGCCCGCCTCCCCTTCCTCCCCGGTGCCGCGGACGTACGAGGCGGCCTGCGCGGTGACGCCCGCCTTCCGGCACTGCGGTGCCGTCGCGCTGCTCAGCGGGGACGTCGCCGCCGCGCTGCACCTGCTGCGGGTCGCGCCGGGCGGCCCGGTCGGCCCCGGTACGCACGCCACCGTCGACGCCATCTCCGCCGCCTGGGCGGAACGCTTCGCGCGGGCGCTGGCGCCGCTGCGCCCGGACGGCCCGGCCGGCGAGCCGCACGCGCGCGTGGCCACGCCGCTGCCCCGCTCGGCGCGGCTCCTGGACGAGCTGGGCCTGGCCCGCGCCACCCCGGCGTCGCTGATGGCGCGCTGGGCGGACGCGGCGGACGACACCGAGTCGCCGGGCGGCCGGGCCCGGGCGGTGCTCGGCGCCGGACCGCGCGGCCCGGTCACCGTCGACCTGGTGGCCGACGGCCCGCACCTGCTGATCGAGGGCCCGCCCGGCAGCGGCCGTACCGAGCTGCTGCGGACCGTGGTCGCCGCGCTGGCCGCCGCCGAGCGGCCGGACCGGCTGGCCGTGGTGCTGCTCGACGGCCGGGACGGGATCGGCGCCGGCGGGGACGAGGGCCTGCGCCTGTGCACGGACATCCCGCACGCGACCACCCACCTGATCGCCAACGACCCGGTGCGCATGCGGGAGTTCGCCCAGTCGCTGAGCGCCGAGCTGAAGCGCCGGGCGGAGCTGCTGGGCCGGACGGACTTCACCGACTGGCACGCGGGGCGGGAGGTGTCCGGCCGGATGGTGGCCCAGCGCACCGCCCCCGGCGGCACCGCCTCCGGGGACATAGAGTCGCCGCCCAGCTCCACCCTGCGGCTGCGGCCGGGCGCGGCGGCCCGGCAGCGCGCCGGGGCGGTCCCGCCGCTGCCCCGGCTGGTGGTCGTCGTCGACGACCTGGACGCGCTGGTCTCGCCGGCGCTCGGCTCGCCGGGCCGGCCGGCCGCCGGCTCGGTGATACGGGCGCTGGAGGCGGTGGCCCGCGAGGGCGAGCGGCTCGGGGTGCACCTGGTGGCGGCGGCCGGGGCCGACGGCCGGACGGCGGAGTCGGAGCCGGCCCGCCGGGCGGCCCTGCGGGTGGTGCTGGAGGCGCCGCAGCCGGGGCCGGACCAGCCGGCGCCGGGGCGGGGCAGGCTGGCGTACGCGGACGGGCGGGCCGTGGCCTTCCAGGGCGGCCGGGTGACCGGCCGTATCCCGCGTACCGCGACCCAGCGGCCCACGGTGGTCCCGCTGGACTGGCAGCGCATGGGCGATCCGCCGGCCCGCCGGCCCGTGCGGGAGCTGGGCAACGGCCCGACCGACCTGGCCCTGCTGGCGAGCGCGGTGGAGCGGGCGGCCCGGCAGGTCGCGGCGGCCGAGGTGCCGTCCCTGCTGTAACCGGCCGCCGGAGCCGTCCGCGCCGGCTCCCGGAAACCGGTGCGCATACACCGCTGGTCACGAGCCGATCACGATGCACCGGTCCGTGCCGCAGGTGCTCTTGCCCGCCCGGAGCGGCCCGGCGTAGACCGGACCGCACGGGACAGAGTTCATACGTTCAACGCGCGTTCAACGAAGAACGACGAACGGGGAAGTGATGCGCAGCAAGAGCAACACGTTCCACACCCACAGGGCCGTCACCGCGGTCGCCGCCCTGCTCGCGGGAGCCCTGGCGCTCTCCGCCTGCTCCGGCGGCGACGGCGACGACGGCGAGAGGGGAACCGGGCAGGAGAGCGGCGGGACCACCGGGTCCACGGTCACCCTGCCGAAGCTGGACGGCGCCAGACTGGAGGTGGCCGCCGTCTGGACCGGTGGTGAGCAGGCCAACTTCAAGAAGGTCCTCGCCGAGTTCGAGAAGCGCACCGGAGCGCAGGTCACCTTCGTGCCCGCGCAGGACCCGATCATCAACTTCCTCGGGTCGAAGATCGCGGGCGGCCAGCCGCCGGACGTGGCGCTGCTCCCGCAGCCCGGCGCGATCAGGCAGGCCGTGCAGAAGGGCTGGGCCAAACCGCTCGGCCCGGAGGCGCTGAAGGAGCTGGGCGAGAACTACTCGCAGGGCTGGCAGGACATCGGCGCGGTCGGCGGCAAGCGGTACGGCGTCTACTACAAGGCCGCCAACAAGTCGCTGATCTGGTACAACGCCGAGGTCTTCGCGAACGCGGGGGCGAAGGAACCGAAGACCTGGCAGGACCTGCTGACCGCCTCGCGCGCGGTGTACGACTCCGGGGTCACGCCGTTCTCGGTGGCCGGCGCCGACGGCTGGCCGCTGACCGACTGGTTCGAGAACGTCTATCTGTCCCAGGCGGGCCCGGAGAAGTACGACCAGCTCGCCCAGCACAAGATCAAGTGGACCGATCCGTCGGTGAAGCAGGCGCTCACCACCCTCGCCCAGCTCTGGAACCGCAAGGACTACCTGGCGGGCGGCCAGAACGGCGCGCTCCAGACGGAGTTCCCGCAGTCGGTCACCCAGACGTTCACCGGCGGCGACCAGCCGAAGTCCGCGATGGTCTACGAGGGCGACTTCGTGCAGGTCAACATCGCCGAGACCAAGTCGAAGGTGGGCACGGACGCCAAGGTGTTCCCGTTCCCGGCCGTCGGCTCGGCCGCGCCGGTGGTCTCCGGCGGCGACGCGGCCGTGGTCCTGAAGGACTCCAAGGCGGCGCAGGCGCTGGTCACCTTCCTCGCCTCCCCGGACGCGGCCACCATCCAGGCCAAGCTGGGCGGTTACCTCTCCCCGAACAAGAACGTGCCGCTCACGGCGTATCCGAACGCGGTACAGCAGAAGATCGCCAAGGCGCTGGTCGCGGCCGGCGACGACTTCCGCTTCGACATGTCCGACCAGGCGCCGCAGGCCTTCGGCGGCACGCCCGGCAAGGGCGAGTGGAAGGACCTCCAGGACTTCCTGAAGAACCCGCGGGACGTCGCGGGCGCCCAGGCGAAGCTGGAGAAGGACGCGGCGGCGGCGTACGGGAACGGGGGCTGATCCGGCCATGGCGTCGGCAGCGGCGGCGGGGTCCCCACCGGGCCCCGCCGCGCCCCGCGGTCGCAAGAGCGTGACCGGCACCCGCAAGACCGTGGCAGCGCTGTTCCTGCTGCCCGCGCTGGTGCTGCTCGGCGCGCTCGTGGTCTACCCGATCGGGTACTCGGTCGTCCGCAGCTTCTACGACAACTCCGGCGACGGCTTCGCCGGGATGGACAACTACCGGACCCTGTTCACCGACGACGGCATCCGGACCGCCCTGAAGAACAACGTCATCTGGGTGGTGTTCGCGCCGACGGTCGCCACCGCGCTCGGCCTGGTGTTCGCGGTGCTGACCGAACGGGTGCGCTGGGGCACGGCGTTCAAACTGGTCGTCTTCATGCCGATGGCGATCTCCATGCTGGCCGCCGGGATCATCTTCCGGCTGGTGTACGACCAGGACCCGGACAAGGGCGTCGCGAACGCGGTGTGGGTGGGCGTGCACGACACCTTCGCGCAGTCGTCGGCGTTCCCGAAGGCCCACCCGGGCCGTCGGTCGCCGCTGGTGGCCGAGGGCGGCGGCTTCGTCACCCAGGACGTCGTGCACGCCGGGCGGCCGGTCGCGCTGCCGCTGGTCGGGGTGGCCCCCGACCAGTTGCCGGACGGGGTGCGCAAGGCGGCCGCCGCCCGCGCCGAACCGGGCCGGATCACCGGCAGCACCTGGCAGGACTTCACCCGCGGCAAGGGCGTCGGCCGGCTCGGCGCGCCCGATCCCACCGAGGTGGGCTATGCCGGGATGCGGATCGAGGCGGTGAAGGACGGCACGGTGGTGGCGTCCGCGACGGCGTCCGGCGACGGCACGTTCACGCTGCCCGCGGCGGCGGACGGGGCCCGGCTCCGGCTGCCCGCGGAGAACTTCCGGGAGCCGTACGACGGCGTCGGCTGGCTCGGCCCGGCGCTGGTCACCCCGGCGATCATCGGGGCGTACGTGTGGATGTGGGCGGGCTTCGCGATGGTGCTGATCGCGGCGGGGCTCGCGGGCGTGCCCCGGGAACTGCTGGAGGCGGCGCGGGTGGACGGCGCGACCGAGTGGCAGGTGTTCCGCAAGGTCACCGTGCCGCTGCTGGCGCCGGTGCTGGCGGTCGTGGTCGTCACCTTGATGATCAACGTGCTGAAGGTGTTCGACCTGGTGTTCATCATCGCGCCGGGCTCCTCCCAGGACGACGCGAACGTGCTGGCGCTGGAGCTGTACCGCAAGGGCTTCGCGGAGGGCCGCCCGGGTGTCGCGAGCGCGATCTCCGTGTTCCTGCTGCTGCTGGTGATCCCGGTGATGCTGTTCAACGTGCGTCGGCTGCGGCGGGAGGTGCGGCGATGACGGTGACCGCCGAAGAGGTGGGCAAGGCCGGGCCGGTCCGCAAGACCGCGGCCCGGCAGTCGGCCGGCTCCCGGATCGCGGAGCGGCTGAGCGGCGGGCTGGTCCGTGTGGTGCTGATCGTCGTGGGCCTGTTCTGGCTGGTGCCGACGATCGGTCTGCTCGTCTCCTCGCTGCGCACGCCGCAGGACATGAGCGCGAGCGGCTGGTGGACGGTGTTCGCCAAGCCGTCCCAGCTCACCGTCGACAGCTACCAGAAGCTGCTGGAGAACGGCGATATCACCGGCTCCCTGCTGAACACCGTGCTGATCACGGTCCCGGCGACCGTCCTGGTCGTGGTGATCGGCTCGCTGGCCGGGTACGCGTTCGCGTGGCTGGAGTTCCCCGGCCGGGACTGGTGGTTCCTGGGCGTGGTGAGCCTGCTGGTGGTGCCGGTGCAGGTGGCGCTGATCCCGATCGCCGAACTCTTCGGGAAGATCGGGCTGTTCGGGACGATCTTCGGGGTGGTCCTGTTCCACACCGGTTTCGGGCTGCCGTTCGCGGTGTTCCTGCTGCGGAACTTCTTCGCGGAGATCCCGCGCGAGCTGCTGGAGGCGGCCCGGCTGGACGGCGCCGGCGAACTGCGGCTGTTCGCCCGGGTGGTGATGCCGCTGGGCGGGCCGGCGATCGCGAGCCTCGGCATCTTCCAGTTCCTGTGGGTGTGGAACGACATGCTGGTGGCGCTGGTGTTCACCAAGTCCGGCACCCAGCCGGTCACGGTCGCCCTCCAGACCCAGGTGCGGCAGTTCGGCAACAACATCGACGTGCTGGCACCGGGCGCGTTCCTGTCCATGGTGATTCCGCTGGCCGTGTTCTTCGCGTTCCAGCGGCAGTTCGTGTCCGGAGTGATGGCGGGCGCGGTCAAGTAGGCGTACACCAAGGGCGCTTCGAGGGGCGGGCCGCCGGCGGCCCGCCCCTTCGCGTTGCCCCGGCGGTAGCCCGGATGACGCAGGGGCCGTAACCAAGTCGCCGCGCCGGGCGTTCCCGGGCAGTACGCCCGCGCCGAGCCGACCGTTGGATGTCCCTTGCCCAGGTCCAGTGTCATCGTCCCCGTGTACCGGCTGCTCTTCCTGGAAAGCGACGACACCCTCACACCCGGCGCGCTGGAGGCGATCGCCGACCGGCTCGCGGAGACCGGCGACCCGGACGTGCCGGTCTTCGACTCCGCGCGCGCCCACGGCGACTGCCGCCTGGTGCGCGACCAGCTCGCCGCCCAGCTCACCGAGCGGGGCCCGGCGCCACCGGCCCGCGCGCGCTCCCCGCTGGCCACCGTCGAGCAACCTCCCGGTCCCCTCCCCGTCACCGGGGGCCGCTGAACGCCGTTGTTGCTTCCGGGAGTTCCCATGCCCCTCGGCTCGACGCGGCCCGCCCCGAGCCGGCCGTCCACCTGGCGCCCGGCGGGACGGCCCGGCCGCGTCCGCACGACGACAGAGAGAACACAATGCCCCGCTTCAGCATCATCGTCCCGTCCCACGGGGTCGCCGGCCGGCTGTCCCAGGCGCTGGACTCGGTCCTCGGCCAGTCCTTCGGCGACCTCCAGCTGATCCCGGTCTGCGACGCCCCCGACTCCCCCGCCGCCGAGGTCGCCGCCGGATACGCCGGGCGGGACGCCCGGGTGAGCGTCGTCCACTCGCCGCCGTCCGCCGGGCTGAGCGGGGCGCGCAACACCGGGATGCGGGCGGCGGACGGCGCGTACCTGCTGTTCCTGGACGGTGACGACCTGCTGCTGCCGGGCGCGCTCGCGGCGCTGGACGCCCGGCTGACGGAGACCTCCGGCGTGGACGTGCTCTACACCGAGCACGAGCGGGTGCCCTGGTGGGAGGGCGAGCCGACGAACCCGGCCGGGCCGCTGCTCGCGGGCGCCCCGAAGGGTGCCTTCGCCCCCGCCGAGCGGCCGGAGCTGACCGGTGTCCCGCTGCCCGCGTGGAGCGCCGTGCACCGCCGCGCCTTCCTCACCGAGCACGCTCTGGCCTTCCCCGAAGGGCACTTCACCGACCTCGGCTGGGGCGGCCTGGTGTCCGTCGCCGCCGGACGGATCGCGGTGCTGCGCCGGCCCGTCGTACGGCACCGGGCGCGCCGCCAGGGCAGCCGGCTCAACCAGCCCGGCCCGCACCAGTGCACCCTGCTGGACCAGGTGGAGCGCGTACTGACCCGGGCGGCCGAGCGGGAGCTGCCGGCCGAGCGGACCGGGCCGCTGTTCGACCAGTTGTTCGCCGTGGTGCTGAAGACGGCGTCCCGGCCCGAGCGGCTGCCCGCCGGGCACCGGGCGTTCTTCCGCCGCGCGGCCCGGCTCTACCGGCGGTACCGGCCGGCCGGGCACCGGGTCCCGGACGGCAGCCTCGGTGTGCAGCACCGGCTGCTGGCGGCGGGCGCGTACAGCGCGTTCCGCGCGCTGCGCGGCGCCAACCAGGCGGCCGGCGGCGCCGCCGCGCGGCTGCCGCGCCCGCGCATGGCCCGCACCCGGCTGCGCTACGCCCGCGATCTGCGCCGCCCGCTCGACCCCGACCTGGCCGTGTACTGCGCCTACTGGGGGCGCGGCTACGCCTGCAACCCGGCCGCGATCCACGCCAAGGCCCGCGAACTCGCCCCGCACATCCGCTCGGTGTTCCTGGTGGAGGCCGGCCAGGAGCACACCCTCCCCGGGGACGTGGAGTACGCGGTGATCGGCTCCCGCCGTTACTGGGAGGTGCTGGCCCGCGCCACGTACCTGGTCAACAACGCGAACTTCGCGGAGGGCGTCGTCAAACGGCCCGGCAGCGTGCACCTGCAGACCCAGCACGGCACCCCGCTGAAGACGATGGGCGTGGACCAGGCGGCGTACCCGGTGGTGGCCGCGCGCACCGGCAGCTTCGCCAGGCTGCTGGGCCGGGTCGACCGCTGGGACTACAACCTGTCCGCCAACCGCCACTCCACCCAGATGTGGGAACGCGCCTTCCCCGGCTCCTACGAGCACCTGGAGTACGGCTATCCGCGCAACGACGTGTACTACACGGCGACCGCCCGCGACGTGGCCCGCGTCCGCCGCGAACTGGGCGTCCCGGAGGGCAGGACGGCCGTGCTGTACGCGCCGACCCACCGCGACCACCACACCGGTTTCGCCCCCGGCCTGGACCTGGAGGCGTTCTGCGAGGCGGCCGGCGAGGACGTCGTCGTGCTGCTGCGCGCCCACTACTTCTACGACGAGGGCCGCCGCCGGAGTTCGGGCCGGGTCCTCGACGTCACCGCGCACCGCTCCTCGGAGGACGTGTGCCTGGCGGCGGACGCGCTGGTCACCGACTACTCGTCGATCATGTTCGACTACGCCAACCTGGACCGGCCGATCGTGATCTACGCCGACGACTGGGAGGTCTACCGGGAGACCCGGGGCGTCTACTTCGACCTGCCGGCCGAGCCGCCCGGCCCGGTCGCCCGGAACCCGCGGGAGCTGGCCGCCGTGTTCCGCGACGGCTCGTACGCGGGCCCCCGGGCCCGGGCGCTGCGGGCCGCGTTCCGGGAGCGGTTCTGCCAGTTCGACGACGGGCGGGCCGCGGAGCGGGTGGTGCGGCGGGTGCTGCTCGGCCAGCCGCCGGAGGCGGTGCCGCCCGTCCTCCCGCTCGCCGAGCGCGTCCCCGCCCCCGCCGCCGCGACCCTCGTGAGGAGCTGACCCGCCGTGCCCCGCTTCAGTGTGATCGTGCCCTGCTACAAAGTGCAGGGCTTTCTGCGCGAGTGCCTGGACTCGGTGCTCGGGCAGTCCTTCGGGGACTTCGAGCTGATCGCCGTGGATGACCGCTCCCCGGACGGCTGCGGCGCGATCCTCGACGAGTACGCCGTCCGCGACCCGCGGGTGCGGGTGCTGCACCTGCCTCAGAACGTGGGCCTCGGCCGCGCCCGGAACGCCGGGACGGCCGAGGCGGGCGGCGACTACCTGCTCTTCCTGGACAGCGACGACACCCTCACGCCGGGCGCGCTGGAGGCGATCGCCGACCGGCTCGCGGAGAGCGCCGACCCGGACGTGCTGGTCTTCGACTACGCGCGCGCCTACTGGTGGGGCGGCATCCGGCGCAACGTCCTCGCGCACCTGCTCGCCCGCGAGGACACCTTCAGCGCCGCGGAGTACCCGCAGATCCTCGACCTGCTGATGGTGGTCTGGAACAAGGCCTACCGCCGGGAGTTCGTCGCCCGGCACGGTTTCACCTTCCCGCCGGGCTACTACGAGGACACGCCCTGGACCTTCCCGGTCCTGCTCAGCGCCGGCCGGATCGCCGCGCTGGACCGGATTTGCCTGAACTACCGGCAGCGCCGGCAGGGCAACATCCTGTCCACCACCAGCCGCAAGCACTTCGACATCCACGACCAGTACGAGCGGGTGTTCGCGTTCGTGGCCGAGCGGCCGGAGCTGGCGCGGTGGCGGCCGTACCTGCACCGCAAGATGGGCGAGCACTGCCTGGACATCCTGGCCAAGCCGGACCGGCTGCCGCCCGCCGACAAGGCCGAGTTCTTCCGGCGCACGGCGGAGATGTTCCGCGTCCACCGGCCGCCGGGCGCGCCGGTGGACGGTGAGGTCGCCGTGCTGACCGGCTCCTGGACCGGGTACCGGATCAGGCGGCAGGCGGGGCGGGCCCGGCGGGAGGCGGCCCGGCGGGCGGTCCGGGCCCGCCAGGCCGCCGCCGCGCGGGCCGGGACCGGCTGGGCGGCGCTGCACGCGCACCGCCCGCTGGACGAGCATCTGGTGGTGTACTCGGCGTCCTCGCACCGGGGTCTGCTCGGCGACCCGGCCGCCGTGTACGCCGCGGCCCGCGAGATCGCGCCGCACCTGCGCGGGGTGTGGGTGGTGCGGGACGCGGAGACGGCCGCGGCGCTGCCGGCCGGGGTCGAGCACGTGCTCGTCGGCTCCCGGCGCTATCTGGAGGTCACCGCGCGCGCCAAGTACTTCGTCAACGACGTCAACTGGCCCGGTTCCCTCGCCAAACGGCCCGGCAGCGTGCACATCCACACCCACCAGTGCACCCCGCTGAAGCACCTGGGCGCCGACCTGCTGGACAAGCCCGGCGCCCGGCTCGGCTTCGACGTGCCGCAGATGCTGCGCCGGGCCGACCGCTGGGACCACAGCCTGGTCGCCAACCGCCACTCCGAGCTGGTCTGGGAGCGGGCCTTCCCCTGCCACTTCGCCTCGGCGCGCACCGGCAGCCCGCGCAACGACGTCCTGGTGAACGGCGGCCCCGGCGGTCCCGGCGCGGCCGGGGGCTTCCGGGAGCGGCACGGCATTCCGGCGGACCACACGGTGGTGCTGTACGCGCCGACCCGCCGGGACTACCGCCGGGGCGGGCTCGTGGACCGGATCGACCTGGCCCGGTTCGCGGCCGGCCTGGGCGAGGGGCGCACGCTCGTGGTCCGGCTGCACCCGTCGCTGGCGAGCGGCCCGGCGCGGGGCCTGGGCCTGGCCGAGCTGGCCCGGCGCCGGGTGGTGGTGGACGCGACCGACGAGCCGCACCTCGCGGAGGTGCTGCTCGCGGCGGACGTGCTGGTCACCGACTACTCGTCGATCATGTTCGACTACGCCAACCTGGACCGGCCGATCGTGATCTACGCCGACGACTGGCCCGCGTTCACGGCGAGCCGGGGCGCGTACCTCGACATCACCGCCGAGCCGCCCGGCCATGTCGCCTCCTCCTACCGGGACCTGGCCTGGCTGCTGGCCTCGGGCGCCTGGCGGGACGAGGAGTCGGCGCGGCTGCGGGCCCGGTTCCGGGCCCGGTTCTGCGAGTTCGAGGACGGGCGGGCCGCCGAGCGGGTGGTCCGGACGCTGCTGCTGGGCGAGACCATGCCCGGTCCGGCGCCGCGGGTCCCGGGCCAGGCCGCGTCCCCGGACGCGCTGTCGCCGGCGTAGCGGCTACTCGACGACGAGGTCGACCTCGATGTTGCCGCGGGTGGCGTTGGAGTAGGGGCAGACCTGGTGGGCGGACTCGACCAGCTTGCGGCCGGTCTCCTCGTCCACGGTGTCGGGCAGCTCGACGCGCAGGGTGACCTTCAGGCCGAAGCCCTCGCCCTGCTTGCCTATGCCCACCTCGGCGGTCACGGCCGCGTCGCTGACGTCGACCTTCGCCTGGCGGCCGACCAGCCCGAGGGCGCTGCCGAAGCAGGCGGCGTACCCGGCGGCGAAGAGCTGCTCGGGGTTGGTGCCCTGGCCGTTCCCGCCGAGTTCCGCGGGCATGGCCAGGGCCAGGTCGATCCTGCCGTCGGAGGAGACGGCGCGGCCCTCGCGGCCGTGGGTGGCGGTGGCGACGGCGGTGTAGAGCGCGTCCATGGAGACCATCCCTTTCGGGGTCGGGGTGCGTTGCGCCGCCAACTACATCACACAATTAAGTTGCGCACAACCAAATTGGGTGAGGGCTATCCTGGAGTCATGACCGAATCGGAGTGGCTCCGCCTGGACCGCCAGATCTGCTTCTCCCTGCACGCCGCCTCCCGCGCCTTCAACGGCGTCTACCGCGTCGTCCTGAAGGACCTCGGGCTCACCTACCCGCAGTACCTGGTGATGCTGGTGCTGTGGGAAGAGGGCGACCTGCCGGTCAAGAAGCTGGGCGAGCGGCTGCGGCTCGACTCCGGCACGCTGTCCCCGCTGGTCAAGCGGCTGGAGGCGGCCGGTCTGGTACGGCGCGAGCGCAGCGCGGCGGACGAGCGCTCGGTCCTCGTGCGCGTCACCGGGGAGGGCGCGGCACTGCGCGAGCGCGCGCTGGAGGTGCCGCGCCGGATCGGGTCGGCGACCGGGTTCGACCTGGCGGAGATCGGCGCGCTGCGGGACCGGCTCGACCGGCTCACGGCCGCGCTGGACGCGGCGGCGCGGACGGAGGCGGCACGGACGGAACCGGGACGGACCGAGGCGGCGAGGACGGAAGCGGTGCGGACGGAGGCGGGGCGCTGACCGGGCGGACGTAGAGCCGTACGGTGATCCAGCCCCGCACGGTCTCCCGGCGCGCCGTGAACTGCTGCCACAGGACAGCCGCCTTGGCCCGCTCCACGGGGTCGTGCGGGACCCAGGCGCCGCCCAGCAGTCTGCGGTCCCCGACGACCCACACCCGCTCCAGACCCGCCAGCCTGCGGCGCGCCTCCGCCACCCCGGCCTCCCGTCCGTAGAGCGTCCCGGACTCCGCCGCGCCCGTCACCAGCAGCACGTCCCGGGTGCCCCGGAACGGCCGGGGATAGGTGAGCGCCGCGTTCCGCAGGGCCGCCGGGACGAACACCACGGCCTGGCCGGCCCCCACCTCCCGCCCGGCCGCCCGGGAGACGGCGGCCAGATCGTCCGGGCGCCGCCCGGGATCGCGGTCCAGCCGCAGCAGCGGGAACTGGTGGACGAGGGCCAGGACGACCGCGAGGACCCCGGCGAGGGCGACGGCGGAGGACCGCCCCGGGACACCCGGGCGCGTGTCCGGCCCGCCCGCATCCGTCCCGCCCGCGTCCGGGCAGCCGTCGCCCGGGGCGGGACGGGCGGGCGCCCGGAGGGCACCGGCGGGCAGCCGCGCCAGGGCCCCGGCCAGCCGCTCCGCCCCACAGGCCACGAGCAGCGGGGCACCCGACAGCGCGTACAGCACGTACCGGTCGACGTACAGCGGTGACACCTGGGAGACCAGCATCAGCACCGCCGGCGGCACCACCATCACCGGCAGCCCCACCCCCGGGCACGTCAGCTCGCCCTTGCGCCCGACCAGCCCCGCCAGCCCCAGCACTCCCAGCGCGAGACACACCCAGAACACCGAGTCGGCCGGTCCGAGGAACTTCCGCAGCAGCCCGCCGGCCGTGTCCCCCGTGGGCGCCCGCAGCCAGGCCAGTTGCGCGGCCTGCCCCGACGACACCAGCGCCATCGGCAGCAGCGCGAGGACGACCGCCGCCGCCGTGCCGCCCCAGGCGCGCCACACCCGCGCCCCGGCCCGGGCCAGCGCCAGCGACCCGGCGTGGGCGAGGAGCAGCAGGACGGCGAACTCGTGCAGCCAGCAGGTCAGGGCGAGCACCGCGCCGTACGGCCACCAGGTGCCGCCGCGCACGGCCCGCACGAACAGGAGCGTCGCGGCGGTGGCGCCGGCCGCGACGAGGGCGTAGGAGCGGCCCTCCTGGGCGTAGTGGCCGGCCATCGGCGTGACGGCGTAGAGCAGTCCGGCCCACAGCCCGACGCGCGGCCGGACCAGCCGGGCGCCGAGCGAGGCCACCAGCGCCGCCGTGCCGGCCGCCGCGCACACCGAGGGCAGCCGCAGCGCGACCTCGCCGGGACGGACGGCGAGGACGGCGTGCACCAGCAGGTAGTACAGGCCGTGCACCGCGTCCACGTCGTGCAGCAGCCGCCAGATCTGCGGCACCGTACGGCGGCCCACCTGGAAGCTGACGGCCTCGTCGCGCCACATGCCGCCCCGGTCCAGCCGCCACAGCCCGAGGGCCAGCATCACCAGCGCGGGCACCGCCACGGCGGCGGCCCGGCGCGGCCGTTCCCGGGCGGGCGCCCGTAGCCGGCGCGGCGGGTCGCTCGTTGCACCGGATACACCCGTGGTCGCCCCGGCCGGCCGACGTGACTGCGGTTGCGCAGGAAGCCCGACGTTCACCCTGGCCCGATCTCTTGCGATTAGCCAACATTTGCGGCCGTTGACGGCGTATCAGCATGGATACACCATCCGCACCGCTTAGGCTCCCATGTGATGAACCGTTCCCGTGTCACCCCCGGCCCGGTCCTCGCCCTCACCGCCCTGTGGCTCACCACCCGCGCCCTGATGCTGTGGCTGATCGTCCACGGCGCCGCCCGGCTGCCGGGCGGCGGCGCGGTGACCCGGGAGGTGTGGCGGCTGTACTTCCACTGGTACGGCGTGCTCGCGCACGGCTCCTTCCCGGACCACGACACGCTGTGGCAGTACCCGCCGGGCGCCGGCGCGGTGCTGCTGGCGCCGGGTCTGCTGCCGGGCCTGACGTACTTCCAGTCCTTCGTGCTGCTCACCCTGGCCGTGGACGCGCTGACGGCGGCGGCGCTGGTGCGCGCGGGCACCGCGGCCGGGCGCAGCCTGCTCGGCGCGGCGCTGTGGACGGGCGGTCTGCCGCTGCTGCTGCACCTGCCACTCGCCCGGTACGACGTGCAGGTCACCGCGCTGGCCGTGCTCTCCCTGCTGGTCTCGGCGCGCTCCCCGCGCGCGGGCGGGGTGCTCGGGGCGCTGGGCGCGCTGGTGAAGGTGTGGCCGGCGCTGGTGCTGCTGGGCACGCCCCGGGGCCGGCCGACCCGCACGGCGTGGGCGTCGGCGGTGTGGACCGGCGCGGGGTGCCTGGCCGTCCTGTCCGTCTTCTTCACCCATCCGCTGTCCTTCCTGCGCGAACAGGGCGGCCGGGGCGTGCAGGTCGAGTCGCTCGGCGGGACGGTGCTCAGCCTGGCCCGGCACGCCGGCTGGCCGGGCCGGACCCGCTACCAGTACGGCGCGGTGGAGTTGGTCGGCCCGCAGGTGCACGCCGTCGCCGCCGTCTCCCTCGCGCTGTCGGCCCTGTCGCTGGGGCTGCTGGTGCTGTGGCGGGCGCGGGCCCGGCGCTGGAGCGAGGCCACGCCGTACGACGCGGCGCTGAGCGCGGTGCTGCTGTTCACGGTCACCAGCCGGGTCATCAGCCCGCAGTACATGATCTGGCTGATCGGACTGGCCGCCGTGTGCCTGACCTCGCGCCACACCAGCCAGCGGCCGGTGGCGGCGCTGGTCCTGGCGGCGTCCGCGCTGAGCACCGTGGCGTTCCCGGTGTACTACCGCGAGGTGGTCGACGGCACCTGGGCCGGATGCCTGCTGATGCTGGCCCGCAACGGGCTGCTGGCCGCCGCCGCCGTGCTGTCCTTCGCCCGGCTGTGGCGGGCCGCGCGGCCGCCGGCCGGAAAGACCGTGCCGGTGACGGAACCCCGGCCCGGCGCCGGCCGTCTACCGGAGCGAGCACTCAGTGCCCCGTAGCGGGGTATCGGCGGACGTCCCGACGCTCCTGGCCCATGGACACCATGCACCCAGAACCGCGTGACCCCCGTCCGGCACCGCCGGCGCCCGCGTCCGAGCCGACCACGGCGCCCCGGGTCGCCGTGGTCGTCATCGGCTACAACGACCGCGCCCATGTCGCCGACGCCGTGCGTTCGGCGCTCGCGCAGGGCCCCGCGGTCGCCGAGGTGATCGCCGTGGACGACTGCTCCACCGACGGCAGCGACGGCCTGCTCGCCCGGCTGGCCGCCGGCGAGCCACGGCTGCGGGTGGTGCGCCGGAGCGTGAACAGCGGCGGCTGCGGCACCCCGCGCAACACCGGTGTCGAGGAGGCGACGGCGCCGTACGTGATGTTCCTCGACAGCGACGACGTGCTGCCGCCCGGCGCGGTGGACGCGCTGCTGACGGCGGCCACCCGGGCGCGCGCGGAGGTCGCGAGCGGTCTGTGCGTGCGCCGGGAGCTGCCGTCGGGGCGCGAACAGCCCTGGCAGGCTCCCCTCTACACGGCGCACACCGTCCTCGCGCGCCCCGCCGAGCGCCCCCGCCTGGTCCACGACACGCTGTGCGTCAACAAGCTGTACCGCACCGACTTCCTGCGCGCCCACGGCATCCGCTTCCCCGAGGGCCGCTTCCTCTACGAGGACATCGTCTTCACCGCCCGCGTGCTGGCCGCGAGCCCGCGCGTCGCGCTCGTCGCGGACCGGGTGTACGTGTGGCAGGTGCGCCGGTCGGCCGAGCGGCTGTCGCTCTCCCTGGACCGGGGGCACATCGGGAACTGGACGGCGCGCGTCGAGGCGTGCGCGCTGGCGTACGACACCCTGCTGGGCGCCGGGCAGAAGGAGCTGGCGCGGGCGGCGCGCGCCAAGTTCCTCGACCACGAGGTGCGCATGTACGCCCGTGAACTGGTGCTCCACGACGCGCGCTACCAGCGCGAGTGGTGGACCCGCACCCGGGCGTACCTCGCGCGCTACGACACGGCCGACTGGGAGAGCCACCCCGCCGCCCCGGGGCATGTGCTCGGCCGGGTGGTGCTGGCGTCGCCCGAGCCCCGCGACCTGGACCGCCTGCGCGAACTCGCCGCCCGCCCGGCCCGCCTGCTCCCGCCCTACGCCCGTGACCGCGAGGGTGCCCCGGTCTGGTCCGCCGGCCTTCCCGAGGTCTCGCTGGCCCCGCTGCTGACCGCGCCCGTCGCCGCGCTGCCGCTCGCGGTCGACGCCGCACTGCGCCCGGGCGCGCGCGCCGCGCTGCTGCGCCTGCGGCTGCACGAGCTGTACGGGACGGTGGCCGGGGCGGCCCCGCGCGAGGTGGAGGTCGTCTGGCAGGCGCGCGAGGACGACCGGACACGCGGGCGTACGGCCGCGGCGCTCACGCCCTCGGCGGCGGACACCTGGACGGCGGAGGTCCCCGTGGACCTGGCCGGGCTCGGTTCGGGCACCTGGGATCTGCGGCTGACGCTCCGGTTCGCGGACGGCACCGGGCGCGAGGTCACGGCGCACGCGCTTGCAGGCCCCGGCCGACTGCGCCGCCGCGCCGTCCCGAGCGCCGTGCACGGCGTACTCCTGGTGCAGCCGTACGCCACGCACTCCGGTGCGCTGGCCGTGCGGGTGGCGACCGGCCCGGGCGGAGTGCTCCGGGTGCTGCGCGGCCGGCTCCACCGCCTGCTGCGCCGGGGCAGGGGCGCGGCCGGCGCGGTCACAGCGCCTTGAGCGCCCCGGCCGTGGCCCTGGCCAGCCGTTCCAGGTAGCCCTTCGGCGGTTTCGGCGCGCGGATGACCACCGAGCGCCAGTAGAGCGGGCCGGAGATCAGGTCCAGGGCCACGTCGGTGTCGATCCCGGGGCGCAGTTCGCCGCGCTCCTCGGCCGCCGCCACGATCCGGCTGGCCACGCCCTCCTGGCCGTCCCGCAGGGCCTTCTGGAAGGCCTCGGCGAGGTCGGGGTTGCGGGCGGCCTCGGCTTGGAGGTCGGGGATGACCTGGGAGGCCACGGGGTGGCGCAGGGCGCGCGAGGTGACCTCGTACAGCAGGCGCAGATCGCCTTCCAGGGAGCCGGTGTCGGGGACCGGGAAGCCGGTCACGGCCAGCGCGGAGACCACGTCCAGGACCAGGTGGAGCTTGGAGCGCCAGCGCCGGTACACCGCCGTCTTGCCGACGCCGGCCCGGCGGGCGATGCCCTCGATGGACATGCGCGCGTAGCCGGCGGCGGCCAGTTCCTCGAAGACCGCCGCCCGGATGGCCTCGGTCACGTCCTGCCGGAGCACGGCGGCCCCGGCGGGCGCCCGGCGGGCCGGACGCGCCGGCGGCTCGTCGGCGGAGGCGGCGGCGTTCGTGGTCATACCCCCAGCATAGGGCGTGACGACGAGACGGTTGCGTTCCGACGTCGGTTGGGCCTACGCTCACGTCACGACGATACGGTCCCGTCCCGTCGTAAGAGAACGTGAAGAAGAGCGTAAGGAAACGCCGTACGACGGGACGGACGCGGCGGCTCCCGGCGAGAGTCGGCCGCGGCACCCCCTCCCCCGAGCGAAAGCAGCGGATGTGAGCCAGGTCCTCGACACACCGCCCCCCACCCAGGCCCCGGCCGGCGACGATCTCGCGGCGCTGGCGGCCCGGCACGGCCTGTCCGTCAGCGGCGCCCGGCCCTCCCTGCCGGAGTACGTCCGCCAACTGTGGGCCCGGCGCCACTTCATCGGCGCCTTCGCCACCGCCAAGCTCACCGCGCAGTACAGCCAGGCGAAGCTGGGCCAGGTCTGGCAGGTCATGACCCCGCTGCTGAACGCGGCGGTCTACTACTTCATCTTCGGCGTGCTGCTCGGCACCAAGCACAACGTGCCCGACTATGTGCCGTTCCTGGTCACGGGCGTCTTCATCTGGACGTTCACGCAGAGTTCGATCATGGCGGGCACCCGGGCGATCTCCGGCAACCTCGGCCTGGTGCGCGCCCTGCACTTCCCGCGCGCGGCCCTGCCGATCTCCTTCGCGCTCCAGCAGCTCCAGCAGCTCCTGTTCTCCATGTGCGCGCTGGTCGTCATCCTGCTCTGCTTCGGCGTGCCGGTCGCCGCCTCCTGGATCCTGGCGCTGCCGGCGCTCGTGCTCCAGTTCACCTTCAACGCGGGCGTGTCCATGATCGTGGCGCGGATGGGCGCCAAGACCCCGGACATCGCCCAGCTCATGCCGTTCGTGCTGCGCACCTGGATGTACGTGTCCGGTGTGATGTGGAGCATCGACAAGATCACCGAGCACGACCACCTGCCGCACCTCGTCACCGTCCTGCTGCAGATCAACCCGGCCGCCGTCTACATCGACCTGATGCGGTTCGCGCTGATCGACAGCTTCCACGCCCACCAACTGCCGCCGCACGTCTGGGCGGCGGCCGTCGGCTGGGCGCTGCTCGCCGGCATCGGCGGCTTCATCTACTTCTGGAAGGCTGAGGAGACGTACGGCCGTGGCTGAGCACACCGCAGAGAAGATCCCCACCGTCGTCGCCGACCGCGTCGACATCGTCTACCGCGTCAACGGCACCGGCGCCGGCCGCGGCTCCGCCACCGCCGCCCTCAACCGCATCCTGCGCCGCGAGCGGGCCGAGAAGGCGGCCGGGGTGCGCCGGGTGCACGCGGTGCGGAACGTGTCGTTCGTCGCGTACCGGGGCGAGGCCGTCGGGCTCATCGGCACCAACGGGTCCGGCAAGTCGACCCTGCTCAAGGCGGTCGCCGGGCTGCTCCCGGTGGAGAACGGGCACATCTACACCGACGGCCAGCCGTCCCTGCTGGGCGTCAACGCGGCCCTGATGAACGACCTCACCGGCGAGCGGAACGTCTTCCTCGGCGGTCTCGCCATGGGCATGGCCCGGGAGCAGATCAAGGAGCGCTACCAGGACATCGTCGACTTCTCCGGCATCAACGAGAAGGGCGACTTCATCACCCTGCCGATGCGCACCTACTCCTCCGGCATGGCGGCCCGGCTGCGCTTCTCCATCGCCGCCGCGAAGGACCACGACGTCCTGCTCATCGACGAGGCGCTGGCCACCGGCGACCGCTCCTTCCAGCGGCGGTCGGAGGCGCGGATCCGCGAGCTGCGGCAGCACGCCGGCACGGTGTTCCTGGTCAGCCACAACAACAAGTCGATCCGCGACACCTGCGAGCGGGTGCTGTGGCTGGAGCGGGGCGAACTGCGCATGGACGGGCCGACGGAGGAGGTCATGAAGGAGTACGAGGCCTTCACCGGCGAGAAGAAGCCCGCCCCGAGGAAACCCGCGGCGCCGAAAGTCCCTCTTCCGTCCTGAGCTGTACCCCTCCAGCCGGTGCGATTATCCCTTTCACTGCCTTGGTGCCACTATGTGGGAAAAGGTGCGCCCGGAGCCGTCGAGCCGAAGGAGTCCCCCGCGATGCCCCAGCTGAGTGTGATCGTCTACGGGCCGAACGCACAGGGGCATCTGGCCGGGCTGCTGGACTCCCTGGCGGCCCGTCCGCTGCCCGACACCGAGGTGATCGTCGCCGCGGTCGGCGACTGGGCGCGGGAGACGGCCGAGCGCCGGGCACCGGAGACGACCGTCGTGGCGCTGCCGGACGGCACCGGTGACGCGGCGGCCCGCGCGGCCGGCGCCGACCGCGCGTCCGGCCGCTGGCTGCACTTCGTCCACGCCAGGGACGGCCTGCCGGCCGGCGCGCCCCGCCTGATCGTCGAGCGGACCGCGGAACTGGACGCCCCGGACGACGCCGGCCCCGTCGACGTCCTCCTCTTCGACCACGTCACCACCACCTGGCAGACCGCCGCCAGGCCCTCCCGCGACGGCCGCCACCTGGCCGCCGCCGGCCGGGCCGCCCGCCCCCTGGACGAGACCCCCGACCTGCTGCGGCTCACCCCGCTGCTCGGCAACCGCGCCCTGCGCGCCGCGTTCTGGCAGGCCCACCGGGACCACCTGGCCACCGACGACGAGCCGCGCGCCGCCCACGCGGCCCTGCTGCGCGCCGGCCGGGTCGCCTGCCTGAACCAGACGGCGTACGAACACCGTGTGCTGCGCCCGGAGAGCCTGCCGCCGCGCGCCCCCGAGGACCGGCTCGCGCTCGTCGACCGCTACGAGTCGCTGCTCCCGCTCACCCGCGGCCGCCGCGCCCCGCACACGGTGCTGTACGACCTGATGGTCCGCGAGCTGGTGCGCACCTTCGCCCGCGAGGACCTGCCCGACCCGGTGGCCCGCGAGTTCTTCCGCCGCGCCTCCCTGGCCGCGGTCCGCTGGCGGCCCGAGGGCCACCGGCACCCGCCCGGGCTGGACGGCGTACGGCACGCGCTGCTGGAGGAGGGCGCGTACGCCAAGTACCGCGCGTTCCAGACCGCCAACCGCGCCCGCCGCGCCGCCCGCCAGACCGTACGGGCCCGCAAGCGGCAGCTGGGCGCCAAGGTCCGCGACCAGCAGTACCGCCGGGCGCTGAGCCGCCCGGTGGACCCCGAGCTCGCCGTGTTCGCGGCCTATTGGGACCGGGGGGTCGCCTGCAACCCGGCCGCGATCGCCGCGAAACTCGCCGAACTCGCCCCGCACATGCGCCGCGTGTGGGTGGTGAGCAAGGAGAACGCGGCCCTGCTGCCGCCCGGCACCGACCACGTGGTGCCCGGCACCCGCCGCTACTGGGAGACCCTGGCCACCGCCAAGTACCTGACGAACAACGTCAACTTCCCGAACGCGGTGGTCAAACGCCCGGACGCCGTCCACCTCCAGACCCACCACGGCACCCCGCTCAAACGCATGGGCCTGGACCAGATGGACCACCCGGCCGCCGCCAAGGGCCTGGACTTCGCCGCCCTGCTGGCCCGCGTCGACAAGTGGGACTACAGCGTCAGCGCCAACAGCCACTCCACCCGTATGTGGGAACGCGCCTACCCGTCCCGCTACACCTCGCTGGACCACGGCTATCCGCGCAACGACGTCTACTACACGGCCACCGCCGCCGACGTCCGCGCCGCCCGCGCCCGGCTCGGCATCGCCCCCGGCCGGACCGCCGTCCTCTACGCCCCCACCCACCGCGACTACGAGGCCGGCTTCACCCCGCGCCTCGACCTCGCCGCCCTCGCCGACCGGCTCGGCGAGGACACCGTCCTGCTGGTCCGCGCCCACTACTTCTACGGCGGCGCCGCCTCCCCGCTGACCGGTCTGCGCCGCTCCGGCCGCATCATCGACGTCTCCGGCTACGACCCGGTCGAGGAGCTGTGCCTGGCCGCCGACGCGCTGGTCACGGACTACTCGTCGATCATGTTCGACTACGCCAACCTGGACCGCCCGATCGTGATCTACGCCGACGACTGGGAGACCTACCGCACCACCCGGGGCGTCTACTTCGACCTGATGGCCGACCACCCCGGCCAGGTCGCCCGCACCCAGGAGGAGCTCGCCGAGATCCTCCTCTCCGGGGCCTGGCGCGACGACAGCGCGGCCAAGGCGCGGGCCGCGTTCCGGCGCCGGTTCTGCGAGTACGACGACGGACGCGCCGCCGAACGGGTCGTACGGCGGGTCTTCCTCGGCGAACCGGAGGAGGCACTGCCCCCGGTGCTCCCCGTCGAGGACCGCCGCCCCGCCCCGACCCCCGAGGAGGCCACGGCATGACCCGCCCCGACGTCACGGTGACGGTCATCGTCTACAACGACGCCGCCCGCCTGCCCCGCGCGGTCGCCTCCCTGCGCGCGCAGACCCACGCGAACATCGAGATCGTCATCAGCGACGACCACTCGACGGACGGCACGCCCGAGGTGGCCCGGCGGCTGGCCGCCCAGGACCACCGCATCCGCTACCTCCGGCTGCCGGAGAACAGCGGCGGATGCAGCGCGCCGCGCAACCGGGCCGTCGAGATCGCCCGGGCGCCGTACCTGATGTTCCTGGACAGCGACGACGAACTCCCGCCGCGCGCGGTCGAGTCGCTGCTCGCCGCCCACCGGGAACGCGAGGTGGACTTCACCATGGGCGCGGTGCGCCGGGTCCGGGTGGACAACGGCCGCCGTACGACGTGGATGCCCCACCTGGTCGCCGAGCGCCGCACGCTGGAGGGCATCGAGCAGGACCCGCGGCTGCTGTTCGAGCACCTGTCGACCAGCAAGATGTACGCCCGCACCTTCCTGGACCGCCACCGGCTCCGCTTCCCCGAGGGCATCCACTACGAGGACCAGCTCTTCTCGGCGCAGGCGTACTGCCTGGCCGAGGCGTTCACGATCATCCCGGACCCGGTCTACGTCTGGTACATCGAGCCGTTCGCCGCGGCCGCCGCCGCCTCCATCTCCAACCAGCGGCACAAGCTCTCCAACGTCCGCGACCGCGTCCACGTCCAGCGGCTGATCGACGACTTCCTGGCCGGCAGCGGGCACGCGGGGCTGCGGGAGGACAAGGACTACAAGTTCCTCAAGCACGACTTCCGCATGTACGCCGGTGACCTGCCCTACCGGGACGACGCGTGGCTGGCGTCCTTCGCCGGGATCGTGAACCCCTACCTGGACACCCTCTCCCCCGGCGCCTACGCCAGGCTGCCGCGGGCCGAGCGGGTGGTGCTGGAGCTGCTGCGCCAGGGCCGCACGGAGGAGGTACGGCAGGCGGCGCGCGCGCTGGGGCACGCGGTGGCGCCGCGGCAGGTGACGACGGACGGCGCGGGCGTCCCGTACTGGGGCGACACACCGCCCGCCACCGAGCGCGCCCGGCGCGAGCTGGACCTGTCCGAACTGGAGCTGGAGACCCGGCCGTTCCCCACCGCCCTGTTCCGCCACGAGATCACATCCCTGGCGTACGGCGCGGGAGCGGTCCTGACGCTCACGGTCCGCACCCACGACCCCGGGCTCCGGCTGCCCGTGGGCCCCCAGCGCGCCGCCCTGCTGCTGACGCCCGGCAGACGCCGGCTGACGGTCCCCTTCCGTCTGGACCCGGTCCGCCCCGGCGTCTTCGAGGGCACGGTCCGCCTCGACCTCGCCACCGCCTCGCTCCCGCTCCAGGGCTTCGAGGGCGTCCGGCACCCCGTGGTCCGCCTGAACCAGCAGGGCCTGGCCAACGCGGGCGTGCTGCTCGCCCCGCCGGACTTCCCGGCGCGCCGGGTCCGGCTCGGCAACCACCTCGTCACCGCGGAACCGGAGGGCCGCGATCCCGGCCGCCTCCAGTTCCGCTGGCGCCCGCTGGGCGTGACGGCCCGGGTGATCCGCCCGCTGTCCCGCCGGGTGGCGCGCCCGGCGGTGCGCAACGCCGCGCGGCTGGTGACGAGCGCCCTGAGGTGAGGACCCGCGCGGCCTGAGCGGGTTCCCGCGGCGCGGCCCAGGGTCCTTCGTCTGGACCGGGCCGAACGAGAGGCCCTAGGGCAGCACCCGGTACAGGGTCCGGCCGCCCGGTCCTACGGCCGCCTTGCGGAGCCACGGTGCCGGGGGGCCGTCCACGACCCAGCGCGCCCCGTACTCCCGCAGGATGTCCCGCCGCCCGGCCGCGTCCGTCCCGCCCGCGTAGTAGCGCGCGACCGCCGCCTCCCGCCGACCGGCGTCCCGCAGGAACAGGTCCGGGTAGCCGGGCGCCACGGTGTACGCCCCGTACGCGGGGAGCTGCCGGGCCGGGAACGTGCGCGCCATCACCACATCGCCGTACCGCAGCCCCGCCCGCACCATCCACTGGCAGCCCGCCCACGGCGCCCGGTACTTGGCCGCGACCACCCCGGGCAGCGCGTCCCGGTCCACCACGTACCCCAGCGTCCCGGCCTGCGTCCACGCCCCCGCCGCCAGCGCGGCGAGCAGCACGCACGCCCACCCCCGGCGCACCGCCCGCCGTCCCGCCGACACCGCCTCCAGCGCGGCGGCGAGCTGCGCCGGGATCAGCGCGGCGGGCAGGGCGCGGCCCCAGGAGTAGTGGCCCGTCAGTCCGCCCGCCGCGCACACCGCCGCGCCGAGCAGGAAGAACACCACGAGCGCGTCCCGGCGGTCCCGGCGCCACCGCGGCACCAGCGCCGCCACCCCGAGCGCCGCGAACCCGAACCGTCCGGCCGGGTCCCGGTACAGCGAGCGGTGGATGGCCTCCAGGTCCCCGCCCGCGGAGAACAGCGCGAAGAAGTCGTAGTACGGCCACAGCCACAGCACCAGCAGCCCCGGCACCAGCCCGGCGCCGAGCCGCAGCAGGGTCCCGCGCGCCGGCCGGGCCGCGACGATCACGGCCGTCGCGCCGAGGGACGCCACCACCCCGGTGAACTGGTGGCACAGCAGGATCACCGCCCACAGCACCCCCAGCCCGAGCACCGGCCCCCACCCGGCCGGCCCGCGTGCCGTCCGCGTCAGCCACGCCCAGAAGTGGAAGGTGAGTCCGAGCGCGCACACGCTCGGGTACGAGACCGTCAGCGCCAGGGAGTGCAGACCGAGGAAGCCGCTCCAGTCGAACAGCGCCGGGCCCCACAGGAACAGCAGGCTCAGCAGGGCCAGCGCGGGAGCGGCCGGGTGGGCGGTGAGGGTGCGGACGTAGCGCCGCACGCCGGTCACCAGCAGGGCCAGCCCGGCGAGCGCGGCCAGGCGCAGCACCACGAAGACGGAGAGCCCGGTCAGCCGGGCGACCAGACCCAGGAGCAGCATCCACGGCGAGTAGTACGGGCTCGGCGTGCCGGCGTCGACCAGCGGATCGCCCGGGTGCGTCAGGCTGTGCCGGAGCCGCTGGAGGGTGGCCGCGTGCATGCCGAGGTCACCGGCCCACGGCAGGCGGACGACGACCAGGAGCAGCAGCACCACGACGAGCGCCGCCGCGGCGCGCGCCGACACCCGGCCAGCGCGGGCCGCCGGGGTGCGCGCCGGTGCCGTACGGCGCTCCCGCTCGGTTTCGGACGGCACGGTGTGCATGGTCCACCGACCCTACCGCCCGGACACGGCGAAGGCGCCCCGGGCCACGGCGGGCCCGGGGCGCCTGTCACGCCGCAGCGGCTACGCGTGCGTGCGCAGCAGCGTCCGCATCGTGCGCATCGCCACCGACAGGTTGGCGAGGTCGAACGAGTCCGAGCTGCGGATCTCCTCCAGGGTGGTGCGGGCCCGGCTGAGGATCGGGGCGTTCTTCTCCTCCCACGCCGCGAACCGCTGCTCCGGCGTCGAGGTGCCGTCGCCCGCCGCGAGGACGTCCGCGGTGAGGGCCGCGTGCGCCGCGTACAGGTCCTCGCGGATCGAGGCGCGGGCCATGGACTGCCAGCGGTCGGCGCGGGGCAGCTCGATGATGCGGTCCATGAGCTGGGTGATGCCCAGCCGGTCGCCGAGGTCGTAGTAGACCTCGGCGACGTCCAGCGGCTCCTTGCCCGTGCGGTCGGCCACCGACACGATGTCGAGCGTCGGGAAGGCGGAGGAGAACCCGGCCACCCGCGCGGCCACCTCGTCCGGGACGCCGGCCGCGGACAGCTCGTCGTACACGTGCTGGTACCACTCCAGGTCCGCGCCGCGCAGCAGCTTCGGCAGTTCCTGCCAGACCCGCTCGACCCGGTCGGCGAAGAACTCCACCGTCTCGGCGAGCTGGAGCGGCTGCGGCCGGTTGTTCAGCAGCCAGCGCGTGCCGCGCTCGACCAGCCGGCGCGAGTGCAGCCGGATGCGGGTCTGGACGGCCGCGTCGACCTTGTTGTCCAGCGCCTCCACCGCGTCCCACACCGGGGCCGAGGAGAAGATCGCGCGGGCCGCGGTCTGGGCGCGGACGATCTCCTCCAGGGAGGCGCCGGTCTCCTCCCGCAGCCGGTGCAGATACGTCGTACCGCCCGTGTTGACCGTGTCGTTGACCAGCACCGTCGTGGTGATCTCGCGGCGCAGCGGGTGGTTGTCGATGGCGTCGGCGAACCGCTCGCGCAGCGGCGCCGGGAAGTAGGCGTGCAGCAGCCCGCGCAGGTACGGGTCGTCCGGCAGCGAGGTGTGCAGCAGCTCCTCGGCCACCGTGATCTTCGTGTACGCCAGCACGACGGCCGTCTCCGGGCTGGTCAGGCCCTGGCTCTGGGCGAGGCGCTCCCGGATCTGCCGGTCGGTCGGCAGGAACTCCAGCGCCCGGTCCAGGTGGCCCTCGCGCACCAGGTGGCGCAGGAAGCGCTGCTGGGCGTGGAGCATGTCCTTGGCCTGGAACAGGGCGTTGGCCAGGGCGGTGTTCTGCGCGTAGTTGTTGCGCAGGACCAGCGCGCCGACCTCGTCGGTCATCTCGGCGAGCAGCTTGTTGCGCTGCTTGACGGTCATGTCGCCGTCCGCGACCAGGCCGTTCAGCAGGATCTTGATGTTCACCTCGTGGTCGGAGGTGTCCACGCCGGCGCTGTTGTCGATCGCGTCGGTGTTGATCTTGCCGCCGAGCAGGGCGAACTCGATCCGGCCGAGCTGGGTCAGGCCCAGGTTGCCGCCCTCGCCGACGACCTTGGCCCGCAGGTCCCTGCCGTCGACGCGGATGGCGTCGTTGGCCTTGTCGCCGACGTCCGCGTTCGACTCCGTCGACGCCTTCACGTATGTGCCGATGCCGCCGTTCCACAGCAGGTCGACCGGCGCCTTGAGGATCGTCTTCATCAGGTCGGCGGGGGTCATCTTGGAGATCTTCTCCTCGATGCCCAGCGCCTGCCGGATGTGCGCGTTCAGCGTGATCGACTTGGCGCTGCGCGGGAAGATCCCGCCGCCCGCCGACAGCAGCCGGGTGTCGTAGTCGGCCCAGCTGGAGCGGGGCAGCTCGAACAGGCGGCGGCGCTCGGCGTAGGAGGTGGCCGCGTCCGGGGTGGGGTCGATGAAGATGTGCCGGTGGTCGAAGGCGGCGACCAGGCGGATGTGCTCGGACAGCAGCATGCCGTTGCCGAACACGTCACCGGACATGTCGCCGATGCCGACGACCGTGAAGTCCTCGCTCTGCGTGTCCACGCCCAGCTCGCGGAAGTGCCGCTTGACGGACTCCCAGGCGCCGCGGGCGGTGATGCCCATGCCCTTGTGGTCGTAGCCGGCCGAGCCGCCGGAGGCGAAGGCGTCGCCGAGCCAGAAACGGTAGGTGTCCGCGACGTCGTTGGCGATGTCCGAGAAGGTCGCGGTGCCCTTGTCGGCGGCGACCACCAGATAGGTGTCGTCGCCGTCGTGGCGCACCACGTCCTGCGGCGGTACGACCTCGCCGGCCACCATGTTGTCGGTGATGTCGAGCAGCGCGGAGATGAACGTGCGGTAGCTGGCGATGCCCTCGGCCAGCCACGCGTCGCGGTCCACGCCCGGGTCGGGCAGTTGCTTGGCGACGAAGCCGCCCTTGGCGCCGACCGGCACGATGACGGTGTTCTTCACCATCTGCGCCTTGACCAGGCCGAGGATCTCCGTGCGGAAGTCCTCGCGCCGGTCGGACCAGCGCAGACCGCCGCGCGCGACCTTGCCGAAGCGCAGGTGCACGCCCTCCACCCGCGGCGAGTACACCCAGATCTCGTACGCCGGGCGCGGCGCGGGCAGGTCCGGGATGGCCTGCGGGTCGAACTTCATGGAGACGTAGTCGTGCGGCTCGCCGCCGGGCGCCTCCTGGAAGAAGTTGGTGCGCAGGGTCGCCTTGATGACGGTGAGGAAGGAGCGCAGGATGCGGTCCTCGTCCAGGCTGGCGACCTGCTCCAGGGCCGCTTCCAGCTCCTCCAGCAGCGCGTCGGTGATCTCCACGCCGGCCTGCTGCCGCTCCGGCGACATCCGCGCCTCGAACAGGGAGACGAGCAGCCGGGTGGTGTGGACGTTGTTGCGGAGGGTGTCCTCCATGTAGTCCTGGGAGAAGGTCGAGCCGGCCTGCCGCAGGTACTTGGCGTAGGCGCGCAGCACCATCGCCTGCCGCCAGGTCAGCCCGGCGCTCAGCACCAGCGCGTTGAAGCCGTCGTTCTCGGCCTTGCCGGTCCAGGTCGCGGCGAAGGCGTCCTGGAACCGGGCGCGGCCGTCGTCGCCCAGGAAGTCGCCGTTGCCGCCGCCGAGCGTCTTCGGCATGCGCAGCCCGAAGTCGTAGATCCAGGCGGTGGTGCGGTCGGCGCAGCGCAGCTCGTACGGCCGCTCGTCGGTGACCTCGACGCCGAGCCGGCTCAGCACGGGCAGCACCTTGGACAGGGAGACCGTGCCGCCGTTCTGGTAGATCTTGAAGCGGCGCTCGTCGGGGGCGGCGCCCACCGGCTCGTACAGGCTCAGCGAGAAGTCCTTGTCCGCGCTGAGCTGCTCCAGGTGGACCAGGTCGGCGACGGCGGCCCGCGGGCTGTGGTCGGCCTTGTAGCCCTCGGGGAAGGCGTGGTTGTAGCGGCGCAGCACCTCGGCCGCGCGCTCCTCGCCGCACTCGGCGGTCAGCGCCTCGGCGAACGCGTCGGCCCAGGAGCGGGCCGCCTCGACCAGGCGGGTCTCGATGCGCTCCTTGTCGGAGTCCGACAGCTCGGGCAGCTCGGTGCCCTGCGGGACCCGGACGACGAAGTGCAGCCGGGACAGGATCGACTCGGTGTTCCAGGCGGTGAAGTCGACGCTGGTGCCGCCCAGCTCCTCCTTGAGGATGTCGATGATCCGCAGCCGGACGCCGGTGGTGTAACGGTCGCGCGGGAGGTAGACGAGCGCCGAGTAGTAGCGGCCGTACTCGTCCTGGCGCAGGTACAGCCGCAGCCGGCGGCGCTCCTGGAGGTAGAGGACGCTGGTGACGATGGCCTGGAGTTCCGCGACCGGCGTCTGGAACAGCTCGTCGCGCGGGTAGGTCTCCATGATCTGGAGCAGGTCGCGGCCGTCGTGGCTGTGCGCCGAGAAGCCGGCGCGGTCCAGCACCTCGGCGACCCTGCGGCGGATCACCGGGACCCGGCGCACGGACTCGGTGTACGCGGCGGAGGAGAACAGGCCGAGGAAACGGCGCTCGCCGACGACGTTGCCGTCCGCGTCGAACTTCTTGACGCCGATGTAGTCCAGGTACGACGGCCGGTGCACGGTGGCCCGGCTGTTGGCCTTGGTCAGCACGAGCAGCTTGTGCTCGCGGGCCTTGGCGCGGGCGTCGGCCGGGAGGCGTTCGAAGGAGGGGCTGACCGGGTGCTGGTCGTCCTCGGCGTGGTGCGGGTCCGAGCGCAGTATGCCGAGCCCGGTGCCGGGCACGGCGGCGAGCGTGTCGTCGTCGCGCAGCTGGTACTCGCGGTAGCCGAGGAAGGTGAAGTGGTCGGCGGACAGCCAGCGCAACAGCTCGCGGGCCTCCTCGACCTCGGGCCGGGGCAGGTCGGCGGGGACGGGCTCGTCCTCCATGCCGTCGGCGATCCGGATCGCCGCGTCCCGCATCTTCTCCCAGTCCTCCACGGCCTCGCGGACGTCGGACAGGACGCGCAGCAGGTCGGCGGAGATCTGCTTGAGGTCGGCGCGGTCGGTCTCCCGGTCGATCTCGACGTGGATCCAGGACTCGATGTGCGCGTCGTGCGGGAGGTCGCCGAGGGGCCCGGTGAACGGGGTCGGCAGCACCTCGATCAGCTTGCCGGTCAGGTCCCGCCGGACCACGACCTGCGGGTGGATGACGACGTGGATGCCACGGCCCTGCCGGGTCAGCTCATTGGTGACCGAGTCCACGAGGAAGGGCATGTCGTCGGTGACGACCTCCACCACGGTGTGCGTGCAGGTCCACCCGTTCTCCTCCACGGTCGGGGTGTGCACCCGGACGTTCGCGGTGCCCTGCGGGCGGTTCTCGGCGAGCCGGTAGTGCGAGACCGCGGCGCCGAAGACGTCGACCGGGTCGCGGTCGGCGAGGTCCTCCGGGGCGGTGTGCAGGTAGTAGCGCTGGAGGAACGCGAGCACGCTGTCCGGGGTGCCGGGGGTGCCCTCGCTCGTCGTCCCGGTCGGTAGATGCCCCCCGGCCGGGCTGTTCTCAGCTACCCGGGCGGCCCTCTCGAGCAGCTCGGCCTTGGCTTCGTCCAGCTTGGTCTGCATTGTCCTCTGACTCCTGTCGCGCGCCGTTGCGTGACGTAGAAGGAAGTTCTGTCTCGTCCCTCTCGACACAACGCCACGGCCCGGGGTGTCCGGTCTGTTCCGACGGTATGCCGCGAGATGAGATGAGCGGGGGGATTTCGGCCATTGTCGTGACGTCCGCCGGATGTGACGCTGCTCTCGGCACCGCCGCGGCCCGGACCGTCCTCGGCGCCCCGGGGGCATCGGCGCCCCCGTCCCGCCCGCGAAGACCAGCGACCGCCGCCCGGCCACGGAGGTGCTCCGTGCAACCCGGGCGCAGGGCGGGGGCAGGATCGCACCCGCGAGCTATCGCGCTGATCACGCCACAAGGCTATCGCTCCGCACCCGGACTCCGTCATGAGCCGTATGTGTACAAAACCGAGTGGTGAAGTTTGACGTTCTGCACAGCGGCAGGGTGCGGCCGGGTGACGTATCCGGCCGCGGTCTTTCCGGATACGCGGGCGCCGGGGTGCGGATCTGCGGCACCCTGGGAGGGCAACGGGTCCTCCCGGCGAGCGCGCCCGGCGGGGGCACGGTGCCGGAAGCCGCCCCGCCGAGCCCGGGGTCCGCCCCGAAGGAGCCGACCATGCCCACGAAGATCCTCATCGTCACCGGTGACGCGGCGGAGTCCCTGGAGGTGCTCTACCCCTACCAGCGGCTGCGCGAGGAAGGCTACGACGTCCAGATCGCGGCCCCCACCCGCAAGACGCTCCGTTTCGTCGTCCACGACTTCGAGCCCGGCTACGACACCTACACCGAGAAGCCCGGCTACACCTGGCCCGCCGACCTGTCCTTCGCCGAGGTGGACCCCGGCGCGTACGCGGCCCTCGTCATCCCCGGCGGCCGGGCCCCCGAGTACCTGCGCAACGACCCCGAACTGCGCAAGATCCTCAAGGCGTTCTTCGACGCGGACAAGCCCGTCGCCCAGATCTGCCACGGCCCGCTGCTCACCGCCGCGATCGACTCGCTGCGGGGCCGCCGGGTCACGGCCTACCCGGCGCTCGAACCGGACATGCAGGCCGCCGGAGCGGGCTTCCAGGACGCCGAGACGGTCGTCGACGGCACCCTGGTCTCCGCCCGCGCCTGGCCGGACCACCCGGCCTGGATGCGGGAGTTCCTGAAGATCCTGCGCACGACCGCCCCGGCGGACTGAGCACGGCGCGGGGCCGCCGGGAGCCGCCCGGAGGGACCGGCAGCCGCCGGGAGCCGCCTGAAGCGACCCCGAGCCCCGCAGTGACCGGGAGCCGGAAGCGGACCGGCCGCTACGCCGCTATGCCGCGCGCCAGTGCCACGGCCTCCTCCAGTGTGTCCACCACCGGTACGCCCACGCCCTCCAGGCTGGCGCGGCTGTGCGACCCTCCGCTGTACAGCACGGCCCGCGCCCCCACGTACCGCGCCGCGACCGCGTCGTCCGCCGCGTCCCCGATCACCACGGTCCGCTCCGGCCGCGCCGCCCCGGTCAGCGCCTGGAGGTGCCGCACCATGTGCTCGGCCTTGCTGCCGCCGGACGGCCCGGTACGCCCGTCGACCCGCAGGAAGTGCGGCTCGATCCCGAGGTTCTGGACCAGCGGCACCAGTTCCTCGTGCCCGTACATGCTCAGCAGCGACTGGCTGTGCCCGTCCGACCGCCACCCGGAGAGCAGTTCCTCCGCTCCCTCGGTGAGCCGGCAGCGCACCCGGTGCTCGGCGTAGTGCCGGTGGAAGACGCCGTCCATCAGCTCCCACTCGGCGTCGGTCGGCAGCCGGCCGAGCAGTCGCTCGTAGAACTTCGGCACCGGCACGCAGTACAGCGAGCGGTACTGCTCCAGTGTGATCGGCGCGAGTCCCAGCTCGGCGAAGGCCGCGTTGGTCGCCCCGATGATCGCGTCGTTGTCGTGGAACAGCGTGCCGTTCCAGTCCCAGACGATGTGCGCGCTTGTCTGCATCCCCATGTCCAAGACCGTACCCGCCGCCACCGACACCGCGACCGCGCCCCGGATCAGCCCCGGGCGACCAGGTTCGGGATCTCCTGCGTGGCGTACCACAGCAGCTCGTGGTCGTCGGCGCCGTCCACGACGAACTGCGCGTCGTCGTCCCCGCCGTCCGCCGCGGCGAGCGCCCGGGCCGCCGCGGCCACGTCCGGCCCGGCGTCCTCGGCGTCGACGTGCACGGCGGCCGCCTTCGCCAGCGGCACCGACGTCCGCACGGTGACCTCGCCGAGCGCGGCCGGGTCGAGTCCGCGGTCCGGGTCGGCGCTCGCGGCGCCGTCGGGCACGTCCACCGCGACCACGACCCGGCGCCGTGCCGCGTCCGGGTCCGCCGCCAGCAGCCGCAGCGAGGCGAGCGCGGCCCGGCTGAGCGCCGCGTACTCCAGTTCCTCGATGTCCTCGGAGAGGTACCACTCGCGGAGGGCGGGCGTGACGGCGTACGCGACGAAGGGGCCGGCCCCCAGCTCACCCGTCCTGTGCGCCTCGGCGAGAGCGGGGAGGGTCAGGGGGACGTAGACGCGCATACTGGCCGCTCTTTCCTGGTCAAAGGCTCCGCTCGGACCCCGGGGAGAGCGGCGGGGCGCGTCTCCCGGAGGGCCTTCAGGATACGTGCGCCCGTCCCCTTTCGGGCCCCTGCCCGCACCCGCCGGGCCGGCAACCCCGGTCCCCCGGTTCACCCGGTCCCGCCGCCCGCCCACGGGGCCCGCGCACCGCCGGGTCACTCTGATAGGTGAATTCTCCCGCTCCGCCCCGCCCGCGGTGTCCTCCTTGCCGGTCCGCCCCGCACCCCGTACAAGATCCCCACCAGCAAGTTACCGCCCGGTATCACCGGGCCCGGCGAACGGGGACTCCCGTGAACAAGGTCATGAGCCGCACCGCCCGGTCCCGCCCGCGGCACCGCCCGCCGACCCGCCGTGACTCCCGCCGCCCCGGCGGCGCGCCTCCCCGCACGCCCAGCAGGCCTGCGGCCGTCCGCACCGGCCGTCCCCCCGCGGCGCAGGAGACGGCCCCGGCGGCTGTCTCGGGGACGGCTCTGGGGACGGCCCCGGGGACAGCTCTGGGGACGGCCCCGAGTCAGCCCCGTCCGACCGACCTGTTCGCCGACCGGCTGCTCGCCGTGCTGAGCGGCCGGCGGCCCGTCCACTGGATGCTCCGGCACACGGCGGGCCGCGCCTACGACGACCTGGCCCGCCTGGCCGAGCGCAGCCCCCTGCGCTCGGCCGGCGCCCGTCCGGTCGTCCGCGACATCGGCTACTACGTGGCGAGCGAAGGCACTCTGGAGGTCTTCGCCCGGATCGCCGCCGGCGACCGGCTGCGGGCCATCGCCTTCCGCCTGGAGCGCGGTGCCGACCTCCGCTGGCGCTGTACGGCGGTGGAGACGGGCCCGCGCGGCGAGGCGGACGCGGCCGCCGCCGTACCGGGGTAGCCGCGCGCCCACGCGGAAGGGCCGGGCTCCCCGGAGGGAAACCCGGCCCTTGCCGACGGCCGAGGCGCCGCGGGCGACGGCAAGGGCCGCGCCTGCCGCCCGCGCCTACTTCTTGCGGCGCCGTCCGCCCTTGGCCTGCCGCCGCCGCTCGGCGCGGGTCAGGCCGTCCGACTCGGAGCGCACCGGCTCGTCGTCCTCCAGGTCACGCTCGACGATGCCGCCCTCGCCGTCCACCGTCGGCGCGGAGAAGTGCAGTTCCCGGCGCTGCGGGACGTCCAGTCCCTTCGCGCGGATCTCGGGACGCCCGCCCGCCTGCGCCGGCACCGTGTCCTGCGCGCCCTCGCCGGCCGGCTGGGCCTCCGCCTCGACCGGGACCTCCTCGACCTGCTGCTCGACCTGGACCTCCAGGTTGAACAGATAGCCGACGGACTCCTCCTTGATGCCGTCCATCATCGCGGTGAACATGTCGAAGCCCTCGCGCTGGTACTCGACCAGCGGGTCCTTCTGCGCCATCGCGCGCAGGCCGATGCCCTCCTGGAGATAGTCCATCTCGTAGAGGTGCTCGCGCCACTTGCGGTCCAGGACCGACAGCACGACCCGGCGCTCCAGCTCGCGCATGATCTCCGAGCCGAGCTGCGCCTCGCGGGCCGCGTACTGCTCGTTGATGTCTTCCTTGATGGACTCGATGATGAACTCGGCGGTCAGACCGGCCCGGTCGCCGGCCGCCTCCTCCAGCTCCTCGATGGTGACCTTCACCGGGTAGAGCTGCTTGAACGCGCCCCACAGCCGGTCCAGGTCCCAGTCCTCGGGGAAGCCCTCGGAGGTCTCCGCGTGGACGTACGCCTCGATCGTGTCGTCCATGAAGTGCTGGATCTGCTCCTGCAGGTCTTCGCCCTCCAGGACGCGGCGGCGCTCGCCGTAGATGACCTCGCGCTGCCGGTTGAGCACCTCGTCGTACTTCAGGACGTTCTTGCGGGTCTCGAAGTTCTGCGTCTCGACCTGCGACTGCGCGGACGCGATCGCGCGGGTGACCATCTTGTTCTCGATCGGCACGTCGTCCGGCACGTTCGCCATCGACATCACGCGCTCGACCATCTGCGCCTTGAACAGACGCATCAGGTCGTCGCCGAGGGAGAGGTAGAACCGGGACTCGCCCGGGTCGCCCTGACGGCCGGAACGGCCGCGCAGCTGGTTGTCGATACGGCGCGACTCGTGCCGCTCGGTGCCCAGGACGTACAGCCCGCCGAGCGCCTCGACCTCGTCCTTCTCCGCCTTGACGGCCTCGGCGGCCTTCTCCAGGGCGGCGGGCAGCGCGGCGGCCCACTCCTCGATGTGCTCCTCGGGGTCGAGGCCGCGCTGGCGCAGCTCCGCCTCGGCGAGGTCCTCGGGGTTGCCGCCCAGCTTGATGTCCGTACCACGGCCGGCCATGTTGGTGGCCACCGTCACCGCGCCCTTGCGGCCCGCCTGCGCAACGATCTGCGCCTCGCGCTCGTGGTGCTTGGCGTTCAGCACCTCGTGCTGGATGCCGCGCTTGCTGAGCTGCTGCGAGAGGTACTCCGACTTCTCCACGGAGGTGGTGCCGACCAGGATCGGCTGGCCCTTCTCGTGCTTCTCGGCGATGTCGTCCACGACCGCCTCGAACTTGGCCACCTCGGTGCGGTAGATCAGGTCCGACTGGTCCTTGCGGACCATCGGCTTGTTGGTCGGGATCGGCACCACGCCCAGCTTGTAGATCTGGTGGAACTCGGCGGCCTCGGTCATCGCCGTACCGGTCATGCCGGAGAGCTTCTTGTAGAGGCGGAAGAAGTTCTGCAGGGTGATCGTGGCGAGCGTCTGGTTCTCGTCCTTGATGTCCACCCCTTCCTTCGCCTCGATCGCCTGGTGCATGCCCTCGTTGTAGCGGCGGCCGGCGAGGATACGGCCGGTGTGCTCGTCGACGATCATGACCTCGCCGTCGATGACGACGTAGTCCTTGTCGCGCTTGAACAGCTCCTTGGCCTTGATGGCGTTGTTCAGGTAACCCACGAGCGGGGTGTTCACCGACTCGTAGAGGTTGTCGATGCCCAGCCAGTCCTCGACCTTGCTGACGCCGGACTCGTGGATGGCGACCGTGCGCTTCTTCTCGTCGACGTCGTAGTCACCGGTCTCCTCGAGACCCTTCAGCGGGTTGCCCGCCTCGCCGCGCTTGAGGCGGGTGACCAGCTTGGCGAAGTCGCCGTACCACTTGGTGGCCTGGTCGGCCGGACCGGAGATGATCAGCGGCGTACGGGCCTCGTCGATGAGGATGGAGTCGACCTCGTCCACGATGGCGAAGTTGTGGCCGCGCTGCACCAGCTCGTCCTTCGCCCACGCCATGTTGTCGCGCAGGTAGTCGAAGCCGAACTCGTTGTTCGTGCCGTAGGTGATGTCGCACGCGTACTGCTCGCGGCGCTGGGCCGGGGTCATGTTGGCGAGGATGCAGCCGACGCTCAGGCCCAGGAACCGGTGGACGCGGCCCATCATCTCGGAGTCGCGCTCGGCCAGGTAGTCGTTGACCGTGATGAGGTGGACGCCGTCGCCCGACAGGGCGTTCAGGTACGCCGGCAGGGTGCCGACGAGGGTCTTGCCCTCACCGGTCTTCATCTCGGCCACATAGCCGAGGTGGAGGGCGGCACCGCCCATCATCTGCACGTCGTAGTGGCGCTGGCCGAGGACGCGCTTGGCGGCCTCGCGCACCGTGGCGAAGGCCTCGGGGAGCAGGTCGTCCAGGCTCTCACCGTCGGCGTACCGCTGCTTGTACTCGTCGGTGAGGGCCCGCAGCTCGGCGTCGGAGAGGTCGACGAAGTCCTCTTCGATGGAGTTGACCTGGTCCGCGATGCGGTGCAGCTTGCGCAGGATCTTGCCTTCGCCTGCACGCATGATCTTCGAGAGGACGGACACGGGGGCTGGTCTCCTTGCCGGTCGGGCCTGGGACGGTCGGTTTTCCTTCTGACGTACTGAGCAACGGCCATCGTATGCGAGGACCCGGCCACGCCGGGAGGCCTGGCGGCCCGGCGGCTGCTCATCGAGGACAACGGGCGGGGCGTCTGGATGGTGCCGCCCCGCGGCGAGGAATTGCGCTGATTGTGATCACCTGCTCACGCATCGCGGAAACCCGTGGCCCCGGACGGCCGGCCCGAGCAGAATCGGGCGATGGAACACGTCACGCTCACCACGGACCGTCTCCTGCTGCGTCCGGTCGTCCCCGGCGACGCCGACGCCGTGTACGCGGCCGTACAGGACCCGGACATCCAGCGCTGGACGACGGTCCCCTCGCCCTACCTGCCCGAGCACGCGATCAGTTTCACGGAACAGACCGCCCCGGACGGCTGGGCGCAGGGGGCGGTGTTCACCTTCGGCGTGTTCCTCGCCGACGGTCCGCTGACCGGCATGCTCGCCCTGACGATGCGCTCGCTGGGCACCGCCGAGATCGGCTTCTGGGCGGCCAAGGAGCACCGCGGCCGCGGCTATGTCGTGGAGGCCACGCTCACCGCCTGCCGCTGGATCTTCACCGCGATCGGCGTCGACCGCGTCGAATGGCGGGCCGAGGTCGGCAACCACGCCTCCCGCGCGGTGGCCGAACGCGCCGGCTTCACCGTCGAGGGCACCCTGCGCTCCGGCATCAACAACAAAGGGGTGCGCCGCGACTGCTGGGTGGGTTCCCTGCTCCCCTCGGACCTCGGTCTGCCGTCCACGGCCCCGTACCTGCCGGCGCGCGCCTGAGCCCGCTCTGCGCGCGCGGTCCGCGGGGGACCCGGCGCCCCTCGCCGCCTGTCAGTGGCACCCTCTATCGTCCGAAGCATGACGACCCTTCCGCGTCCCACCCTCACGCTCACCGCGGACGAAGCCCGCCGGATCGTCCTGCGGGCCCAGGGACTGCTCGGCGCGCCCGACCGGCGCGCGGGCGTCCGCGGTGTGCTGCGCCGGCTCGGCGCGGTCCAGCTCGACACGATCTCGGTGCTGGCCCGCTCCCATGAACTCGTGCCGTACGCCAGGCTGGGCGCGGTCG
Organism: Streptomyces sp. NPDC017095; assembly: GCF_044332325.1. NCBI lineage: Bacteria > Bacillati > Actinomycetota > Actinomycetes > Kitasatosporales > Streptomycetaceae > Streptomyces > Streptomyces sp. NPDC017095. The sequence goes on from NZ_JBIROU010000002.1 coordinate 689,838, forward strand.
GCCGCAAGGCGGTCGACACCGCGTACTGGACGGGCACGCACGCGTTCGAGTACTGGTCGCACGCGGCCTGCGTCCTGCCCATCGAGGAGTGGCCGTACTTCGCCTTCCGCCGCCGCGCCTACCGCGACCGCCCGCACTGGAGCCACGAACTGCCCGACGGCACCTATGAGCAGGTCGTCAAGCAGCTCCGCGCGGAGGGCCCGCTGACCGCCACGGACCTGGGCGGCGCGAAGAAGACGAACGACTGGTGGGACTGGTCGGGCACGAAGGTCGCCGTGGAACGCGCGCTGATGTACGGCGAGGTGGTGTGCGTGGAGCGGCGCGGCTGGAAGCGGGTGTACGACCTCGCCGAACGCGCGATCCCGGAGGCGCTGCTGCACCAGGAGCCGGACGACACCGAGTGCCTGCGCCGTCTGGTCCGGCTGGCGGGCGAGGCGCTCGGCGTCGGCACCCGCGCGGACATCGCCGACTACCACCGGCTCAAGGGCGAGCAGGTCGACGCGGTGATCGCGGACTCGGGTCTGGTGCCGGTCGCGGTCGAGGGCTGGGGCCGGCCGGCCTGGGCCGATCCGGCGGCCCTGGCGGCACCGCCGCGCGGCCGGCACCGCACCACGCTGCTGTCCCCTTTCGACTCCCTGATCTGGGAGCGGGCGCGCACGGAGCGGATCTTCGGCTTCACCCACCGGCTGGAGGCGTACGTCCCCAAGCCCAAGCGGGTGCACGGGTACTTCGCGATGCCGGTGCTCGCCGGCGGCCGGCTGGTCGGGCGGGTCGACCCGGCGCGCGAGGGCCGCACGCTGGTGGCCAAGCAGGTCACGCTGGCCGGGCCGAAGGCGGTCCCGGCCGTCGCGCAGGCCCTGGCCGAGGCGGCGACATGGGTGGACTGCACGGACGTCCGCGTCGAGCGCGCCGACAGCCCGGAACTGCGCGAGCCCCTCACCAGGGAACTCGCCGGCCTTCTCGGCTAGCGGATCTCCAGGATCTTCTCCCGCATCGCGTAGACCACGGCCTCCATGCGGGAGTGCAGTTGCAGCTTCTCCAGGATGTTGCGGACGTGGTTCTTCACGGTGTTCTCGGAGATGAACAACTCCTTGGCGATATCGCGGTTGTTCATGCCCGTGGCGACGAGTTTGAGGACCTCCAGCTCCCGGTCGGTGAGCCGGGGCGCGGGCACCAGCCGGCGCTCGTCGGTGCGCTGGATCATCGACTTGAACTCGGTGAGGAGTTTGGACGCCATCGACGGGCTGATCTGCGACTGTCCGTCGGCCACCGCGCGGATGGCGGTGGCCACCTCGTCGGTCGAGATCTCCTTGAGGAGGTATCCGGTAGCGCCCGCCTTGATCGCGTCGTAGAGGTCGGCCTCCTCGTCGCTGATCGTCAGCATGATGATCTTCGCGCTGGGGGCGACCTCCTTGATGGAGGTGCAGGCCTCGATCCCGCCGCGCTTGGGCATGCGGACGTCCATCAGCACGATGTCGGGCAGCAGGTCGGCGGCCTTGTCGACGGCCTCGGCTCCGTCGCCCGCCTCGCCGACGACCTGGATGTCCTCCTCGGCCGCCAGCACGATCTCCAGGCCGCGCCGGAAGAGGGCGTGGTCGTCCACGACCAGGACTCTGATCGGCTCCTTGCGAGACGATTCCGCGGCCGGGCCGCGGCCGGCGGTGTCGTCGCCGGCGCCTCCGTCCCGCATCGGTCCGAAGGTGTCCGCCATCGTTCCTCCCCCTGAAGGCTGTGGCCTGTGGTCCTGTGCCATCGCCAACCCAAGGCAACGGCCCACCGGTTGGGCCGGTGCGGCCATGATTCCATGCCTGGCCGGCCCCGGGGTGCCATGTGGGACGCGAAGTGGTCGCACACTGGTGCCCCTGGGGGCGCACACGCGCTCCAGGGGCACCGGCTCGGCTTCGGCCGGGCGGGGTCAGCCGCCCAGCGTGCCGCCCGCCGCGGAGGTCTCCGCCTCGGCGACCATCGGATCCGTGCTGAGGTGGATCACGCCGTAGTCGTAGGCGTGCCGGCGGTAGACGACGCTCGGTTCCTTCGTCTCGGAGTCGACGAACAAGTAGAAGTCGTGACCGACCAGTTCCATCTCGTACAGGGCCTGGTCGAGGCTCATCGGGGAGGCGACGTGGGTCTTCTCGCGGACGACGAGGGGGCCTTCGCCCTTGACCTCCAGCGGGCCGATCCTCTTGGTCGGCACCCCGTCCGTCTCCTCGTCGTGGACGGGGAGGCCGTCGCCGTTCAGGGTCACCGCGTCCGGGACGTGGTCGGGGACCTCCGCCGCCGAGATCCGGCGCGCGCCTCGGCGGGAGAACCGCTTGTCGTGCTGCTTGCGCAGCCGCGCGTCCAGCTTCTCCGCCGCCAGGTCGAGTGCGGCGTACGGGTCGCTGGCCGCCGCCTCCGCCCGGATCACCGGACCGCGGGAGCGGAGCGTGATCTCCACTCGGTCACAGCGGTCGGCCTGTCGGGGGTTGGGCTCCTTGGACACCTCGACGTCGAGGCTGATCACCTTGGCATCGAGCCTCTGGATCTTCTCCAGCTTCAGCTTCTCGGCCACGTGCTTGCGGAACCGCTCGGGCACCTCGGTCTTGCGGCCCTTGACGACGATGTCCACGCAGAACTCCGTTCCCGGATCGCTCCACCGCGCCGGCGGAGCGTCTCCCTTTCGCACCAGGTCCGGTGAGCACCGGACCTCGGACTCGGTGACTTCCACCTCCTCCTCCCCCGTGGGCGAGATCTCCACCCCACCGACACGGGTGATAGTGAAAACCCGCAGCGCGGCATTCGGATATGCGAGGTGTGGCCTGCGCCTTTCCTCACAACCGAACATATCTCGCCCGGACGGATGTCGTCACCCTCTACCGCCCCGCACCTCCGTTCAGGTGAATTGAGGCTCTCACTACCTGCAACGATGCACGTCGATGGTCAGTTCCTGGTTATTTCCAGAGAATCGGCGGGGGCGGCGATCACGACGGCCCGCGGCATCCACCCGGGGGCGTTCGGCAGCGTCTTTCTTGATGCACCGTGCACCGACTCTCTCCTCTCCGGCCGTACACCGATCTGTCGTTCCTCCCTACCTTCCCGGGTTATGGCCCGATACACAGCCGTTTCGTCATCGCCCCGGGACATCGCGGTCCGCCGGCCCTCCCGCAGGGCCCGCGCCGCCTCCGCGAGACTGGCGCCCGTCGTCATGAGGTCGTCGACGAGCACGAGGCCGCCCTCGCCGAGCAGCCGCCCGGCGCCCGGGGTGACCTCCAGTGCGCCGGCGAGGTTGGCCAGGCGCCGCCGCGCGTCCAGTCCGGTCTGGTCGGCGACGGCCCGCCGCTGGCGCAGCACGGCCGCCACCCGGGCCGGCGTCCCGGCGCGCCGCAGTTCCCGGGCCGCCGCGAGCGCCATCCGCCGCACCGGATCGTGCCCCCGCGCCCGCACGGCCCACCGGGCGGAGGGCACGGGCACCAGCAGCACGGGCCGCCGCCAGGCCCGCCCCGCCGCCCCGGCACCACCCGAGTCACCCAGCTGTCCCAGGTCCTCTGAGTCACCGCCGCCGTTTCCGAGATGCGGGCCGTCACGCCCCGCACCGCGAGCCGCGCCGGGGCCCGCGCCTGCGCGGCCCTCGCCTGCGCGGCCCTCGCCGCACCGGCCCCCGCCACCTTCGGCCGCGCCCTCACCGGCCTCACCGAGGCTCGCCCGCACCGCCCGGGCCAGCACCGCGCCCAGCGGTCCCGCCAGGGCCAGGGCGCCCCGCTCCTTGTGCGCGAGCAGGAGCGAGCGCACCTCCGTCGCGTACGGCGCCACCGCGTGCACCACCGGCAGCCCGGCCGGCTCCGGCACCGGCCGCGCGCGCCGCGGCACACACCCGTGCAGCATGGCCCGGCACCGCGGGCACAGGGCCGTACGCGGTGCGCCGCAGCCCGCGCAGTCGGCCGGCAGCACCAGGTCGGTGAGGTCCTGCCACCACCCCCGCATGACCACCACTGTGCCCACTCGGCGGCCGGCCCGCCACCCCTGTGGACAACCGCCTGTGGACAACGCGGACCAGCGGGCGGGACGCGTGGTCAGCCGGGTAGACCGGGGCCGTTCCGTGGTCAGCCGGGGTAGACCGGGGCCGTTCCGTCCTTGTCGACCTTCTGCCACTGCGCCCCGGCCGGCAGCCGTACGATCCCGTCCTCGGAGCAGGCCACCAGCGGCACCCGCTCGTCCTCGGCCGCGGCGATCGCCTTGACGCTGGTCAGCGCGCCCGGTGCCGGGCCGTCGAGCGTGGACCCGTCGGCCTGCACGTACCGCATCTGCTGCACGCCGCCCTGCTCCTGACCGACCACCAGCAGCCTGCTGTCCCCGGCCCAGGAGATGGCGCTGACCTGCTCCAGGTCCGGTGTCGCCGGCCGCAGCCCGTCCACCGAGACGCCCTGCCCGGTTGCCTCGTCGCGCTGGATGCGACCGATGAACAGGGACTGCTTGCCGTCCTTCGCCACGACCAGCGCGATCCGTGCGCCGTCGGCGGCCACCCGCGCGTCCTGGATCTGCCCGTGCAGGTCCGGGACGGCGACCCGCTCCGCCTTGTCGCCGCCCTGTTCCCGCACGAACAGCCGCGAGTCGCGCGGATCCCGGTCGGCCACCCACAGATCGCCGCGGGCGTCCCAGCTCGGGGTGGTCAGCCGTTCGTCCGGGCTCGCCCCGTCGCTGGTCACCAGCGGCTCGCCGAGCGAACCGCCCGACGCCAGCGAGGCCACGTACAGCGATCCGCCCGCGTCACCGACCCCGGCCGCGGTGTGCTCGTCCCGCGACACCGCCACCGACTGCAGCGGATTGTCGCCCTCGCCCAGCGGGCCCGGCACCGGAACGGAGCCCGTGCCGGTGCTCACGGTCGGCATCCGGACCACCCGGTGCCTGCCGTCGATGAAGTAGACGTACTCGGGGCGCTTGGACGACCCGTGCCAGGCGGTGCTCTCGGCGCGCTCCGCGGACAGCTCGCACAGCCGGTGGTCGCCGGTCCCGCGCAGTTCCACCGACTTCAGGGTCGGCGCCAGGTTCCGCACGGTGAACAGCACCTGTGCCGCCATCTCGGTGCACTTGCCCGCCGCGACGTGGGACGGCTTGAGGTTCAGCGGCACGGTCAGCTTGTTCTCGTCGTCCGGTGTCAGCCCGGACGCGCTCCCGCGCAGCGCCGTACCGGTCGGGAAGCTGGACCTGACCACCGGCCCGAGCCAGGTGGTGGGCCCGTTCAGCAGCGACCGGACCAGCTGGGTCGTCGGGTCCACCTTGCTGCGCACGAACACCGGGTCGGCGACCGCCACCGGCTGTCCGCTCTCCCCGACCGCCGTATTGGAGGCGAAGTAGTACTTGTCGACGGACGTGTAGTTCCGCTGGAAGTCCGACTTGCCCATGACGACGCCGTCGGGCAGCCCGTCGATGCGCCACTGCCCGTTCCCGTGATTCTTCGTCAGGTGCAGCTTCTTGCGGTAGGAGCCCTGGGCGGGCTGGTACGCCTGCTGTGTGTCGACCGTGGCGACCCGGCTGCCGGTCAGCACACAGGTGACGCTGTTGGTCTCCTCCCGGCCGCCCGGACTGCAGTCGGTCTCGATGCTCGGCCCGTTCGCCAGGACCATGGTCGAGCGTTCCGGCCGCCAGGTGCGCGCCGCGTCGTTCGTCAGGTACTTGCGCGCCGTGTCGTACTCCGGGTCGTCACTGGTCAGCGCCTCCAGGAAGCCCTGCATGATCTCGCCCGGGCCGGCGCCGTCGGCCGGCGGCATGGCGAACACCCGCACCCCGGTGTCCTGCCGCGGCGTGGACTCCACATCCCGCAGGTCCCCGCTGTCGGGCATCGAGGCGCACCCGGCCAGCAGGACGGTGCCCAAGGCGGCGTACGCCACCGCGCGCCCCGGCCGCCGCCGTGCGCCCCCCTCGCGGTCAGCGGCCACGAAAAGCCTCCCCTGGCTCGGTCGAGTCCTGCGGCGTGGCCGCGTCCGGCCGGCCCGCGCCGTGGCCGGGCGCCGGGCGTGCGGCCGGCCCGTCCCCGGGACGCCGGGCGCCTCCGGTGGGCCGGGGCACCACGCGCGCGCCGTTGCCGTTGCCGGGCAACGCGGTCGGGTCGGTGGCCGGGGTGCCGGTGGCCAGCCGCGGCGCGGCCGACGTCCGGGGCGGCAGCGCGGGCGCCTGCGGGCCGCCCTGCTGCACCGGAACGGTGGCCCGCTTCTCCTCGTCCCGGCGCGGCGCACCGGCGTCGTCCAGGCCGCGGTTGCGGCGCGAGTCCTTGGGCTCCAGCGGTATCGGCGAGCCCCGCAGCGGCTCGTCCGCGGTCCTCGGCAGCGTCAACCGGAACTGGGAGCCGCCGCCCGGCTCGCCCCAGGCCTGCAGCCAGCCGCCGTGCAGCCGCGCGTCCTCCAGGGCGATCGACAGGCCGAGGCCGGTACCGCCCGTGGTCCGCGCGCGGGCCGGATCGGCCCGCCAGAAGCGGCTGAACACCCGGGTCGCCTCCCCGGGCTTCAGGCCCACGCCGTAGTCCCGTACGGCGACGGCCACCGCCCCGCCCGCGGCGGCCAGCTTGACCACGACGTCCCTGCCCTCGCCGTGCTCGACCGCGTTGACGACGAGGTTGCGCAGGACGCGCTCCACGCGCCGGGCGTCCGCCTCGGCGACGACGGGCTGCTGGTCGCCGGCCACCCGGATGCGCGTGCCCTTGCGCTCGGCGAGCGGCTCGGCGCCGCTCACCACCCGCCGCACGACCTCCCGGAGGTCTATCGGCTCTGCCTCCAGGGCCGCGGCACCGGCGTCGAAACGGCTGATCTCCAGCAGGTCCGCGAGCAGCGACTCGAACCGGTCCAGCTGGTCGGCGAGCAGCTCGGCCGACCGCGCGGTCACCGGGTCGAAGTCCTCGCGTGCCTCGTGGATGACGTCGGCGGCCATCCGGACCGTGGTCAGCGGGGTGCGCAACTCGTGCGAGACGTCGGAGACGAACCGCCGCTGCATCCGCGACAGGTCCTCCAGCTGCTGGATCTTGACCTGGAGGTTCTGCGCCATCTTGTTGAAGGCCTCGCCCAGGCGCGCGATGTCGTCCTCGCCGGTGACCTTCATCCGCTCCTGCAGCCGCCCGGCGGACAGCCGCTCCGCGATCCCGGCCGCCATCCGCACCGGCGTGACGACCTGCCGCACCACCAGCCAGGCGATGGCGCCGAGCAGCACGACGACGAACAGTCCCGCCGTGGCCAGGGTGCCCTTGACCAGGCTCAGGGACTTCTCCTCCTGCGTGAGCGGGAAGAGGTAGTACAGCTCGTACGGGCGGCCGTTGGGGTCGCTGACCTGCTTGCCGATGGCCAGCCCCGGCTGCGACTCCTTGCCGCCGAAGTACACGATCCGCGTGTTGCTCTGCACGGCCGTCGTACCGCTGTTCACCCGCTCGCGCAGACCGGCGGGGACGCTGGAGGCCGGGTTGACGTTCCCGGAACCGCGCGGGCTGCGTCCGCCGCCGCTGTCGTCGCCGACGGGGAGCGTGACCACGTCGAAGGCGCCCGCGCCGCCGCTGGACAGCGACTCCACGAGATCGCTCATCCACTGGATGACGTTCTGCGACTGCCGTCCGTCCGCGGTCGCCGTGCCGTCACCGGTGCCGCCGGCGGCGTCCGCGGCGCTCACCGCCTCGGCCGCCTTCTGCCTGGCCACCGCGAACCCGCCCGTGGCCTGGCTCTGCGACGCCTTCACCTTCGCGTCGAGCAGGCCGTTGCGCACCTGCCCGATCACGACGAAACCGAGCAGCAGGACGACACCCAGCGACATCACCAGGGTCGTCGCGACGACCCGGAGCTGGATGTTGCGCCGCCACAGCCGCATCACGGGCAGCAGCGGACGGCGCACCCAGCGCAGCAGCAGCCGCAGGACCGGACTGCCCTGGACACCGCCCCGCTGCAGTCCGCCCTCGATCAGGCTCCTCACCCGCGCACCCGTCGCCGTCCGGCCGACAGGCCGCCCCGGACGGGTCCCGGGTCCGCCGGGAGCCGAAGCGGCGCTGTCCCCGGACATGTCAGCTCGGCCCGGCCTTGTAACCGACACCACGGACGGTCACCACGATCTCCGGCCGCTCCGGGTCCTTCTCGACCTTGGAGCGCAGCCGCTGGACGTGCACGTTGACGAGCCGGGTGTCGGCCGCGTGCCGGTAGCCCCACACCTGCTCCAGCAGCACCTCACGGGTGAACACCTGCCACGGCTTGCGCGCGAGCGCGACCAGCAGGTCGAACTCCAGCGGCGTCAGCGCGATCGACTGCCCGTCCCGCTTCACCGAGTGCCCGGCGACGTCGATGACCAGGTCACCTATGGTGAGCTGCTCCGGCGCCGGCTCCTCGGACCTGCGCAGCCGCGCCCGGATTCGGGCGACCAGCTCCTTGGGCTTGAACGGCTTCACGATGTAGTCGTCGGCGCCCGACTCCAGGCCCACGACGACGTCGACGGTGTCGCTCTTGGCCGTGAGCATCACGATCGGCACCCCGGACTCCGCCCGGATCAGCCGGCACACCTCGATGCCGTCCCGTCCGGGCAGCATCAGGTCGAGCAGCACCAGATCGGGCTTGCTCTCACGGAAAGCGGCCAGCGCCTTGTCGCCGTCGGCTACGAAAGACGGCTCAAAACCTTCACCACGCAACACGATGCCGAGCATCTCGGCCAGTGCGGTGTCGTCGTCGACGACAAGGACTCGTCCCTTCATAAACGACATCATCCCATTCTCGTAACAGTGACAGAGGCGCTGGTGAGCGAGGTCACTGGCCCGTGACGATAGTCGTAGGGGACCGTCACTGTCTGCCCCTGCCCGTCGGCATCGATGTCAGCGGTGAAGGTCAGGCCCGGGCATCCGGCCACCGGCTCCTCCCGACCGGCCAGGCGGACACCACCCCGGCTCCCCGGGCAGCCGTTCCGTACGACAGGGAGCGAGTGAGGAGGCGGTGCCGGGCAGACCCGGCGCCTGGCGTCCAGGTCTCGCACGCGGACGCGTCAAGCCGTGCGCGGCGTACGCCCCACGCACCGCCCCCTCTTTCTCATGGCGGCGCGGTCAGCCGGCGGCCGTCTGGCGTGACCGGGCGCAGAGGCCGGCGAGGGCCTCGGCGGTGACGGGGGACACGGCTCCCTCCTCGGTGACGATCGCCGTCACCAGTTCGGGCGGCGTCACGTCGAACGCCGGGTTGTACGCCTGCGTCCCCAGCGGCGCCACCGGGACCCCGCCGCCCGCTCCCGTCACCGGCACCTGCGGCGCCATGACCTCGGTGACCTCGAAGCCGGGACGCTGCTCGACCTCGATGGACGCCCCGTCGGGAGTGTCCGGGTCGATCGTCGTCACCGGCGCGACCACGATGAACGGCACATGGTGGTACCGGGCGAGCACGGCCAGCGGATAGCTTCCGACCTTGTTCGCCACCGAACCGTCGGCCGCGATCCGGTCCGCCCCGACCAGCACCGCGTCCACCTCGCCCGCCGCGAACAGCGAGCCCGCCGCGTTGTCGGTGAGCAGGGTGTACGACATGCCCCTGCGGGCCGCCTCGTACGCCGTCAGACGCGCGCCCTGGAGCAGCGGACGGGTCTCGTCCACCCACAGCCGCCGCAACCGGCCCGTCCGGTGCGCGGCGAGCGCCACCGCGAAGGCCGTACCCTCCCCGCCCGACACCAGCGCCCCGGTGTTGCAGTGCGTCAGAATCCGGTGCCCGCCGGCCGGCAGCACTTCCTCCAGCAGCGCCAGACCGTGCGCCGCCATCCGGGTGCTGGCCTCGGCGTCCTCCCGGTGCAGCGCCCGCGCCGCGGCCAGCGCCGCCACGGCGGCGGCGGTGGGATCGCCGGTCCCGGCCAGCGCCGTCCGGTACGCGGACTCCGCCCGGTGCACCCCGACGGACAGGTTCACCGCGGTGGGCCTGGCTCCTTCCAGCGCGCGCGCCGCCTCCGACACGTCGAAGCCGCGTGCAGCGGCGAGCGCGACGCCGTACGCGCCCGCGATCCCGAGCAGCGGCGCCCCGCGCACGGCGAGCGAACGGATCGCCTCCACCAGCGCCGGCGCGTCCGTGCACACCAGCTCCACCTCTTCGGCCGGGAGCCTCGTCTGGTCGAGAAGGACCAGCACGGGCCCTTCCGGTGGCTCCTCCCATCGGATCGCCGGTATCTCGGCCGGCCGCTTGTCCTCACCGGTACGCGCCTGCTGATCAGCCATGCCGACAGTCTTCCCCGGATCCGGCGGACAATTGAAGGAGTCCGGCCCTCACCGTGGCCGGTCCCGCGCCGACCGGCCCATGGCACGATGGCTGCCAACCCGCCGCGGCGACCGCGGACGGGCACCGAGAAGGAGCTTCGATGACAGACACTCCGGGCTGGGCCTCGCCCGGATCCGCCCCGTCGCCCGAGGGGCGGGAACCCGGCGCGTCCGGCCCCGCCGAGCCCGCGCCGCAGCCGGGTGCGGAACCGCAGGGACCGGGCGGGAAATGGTCCAAGGAGCAGCCGCCACCCGGCCAGTGGTCGGCACCCACCGGTGCCCCGAGCCCGCACCAGGCCCCGCCGCCCGCACCGCCCGGCCCCGGCTGGGGCGGCCCGCACCCCGGCGCTCACCACCCCGGCGGCCCGGGGTCCGGCGGCTACGCGGGCCCGCCCGCCGGCTACGGCGCTCCCCCGACCTGGGGCGGCGGCTGGGGCGGACCGCCACCCGCCGCCAAGCCCGGTGTCATCCCGCTGCGCCCGCTCGGCGTCGGCGAGATCCTCGACGGCGCCGTCTCCACCATGCGCACCTACTGGCGCTCGGTCCTCGGCATCTCGCTCGCGGTCGCCCTGCTCACCGAGACCAGCCTGGTCGTCCTGCAAGGCCTCGTCCTCAACGACGCCCTCGCCGGCCCGGCACTGGACAGCCGGACCGCCACGCCCGGCGAGGTGTTCCGCAGCCTGCGCGACACCATGATCGGCACCGGTCTCGTCACGGTGGTCTCCGCGGCCGCCATGATCATCGCCACCGCCCTGCTCACGACCATCACCAGCCGTGCCGTGCTGGGCCGGCCGGTCAGCACCGGCGAGGCCTGGCGCGAGGCCCGTCCGCAACTGTCCAGGCTGTGCGGTCTGCTCATCCTGCTCGGACTGATCATCGCCGGGGTGATCGCCGTCGGGGCGCTGCCCGGCATCCTCGTCCTGGCCGGCGGCGGCAGCGACGCCGGCGGGTCCGCGCTGCTGGTCCTCGGCATCCTGGCCGCCGTCCTGGTCGCGGTGTGGCTGGGCGTCCGCTACTACCTGGCCGCGCCCGCGCTGATGCTGGAACGGCAGGGCATCCGGACCTCCATGGGCCGCTCCGCCAAGCTGGTGCGGGGCTCCTGGTGGCGCATCTTCGGCATCCAGTTGCTCGCCGGACTGATCGCCAACATCGTCTCGGCGATCGTGACCATCCCGTTCGCCGTCATCGGTGCCGCCGCGAGCGGCGACGGCATGGCCGACGTCCTCAACACCGACGGCGGACACGTCGGCTGGGTGTTCCTGATCATCCGGGGCGTCGGCTCCCTGATCGGCACCACGCTCACCCTTCCGATCAGCGCCGGCGTCACCGTGCTCCTCTACATCGACCAGCGCATCCGCCGTGAAGCCCTCGACCTCGAACTGGCCCGCGCCGCCGGTGTCCGGGACCACGCCACCGGCGCCCCCGGCCCCGTCCCCGGGAGCTGATGCGGTGAGCGTCACGGGGGGAGTCCTCCCGGCGGCGATCCCGTCGGGCACCGCCGCCGCGGCCGTGCGTCTGTGGCGTACGGCGCACCGGGCGCTGCCGGCGGCCGGCGGCTCGGGTGACGAGCCGCCGGTGACCGTCCCGCGGGACCCCGCCCGGGAGGCGGCCCGGCGCGAGCTGGCCAAGCGGATGTACCACGAGAACGACCCCAGCCTGCTCCAGCGCGCCCTGAACGCGTTCTGGGACTGGCTCGGCCGGCTGTTCGGCACCGCCGCCTCGGCCACCCCGGGCGGCGCGGCCGGCCTGTTCGTCGTGATCCTCTTCGTCATCGCCGTCCTGGCCGCCCTGTGGTGGCGCCTCGGCACACCCCGCCGCCGGCCGTTCTCCGCCGCGGTCCTGTTCGACGAGCGGGTCCGCAGCGCCGCCGAACACCGCGCGGCCGGCGAGGCGCACGCGGCCCAGGGCCACTGGAACCAGGCCGTCCAGGAACGCATGCGCGCCATCGTCCGGGCCCTGGAGGAACGCGCCCTGCTCGACGCGCGCCCCGGCCGCACCGCCGACGAAGCAGCCGCCGAGGCAGGCCGGGTGCTGCCCGCCCACGCGGACCGACTGCGCGCCGCCGCCCGTGAGTTCGACGACGTCACATACGGCGGACGCGGCGCCGGCGAGACGTCGTACCACCGCCTGGCCGGACTCGACCGCGACCTGCAACGCACCAGACCGGCCCTCGTCGACGGCGCCGCCGGCCCGGCCGGCGGCACCCGCCGGGGAGCGGCCGAGTGACCACCGAGGCCCCGCCGGAGAGCACCTCCACCGCGCCCACCGGCCGTCGGCTCTGGACCCGGTCCCGCGGCATCATCCTCGCCGTCGTCCTCGTCCTGGCCGCGGCCGTCGCCATGGCCGCCGTACGCTCCACCGCCCGCCACGGCGAACTGGACCCACGCTCCGCCGACCCCTACGGCAGCCGCGCCGTCGCCGAACTCCTGGCGCAGCGGGGCGTGTCCACGCGCGTGGTCACCCGCCTCGACGCGGCCCGCTCGGCCGCCGGCCCGGACACCACCCTGCTGGTCGCCGTGCCCGACCTGCTGACCCACCGCCAGCAGAGCGAACTGCACACGGCGACCGCGGCCTCCGGCGGACGCACCATCCTGGTCGCGGCCGGCGTCTGGTCCGTCGAACGCCTCGCTCCCGGGGTCATCGCGGACCCCGCCACCAGCGACGACTCCCCGCTCGCCCCGGACTGCGCCCTGCCCGAGGCCCGGCGCGCGGGCACCGCCGACACCGGCGGCGTCCGCTACACCACCACCCACCTCGACGCCGAGTCCTGCTACCCCAGCGAGCGCCTCGCCACCCTGCTGCGCGTCCCCGCGGCCTCCGGGGGCGGCGACACGGTCGTGCTCGGCGCGCCCGACATCCTCTACAACGACCGCCTCGACGAGCAGGGCAACGCCTCGCTCGCTCTGCAACTCCTCGGTTCCCGCCCTCATCTGGTCTGGTACCTCCCCTCGCTCGCCGACTCCTCCGCCACCACAGCCGGCGACCGGAAGAGCCTCTTCGACCTGCTCCCCTCGGGCTGGCTGTGGGCCACCCTGCAACTCTTCGTCGCGGCGGCTCTCGCCGCCTTCTGGCGGGCACGCCGCTTCGGCCCGCTCGTGCCCGAGAGACTCCCCGTCGCGATCCGCGCCTCCGAGACCACCGAGGGCCGCGCCCGCCTCTACCGCAAGGCCGACGCCCGCGACCGCGCCTCGGCCGCTCTCCGCTCCGCCACCCGCCTGCGCCTCGCCCCTCTCGTCGGCGTCCCCCTCGCCCAGGCGCACACGCCCGAGGCGCTGCTGCCCGCGGTGTCCGCCCGCCTCACCCGCGACGGACAGCCCCTGCGCTCCCTTCTCTTCGGGCCGCCGCCCGGCGACGACGCGGCCCTCATCGCCCTCACCGACCAACTCGACGCCCTCGAAAGAGAGGTACGCCGTTCATGACGGACCCGACCGCTGACAACGCCGCGCGGGGTGGGGACGCGGACACCGCCCGCGCCTCCCTGGAAGCCCTGCGCACCGAGATCGCCAAAGCCGTGGTCGGCCAGGACCCCGCCGTGACCGGCCTCGTCGTCGCCCTCCTGTGCCGTGGACACGTTCTCCTTGAAGGAGTCCCCGGAGTCGCCAAAACGTTGCTCGTCCGCGCCCTCGCGTCCGCACTGGAACTCGACACCAAGCGCGTCCAGTTCACCCCGGACCTGATGCCGAGCGACATCACCGGCTCCCTCGTCTACGACACCCGCACCGCCGAGTTCTCGTTCCAGCCCGGCCCGGTCTTCACCAACCTGCTCCTCGCGGACGAGATCAACCGCACCCCGCCCAAGACCCAGTCCTCGCTCCTGGAGGCCATGGAGGAACGCCAGGTCACGGTCGACGGCACCCCGCGGCCGCTTCCCGAGCCGTTCCTCGTCGCCGCGACCCAGAACCCGGTCGAGTACGAGGGCACCTACCCGCTCCCCGAAGCCCAGCTCGACCGCTTCCTGCTCAAACTCACCATCCCCCTGCCCTCCCGCCAGGACGAGATCGACGTCCTGACCCGGCACGCCTCGGGATTCGACCCGCGCGACCTCAGCGCCGCCGGCGTACGGCCGGTCGCCGGAGCCGCCGATCTGGCGGCGGCCCGCGCCGCGGTCGCCAAGACGGCCGTGTCACCCGAGATCACCGCCTACGTCGTGGACCTCTGCCGCGCCACCCGCGAGTCGCCGTCCCTCTCGCTCGGCGTCTCCCCGCGCGGCGCCACCGCCCTCCTCGCGACCTCGCGCGCCTGGGCCTGGCTGACGGGCCGCGACTACGTCATCCCGGACGATGTGAAGGCCCTGGCCCTGCCGACGCTGCGGCACCGTGTCCGGCTGCGACCCGAGGCGGAGATGGAGGGTGTGACCGCCGACTCGGTCGTCAACGCCATCCTCGCCCACGTCCCGGTCCCCCGCTGATGGCACTCACCGGCCGCGCCGCCCTCCTCGCGGCCCTCGGCTCCCTCCCCGTCGGCATCCTGGAACCAGGCTGGACGGGCATCCTCGCGGTGAACGGCTCCCTGGCCCTGGCCTGCGCCTGCGACTGGGCCCTGGCCGCACCGGTACGCCGGCTGCGGCTGACCCGCTCCGGTGACACCACCGTCCGTCTCGGCGAGACCGCGGACGTGACGCTCACGGTCACCAACCCCGGCAACCGCCCGCTGCGCGCCCGGCTCCGCGACGCCTGGCCGCCGAGCAGCTGGCAGCCGGGCACCGAGGCGGAGGCGTCCCGGCACCGGCTGACCGTGCCCCCGGGCGAGCGCCGGCGCGTGACGACCCGGCTGCACCCCACCCGCCGTGGCGACCGCCAGGCCGACCGCGTGACCATCCGCTCCTACGGCCCCCTCGGGCTGTTCACCCGCCAGGGCGCCCACACCGTGCCCTGGACGGTACGGGTGATGCCCCCGTTCACGAGCCGCAAGCACCTACCCTCGAAACTCGCCCGACTGAGGGAACTGGACGGCCGCACCAGTGCGCTGACCCGGGGCGAGGGGACGGAGTTCGACAGTCTGCGCGAGTACGTCCCGGGAGACGACACCCGCTCGATCGACTGGCGGGCCACGGCCAGGCAGTCCGCGGTCGCCGTCCGCACCTGGCGGCCCGAGCGGGACCGGCACATCCTGCTGGTCCTGGACACGGGCCGCACCTCGGCCGGCCGGGTGGGCGACGTCCCGCGGCTGGACGCCTCGATGGACGCCGCCCTGCTGCTCGCCGCGCTCGCCTCACGCGCCGGTGACCGGGTGGCACTGCTGGCGTACGACCGCCGGGTACGCGCCCTGGTGCAGGGCCGGTCGGCGGGGGACGTGCTGCCTTCTCTGGTGAACGCGATGGCCGCGCTGGAACCGGAACTGGTGGAGACGCATGCCCGTGGCCTCGCCGCCACCGCGCTGCGCGCCGCGCCCCGTCGGTCTCTGATCGTGCTCCTGACGACATTGGACGCGGCACCGGTGGAGCAGGGGCTGCTTCCCGTGCTTCCGCAGCTCACACAGCGGCACACGGTTCTGGTGGCCTCGGTGGCGGATCCGTATGTCGCCCGTATGGCCCAGGCCCGCGGGACTCCGGAGGCCGTGTACGAGGCGGCGGCAGCGGCGCAGGCGCAGAACGAGCGCCAGCGCACCGCGGAACAGCTCCGCCGTCACGGGGTGACGGTGGTGGACGCGACTCCGGAGGAGTTGGCGCCGGCCCTTGCGGACGCGTATCTGGCTTTGAAAGCGGCGGGCCGGCTCTGAGGCTTCTGGCCGCGTCCGCCACCGCCCCATTTTTCGGGGCAGAAAGGCCATGCAAAGGCCGTACAACGCAGAAAACCCCCGCACCGGAGTGCGGGGGTTTCCTCAAGAATTGTTCGGCGGTGTCCTACTCTCCCACAGGGTCCCCCCTGCAGTACCATCGGCG